>JBBSBH010000010.1:0-152126 GCA_038251405.1 Chitinophagales bacterium
AGTGTAAGAAGGTTACTGATGCACGACTACTCAACAAAATCAACAATAAGGAAATCAGAATAAGAACTTTAATTCCACCTGACCTGCAAAAATTAATCTCCAAATTGGCCTCACCGCACTAATTCGGACAAGTCAGGACATAAATGTGTATCTGACAGCTTGGGAATTTTTTAAACGACAGTGAACGAAATATTAATCCCGCTGGTATAAATACTATCATCTTTTTATTAAAGGATCTATCCAAAAGGCTTATCAATCGCTACTGCTGTAGGTGAAAACCATTTTGGACCTTGCTCAGTCATGTATACACAGTCTTCCATGCGTACACCAAATTCTCCTGGAATAGCAATAGTCGGTTCAATGCTAAAGCACATACCCGGCTCCAGTATTTCCTTATTTCCACGCACCATGTTTCCCCATTCATGACCATCCAGTCCAATTCCATGACCGGTGCGATGAGGCAGACCGGGCAATTTATAATCAGGACCGAAACCTGCATCGGTGATCACCTTTCGGGAGGCTTGATCTACTAATTCACAAGGATTTCCATTTTTTGCTACTGCAAATCCGGCAGCTTGTGACTTTTGTTCCAGATTCCAAACCTCTAATTGCCTTGGCGTAGGTGGAGCACCAAACACAACGGTACGGGTAATATCAGAACAATAGCCTTGTACTGTACATCCACAGTCCATCAATACAATATCACCTTTTTTTAAAGTCTGAGGCTTGGTAGTGCCGTGCGGAAGTGCAGAGGCCTCACCAAATAATACCAATCCAAAATCTGGCGAACCACCATATAGTCCATGAGCTTCGCCTATGATACTGCTTACATCGACGGGAGACATCC
Organism: Chitinophagales bacterium; assembly: GCA_038251405.1. Taxonomy (GTDB): domain Bacteria; phylum Bacteroidota; class Bacteroidia; order Chitinophagales; family Saprospiraceae; genus JADJLQ01. The sequence goes on from JBBSBH010000010.1 coordinate 848, forward strand.
CTTCTTTCAATTGACTAATGCCCACTTTGATGGCCTCTACGGTGATATCACTTGCTTTTTGCATTAATGCAATTTCATTGGGAGATTTGATCATCCTGCATTTGGCAGAAATAGGATCCGCACTGACAAAATCAAATTGAGGTGCAAGTCTTTTTATACCATCATAAATAAAAAACCGTACCCTTTCTTCTATTCCTATTTTTCCGGATTTAATATTTGAGTCAGAAAGGGCTTGCAATACTTTTGCATAAGGGCTTTCATCTTCCTGCCATGGGTATACTTTTCCTTCCATCTTGATTCGCTCTCTAAATCGATCCTCCTCAAATGCCGGGCAGATATAACTGACATTACCACCTACGGGGATCACTACCAATAATGGTCGTTCACTCTGTCCCCACCTGATGCTGGTAAAATAATTCATAGTAGTCCCCGAATCGAGAATGATGGCTACTACATTATTTTCTTTCATGAATTTTTGGGCTTTGGCAATTCGATTTAGCCTTTCCTCTACAGTAATTGGCTTTACATCGGCAGTAAGTGATTGAATATTATCCCGCCAGGTTTTCTCTTTTATATCCGTATTTCCTGCGCACGCATTGGTAGCGACTAATATTCCAGTACTCGCGGTGATAGCACTTAGATTTATAAAATTTCTTCGATTGATAGGCATATGTATCTTATAATTTATGCAATCAAGATACGAATTCTAAGTATGTTACCTTCCCTCTAATAATACACTTCCTTTCATATTAATTCTTGATACATGCATGTCATGGGGAATTTTTAATTCATTCATAACATCATTAATGGCAGCTGCGACCTTTTCAATATTCTCTTTACCTTTTGCCAATGAAAATATAGCCGGACCTGCTCCGGAAATCGAGCTCGTAATTGCGCCTGCTCCATAAGCTGCTTTTTTTACCTGGTCGAGAAATGGAATTAATCTGGCTCGCTGCGGTTCGATGACTACATCTACTAATGCCCTTGACATCATTTCCCAGTCTTGCCTGTATAATGCCGCAATGAATGCTCCCATATTGGCAACCTGTTGATTGAATAATTTCATCGGTATCTCTTCTTTGAGAATACCGCGGGCGTCCTTTGTAAGAATAGTAATATGTGGAAACAATAGTGCGCAATATAAATCTGACGGTACGGGCAATTGGATTACATCGCCTGGAGACAATGATCTGATCAAAACCATCCCGCCCAATAGCGATGGTGCCACATTATCTGCATGAACGGCTCCATCTGCGGCTTGCTCTCCTTTCACAGCAAACTCCAACAGATCGGTTTTTCGAAAGGGATCGCCCAGCAGGCTATTGGCTGCTACTAATGCTGCTGCCGCGCTGGCCGCACTGGATCCCATACCCGTCCCGACCGGCATTTTTTTGATTATCTCAAGGCCAATGCCAATAGATTTTTCTCCCAGGGCATCCAGCATCGCCTGCACAGCTACCGATGCTGTATTCAGAGCAGGATCCATAGGGATTTTATCATGATTTACCTTCAGAATGCTGGCGCCCGGAGTAGAAGATATACTTGCAATTACCTCATCTCCCGGAGCTTCTATAGCAAACCCCAATACATCGAAGCCAACACATATATTTGACACCGTAGCTGGTGCAAATGCTTTTTTTGTTTCAATACCCATAACCTGATAAATAATCTCCGATTGTAATAATTTCTGCGAATATTCCGGCAGCCGTCACTTCAGCGCCTGCGCCAGGGCCTCTAATTACTAAGGGCCTTTCATGATATCTTTCAGTAGTAAATACGATCATATTATCACTGCCACCTAACTGAGAAAATGGATTGTCTGGTCCTACCTCTTGTAAACCTACAGTTACTGGTTTTCCAAGTTCTACTTTTGCAATAACCCTGATCTTAGCTTTACTACTTTCTGCTTTTTTGATCATGGCAGTATACTTTTCTTCATCGCTTTCGAGTACCTGGAGGAAGTCATCTACTGATTTCGCATTTGTAGCTTTGTCTGATAATATTTTCTCCAATACTACATCTTCCAGATTAGTCTGTAAGCCAGCTTCCCGAGCGAGAATACATATCTTCCTGCTAATATCTTTTAGTGACAGATCATCCCTTGGATCGGGCTCGGTATAACCCTGCACGCGGGCTTCTTTTACTAAATCTGAAAATTTTACTTTTGAACTAAATTTATTGAAAATAAAAGATAAAGATCCTGAAAGCACGCCTTCGATTTTGATGATCCGATCACCGGAGACCATTAGGTTTTTCAAAGTGGAAAGTACAGGAAGGCCCGCACCCACATTTGTCTCATACTGAAATTGTACACCTCTAAGGTCAGCTATATCTTTTAATTTTTTATACATGCGATAGGTACTGGAGGCAGCGATTTTATTGGGCGTGGAAATACTGATGCTGGCATCTAAGATCTTTTCATATTTGGAAGCTACATCCGCTGAGGCGGTATTGTCAATGAAAATCGAGTTTACCAAATTGAGACTTTTCATTTGATCTATATATTTGGCCAATTTCATTGGTTTTCCATTTTTATCTAGATTTTCTTTCCAGTTTTCCAGGGAAATACCTTTTGAGTCAAATAGCATTTTGCGACTATTAGCCAATCCTACTAGCCTGATTTCGAGGTCTTTTGATTTATATAAATATTCAGCCTGCGCCTTCAGTTGTTTTATCAGCGTACCTCCGATCAGCCCACAGCCGATCATAAATACATTCAACACTTTTATCTCGGAAAGGAACAATCCTTCATGCAAAGCATTCAGGGCCTTGGCTTCGTCAGCTCGATTGATGACTGCAGAAATATTCAACTCGGAGGAACCCTGAGCAATGGCTACTACATTTACACCATTTTTCCCCAAAGCACTAAACATTCTTCCTGCAATGCCTGGTGTTAACCTCATGTTTTCACCTATTAATGCTACTACTGATAAATCATTTTCGGTAATGATGGGCTCTACGGTGTTTGCTTGAATTTCCCTGCTGAAGGCATTATCTATCTCTTCTTTGGCCAATGATGCATCTTCCGGTCTGACAGCAAAACTTATGGAGGACTCAGAAGATCCTTGTGTGATCAGCATTACATTTACTTTCCTTGCAGCAAGTGATTCGAACAATCTTCCTGCCACCCCGGGTACACCAAACAGCCCACTTCCCTGCAAAGTAAGTAAGGAAACATTACTGATAGAAGAGATACCAGTGACTGGATGGCTATGCTTTACTTTTTCTTTAGTGATCATAGAACCCGCAAAACCCGGGTTAAATGTATTTTTTATATAAATGGGAATCCCTAGATCCATCGCCGGCTTGATAGTGGGTGGATAGATCACTTTAGCCCCAAAATGTGACATTTCCATGGCTTCCACATAGGAGAGCTTGGGGATAGTGAAGGCTTTGGCTACTAGTCTTGGATCAGCGGTTAATACACCGTCTACATCAGTCCAAATTTCGATGCATTCAGCCTTTAATCCTGCACCTAACAAGGAAGCCGTATAGTCTGAACCACCCCTGCCTAAAGTAGTAGTGAGCCCACCTTTGGCACTACTAATAAAGCCGGTCACTACTTTTATCGACCTGGTAGATTTGTATTTTGATTTTATTAGTTTGTAAGTAGTAGGAAAATCTACTCTTGCAGCGCCAAAATTCTTATCCGTTTTAATGATTTCCCGGGCATCCACGTATTCAGATGTAAGTCCTCTTTCATTCATCGCTTCTGTGATGATCATGCTAGAGGCTCTTTCACCAAAGCTTAGCACATAGTCCATGGTACGCGGCGAGGCTTCCATTACCAAAAAAGTCCCTTGTAGTAGGTTTTTTAAAGTCTCTGACATTTCAATAAAAGCCTTGAGTACGGTATTCTTTCTTTTGCCAAGAATTAAAGTATCAATGGCCTCAAGATGTCTATGGTGAAACGCAGCCCATAAATCCATATAAGCCCCGTCGCCCTTAGAAGCTGTTAGAGCCATATCTATCAGGCTATTGGTAATTCCATTAAATGCGGAGAATACTACAGTGAAACCAATCTTTTTTTTGTGATAGTCGGCCAATATTTTGATCACTCCCTCTATTCGCTCAGGAGTGCCTACACTCGAACCACCAAATTTCAATACATGCATATTAGGATCTGCCTTTAAATTTTTGAAATTATATAAAATACCAGTTTTTGGGACGGGATTGCGGCGCAAATATAAGCCTACTGCATGAAATATAGGATTCTTACAGAAACACTCATTTTTTCATTTGATTTTTTCATTTTTTTTTTGGAAAGATATTGATCTGACTGATCCTGGGCATTATCCCAATGGGTAATTTTTAATACCTAGCTTTGTAAAGTATTTAATTGCGTAAAAATGAAGAATTTTTTATCGGTTTTTTGCCTTCTAATTTCAATGGGTATGTATGGTCAGTCAGATTTGATTAACCAAACCAGAACCTATAGAGAAAACCATGAACATGAATTGCTTCATGAGTTCATGGGGTTGGTGTCTATTCCTAATGTAGTAAATGATACCGCCGGCATTCGGGCAACGGCAGATTATATCATAAAAATGATGGAATCACGAGGTATAAAGACTAGCCGATTAACTGGAAAATCGATAAACACTCCTCCGGTAATATTTGGAGAAGTAAATGTGCCAAATGCTCAGAAGACCATCATTTTCTACGCACATTACGACGGGCAGCCGGTAAATCCAGGACAATGGGCCGAAGGAATAGAACCTTTTAAATCAGTTTTTATGAATGCCTCACTCGAAAAGGGAGGAAAAATAATTCCGATGCCAGCTGGTAATGATAAAATAAATCCAGAATGGCGAATATATGGCAGGAGTACATCTGATGATAAGGCCGGGGTATTTTCCATACTTTCAGCCTATGACATTTTGTATAAATTAGGAGAAAAACCGTCAGTAAATCTCAAGTTCTTTTTTGAAGGCGAAGAGGAAGCAGGATCTGTTCATCTCGATGAAATATTGGAAAAAAATAAAGACAACTTGAAATCAGATCTTTGGATTATATGTGATGGCCCTGTACACCAATCCGGATTAAAACAAGTAGTATTTGGCGTACGGGGAGATGTAAATATGCAAATAACGATCTTTGCTTCTAAGCGACCCTTACACAGTGGGCACTATGGAAATTGGGCCCCTAATCCTGCGATGAATTTGGTGAGACTTTTGGCATCCATGAAAAATGATGATGGTCGTGTTACTATTAAAGGATTCTACGATGATGTGACTCCATTGACAAATACAGAGCGGGCTGCATTAGCAAAAGTACCTTCAGTGGATGATCAGATGAAAAAAGAACTGGGCTTTATAAAGCCAGAAGGAGGGGGAAAATCACTGAGTGAACTCATCAATTTGCCTTCTCTGAATATCAATGGAATGTCCAGTGCCAATGTTGGAAAGCTTGCTGCCAATGTAATACCGACCTATGCCATAGCTAACCTTGATCTGAGACTGGTATTGGGAAATGATGCGAAAAGACAAGTACAAAAAGTAATAGATCATATTAAATCAAAAGGATATTATGTCACGGATCATGAACCTACTGATGAGGAACGCAACAAATACCCTTTGATAGCTATGGTATCTACTGGAAATGGATATAATGCACAACGAACTAAAATGGATTTACCGATAGCCCGGGATGTAATACAAGCTGTACAGTCAACTACTAAAGACCAGGTAGTACTCATGCCAACTCTTGGTGGAAGTTTGCCTCTTTATCTTTTTGAAAAACACTTAAACACTCCAACTATTACGGTGCCCATTGCCAACCATGATAATAATCAACATGCCGAAAATGAAAATATCAGAATTCAAAATCTATGGAATGGAATAGAAACCTATGTGGCATTGATGAAAATTAAAAGCTAAATTTATTTCCATAGTAGAAAGGTCAAAGCTAAAATAGCGGGTAATGCCTGAATAAAAAATATCTTCTTGCTGGCAGTCAAGGCCCCATATATACCTGCAACAGTAATGCAAACCAGGAAAAAAGTCGCCACATGAGCATGCCAGGATTCGTCTTTAATAAATAATGACCAAACTAATCCCGCAGCTAAGAATCCATTGTACAGACCTTGATTGGCGGCTAAAGTCTTTGTTGGTTTAAACATCTCATCTGGCATTGCGCCTTTAAATGCTTTTTTACCAGCTGTCTCCCAGGCAAACATCTCCAGGTATAAAAAATACAAATGAAGGAGTGCAATAATAATGATGAGAACAGTGGAAACCATGACTATAAATTTATTCATCTAATATAGCTATACTACTTCAATCCGAATTATACTATTTTTGAAGCTAAATAAAATTTTATTGATGAAATACTTCGTAATACTGTTTCTGGCACTCACCATTTCTTTTACTTCCGCACAAGTCTCTAAATTTAATAATATCATTCCTGTGCCCGGTAGCTATAAAACAGGCACTGGAAGGTTTATTCTTAAATCAGGTACAGGGATATCGATTCCTCAAAAAACGCAGGAGTTAATCACCTTAGCGAACCAGCTTATCAATCATCCACTGGTGAAAAGCTTAAAACTGGTTCAAAAAAATGCTGTCAGCAATACTATAAAACTGGAGATAGTAAATAATCCTGCTATTGGTAATGAAGGTTATCAATTGTCTGTTTCGCCTTCGTTGGTTAATATCAAAGCCAATAATGCCGCTGGTTTATTTTATGGTATCCAATCTTTTGCACAGTTGATTCCTATAAATGCAACTAACGGTGCTTATCCCATTCCAGCTTGTGAGATCATTGATCAGCCAAGATTTGGATGGCGTGGCCTGATGCTCGATGTGAGCAGACATTTCTTTACTGTCGATGAGGTAAAGCAATATATCGATGCTATGTCCATGTATAAATTCAATACATTACATATGCACCTCACAGATGACAATGGATGGAGAGTGGAGATAAAGTCACTACCCAGGCTTACTTCAGTAGGTGCGTGGCGGGTAGAGCGATTCGGTACTTTTGGGGATCGGGCACCAGTAAAGGATGGTGAACCAACCCCTATTGGCGGTTTTTATACGCACGAGCAAGTCAAAGATCTTGTAAATTATGCAGCAGCAAAACACATTACTATTGTTCCTGAAATAGATGTTCCCGGTCATTCCATGGCTCTATTGGCGGCGTACCCTGAACTTTCCTGTACACACGAAAAAGTATATGTAAACCCGGGTACCAATTTTGCAGAATGGTTTGGTAATGGAAAATTCAAAATGCTGGTTGATAATACGTTAGATCCCTCTAATGAACAAGTGTACGAATACCTGGATAAAATCTTTACTGAAGTAGCTCAGCTGTTTCCCAGTCAGTATGTACATGTAGGTGGTGATGAATGCTACCACGGATATTGGGAAGCGGATGAATCATGCAAAGCACTCATGGCTGAGAAAGGAATGAAAGACATTCATGAACTACAGAGTTATTTTATCAGTCGTTGCGAGAAAATACTCAAATCAAAAGGCAAAAAATTACTGGGATGGGATGAGATCCTGGAAGGGGGTTTGGCGCCTGATGCTACCGTAATGAGTTGGAGAGGAATGAAAGGAGGCATAGAAGCCGCCAAAATGGGACATAATGTAGTGATGACACCTTCTACTTTTGCTTATATCGATTATATGCAGGGTGACCGGTCACTGGAGTTTCCAATTTATGCATCTTTAACGTTGAAAAAAACATATTCTTTTGAGCCAGCTCCCGCAGAGGTTGACTCTAAATATGTTCTAGGTGGCCAGGGTAACCTCTGGTCTGAAAAAACGCCTACACTTCGACATGTTTTTTACATGACTTATCCAAGAGCGTTCTCATTAGCTGAAACTTTTTGGAGCCCTGCAGATAAAAAAGACTGGAACAATTTTGTAGATCGCACGCAATATCATTTTGCATTATTTGATAAATTGAATTGGAATATTTCCAGGTCATTATATGATGCCATGGCGACTACTTCAAAGCAAGGCGATGTATTGAAATGTACCTTGACTACGGAAATGCCGGGTGGTGAAATTCATTATACGATTGACAATACATTTCCAGATGCATTTTCTCCTAAATACAAAGACCCTATTACTATACCCGAAGGCGATGTTACCCTGCGCTTTGTAGTGGTAGAAAATGGAAAAATATTGGGGCGTACGGCAGTGATCAGTAGGAATGATTTATTGGCTAGGGCGAAGTGATTTCAAGATATGAACTAGATCCTGAGAGTTATAATTTTCAATATTTGAAAGGACGCATCTTTTGGCAACATTTGGCCCAGGTTTAGGAAGGCCATTTGTGGATACATTATCAGGTTCCGACTATTCGAAATGAAAGAGTTAAGGCTTGGAGTGGAAAATGGAATGTGTGAGTTGGAAATAAATATCAAAAGACCAGAAAATCAAAGTATGAAGCTTGCGGAAAAGTCATAATTAAAATCACCGACTCTTCCCATCCACCAATATTCGAATCAACTCCTTAGCAGACAAGATCCCCTTTTTTTCAATAAAATCGCGATCGGTATCATCGCCTATTTCATAGGTAATACCTACCGCTTTGTAATTTACATAAAACCAATTTTTAGAAACAGGTTGCCTCATGTTGGATGCAGCTACACGAGGATCATAATGTTCCAGGCCTTGTTTTATAGATGCTATCCATTCTTTAGTAAAATTTGGCAGCACCGAGCTACTGTCAGTAAGATTGGTATAGTAGATATCGTACCAGGTGGAGTGAAAATCAAGACCTAAAACCACCTGATCTTTTTTAGTCTTTTGATAGTTTTTGATAAAGTCGGTGACCAATTTTGTCTCCTGCTGATGGTATACTGCCCAGTCCCGGTTGAGATCTATGCCACCGGCATTATGCCTCCAATGTCCTAATGCTACCCCATCAGGATTCATCATAGGAAAGACTAATACATCGTATTTTCTGAAAAATTTTCGTTGCAATTTATTGGTATCCAGTAATCCACGAATAAATGCTTGTAGTGCAAACTCACCGGTAACTTCTGGCGGATGTTGGCGGCTGAGCAAAACTATTAAATCTTTGTGCTCAGCAGTTTTTTTACCAATGTGCATATAATAAAAATTTCTACTTAAAGTGCTTTTACCAGCGATGCCAAAATTTACCCATTTTTTGCTTTCCTGTGAAAGTGAAACCATCCAATGAACTAAGTCCTTTTCAGTAAATAATTCCTGTGCAGAGATCCAAAGTGTATCGGGAGATACATTCAACAGTATGCTCAAATTAGAATTAGTAGTATCCATCATGTTCGAATCTATCGTAGTCCAGTGAGATCCATCCAGGCTTACTTTGGGAATGTACCGTGAAGAAAAATCGCCAAAATTAAAATTTACTTGTATTTGCCTGGGTTGGGTAGACCAGATTTTAAAAGCATACCAGGGGCTTGGATTTATAGGTTGATTTTCAGGGAAACAATCTGCCTGAAACACGCTGTCATTGATGGCTTGAAAATTATTTAACCGGGCTCCATCAAATTGATTGGAAGCGTAGATATCCTCTGAGGGATGAAATACTTGTTTTACTTGAAATTCAATCAGTCGGGTACTGGTATCTAATGTATCGGTATAGGTAGCAAATGATTTTCCATCGGAGGCAAAGTAGCTTGTTTTGCAAGCTCCTATAATGGCGATTAGAATTATTCCGTAAATTATTTTTCTCATGATAGGTCAAATTGTTTTAACCAATAGTCTTCTCTGGTAGTCATTTTGATCTTTTTAGCTTTTGATGTATCATCGTAGCCGCACATATGCAGCATGCCATGTACCATTACGCGGTGTAGCTCTTTTTCACAACTATGCTGGTATAATAGGGCATGATCTTTTACTCTATCGATACTAATATAGATTTCACATTGCACCGGATCATAAGCGTATGGAAATGTAATGATATCTGTAAAATAATCATGTTGTAATGCAGATTTGTTTAATTCTAATAAGTATTGGTCACTTACAAAAATGTAGTGTGCATAATCTATCTTTTTATTTTCACCACCTGCTACAGAATTGATCCATAGCTTTATTTTTCTAGCTTGCTTTAGTTTGAACTTTGGGTATTGATAATAAAAACGAATCATATGATTTGTAGCTAAGGTAAAAATATTATTATCTAATGGAAGCTTGCTATTTCCTAATAGAAAATCAAAAATTGGAGTTGATTTTTCTTTATACCTTTCTTCTTTCAGAATGAGTATTCGCACACATTTTTATTTTAAACTTTCAGTAATAGTAAGCGCTCTTGGTTTTTTTGTAGATGTATATGATCTATTATTGTTTGCCATTATTCGCAAGCCCAGTCTTTCAGCTCTCGGTCTGGATGAAGCTCAAATCTTGTCAAAAGGTGAGTTACTAATAAGTACTCAAATGGTGGGTATGCTGATCGGTGGTGTATTATTTGGAATCCTGGGTGATAAAAAAGGTAGGTTGAAAGTATTATTCGGATCTATATTATTGTATTCCATAGCCAATATTCTCAATGGATTTGTTCAAAATGTGGATCAATACCTGGTACTTCGCTTTCTAGCCGGCCTCGGATTAGCTGGAGAACTTGGCGCTGGAGTAACTTTGGTGAGCGAACAATTACCCAAAGAAAAACGAAGTATGGCTGCAGGTTTTATTGCCGGATTTGGTGTTTTAGGGGCTGTATTTGCCTTTGGTGTAAAAAGCTTTTTCGATTGGAGATCAGCCTATTTTATAGGTGGTGTCATGGGTCTTGCATTATTACTGATGAGAATGCAGGTGCAGGAAAGTTCTCTATATAAAGTAATGAGGAATGAAAATGTAAAAAAGGGTAATTTCTTTATGTTTTTTACAAATAGAAAACGATTTGTCCGCTTAATTTCATGTATTTTAATAGGGCTTCCTGTATGGTATGTTATCGGTATACTGGTTACTTTTTCTGACCAGTTTGGAAAGGCATTCGGGATAGAAGATATAGATCCGGGGAAGTCCGTAATGTATTTTTACCTGGCCGTTGCCTTAGGAGATTATATCGTTGGTTGGCTGTGCGAAAGATTGAAAAGCAGGAAAAAGACTTTGTATATATTTTATGGAATAAGCATACTGTTTTTGATTCTTTTCTTTTTGCAAAGAGATATGAGTAGTGGCTGGTTTTATTTTATTATTTGTGGATTAGGTTTTGGAGCAGGATTCAATGTTATATACCTTACTTCAGCTATTGAGCAGTTTGGTACCAATCTCAGAGCTACAGCCACTATCAGTGTCTCTAATTTTGTACGTGGTTCACTTCCACTATTAATTCTTTTGTTTAAAGCATTACGAGACTGGTCAGGTAATTATATTAGAGGAGCATGTATCACTGGAATTATAATAATGGTGATTGCCATCATTGCCTCCTTCAATTTAGAAGAGACCTATGGAAAAGATCTTGATTTTGTAGAAATGTAAACAGAAAACTACCTATTCCAACTGATGGTATTGATATCTCTTACAGCCCTTAGTACATCGCGACGACTGATTTGGCCAACTAATTTTCCAGCATCATCCACTACCAACAATCTTTTGTATTTGGTTTCTAAAAAAATGTTGGCTGCTTCACTTATACTGGTGTGTTCAGAAACGGTCATCATTACATCATCCATATAATTGCTGACAGGTTGGTTGGTAACAGGGCTATTATAATACTCAGAGCCTACCAATAACTTGAGACAAGTCTTGTCATCTATGATACCCACAACCTCTTTATGATCATTCAATACAGCAGCACCCGTGATATGCTTATCTAATAACGTATTCACCACATCGCTGATATCCGAATCAGGCTTAAAGGTGATCAATTGAGTTGCCATATAGTGTTTTACACTGTCTTTGGCGTTTTTATCCAAAGAAACGGTGTCTACAGTTTTCTGCATAAAATTTTTCATAATCAGGCTAGGTTAAAAATTTGATTTAAGGTTTCGACTCCCTAAGATAATGATTTAATCTTGCAATAACGATAACATTTGATAATAAATTATTCATATAAAGTATTTACAGAATTAAAGCTATTAAAATGTGTACATTATAGATTTAAATTATGTTTAATTTTAAATTAGTTTTAATTAAGTATTAATGTTAAAACCGATCCTGATACTAAACAAAATTTAATAAAAATCAAATATCTTCATACAAAAATCCTTATCATCGTCTGATATGTTGGTTAAAACACACGCAGGGGCAGTTCATGGCGTAGATGCCAGGCCTATTACCATTGAAGTAAATGCAGGTGGCGTCACAGCACCAGGTAAACAATTTTATTTTTTAGTGGGCCTTCCTGATAATGCAGTAAAAGAAGGCCAGCATCGAATAGAGTCAGCATTGAAAAATATGGGTTACGAAATGCCTCGGATGAAGATAGTAGTGAATCTGGCACCAGCGGATCTTCGCAAAGAAGGGTCAGCCTATGATTTACCTATAGCCATTGGCATATTGGCTGGATCAAAACAAGTATATCTACCCCAGATTGAAGACTATCTTATTATTGGAGAGTTGTCATTAGATGGAACTCTGCGACCGATTAAAGGCGCCCTACCCATTGCCGTGATGACAGCCAAGGAAAAATTTAAGGGTCTCATATTACCCATAAGTAATGCCCGGGAAGCAGCTATCATTACTTCTTTGCCTGTTTATGGAATTGATAATTTGCAGGAAGCTTTAGACATCATTGAAGGGAAGGGGAATATTCTACCCATCAAAGTAGATATAGAATCCGAGTTTGCTGGCCAGGCTAATATGTATGATTTGGATTTTGCTGATGTAAAAGGTCAGGAAAATATAAAACGTGCGCTGGAAATTGCAGCTGCCGGAGGTCATAATGTTATTCTCATAGGCCCGCCAGGAGCTGGAAAAACTATGCTGGCAAAAAGATTGCCCACTATTCTTCCTCCGCTCAACCTGGAAGAGGCCCTTGAAACCACTAAAATACATAGCGTATCAGGTCAGCTACCCCTGGGATCAAGTATAGTGACTACCCGCCCATTTCGATCACCTCATCATACCATCAGTGATGTCGCTTTGGTAGGTGGTGGCTCTCATCCCAATCCTGGTGAGATATCACTCGCACATCATGGGGTTCTTTTTTTGGACGAATTGCCCGAGTTTAAAAGATCCGTTTTGGAAGTGCTAAGACAACCCATGGAAGAACGGAAAGTAACTATATCCAGGGCGAAAACAAGCGTAGACTATCCTGCCAGTTTTATGCTTATTGCTTCCATGAATCCATGTCCCTGTGGATATTACAACCATCCGGATAAAGAATGTGTGTGCGGCCCGGGCGTAGTAAAAAGATACTTAAACAGAATTTCAGGCCCATTATTGGACAGAATCGATTTACATGTGGAAGTCACACCGGTATCGGTGCAAGAACTTTCCAGTTTTTCCAGTCGATCTGAATCCAGCACAGCAATTGTACAACGGGTGATCAAAGCAAGATTGATACAAGAAGCTAGATTCAAGGAAATACCTGGTGTTTTTTGCAATGCCCAAATGAATGGTAAAACGCTAGCCAAAGTATGTGAATTGGATGATGCTGGTATGGCTCTTCTTCGCCAGGCTATGGAAAGGCTACAGCTTTCTGCGCGCGCATACGATCGTATTTTGAAAGTAGCACGCACTGCTGCTGATCTGGACGAAAGCGAAAGAGTTCAAAATCATCACCTTGCAGAAGCCATAAATTACAGAAGTCTGGATAGAGAAGGCTGGGCTGGGTAATACTATTATATCCTTTTAAAAGCGCATATAGTCTTCAGGATTTACCGCTTTACCCTGGTACCATAATTCAAAGTGAAGATGGGGTCCATTCGTTTGCTCACCACTATTTCCCGCTATGGCAACTACTTCACCCGCTTTTACAAAATCACCGGCTTTTTTGAGAAGTTTTGAATTATGCCGATAGACACTGACGATATCATTTTTATGCAGTATGGTAAGGCTGTTACCAGTATCCATAGTATAGTCTGCAGATAATATGGTTCCATCCATTACTGATTTTACTTCTGTATTCCTTGGGACGATAATATCTACTCCCAGATGATTTTTGTCACTGGACATTTTCTCGCTTACTTCTCCCTGTACCGGAGCTATAAAATAGAGTCGTTCTATGGTAAAAGGCTTCACCACATTGGAAAGGCGTTGATTGGTCACATTTGATATTTGCTTTTCTACCAGTTGTTCATCTTCCAAAGCTATTTCAGCAGCACTCTTTGGAACAGGCTCCGTATTGACAGGTTTTGCAATCGCAATATTTTTATCCATATTGGGGTCGGGCATTTCTACTTCGCCATTTATCAGCTTTTGCATTTTGGAAATATATAGATTTTGGGCACCAATTTCCTTCTCCATACTTTGCACTTTTTTGTACAGTGTCACATAGTCTTTGGTATTGGTCTGTCCGTATCCGGGAATGATTCTTTTAAGCGGCGTAAAAAACAAAAGTAAGGTCACTAGTAAAGCACCTATTACCATTAATACACTTAGTAAAGTATAGACATTTAGTAGATTGAGTTGGTAGGAACCTAGCTCTTTATAGGTTTCATGGTTAAGAATAACCAATCTATAAGGAGTTTTGATCTTATGTAAAATCCTTTTAATCAGTGAGTTTTGCATTTAATATTTGATTTCCTTCAAAAAATAAAATAAATTTGTACTTTCTTGGTTAATACTTTTCCAACTAATTACTTCAAATCAATGAATTTTAACGCAAAAGCCCTCAAATTCATTTTGTTATCTCTGTTTTTTATGCAGGCTTGTTCTGTGCAAAAAAGCAGAAACGATGTTTCAAAGACAGGGCTGTTTTTTCACAATCTCACGGCCAAATATAATGGCTATTTCAATGCCAAGACTCTTTTGGATGCCTCCGAGCTTTCACTGGTACAGTCATATAAGGATGATTATACCAAGATATTGGAGTTGTATGAATACAATGGAGTGGCTGATGCCAGTCAGGTAGCTCCTAATCTTGATCTGGCGATTAAAAAGAGTAGCACGCTGGTCAATATTCACCGCCCTAGCCACTGGGTACCTGATGCCTATTTACTTATTGGTCAGGCTCAGTATTTCAAACAGCAATATGAAACTGCCGAAGAGACTTTTAAATACATGGTGAACAACTATAATAAACTGCATGTAAGTACCAAAAAGAAAACTAAAGAGCAATCGGCAAAAGAAAGAGCTATCCGCGTAAAAGAACAAATAGAAAAGCGGGACGATGCCAAAAAAGAAAAAGAGTCCGAAAAGAAAAAAACGGACAAAGCGCGCAAAGTAAAACAGAAAGATCGCGAGCAAGAGAATAAGTCAAAAGCGAAAGCCAGAGCCCAATTAATTAAGGATCGAAAAAAAGCTGCTAAAGCAGGCAAACCAATACCACGAGCCACCTCCTCCACTTCAAAACCATTATCTACTACCAAAGCAGATTCTGTAAAAACAGCTATTGTAAAAAAGGATACCCCTAAAAAAGCTGATCCAAACGATGAAGATGCTGTGGTCAAATCAAATAATAAAGGTAAGCCAAGTAAAAACCATCGCCCGGTATTGCAAGATGCTAAAATGTGGCTGGCTAAAACATATATCATGCGCAAAAATGGGATAGCTGCCGGTATAGTATTATCTGAACTTAAATCTGACCCGGATCTATATGAAGCCATTAGACCAGAAATACCAGTATTACAAGCATATAATCATATAAAACAGGAAGAATATAAGGATGCTATTCCCTTTTTACAAGAAGCGCTGGAGACCAAAGGAATATCTAACAAGAGGAAAGCCAGGGTTGCATTTGTATTAGGACAATTATTGGCTAAGCAAAAGAATTATTTAGCCTCTTATGAAGCGTTTGATAAAGTAGCTGATTATAGTCCTGGTTATGATCTTGAATTCTTTGCTAAACTAAATCGGGCTCAACAAGGTGTTGCTTCTGGGAAGGCTAATAAAGAAGATTTATTGAGTGATCTTAAAAAGCTGACAAGGGATTCGAAAAACACAGATTTTGGGGTAGCCATTTATCATACTATGGCTTTAGTGAGCATATCTGATGGGCATCGGGATCAGGCCAAGGAGCAATTGATAGAGGGCCTCACCCATCAAGGTGATAATCTGCAAAAAACGGAAAGCTTCTATTTACTAGCCAATCTTTACTATGAAGACGAAGATTATCTCAAAGCCAAAAATTATTTCGACAGTACACTCAACGTTATGCCGGAGAAGGATATTCGTCGCGAAGAGGTAACTCGTTATGGATCTTCTCTTACCGATATAGCCCAGCAAATAGCTACGATTCAATTACAGGATAGTTTGCTGAAAATAAGTACCTGGTCAGAAAAAGAGCAAAAACAATGGGCTAGAAAAATAGTAAAAGATAGAGAGAATCTGAATACTCCTAAAGTAGGCTTATTGCAGCCACAACCAGATTTAAATGGCTTCCCTAAAACAAATATTAATACACTTACTTCTAAAAGTAGCTTTTTTGCGTACGACGATAAAACCTTGAAAAAGGGAATTAAAGACTTTCAAAAAACCTGGGGTGATATCAAATTACAGGACAATTGGAGGTTAAGTCAAAAATCTGGAAATGCTTTTACATCTAATGCCAACAACCCAGGCGCCACTAACCTCGGTGAAGCCCAGGAATCAACGATAGATGTGAGCGAAGAAGTGAGCAGATTATTAGCCGAAATTCCTAATAGCGAAGAACAAAAAGAAGCTGCCCATCTTAAGATCAGGAACAGTACGTATCAACTGGGGGTATTGTATAGAGAGAAACTAGAAAATTTTAATAAGTCAATAAAGGTTTTAGAACAGGATTTGGCAAAGTATCCCCATTCAGAAATCGAGCAGGATATACTTTATCAATTGTACCTGGCTAGTATGCAAAATAATGATTTGGCCAGGGCAGAAAACTATAAAAACAGATTGATTAATGAATTTCCAGGGAGTAAATACACCCAATCTATTCTTCATCCGGGTATCATAGCTGAGCAAGAAGACCAGGTAGCAAAGGTCAGTAAATACTATGATGAGACTTATTCTATGTTTAATATGGGTCAGTGTGATCAGGCCCTGGGTATGGTGCATCAGGCAGATACTTTGTTTAAAGAAAATCCACTCAAGGCCAAATTTGCTATGATTGGTGTATTGTGTACAGGAAAGATTGAAGGAAAAGATGCGTATATATTAGCCTTGAAAGATTTTATTGCCAGGTATCCTCAGTCAGAAGAGCGGGACAAAGCTAAAGACATGCTGCGATATCTGATGGGGGATGAAAAAGCTTTTGAAACCCCTGATATCATCAAGACAAAAGATAATCCCAATGCATTTGATTATGTGGCAGACGAATTACATTATGTGATAGCCATCATTTATGATAAAAAGGAATCTACTTTATCTGATATAAAAGTTTCTATTTCTGATTTCAATCAAAGGTATTATTCAAATGATGATTTGAGAATTTCGAATATTTTCCTTGATCAGGATGCTACCATACCTATCATTATGGTGAGAAAATTTGATGATGCTACTAAGGCCTTTAAATATTATCAGACTGTAAAAAACAATGAAAAACAATTTGTAAAGCCGGAGATCAATCACGAAACATTCGCTATCTCTCAATCCAACTATAGAAAATTGTATAATACTAAAGATGTAGATAGCTACAAAACGTTTTTCATGGCAAACTACAAATGATTTAGATCCTTCCTTCTTTCGCAAAGCTGTAGTAATCATCTTTTGAAATGATGATATGATCATTTACTTTGATGCCCATTAAGTCACCAATTTCTTTTAATCGGGAAGTCATTGCTTCGTCTTCTCTGCTGGGATCAGATCTTCCGGAAGGATGATTATGCGCCACTATAATAGAACTAGCTTTTTTTTCAAGAGCCTTGCCAAAAATAATTCGAGCATCTACACTCACTTGATTGATACCACCTTTGTGTACACAGCAAGATTCCAATATTTCTGATTTAACGTTGAGGCAAGCTACCCAAAATTCCTCCTGATCTACCAGCCTTAGGTGATCAAACAATCGAATACTGTCTTCCCAGGATGAAATTTTCTTGCGCTTAAACACATCGGATACATTAATTCTACGACCCAATTCTATGGCAGCATGGACAGTCACGGCTTTTGCGGGACCAATACCCTTAAGCAAAGTCATTTGATCGATTTTCATAGTGGCCAGCTCGGCAAGATTTTGATGGTTAGCAGCTAAAAGTTTTCGGGCCAAATCCAGCGCCGACTCATACCCAGACCCTGTAGAAATCAAAATGCCTAATAGTTCCGTATCTGACAATGCAGCCGGACCCAGTGATAATAGTTTTTCACGGGGCTGATCTTCTGCTGACCAATCTTTTATACTGGGTCTTTTATCAGGCATTTTTTAGCGCATTATCCAAATCTTCGATTAAATCATCAGCATCTTCTATACCAATGCTTAGCCTGATCAGGGAATCGGTAAGACCTACTTTCATCCTTTCCTCTTTTGGAATAGATGCATGCGTCATACTTGCCGGATGTCCTATCAAGGACTCTACACCACCCAGGGATTCGGCCAATGAAAAAAGATGCGTATTACTTAATACTTTATGGGCAGTGGCGACATCATTCTTTATCAAATCAAAGGAAATCATGGCGCCAAATTGTTTCATTTGTTTCTTAGCTATAGCATGATTTGAATGACTGATAAATCCGGGAAAAAATACTTTCGATACCTGGGGATGACCAGCAAGATAATCAGCAATTTTTGCTGCATTCTCACAGGCACGCTGTACACGCACATGTAATGTCTTTATACCCCGCAAAATCAAAAAACAATCCATAGGCCCGGGTATTGCACCAGTAGCATTTTGAATGAAATGCAATTGATCTGCCAGTTCTTTGGACTTCACTACCAAGGCTCCATGTATCACATCTGAGTGACCACCAAGATACTTGGTAGCAGAGTGTAATACAATATCAGCACCATAATCCAGGGGATTTTGTAAATATGGGGAAGCGAAGGTATTATCCACGCATACCATGATATCATGTTGTTTGGCCAGATCACATACTAACTCTAAGTCTATGATATTCAACATAGGGTTAGTAGGGGTTTCTATCCAGAGTAATTTTACGCCTGGCAATACAGATGCCCGGGCAGTCTTTTCATCAGCCAGATTTACAAAACTCGATTGAATACCATACTTTTCATAGACTCGTTTTATCTGACGGAAAGATCCGCCGTAAAGATCATTAGTAGATAGTATTTTATCACCTGGATGGAGCAGTTTCATTACTGCATCCTGAGCTGCTAATCCACTGGCGAAGCAAATTCCGTAATTGCCATTTTCTAATGCTGCCAAATTAGCTTCTAAAACCGACCGTGTGGGATTTTGGGTGCGTGCATATTCATATCCCTGGTGATCACCAGGTGCATTTTGTACATAGGTAGATGTCTGGAAAATAGGGGTCATGATAGCGCCGGTAGATGGATCTGGTTCTATGCCGGCATGGATTAATTTGGTAGCGAACTTCATGTGGGCAAAGGTACTTTATTTGCCAGTTTTGAGATATTAGTGATTGACATTGATTTAGAGACTTATTTTTGTACACAATGAATTCATCTATAAAAGAAGCAAACAGATACCTTGCTAATGCCAAAGAGTTATTAGAAGAGAAGGCTAAAAGAGAAAATGGCTTTTATCGCGATAAAAAATACATCCGATTGGCGGGCCATGCTGCAATAAGACAAAAGCTAATCCCAAATCGGTAGATACTTATAGGGCATTTTTAAGCACATACTATAATAAAATGCTTACCGAGTTTAACAATCTTTATGAATTCCTGTTATTAGGCTACTATGGTAATAGAGATGCTGTATTTATAAAACATGGAATGAGGATAACCAAAGATTTTTATCAATAAAGTATCGTCCAGATTAAATTGATAATAAAATCAATAGTACTATGCTGACTTTTTAGGAATTAATTAACTCCCGGATTTTATTTCCAGGATCAATATTGACTAATTTTATATTACATCATTTCAATTTCAAGCTATGACTAGACTTTTCCTCTTGATAGTAGTTCCTTTTTTTTGTATTGGTATTTCACTGAGTCAGTCTAATTTGAACCTAAGCTTTGAAAATCCGACTACTAATATGCCCAGTATATGGGAAACCAAAAGCTCAGAAAATTATTCCTATAAAATAGATAATTCAATTGCTTTTTGTGGTAGGAATAGTTTACAGTTTAAAGGAATAGATCATGTAATAGATACTACCCAAAAATATGATTTTATAGCAAGTGGGCTTTTATTACCGTTGGATAAAGTAAAAGGAAAAAAAGTACAAATAAAGGCAATGTCTAAAATCAATAATGTTCAACTTGATACGGCAATTTATATAAGTGTAATGAAAAATGAAACTGCTTCTGCATATGATAATTCCTCTCAAAAAAAGAAAGGGTGTTCATTTAACGGAACACATAATTGGACACAGCTTGAAGCAGGGGTAGATGTAGACAAATATGCAGACCTGGTGAGTATTGGAGTGTTTCTAGCTGGAGCAGGAACTGTGAATATAGATTGTTTTGAAGTGTATATAGATGGAGTATTATTAAAATGAAATTAACCTTTGCCAGTTTTCACCACTGCGTATATAAAAACTATCGTATTTTTGTAAGCTAAATTTTAGAATATGTCTACATCTATATTTTCCCTCAAAACATTATTTGCAGTATTGTTATTTAGTTCTTTAGCAATAGCTGGTTATAGCCAGGAAAAATATACACCTGAAAATGTAGGCTGGTTAGTAAATGTAGATGATGCGTATGCTAAATCAAAAAAAACAGGTAAACCGATCCTGGCCAATTTTACAGGCAGTGATTGGTGTGGCTGGTGCAAAAGATTATCTGCCGCAGTTTTCACGCAGGATGAGTTTAAAAAATGGGCAGATAAAAATGTGGTTTTATTGGAATTGGATTTTCCAAGAGCAAAAGTGATTCCTCAACAAATACAAGCTCAGAATCAATCTTTGCAACAGGCCTTTAATATCACTGGCTATCCTACTATATGGGTATTTGATCTGGATAAGGACAAGAGTAATCAATACAGCATTAAAGCCCTGGGTAAAACGGGATACACGCCTACTGTGAAAGAATTTACCAGTGGAGTAGATCAAATGATTGCCCGACGCACCAAGGTCTAAATTTCTTTTTCATTTCCTTTTTTACATCCAATCACTTTATATATAGTGGCATTGCTCTTGGTAAAAATATACAATTCTCCTTCCGCATCCATTCCAAATCTTAGATCTACCCGAGTATTGCCTGTAACGGTCTCCAGATTAGTTAATTTATCAGCATACTTTAATTTCATTTTAAAAATCCGGGCTTGCTGGCCTTGTAGCAGAGTATTAGCTTCTGTGAAAAACAAAGTACCCCTCGGAATATCTCCAAAAATATATTTTCCTTGCAATGCTTTTATCTTTCCATGATAGACATATCCCCCGCAAATGGCATTTCCTTCATCGTGATCAAACTGCAGAACAGGATATTCATATGGTAGAGAATCCTGCGCCGGCAATGGATATACGATTTCAGTATTAGCGAATACATCATATAAAAAGCTTCCTTCCCGGTTAGGCCATCCATAGTCTTTGCCTGGTAATACCAGATTCAATTCTTCTATGCTGTGCTGACCAATATTGGTAACAAACATGGTGTTCATACCAAGGTGACGATCCCAGGTGAAAATATGGGGATTGCGAAAGCCCCTGGCCCAGATCTCTTTTACAGCATCATTTTCTTGTAGAAATGGATTGTCAGATGGTATTCCATATTGGCCATTTTTACTATCGTGCTTTGAAGGATCTATTCTAATGATGCTACCCCAGATCTTTCTATTATTATCACATAAATAAGGATAGCCAGCTACTGCAGATCCACCTTCGCCTATGCCCAGGTAAAGCATTCCAAAATCTGGCTCCCCATTTTTATCATAAGGATTAAAGCTCAGATCTTGAAATCCGTGTATGCCAGAGTACATATCTACTCTCATAATTTCACGGGCCGTACCCTCAAATACTTTGCTGGACGGAGCCTTTGTTTTCCACTCCGTGAGAACCCATTGTACGGTGACTTTAATGCTGTCATCAATAGGAAAATCTGCAGGAGCAGTCTTAGGTGGTTCGGTATGAGTAGTATATAGCAAACCATTTTTTTCGAACTCTGGATGAAAAGCAAAACTTCCAAATCCTGTAGCCAACCCCGGATTATCAATAAATTTTGGAACTAAGGATTTAAGATCAAAATAAATTTGCACCGTATCCTTAACCATCTCATATAAAGTGCCTCGCAGATCCAATATAAAATTTCGACTTCCTGATTTAGTTTTAATAAAGGCCATTTTATTGATTCTAGCCAATGGCGATTTTTCTGCCGTGTATGGTAAAGTCATTATTTTTCTGATCTCTACCACCAGATCCGATTCTTGTATTTTCTCTTTAATGGGATCAATCAAACCACCGGGTCTATTGTTTTTATTTTTTGAAGCGCCATCTGAAAATTTATGAATAAAACCTAATAAATGCTCCAGTTCGGCATCTTGAAGTGACGCAAAGGGAGGCATGTACTGTTTGTAAGTAGTAAATAAGCCTTTTGCTCTTTCATCACCACTTTGTATTACGCTTATAGGATTATGAATAAACTTTTTCAACCAGTCTTTTTGCACATCTCGGGTGATACCAGTGAGATTAGGACCTATTCCATTTTCTTCAAAACTATGACAGCTAGCACAATTTTGATTGAATAATGACATTCCATGTTGAACAGAGAGCTCATCTGTAGAAAATTTCTCTACCACCTGAGGTGCCGGGGCCTCTTTACAAAAAGAAAAGAATAGCGGGAAAGCAAAACAAATCTGTAAAAGGGATTTTATAATTTTATTCATGCAAATGAAAGATAGTAAAATAATATAATTTTAATAAGAGTATACCCAAGGGATAAGTAATATTTATAAGTATTCTACTTTGACCAGGTTGAGTCTAAGGCTTCTCTGTGAGGGAACAATAAACGTATTAGAGGAAGTCTGAATAGCATCTCTAAATCTTAATTGCAATCGTACATATTCGGTGCTTAAAACACTTTTTCGCTGATACTGCCCATTAGCTGAAACAATGTATTCACTTACTGTGTTTTCAGTGCTGATTTCATCATTATATACCAGCCTCAATCTTGATGGGTTCTTAAATAAAAAGAAAGAGGAATACATACCATCATCATCGTGAGAATATTGTTTTTTGTGCAGCACATTAGACCAGGTCAGATCACCTTCTTTATTAATCGCAAATAAAGCCATGTCTTCATAATAGTAGTCTACTAAAAGCGGGGCTCTAAAACCATAGGGGTTTCCTGCTACAGTGGATCTGGAAGGTATACCGTAAGAGGCCCTTCGCTCATATTCTTTTTTTATTTCAGTGATCAATATAGCACCGCCATCATTCTTTAGCGCAATATCAGTCACCTCTAATTGATTAAATTCATTCTTGTCTTTTGACCTTCTTTTGATTTCTTCGTCAAACCTGTTTTCAAACGGATGCATGGTAACTTTTTCGTTGGTACCGGGTTTTAGTGGGTGTTGAATAAAATAGATACCCTCGGCTTTATTTAGATTTTTTTGAGTGTAAATCCCACCTCCCACTATTTGATCATTTTCATTGTCATATACAAATTTGGAATGGAAACTTACAAATCGAAAGACCGGTATAATATAGGCCTCATTGACTTCAACAGTGCCATAAAACTTATGTACTTCAAATATATGCTTGTCTTTTTTTGTCCGAAAATTACTCTTCTCAAAAATGACCATTTGATCTCCCTTATTACTTACTAACATACTTCTGAATTCATCTCGCAGATCAGTCTCTTTGAATAAAATGGTACGATCACTTATTTTTTTATGTGACCTCAGATCAAATACAGCAGTTTTCATTTCATGCGCTTCATGCACGGAGAAAAACAAAATCTTTGACTTATCTTCTGATTTTGCCACCTTAAGCTCGGGATTAAAAAGCACATCTTCATAAACTTTTAAAGTGTCTGATCTTACTAAAATTCCCAATTGATCGAATTGATCTCCCTGTATATAGAAATTTCCTTTATTGCGAAATCCATAAAAAACATAGAAAGTAGTGTCTAAAGGAAGAGTTGCCAGTATAATACAATTTCTGTCTGATAAACTTATATCAATATCTTCTTTATGCTTTAGATTTTGATCAAATCGCCTGATCTCATATTTACTTCCTCTGTCCCTGAACAAAATCACAGTACTATCTATCTGACCCACTAAGTCATACGACAAATCATTTCTGAGTTGGATTTCGTCCGATACAGTCACTTTTTGCGCACTACTTTTTGCAGTACAAAATAGTAATATAACTACTTGAAAAATTGATTTAAAATAAATTTTTGACATTACTCTTTTAAAGGTATTCTTCAAATATAATGGCTTCTAAGAAAACAGGCATAAAAGAAAAAGGATGCCTGGAGCCAGACATCCTTTGTTAGAGTTAAAAATATTGAAATATTACTTTACTATGTTTACTTTTTTAGAAACAATTTGGTTGTTTATATTCAGGGTAAGAATATAAGTACCAGCATTATATTTCGAAACATTTATTTTATGTTGGGGCCAAACAGGGTCAAGATTTTCTTTTTTATAAATCACTTTACCCGTGATATCAGTCAGTTGCAATTGGATGGCGGCCCCTTCAGCTACATTATTCCATTGAATGGTTAAATTGTCAGCCACTGGATTGGGAGCCAGATTAACCTCTACTCCAGGTGATAAGGTCAAAGATCTGGCGTCTAATTTTTCAGCCGGGATATCACCTCCCAATACCCTGCCGGTGAATAAATCGGTCACATAAAACTTCCTATCTTGGTACAGTGTAAGTCCAGACCCGGGACCATAATGTTGAGCAATAGTATCTATGATCTTTTGTTTTCTAATCCTTATAATCTGCCCGGACCCAAAATCGAATCCTCCGGGTAAAGTAAAAGTGCCAAATTGGTTTGCATAAATGGTTCCAAATCTATCCATAGAAAGATCGGTAATCATGGTAAGTCCACTCAAATAAGTAGAGATATTTCCAAGTCTATCCACTTTGTAAATAGCTGCGGCTCCTTTATTGAATGGAAACCCGGTAAGCGTAGAAACTAAAAACCCTCCATATTTCGGTAAAGCTATTATTCCGGTGGGCACTGCATCTACTACAGGCGGTCCTACGGGTGTAGGATTTGGCACTCCTCCAAAACGCGCAAACACAGACATATTTTTTCCATTGCGACTTACGCGTATAATGTCATTAGCTGCAGCATCGGTGATATACCAAACGCCATCTTCATCTTGAACCGCATTAAATGGATCAGAATCATTGTTTAATGAAGTAGCCAGGCCAAAGGCACCTACATTAAAAGATGTTGTAGTATCTGCCATAGTTTTAGCCGGATCTCCAGCTTTAAAGCCTGCCATATCGAAAAAAAGCAATTTTCCGAAATCCGGGCCAAGCGTTGATTTACCACCTATCAATACTGCCATCTTTCCATAATCCATAGGGATAGCGTGCCATGGGCCTACAATATCGCCTTCATCAGGATTGACTCCGGAGGGAAGACCTTTTATCGCAGGGTACTTTTTACCTCTTTTAGTAACCAACATGATAGATCCATCATTATTTCCCGTGCCCGAATTAGAGACCCAAATATTTCCCCATTCGTCGGCTTTTATACCAATAGGAGAGTCAAGTGAATCCGTCAAAACGGAAAGTTGAGCAGAAAGTGTAGCACTGATTAAAAGTGCCAATAGTGAAAGTAAAACTAACTTTTTCATATAAATGGTTTTAGATTTTTTAGATTAAAAAATTAATCGGTCATACAGACTTTGACTTGTGTGGGAACATTAAACTATTTCGGGATTATATGTAACGAAGCTAATCAAATGTCAGGTCTTCTGTGTTATTTGTTCAGAGATTTTACAAAAATTTTATTCGACAAAACTTTTTTACTTGCTGGCCGTCTATTTTGTCTTAGGTCTTCATAATGCCGATTCTTGCAATTGCTGTTAATTTATTTTCATTATTAGAATTTGGGGCAAGAAGTAATCCCTTATGATTTCCTCCAGCCATTGAAAAAACGGCATCATTTTGAAAATTTAAAGGGCATTTACCCATTTGGTTATAAGGCGCCTTAGTGGTAAACAGGTTGTCACAGAATTCTTTTTCAAAGTAAAGCTGAGAGTTGATCCACTCATCACTATTTACAAATACTTTAAAATGAATATGTGGAATTCTTCCAATATACCAGCAGGGTACTAGAGTATCAAAACTTACCCATCCATTTTGATCTGTCCTTTGCAGGCCGCGTAGAAAAGTAGTTTGAGATACTTGTTTTACATGATATTCTCCGTTTGGTTGTTTTTCTCCGTTTTTTCCGAATAGCATAAACATTTTCCATTCATCGTTGCTTATTTGCTCCGGATAACCACTGTAGTTTCCCTCTGCATCTGCTTGCCATACCTCTACTACTGCGTTAGAGACTGGAGTACATTCAGGATACTTTATTACTTGCATTCTTAAGTGAAGTAATTCTCCTATTTTATCTTCGACTATATTGTTTCTTTCTGGTGATGGTAAATAAAAAGGACCTTCTACTTGTTTGGAGGTTAGCACACAGGGATCCATTTCAGTTGGTGAATGGCTTACTACAACTGTAGAATTATCCGGAAATGTAAATAACAACTTTCTTATTAGCCTTCTTCTAAAAAGCCATGTTACCAGTAGCCCACTACCAAAGAGACCAAGTGCAGAGATCAAAAATTTACGCCTCTTTTCTTTCATCATTTAAATTTTAGTTTTGATAAGCGTTGATTCGGGTCCCCAGGTAGTTGCTCCGGGTTAGAAGTTTATGTAAAATACTAAACAATAATAAGGGTCAGCAGCTTTATTTTTTTGCTTCCATCATGGGCATTTCCATTATGGGTATTAAAGCATCAGCTTCTACCAACCATTTTCCTCCTGTCTTCTTTAATATCGCTAATCCATTATTTTTACTTTTCATGGTTTGTCCCTGCATTTTCATTTCATCTTCTGTCTGCCAGGTAATGAGGGCCACATCCGGAGTAATAAATTTTACTTCGGGATTAGAAGGGGTGAATTTGGGCTTTTCATCCATCATTTTCATGAAGGTGTCCCAGCTGGTTCTGATTTCAGATTTGCTTTTATAAATGTTGCCATCCGGTGAAATCTCCCAGGCATTGGCTGAATAATAGGTGAATCCTTTCTCAGTTTCTCCTGAATTGAATGCTTCATAAATGTGATTCCAAACTTTTAATATTTCAGCATCTTTGGATTGGGCTGAAAGTCTACCGATTACTGCGAACGCAATACAAATGATAAATAATTTTTTCATAATTATGATTGTTTAATTTTGATTTAATAGGTCAAAGTTATAGTAAGAAAAAGGGGTAGGGTTCAGAGGAATTGCGTAATCTGTATCAGTAGATTTGCGTATTTTTAAGATTGAGATTTGCTTTTATTCAAATGTTCTATTAGGGCGAAATTCTATTTTGTGATACTTTTGTGATAATTCTGTGACTCGCATGTGATAGTTGATTTTCAATTTTGTGTTGAATTTATTTATCAAAACCGTTAATCTTTAAAACACTAAAAAATGAAAATCATTTATCAAGCATTGTTCTCACTAGTAATTGCTACACTTTTAGCTTCCTGCGCTCATGATGAAATAGGGCAATCGATAGACACCACTCAAAATGCAATTACGGTACAAAATAATGTAGAATCAAATTACCTGTCATTTTTGCAGCAACTGGACAAAGAAGAGTCTGCTCCAGTCTCCAATCTGGAATTAAGATCACAGAATAATGGCAGAGATCATCGTGCTTATTTATTAAGTAATGAAGCCAGCGATAATAAATTGATTGTATTTACACAAAATGAGGATGGTACATTAACCGAATCAGATCGCATCAGTACCGGCGGTACAGGCACCGACGCAGGACTTGGAAATCAGGGAGCAATAGCCCTCGATGAATGGGGGAAATTATTGGTAGCCGTAAATCCTGGCAGTAATGATATTAGTTTGTTTGTATTGAAAAATAGTGGAGACATTATTTTAAAAGATAAAATAAACTCAGGTGGCCTAATGCCTATTAGTGTAACTATTAGTCACGGATTGATTTATGTGCTCAATGCCGGCGGTACGGGTAATATATCAGGCTTTGCTGTTGATTTAAATGGAATGCTTATCCCTATTTCATATTCTACCAGGGCTTTAAGTACCGATGCATCCGGTCCTGCTCAAATCTCTTTTAGTCCCAACGGTAAAGTACTAGTCATTACTGAAAAAGCAACTAACACTATTTCCTCATTTTATGTGGGCTACGATTCAAGACCCGGGAGAATTAAAACATTGCCATCCGCTGGAGTTACACCATTTGGTTTTTCTTTTGGAAACGGAAATATCTTTTACGTATCGGAAGCAAGTGGTGGAAATGCTGGCGCAAGCACCGTTTCTTCATATGAGGTAGACCTGAGTGGAATTGTAAGATTATTGGATGGCCCATTTGCCACTCATGGATCAGCTGCGTGCTGGGTAGCTGTAACAAATAATGGTAAATCCATATTCGCCACTAATACAGGTGGAAATGATGTGAGTTCATTATCATCTAGCAGTAGAGGTAACCTCAGTTTTGCAAATGGTGGCAATACTACTCCAGCTATGAGTACTCCCATCGATGCATCAGTGGATAGAAATTCAAAATACTTGTATGTATTAGTTACTGGAACGGATGAAGTACTATCATATAAAATTGGAAGTGATGGTCAACTCACACAAATAGATGCTGATGGAGGCCTTCCAAACAGGGCAACTGGCTTGGTAGTTAGATAAATAAATAAATTGGTTTTTAAGCCAGATGAAAGGGAGTGATAAATAATTGCTCCCTTTTCTATTGACCATAGTATGCACCTTCGCCATGCTTTCGATCAAAATGTTTGTTTATCAGGGCATCTTTCATTCGCTTTACTTGTGGATTAATGGAATGAGATATAAAAGCCATTTTTGCAATTGATTCAAGTACAGCACTATTATAAACGGCTTTTTGTGCATCTTTTCCCCAGGTAAATGGAGCATGATTACCTACTAATATCATTTCGATTTCCAGGTAGGATAAGTTTCTAAATTTTAATTCATCAATAATTTGATATCCGGTCATATACTCGTAATCACCTTGTATATATTCATCTTTCATTGGGGGGGCACAAGGGATATCAGCCACCAAGTGATCAGCATGTGTAGTGCCCAATATTGGAATAGCCATGAGGGCCTGTGCCCATGCTGTTGCATAGGTTGAATGCGTGTGGGCAATACCTCCTATTTCCGGGCATTCTTTATAAAGTACGGCATGCGTTCTGGTATCAGACGAAGGCTTCAAATCTCCTTCTATTACTTTGCCCTCAAAATCCACCACCACCATTTCACCGGGATTTAGTTTATCATAAGGAACACCACTCGGTTTTATGGCAAAAGCTCCCAAGCTCCTATCTACAGCACTTGCATTTCCAAAAGTAAATAGCACCAGGCCCAGTAGAGGTAGTTGCATATTCGCTTCGTATGCCTGCTCTTGAATTAGCTTATATTTATTCATGTATGATGTTTTGGGGATTGCATAATATAAGGTTCCAGAGTGGAGGCAAGTTTCTGGTAATCCTGATAGTATTGTTCGTATTCTTTTACATGTAGTGGAAAGGGATAGTAGGTTCTGTCGAAACCGGAGCCCATTTTTTTCATTGCGATTCCAATATCTGCATGAATACCAGCTGCTACTGCTGCAAACATTCCAGCTCCAAGTGCACAGGTCTGTTCTGATTTGGCAATTTTTATCGGCATATTCATTACATCAGCCATGATTTGCATGATGAATGGAGACTTTTTAGCTACTCCACCAAGCCCGATCAAACCATGAATAGGGATACCTTCATCCCGAAAACGATCCACTATCATCCGGGCACCGTAGCAGGAGGCTTCTACAATAGATCTAAATAATTGTGCAGCCGTGTTACCCAAATTCAAACCAGAGATTACGCCGGATAAAGTCTGGTTTGCATCAGGCGTTCGCCTTCCATTCATCCAATCCAAGGTGAGTACTCCACCAGATCCGATGGGAATTTCAGCTGCCAGGTGGCTAAGCTCTTGAATTAAATTATTGGTAGCTTCCGCTATTAATTTTTCTTTAGTAGCGTCATCCAGCAGTTTTGATTTTTTAATAGAATTAGTTGTTGCTCCTGATAGAATATTAGCAAACCACGCATACAGGTCACCAAATGCAGACTGGCCTGCCTCATATCCAATTAATCCTGGAATTACTGATCCGTCTACCTGGCCACAAATACCTTTTACTAAATACTCCTTGCCTGAAACAGGCGCTACTAGTATATCACAGGTAGAAGTACCCATTACTTTACTGAGATGATTCGGCTCTATCTCTCCACCCACGGCACCCATATGGGCATCGAAAGCGCCAACAGCTATATCTATATCGGTATGCAGACCGAGTCGATTAGCCCAGGACTCACTTAGTTTTCCTGCCGAAATATCAGAAGTAGATGTATCATTATACAAGCGATTTCGCAAACCATCAAGTTTCGGATCAAGGGCCTCTAAAAAATCATTGGGTGGTAAACCATTCCATGAGGGATGCCACAAAGCTTTATGCCCCGCAGCACATCTGCTTCGCTTCATTTGATCCACATATTTTGCGCCAGTCAATAAAAATGGAATCCAATCACAATGCTCTACCCAGGAGTAAGCATGTTTAAGAATAGATTCATCGTCGCGAACCATTTTTAAAATCTTTGCCCAAAACCACTCTGTAGAATAAATACCTCCCTCAAACTGGGAATAGTCGGTATGCCATGATTTACATAAAAGATTAATTTCTTCCGCTTCCTTTATCGCCGTATGATCTTTCCATAATACAAACATGGCATTTGGATTTTCCTCGAATCCAGGTATTAGCGACAAAGGAATTCCTTCTTGGTTCACAGCTACAGGAGTACTACCTGTAGTATCCACAGCCATTCCTTTAATTGATTCTTTTTTCAATCCGCTTTTTGAGAAGGCTTCCTTTACAGCAGCTTCCATGCTTTCTATATAATCGAGCGGATGCTGCCGCCACTGGTTGCGTGAAGCATCGCAATATTTCAATGCTTTCCATCTGGGGTAGTGATGAACTGCAGTACTTAGCTCATCTCCATTCTCAGTATTTACTATTAATGCCCGTACTGAGTCAGTACCAAAATCAATTCCTATAACGGCTTTCATGGTGAAAAAATACGGCTTTCTATTGGGTTGTAAATTATAACAATTCGCATTATTTAAGTAACCAACAAGATCATTTTTCTAATATTTAGCTACATTAAATAGCCCATGAATCTAAAAAATAATAGATAAAGATCTTGCAGAAATGATGAAATTAGTGATCCTTTAAATTTGATATAAATGCTCAAAAAAATATTAAGTTATACTCTATAACTCGCTATCTTTATAATCTTAATCCAAAAAAAATTAAAAATGGGAACTCTTCATCCACAGATCATTAAAGATGTAGAAGGTAAGGATTCAATGGTAATCTTACCAATAAAAGAATACCAAATGCTTATCGAAGAACTTGAAGATATGGAAGATGTGCGATTATATGATGAAGCAAAAAAAAATGACGATGGCGTGAGAATATCGTTGAGTGAGGTATTTAGAAGGATTGAAGAGAAAAGAACTTTACACTCTTAATGGCATATAGTTTAAAATTCAATAATCAAGCTTTTAATGCTTTAGAAAAGATTGACGACCCATCATATTCTAAAATCAAAACTGCCTTACAAAATTTAACTATTAACCCCCGACCTCATGGATATAAAAAACTAATCGATAGAAAAGGCTATCGAATACGCGTGGGAAACTATCGAATTATATACGATATAATTGATGAGATCTTAATCGTCGAAGTTATAACAATAGGCCATCGAAAAGATGTGTATGGTTAATTTAATATAAATTTCTAGCCTTTTTTCTTTTTGAAAGCAGGGAGAGCAATTTCAACGAAGTCGTTCAAAACAAATCCACAATTTCCTTAGAAAACTTCCCCATATCAAAATGATGAGGAGCAGGAGTACATCCCAGTCGTACAATCACCAGTTTTTTAGAAGGGATGATCAATACGTACTGCCCTTCAAAGCCATCCATCATAAAACAATCGCCTGATAAGCCTTTTTTGCGAAGACCCGTCCAGAAATGCGCAGCATATTCGCCGTCTGATGCAGGTGTCACTGTAGATGAGTATTTTACCCAGCCTTCCGGAAGTATTCTTTCTCCATTATGAAGACCATCATCCAGATACAACTGACCAAACTTTGCCCAATCTCTCGCAGTGGCAAACATATAAGACGATCCTACATAGGTACCACAGGCATCTGGTTCCATGATGGCAGATTGCATCCCAAGTTTATCGAAGAGCCTCTCGTGGGGAAATTTTATATAATCTTGAGTATTAGTAAAGCTGCGTTTGATGATTTCTTGCAAAATATTCGTAGCACCACTTGAATAATACCATTTGGTATCGGGAGCATATTTGGCTTTGCTATGCATGGCAAAACTACCAGCGCCACATTCCAGGAAAAGCATTTTAGTAGCATCACTTACTTTAGTATATACTTCTTCAAAATCCAAACCACTACTCATTCGCAATAAATGATCTATGGTAATATTTTTACGATCATCATGGAGCCATTCTTTTACTATTCCGGTTTTATGAATATCTAGTTTGTGGTCTTGCACTAAGATTCCAATCATGGCATTGGTCACGCTTTTTGTCATCGACCAACCCATTAAAGGAGTATTTTGATTGAATCCATGGGCATATCGCTCAGCTACCACTTCGCCATTATGCAATACTAAGGCAGCTCTTGTGCGCACGATATGACTGGTGACAGAGTCATCGAAAGCCCAGTCGAATGTTTTATTTATTTGACTTAAAGTTGATTGATTAACGGCAGTATCTATCGGTAGTTCAAGATCGGATCCAAGGCTTAGATCGATACCTTGCCATTGTGTGGTTAATTCTTTTTCAGATTTATCATTTTCTATAGTGCAGCCAAGCCCTGGTCTGAAGATGGCAGTTTTGGAAATTCCATATATACTGGAAGTAACGGTTTTGTGTTCTTGATCTACAGTTTGCCTAGCAAATGGAATGGCATATAGATCTTCTTTCTCCACCGATTCGAGAGAGCGGCCCGATACAAATACACAGGAGCACGCCATCTTTGCATTATAGGCAGCGCCGATATGGGCATAGGTAATGCCATAGTTTAATCCATAAATCAGGGCGATCAAAAGTACCAGGCTTATTAAATATTTTATTTTCATAAGGATAGGTAAATGTATGAATAGATACTAAAATGGACATTGGCTATTTGATAAGAAATTGAAACTGTAATCTGGGCTAACCGGGATAAGATTTCGGTTGGACACAGCGGGAATGTTCTCTTCGCATTAATGTAAAAGGAGGTAACAACCAATTATTTCCCTTTCCTGCTAATGAAAACGAATCGAGCTTTTCACTATTTGTGATTGAAATGGATCATGATGAAATAGCCACGATTTCATCAATAATTGAATCAAAATGGGGCAAGCATAGCCGAAATATAAGTGAATAGCGGGTGATAATACCGGTAAATTAAAATGATAGTTTTTCGAAGGAATAAATTAGGTTGTTTAAATTTACAATAAAAAGATATGAATAACATTAACCAAACCCTTGGAGAATTTATTATTGAGAATCAAAGTGACTTTAATTATTCAACGGGTGAACTTACAAAACTGCTCAATGGAATAGGGCTGGCCACCAAAATTGTAAACGATGAAGAGGTGGAATATATATGTACCCCGAAACAGTCTTTGACAGAAATGGCAAATTGAGATTATTATATGAATGTAACCCTATCGCATTTATTGTTCAGCAAGCAGGTGGGGCAGAGAGTGATGGAGAAAGGTCAGTTTTGGAAATTGAACCAACAGAACTTCACCAACGAGTGCCGTTTTACACAGGAAGTATTCACATGGTGAGAAAACTGGAAGAGTTCTTAAAAAAATAGCCAGCAATTGAAAAATTCAATATTTCAAAGAATAACAAGAATATTGTCAAACTTTGGCCCAGGAATCATGGCCATTGGATTTACCATTGGTACAGGTAGTGTCACTTCTATGATTGTAGCCGGTAGTCGGTTTGGCATGGCATTGCTATGGGTTCTGGTTTTGAGTTGTTTTTTTTCATGGGTAATGATGGAGGCATACGGCAGATTTACTTTGGTTACCGGTCAAACGGCTCTCAGTGCTTTTCGTAAAAACTTAAAATTTGGAAAAGTAATTGCTATCTTAATTATCATAGGAGTTACCATTGGCCAATGGAATTCTTTAATTGGTATTTTAGGCATTTCTTCTAACGTTATTTTTGAAGTTTCAGGAATGTTTTTCCCAGCTATTATTAGCTATGAATACATAGCTGTTTTGGGCATAGCTATATTAATTATCAGCGTCTTTTATTATATTCTATTGATTGGTAATTTTTCATTATTTGAGAAAGTATTAGTCGTTTTTGTAACATTTATGGGGCTTTCTTTTCTGCTTTCCATGTTTATTAATTTACCAGATTCCAAAGAAGTTTTAAATGGTTTGAGACCGAAAATTCCTTCCGTGAAAGGAGGGAAAATGATGGTTGCAGCTTTTGTGGGTACCACTATGGCGGCAGCCACGTTTTTATCGCGTCCACTTTTTTTGAAAGGAAAAGGCTGGGATATGAAAAACCTAAAAGACCAAAAGAGGGATGCGATCTGGGCTGCCGTATTGATTTTTATAATTAGTGGCTCCATTATGGCCGTTGCGACCGGTGCACTATTTAAAAATGGTAAAGAAGTAGAAAAAGTATTGGACATGGTCTATGCTTTAGAGCCTATCGCCGGAAAATTCGCTGTTGCTATTTTCTTTTTGGGTACGCTCTCTGCAGGCTTATCTTCCATTTTTCCAATTCTTATGATTTCTTCATTACTTATTGCTGACTATCAAAATGGTACATTGGATACAAAATCCAAACAATTTAGAATCATCGCCGGATTGGCTTGTATCGTATCATTGACAGTACCCATTACCGGAGCAAATCCGGTTCAGATACAAGTTTTATCCCAAGTTTTCAACGTTTTTGTATTGCCATTAGTAATTGCCGGAATGATGATACTCATTAACAATAAAATGTTGATGGGAAAGCATAAAGCAGGATTAATTCTAAATCTGGGAATGCTGTTGGCCTTGATATTTTCTCTTATCATATCCTATAATGGAGTTTTGGGAATATTGGAAAACTTGTAGAGCGTAGTAAAAATCCCAATAATCTCTTAGCGGAAATTAGCAATGGATGAACTTTATTGGTCTATATAACCTAGGTCGCCAGATAGGAATTTATTTGTAACATTGTTTGCACAAATGGTTTTTCAGGAAGCAGTATCGAAGTATAAGGAATGGGTAAGGTCAGGTAAGTTTTGGAGAATATGTTCCTGGCTGGCTTTGGCATTATTGATTTTCCAAATCACCTATTTTCTCATTCTTTATATTCCTGAATTGCAAGAAAGGTGGATCGATATTATGCCTTTAATGAAAATGCTATTTCTGACTGTTTTGATAACCTTGCTATTTCTTCTATTGTACAGGAAGGTTTTTTCGAAAAACAGTATTGTTAAAAAACTGGGCGTCATTTTTTATCGCCTCCTATTATCCCTGTATTTATTGCAGTGGTTTTTTGTTGCATTATATGGGATTATAAATCCTCCGATCACGTTTACTCAAATAGGCAGTATTTTTTCAGGTTATGGTTTACAGCGAGATTATGTTTCGTATGATAATATCAATATGAATATGAAACTGGCCGTTTTGGCCAGCGAAGATCAATTATTTACTGACCATGATGGCTTCGATATAAAGGCAATCAAGCTGGCATTGAAATATAACAAAAGGCATCCCAAAAGAACAAAAGGGGCCAGTACGATCAGCCAGCAAACCGCTAAAAATCTCTTTCTATGGCAAACCAGGAATTTCATTCGCAAGGGCCTGGAAGTATACTTTACATTCATGATCGAAACTTTTTGGACAAAGAAAAAAATTCTGACCAGGTATCTCAATATCATCGAAACCGGCCCGGGTATATTTGGTGTGCAAGCCGCTGCTCAATCTTATTTTAATAAAAGCGCCAAAGACCTCACGCGAAGCGAATCTGCCATGATCGCTGCAGGTCTGCCGAATCCAAAGCGATATACTGTAAAACCAATGAGTAATTATATAAGATCACGATATGATGATATCCTCAATCAAATGAACAATATAGAACCTGATCCAGATATCCAGGAATTAATTCAATAATGTTTAATAGCCGGAAGTAATCAATAGATTGATATCAGTATACTTGATATTAAATCGCTTTCCTAGGTATTCATTGGTAAGATGACCATTGTAGGTATAAACTCCATGTCTTAGGCCCGGGTTAGAAAAAAGCATTTCTTCAATATTTTGGTGTATTATTTCAGAAAGTGCTCTTTAGGATTTGAGGATTTTAATTTTAGCCAAGAATATAAGAACATATTATAAAACAGAGTTCTAAATGGCCAGTAAACTACCAATTCGAATTTTTATTCAAACCTGTTATTTACAAGTTATTCGCCAAATCTTACTAATTATCCGCCATTTCCTACCAGTTATACAAATACTATTTTAAAAACTAGCAATCTCTCTATTTTTAATCACAATATAAATTCGTCAAAAAAACTTATATTAAATCATAACATTCTATTAAAACACAAAATAATAAATGCAACGAATAGCACTACCTAATAAAGACGGATTTGACTATGTACCAGTGGATGACATCATATATTTCAAGTCAGATATGAACTTCTCTATTGTTAGCTTAACCACTACTGGTGTGACCAATAAACATGTGCTCAAATCTATCAGTCAATTGGAAATTGAATTGAAGCCGCATCATTTTACAAGATCGCATAATCAATATCTGGTCAATATCAATCATGTCATTCGTTTTGAAAAAAGTGAAGGCGGTGTGATAGTAGTTAGCAATGAAGTTAGGATTCCACTTGCGAGGGCGAGAAAACACAAGTTTTTGAGTCAATTACGAAATTTAAAATGAGCAGGCAATTATGTGCTGAATAGTTCAAAGTTAACTCCGATTTTGAACCTTATCTTTAAAAGCTACTAAAAAAGATCATTTAATATTACCATTTATAAGTCAAATTCAACAAGATATCTGTGATTCCCTACCGTATATACGATAAAGAAAAATAAAAATATTGACTTCATTACTTTTCCATTGAAAAACTAATTATGAAACTAAATGCTGTTTTCTTCTGTCTACTCTATTCCAGCTTTTTAATAGCTCAATCAGGGAATGCTGCTTCATCCAATTTTATCAATAATCAAAAAGTAAAAAAAGGGGAGGATGGTTTTGTTAGCCTGATATCTCACATCAATGTAAAATCTGAACCACAAGATGGTCTATCCGTGATTTTTGTAAATGGCATGGCTAATCAATACGCTGATGCCACAACTTCCAGTTATGATATATCTGGAATTTTAGGCAGAAAAGTTTTGCTGTATTATTCTAAGACAAGTATTGAATATGAAGATGGCTTGATTTCCTTAATGTATAACGGTATTACAGATATAAAAGACGCTTTCAACCTAAAATATCAAGCGGTAACTGATGTAGTAAGAAATTTGAATTCCTTGATTCTGAAACAAACTAACTCAGGTTTTAAGATCAGAATATTTGCTCATAGTCGTGGAGCAGCCTTAATATATTCTGCTGTGTCATTCTTACAAGAGACCTATAGTGAGCCTATAGTAAAAAAAATATTTGACAATTTAGAAATTATTACAATTGGTGGTTTTTCACCTCCTTCTCACTTTTGGCCATGCGGGGTAAATGTAATAGATATAAACAACAATTATGATGCTGTTGCGGCCTTAGCTGGCAAACATAATTCAATACTTTCTTTTCTTTCTTTTTCAGAGCATCCTGTGAACAATTATTATAAATATTTATCTGACTTCAAGTTAGTTAACATCAATCAAACATGGAGAACTAATTTTAAAAAATAAGTATATATGAAAACAGTTTACATTTTGATACTCATTTTAGTGGGTGGTTTTGTTTCGCCTATTTATTCCCAGATATTGGATGGGCAAAATCGGCAGATTGTAACTACAAATGAAGGCATTCAAGTGACATTAATCGGTGAAAAGATTTTAGGAAGTGAAGTAAAATCTAATAATTATTATTATTTACCAACAAATTTGAGATTATCCAGTACTATTGATGGCACTCCCCAGTTTTTATTTGTTCAGTATGGCTCAGACAATAATACATCGAATATAGATTCCTCCGGTGGACTAGTTCACTTGCTGATGGAGTTCGGACTTACAAAATCGATGGAAAATGCGGTATTATCTAAGCTAAAGAAGACAATACCTTTGGCAAAAATATTAGGTGCAGCTACAGTTACTTTGGGTTCATCAGAAAGTATCCAATTAGTAACTAGTTTATTTGACAGTACCAATGACCAAAAGACTTTATTTTCAAAATCTGCACCGGTTTTACCTGGCTCTAAAATTGCTTTTTCTGCAAAATTGAATGAAGTTAATTCTCAGATTTTTGCTAAAACAATAGGTAAAAATAGTAGCACTACGGATCTTTCCATTGTGTTGAATTACAAATATGATGAAATCATGCCGGCCTTCAAGGGTTATATCATTGAGGATTGGTCCAAGCTAGATAGCATATATAAAAATGAACAAATAAAGTATGAGAAAAAAACACCTTGGTGGCAAACTGTATTTAACATAATAAAACCATTAGCTGATGGAGCTATTTCAAAATATACAGGCATAGGAAGTACTTTAGGTGGGATAGGAGACCATTCAAAAGTCAAATATTCTGAGTTAAAAGAAATTTATAGTCAACTTGAAGAAGCAAAAGTAATACAATATGTATGGGAACAGTATATGACAAATCAGCAGATTGACTCTGTGAGAGACTATTTCTTTAGTTATTTTAAAAACAGATTTACTAGTGAAACCAAAGATCCTCCAAGTGGTGATAACACAAATTCTCTTAACACAAATTCCGATAATCACGCACAATCTACTGGTGGGGGCCCATACAATGATGCGATTAAAAACGAATTATATAAAAGCCGATCATTTAGTTTTAAAGATGAATTTTATAATGTCATAAAGCAAAAGAAAACTAACAAAATTGACCTAAGAGCATCTTTTCCTATACAACGAGATTTTACACTTACAGAGAATATCCTTAAATGGTCAAGTTCTTTTATTAATAATGATAAATGCATCTATCGAGTGATTGCTTCTGATCCATTATATGGCAATCGAGAGATAAATGTTATGATGGATGGAGTAGCAAAAGAAATGATTGATAAAATGATAAATTATGTAGCTGTAGATATTAGAAAGAAGAGGAGTCAAGAAGGATATTTCGACTTTAGTACTCAAACGATTTTTGATCAATCAACATTAAATGAAGGCTATAAAAAATCATTTTCCATTTCCAAAGTCATGGAAGGTGATACCAAGCCATTTGAATACAGGGTAAAGTGGAGTCTAAAAGGCGGATATGATTATTTTGAAGGAGATACTTCATGGCTTAAAGGTGATTGGCTTGGAATTTCCTTAAACGCACCCATAGAGCCATTAAAAGTGACATTAAATAGTGATTTGAAAGATTTTGGAATTGAAAGTAAAATTAGATCAGTCGAATTGCAAATGAGGTACATTCAATTTGGAAAGGAAAAAGGTAGATCAATTTTGATGAAATCATCATTCCCAGGTGAAGAAATTTCAGATACTATTTATTTAGATAGAAATTCTAAAGGATATATATACCGCTTAGTTTATAACCACAAGGAATTGGGAAATCTTGCTACTGAATGGCAATCGTACACAAAATTTGACAGAATTGACGCTTATCTCCCAGATGACATAATAAATAATAACACCATTGCTTTAAAAATCATGAAGGACTCATATTTAAGAGAAATTAACAAATCTTATAATTCAATCATTAATAAATAAGACTATGAAAGGACTTTCTTTACTTCTATTGATTTTATTTACAAGTATTACTTATAGTCAAGTATTAGACTATGAGAACAAAGCTGAAGTAACTCTAAATGATGGCACTGAAGTAACTTGTTATGGGGAACTAAATTATTCCCGCACATTTTCAAATGTCTATTATTATCTGCCGACAAACCTAAGGGTATCTAAAAAAAAGGATGGCAGTGAAACACCAGAGTTTTTATTCATGAAATACACAACTGATGAAGGGGATGAAAATCTGAAAGGTGCACTTATTCATTTCTTGATGGAATGGGGGCTTACAGAACCTCAAAAGATAGAGGCAGCTCAAAAATTGAAAGCAAGATTAAAAACATTAGCTGCCACCAACGTAAAATACGGCTTAGTAACTAACCCTATATTAAAAGCTGCTGTGGATGTAGAAAAGGATGGCCTTAATTCAATGCGGATCATCAGCTCTACTTTAAATGGCAAATCGGGAGTTATAGCCTCAGGAGAAGCTCCATTGCTTCCAGGGTCAAAATTAGCCGTTTCTTCAAAAATTGAAAATACTGATGCAATGCTATTGGCATCTACCTTTGAAAAATCACGATCAGTGACTGATGTAACTTTGCAATTGTTTTTTAAATATTTAGTCTCATTTCCAGCTGTAAGAGCTACAGTTACTATTGATTGGGGACAATTGAATTCGATTAGAGAAAGATTTAAAGCTAATGGTAAAATGATACCTGATGAGCCACATCATTCAGGTTTTTTTGGATGGGGTGCTCATGGTGATGAAGACACTAAGGACGAGCTATATTCAGATGATGTCGTTCATCATTTGTATCAAGAGGCTATAAATAGCAAAGCAATAAACATTGTATTCTTTGATAATTTACAAAATGAATTCACGAAGGAAGTTCAGGATTTAGTATTTAATAAGTTTACGGCTAGTATTGCAGAGCCTGACCACTCAGAGGATTTTGTACCTGCATTCAACATGAGTAAAACTGAAGATTTAAGAAAATCATATGCCAATGCAGAAAAATGGTCTATGAAAATGGATAAATGGCAGATTAATGTAGCAAAAGGAAAAGATTCTTTCAAGGTAGATTTCAATTTGGCAGTACCAAGATCTGGTACAATTACCACCAATCTTTCGGATTGTTATGACGCGGTAAAAAACAATAAAAAATGTATCAATACTGTCATTTTAAATGATCCCTTTTACCAAACTAGAAATATTGATTTTGTAGTAGACAAAGAAAGTGTACCATTATTTAAACAAGATGTTAATTATGTGACGCTAGATGTACGGAAGAGGAGATCATTTGGCAATCCGTTCGAAAAATCACTTACAATCAAGGGCACTAATCTAATAGAGAATGGACTTCTGGTATCTACCTCTTACGCCCGAGGAGAAGACAAGGATCCATCCATGTTTGAATATAAAGTGCAGTGGAGTCTAAAAGGTGGTAAAATATTCCCCTCTAACCCGGAGTGGATTATGGGCGACTGGGCTGCCAATACTTTAATTGCACCTGTGTATGCTAAACCAATTGAATTCGAAGCAAATTTGGAAAAAATGAAAGCACTAGGGTTTGCAAGAGCTACGTTGCAAATAAGAAGTAAGAAATTTGGAGAAGAAGTAGAGACTAATTTTCCTATTTCTGTGGCAGTGGGGCGCCCACTAATTGAAGGCGTAGTTCTCTTAGATTCTATTATGAAAGGCTATGCCTACAGAATTATACTTACTCATGAAACAGCAGGAAAAATAATCCTGGATGACTGGAAGCCAAGTCTCAATGATGATAATTTTTATCTATCTCTAAGTGATGATTTGAAAGACCAAAACAGTAAACTATTTAAGGACGCGTTACAAAGGGGTAAAAATATAACTGCCACAGATGGGGTGGTAGATCCTTTGAAAAGAATCTTAGAAAAGTTCAAAGACATTTTGGAAACAATAAAGAAATAGAGTATGAAAAATATTTTTACTTTGTTTTTTTTCTTTTGTTATGTAATTTCATGTATTTCTCAATCAGAAAATGAATTACCTAAATTAGAAAAGTGCTATTGGAGCTATAAGGGACCTATTATAGACAAAGTAGTACTAATGTATGAACAAAGTGATCAATTTACTATCAATATTGAATGTCAAAATATCAATAAAGCAAACTTAATGGCTTATGGAGAGGTTTATGATGCCACTAATCATAAAATTGATGAATTTAAACCCGTTTCCACTACGCTTTCATTAAATCAGGAATCTTTTGAGCTGACTTTCGACTTTAAACCAATTAATAAAAAATATACTGAACCCAATATTCAATCAAAATTCATTAAAATTTTAATAGGAGCAAAACCATACTTTAATGGCCCTCCTGCTTTTGGAAGTTCATGTAAATATACCCTAGAACGTGATTGGATGATCAGTGAAAGTCTGGGATCTGAAATAGTGGCAACAACCCCGGTTGGTTCAATACTTCCGGAATTTCCTGTATATCAAAAGCAGATGATAAAACATTTAATCAAATCACCTACCTCAAGTGCTTCGGGTGCAGCTTCCAAAGTTACTGACAGATATTTTCCGGGGTTGCCCAGAGATATTTTGACAATAGATGTTTATAATGACAAAACAGATTCGTCTACATTTTATTATTTACCGACTAGCACGAGTTATAGTGTATGGGATGCTAACACCAGGTCTTACAATATTGACATACAGAGTGGTCAGGGACTAAATAAAGATAAAACCTATATTACCGCGAAGGTAACTCCTTATATCAAGAGATCTGATATTGAACTTGTAAAGGACAGAATTCAGAATCAAACATTTTTGAAAAACTTGTTACCTATTTCCATTGAAGATATTCAAGCTAATTTAGAATCAATTAAAAGTTTTGGATTGGTAGAAGGTAAAGATTACACCGTATTAGCACCTACTGAAATAGAAGATCCAGTAAAAGTCACTTTTGTCACGACTACAGTAGAAGATATATTGACTCGCTTATTTGCCAATACTGGTTTGAATGGAATTTTAATTTTTACTGATGCCATTAGCCATAAGGAATTGCCAAAAATAAGCTACGATCTCAAGATTTCCAGCCCAGCTACTTTTGGAATTATGGAATTAGATAGATCTAACTGGAGGCAAAATAAGTACGATAATCCCACTGGTAATTATCCCATAAAACTTCAATCCATCAATTATTTGTTGGATTTGAATGAAACTTTTAAAACTGTTTCCTATCCTATGGAGTCAAATGTACCCGCTAAAGCTAAGTTTCGATTTGAAGTACCTAATATAGCAGCGACCAATGATATTGATAATCGGGTAAAAAAAATATGGTTAACTTATAGTATACCTCCTTGTAGTGAGTGTAACAGGAAGGTCAAAGAAAAAATTACAGCCAAATTAGAAAAATCTACAAAAAAAGAAGAAGTTTACGTAGATCATTTTGATGCAATTGAATTTACCAAAGCGGCTAAAATAAGAGTAAAACTAAGAAGTTATCAATTAAACCCTGGTGGAAGATCTAAAGATGAAGTTGAACTCATCATTTCCAGTGAAAAAACAAGAAGCATAATATCCACTCTTTATAAACCTGAAGGTGCTAGTTTGAATTATGAATATTTAATAGAATTAACAATGCTAAATGGTAAAGTAAATTGTAGTCCTTGGATAAAAGGTTCAGACAGAAGCATTAATATAGGAAGTGTTCAAATAAAGAATTGGATTCCAGAATTTCGCAAATAAATTGGGTATGAAATATCTCGTTATCAAGGCAAGTTTTTTAACCTTTTTTTTGTCACAATTGAACG
Organism: Chitinophagales bacterium; assembly: GCA_038251405.1. GTDB lineage: Bacteria > Bacteroidota > Bacteroidia > Chitinophagales > Saprospiraceae > JADJLQ01. Next base: position 44,916 of record JBBSBH010000010.1, read on the forward strand.
CTTTATTTTCCCAGCCAGTTTGGTTTAATGACCAATCAAAAGAGTCCATTAATGATTTTACAATCGCTTCTGACGCTAGAGATAAATATAAATATTATTATTTGCCTTCCAGCCTTGACATAGCTTGCGACTTGGATGGCAAGCCAAAGATAAAATTATTATCAGTTAAATATCAGCCCCAAGATCAGGATACAAAAGTTAAATTTTTAAATATCCTTGAGTTCACCGTAATACCAAAATACCCAAATGATAGTTTGATTGCAAGCTTTAAAAAAAGATTCTTGGATAAAATAGTAGTAGTACCAGCTGTTTTAGATCATATTGATTTAGATCTTCGAATACCCTCTGCAATCCTCCACAATGAGACTAAGTCCAAAAATGTTGGAGAATCAACATTGCATAATTACTCCAATATAGAAAGTCAATGGTCAGAAAGAACTTTTACAATCAATCTGATAGAGTCGGAAGCTCAGCTCATAAAAGAAATTTTAAATAGACAAAGTCTTGGTATCAGCCTTGGATATAAAATCTATGCCTCAGGCCTTTCGATAAAGACTAAAAGTGCAGACATATTAAGTGGTGCAATAATGAAGCAGGATACTACGAGGCAAAGCTTTTTAGTAGCCAATGATGCTATAGCTATTCACCCTGATTTGGGTCGATGGCCAGATATTATTGCTCTTTCTGACTATGTAGATATTCTACCTGCAAGATTTGCAATTTTGAACATTGCATGTTTTGATTGTGGAGTGCTGACAGCAAAGGGCAGGATTACTAAAAAACTTACCCTAAGAGCTATTGCTGATAATAACCAGCCAATGGATGTGCAAGAGGTATACTTTGAAGGACTGGAAAGAGAAGGTAAAATAAAGTCTATACAATTTCCACTGCCACTCAATATTTCTAAACCTATCAAATATCAAATAGAAGAGACTAATGAGACAGGCTATCTTATAAAAGATAATTACTGGAGGCAAACCTATTTTTCTAATGGTATGCTTGATATCACTAGTACTGAAAACTCCAATATTACCGTCAAAAGTGATCTGGAGATTATACTAAACTTTGGTAATAGAAATAAATCAGAGATCACCAATCTGATATTAATATTGGAGTATAAACTACTCAAAGTACCCCAATCTATGGCACTATCTTTTGGAGAAACTCAAAGTCTATTTCTTTCTATCTGGAGGGATAAAAATTCAAATATCAAGATGTATCCCAAATACTCAGCGGGTGGTAAAAAATATGTAGGTAAGACAATACTTAAATCACCAGATGGCTTTTATATGGTCACATTATGATAAAAAATAAAAACTATATTATTCTTATTTCATTCAGTTGCTTATTAGTAGGGTTTGCGCTAAGTTTTTATGGATGTATTAAATATTCCATTACACTTGATGAAAGATATCCTCCAGATGCTACTTTTGTAAAAATTATTAAGCATCCTTATTTTTCATTACTACCAAGGTATGGGTTTCAGGCAAGTGATTCCAGTTTCCAGATACTCGCTCAGGCTAATATAGGTAATAGTACTAATCTATGTATCATAAAACAGGAGAAGTATTTGTATTCTGACTCCAGGTTTGCTTTTATAGGTACAAACTATCTATTGGACACAAACTCATTAGTCAAAATTTTAAATGATCAATTTGCCTTTTTAACTTATACTACTGTAAATAATAAACCTGCTTATAGTAAATTAAACATTTTTTCATTTGAAGGAGGGCAAGATACATCAATAAATGCATCTAAGCGAGCTATCTACATTGATGGGCTTCTAGCTGAGGATATTGATTTGCTGGACCAAAACAATATTTTAGTATGCGGGACATTTTTGACCACGAAAAACATTGGTTTTCGCCAATATACATTTACCAAAGAATCAAATATTACTTCAAGTTTTGTTGACAATTCTCTTCATATGGTAAGTAAAAACTTTGGATATTTGAAAGCGTCAAAAAATAATTACGAAGATATAATATTAACTAATGCAGTTTTAAGCGGTAGTTTTCTGTTTCCGGCATACTCAACGACTATAATATCATATAATCGAACGGTTCGAAAAGAATATTCCAAAGACACTATTGGGATGGTAAAGCCCCTTTCAATTTTAAAAATCAATGATTCCTTATGTTTATTCATAGGCTATAGATGGCTAGGTTTGCCAAACGGCATGTTATATAAATTATATGATTATAATGGAAATGAAAAGAGTAAAACCTTTATAGTAAATCCTGAAGAAAATAGTTTCACAAAGAATTTGTATGACGCTGAAACTAGAAAAATAGTTGGTGCATACTTTTATGGGAGCAGTCTAATCATTAGATTTATAAATCTTGAAGGTGCAATTACAAATAAAAAACACATTTACGACATTCCTGCCGATCAAAGCATTCAAGTAAGCAGTATTCATAAATGCTCTGATGGTAGTTTACTTATTACCGCCAAAATTCAAACCCCCAATAGTCGAAGTCAAATATTATTAATTAAAACTGATGAAGATGGAAACTTTAAGTAACACAAAGCTATCATTACAATCTAATTTGCTTTGGTGTTTATTATTTATTACGTTATTTCTTGCTGGTTGTATAAAATATGATCAAACAGAGGATAAGAGATATGCTCCTCCGAGTACATTTGTAAAGGTGATACGTGACGAAAATTATTCAATTTTAGCGCAAAGTGGAATACAAGCAGATGATTCAAAGTACTATATATTTTCACAATTTGAAGCAAGTGGTAGTCTAAATGATGGCATATTAATTCAAGAACCGTATTTTGAAACTAAACATGAGCTTAAGATTCAAACAAATAGCTCTAAAAATTTAAAAACATGGAACAATAAGTTTTACTATTCATCATATCTTTACACTGGAACTTTTCCTTCTTTATTCACTATAGAATCATTAGGGGTAGTATCCTTAAATGGCCAGACTGAATCTTCTAAAACTATTCGTTTAACCGATAATTGGCAACTCCCCACTAGAATTTTAGATTTTGATATTATGAAAGAAAAAATTCTAGCCTGCTGTATTGAGGGTTCTCAGATGGGTTATTTATTTGTTAATAAAGGTCTAGATACCATTTCAAAACCAATAATTTTTGATAAATCTTATAAAACAAATTCTTCTGATACAAAGGTAGCTATAAATGGAGATGGAGATTTGCTCATATGGCGTATTAAAGATGATATAAAAACTATTCCAAAGTTATTATTCAAGTCAGAAATATTATCTGGCAATATAATACTTCAAAATAAAATAAATTCTAATTACGAATTAAATAACACTATCCCATATGAGATTGTAAAAATAGATGATAATTTGAGAATGTTTATTGGGTTTACTGTTAAAAGCCTAAATGCAATGGGAGATATAGATCTAGACAAATTTACTTATCACTTATTTAATGATAAAGGAATTCCACAATGGACTGAATCCAAATCACTTCCTTTGGCAAGCGCTTCCCTTTACAATATTTATGACAATAAGGAGAGAAGAATAGTTGGAGTAGGAGGAGACTCTACTTCATTGTATTTAAATTTTATAGATCTCATGGGGAATTATACGCAAAAAACACTTTATAAAACAAGCCCAAATCAAGAAATAGGTGTTATATCTTTGTTCAAATGCCCTGACAGTGGTTTATTAATTGCAGGGCAAATACACATCATAGGCAGTAAGAATCATTCAATTTTACTTATCAAAACAGACAAAGATGGTAATATAAAGCAGTAGGTCAAAAGTAATAATTAATTATTTACTGTATTTGTAAAATTGTATACACTACCTTTTCTTTTGCAGTCAGTTCCAAATGAATGTTAGAATAAATAGAATTATTCTCGGTATTTACTGTAGACGAAGAATGGGGAAGTAATTTTAACAATTGTTCATTAATTCTTTGAATAGTATCATATTTTAAATTTAAAACACCAATCTTATTTCTAGATAAGATAACGATAAGCTTATCGCCTTTGGAGAATTCTATATAGCCTTCATTATTTAGATTCAGAGATCTAGAGTGAACATACTGATTTTTTTTCAATAGCCAGTTTATACTATTTTCATCTTTGGATAGAATAATACTGTTTATATACATTGGAGTAGATATATGGATTAAGCACGGATTCATAGTATTAGATAATTTCACTTCGTAAAGATTAGTTGATATTTTTGTTAAAAGAGTTTGGAGATAAGTAACGTTGGTTTTACTTTCTCGAATGTCTGGCTTGCGAATATTGAATCTTAAATCCGCTGAAAAATCATTTTGATTAAACAGTGATATAGTAAAAGCCTTGTAGCAAATTTTGAACAAATCGTTATATGAAATTTTGAAAAACCCTTCATTTCCCCATTCAGTTCCATAGCTATTAATGATTTCAAATTCCTTTGAGATGTCATCATAACCAATTAATGTGACGGCATGTTCTCCTATTTTTTTACTTATTTGTGGTACGTATATTCGAGTGAAAATATTATTAACAAATGATGCATCTACTGCAATAGCTAAAATGACCGGCTTATTTCTACTTATTGCTTGTTTCAAAATACTGATAAAATCCGCGCTATTATAATTTGCAGATAAGTTAATATACATATCAAAGATTGATTCAACACTTTTAATTCTATTTGCTACTGCTGATTTTAAAATGCTTTTATTTAAATAGGTTGGATAGCATTGATATGTTGCATCGAAATGTGATGAAAGTACGCTACCTGAGTCGAGTAAAGTCTCAGCAGTTCTTTCAAATGGTGGTGGAAATTTACATTTTGAAATGTCGTATCTAGAAAAATGAAAAGTATAGTAAGCTGAGAATGCCGAAGCTGTAATGCTATCAGTGTTTATCATTTTATTTCTAATTGCATTTGCTATTGTCATACCGGCATATGCAAAAGCAAATCCTTGGCATGCTCCTAGACTTTTAATATTTTGATTGGCTGGTTTGGGGCAATATTTTTTTAATGAATATTGAAGCGGTACTTTCAAAGATCCTTTCTTGCCCACTTGGGATAGAATATCACTTTCTTCAATAATACTAGGGTAGATATTACCATGATTGCTAACATTCTGACTTTGACCCTTATTGGCGATAAATAGTATTAATAATAAAATCTTACTGATTAAGTTCATCAGATGAAAGCATATGAGTGTTTTTAAGTTTAGCTCTTATATTACTCTCTTGAAACAATGCAAACTCTTTTTTAAGGTCAATGAACATTCTAACTGATTGCTCTATGACATTCAAAATAGAAAATATAGACGGAGTAATATCAATATTTGAATAATTATGGTTACTGACATCATCAATAGTCTTGCTAAATTTATTATACTCAATTTCAGCCTCTTTTAATTGCTCTGAAAGAGATTCAGAGTATTTTTCAGTGTCTCTAGCAATTTCCTTTCTTTTCTTCTTATTCATCAGGTCTGCAATTACATTTTCTATAATTCCATTAAATTTTGAAACGCAATTATCATAGCTTTTATTTAGTAGTACTATTTTTCCTTCTTCATATGTAAATTGTTGTTTTGAATCATTAAATCCAATCATGCTTTCTTCACATTTACTTTTCATACTTTCAAATTTCTTAAAAAACTCTGAATCAAGAAATTTATTAAGGGTCGGCGTTACTCCTTGGGAAAAAAGACTAAACGGTAAAAGTAAATAGAATATTAAGTATTTTGTTTGCATTTATATATAGTTTTAAAATTTATATTGAGCAGAGATAGATGTATATAATTTGGAATTTAAATCAGGAGTTACATTTAATGTGAGTTTATTGGAATTTGCATTTTTACGATCTATAGTCTTTAAAACTATGTGGGTGGTAGGTAGTAACAATATGAGAACCGTTCCAAAAATAGTCTCCACATTAACTAACCTTTGAGGAATTTGTATTTCCTTTTTGAAATATTCTTTTCTAGCATTTATTCCGTACTCACTATATTTTTTATAAAAAAAAGGATCTTGATCTATTTCGTGTGAATCAGTGTTTATTTTATAAAGATTATATTTCTTTTGTATTTTTATTGATTTTAATATTCCATTAAGAATAAATCCTGATCCTGACGCAATAAATGCGAGGTATGCTTTATAGTCATGAGCCCAGGCAAATTGTTCTGTCAAGGAGGGATCTTTATATCCTTTAATTTCTACATTAATCTCACCTTGCAATTGATACTTTTCACGCTTTGGAAGAGGGAAGTAGAATTGTTTGTCCTTGCCTGATAAAAATTTATTATAATCTCCTATAACATTTTCCTTAGTTAAATATATTGAAGAGTCGTTATTCATGCTAAGTTTCACGCTTTCAAGTCGAGATATTACTCTGGTCGTATCGAAATTTTGGATAGTAATAAAATCGAAAACCACTTTTAGTGTGTCGAAAGTATTATTGGATGAAAGTCTGATATTATTTACTTTAGCTGCATTTCTGCTATTAACCTTATTTTTGTTTTGCCCTATTGCAATAGTAGATAATAAGCTGAAAATAAACGATAAAAGCCAAGTATTATTCATAAATTCAATTAATATCTAACGAATAATACTTGTGATTCCAAACCGTTTGTAGTCAGTTCTGGGGTTTGAGACCCTTTCTTATTCTCATTTATATATTCAGAAACATTAATTTTTAAATATCCATAAAGTTCATTAACAGTTATTTTGCCATCTTGAGTAATATCTGAACTTCCTTTTTTCACACCTTCTACTATAAAATGAGTGAAAATTCCATTTTTTAGATCTGGGATTTCGTATGAATATTCCGTGCCTTTACTACTACTTAGAATCCCAGGTGGAGAAAAACTAAATGTTCTTTTTATAGTCTCGTGCACTATATTTCCTAAATTATTTGTTAGAAAACTTTTCTTATTTGGACTATGACAGGCATCAAATAATATTAATTTTTTACATTTCATGAGCATAAGCTTTGATTTTAAATCTTGATTAAATGCGATTCCTTCTGTAAAATTTGGAATCTGGTCATTAAAATGATAGCTACTTGGTGAAATATAGTATTCTCCGTTTTTTACATCTGTATTGCCATGAGAAGAAATGAAAATAATTACTAAATCATCTGGTTTTATCATTCCAGTGAAATATTGTTTGAGTAGCTTATCTATACATTTAGCGATGTTGGTTTTAGTCGCATTTTCATTTAAGAGTGTGTCGATATATATATTTTGAAAAGGTCGGTTTTTTAAACTTTTCTGTATAAAAAAGAGATCAGCAAAATCTTTGGCATCTTTTGAAGTAAAGCTTAAATTTTCTGTTGAGGGCCCAATCGATAGCAGAAAAAGATTAGGTTTATAGGTACTATCTCTTAGAATAAAAATTGGAGCAGAAATAGTTGGTACTCTTGTATTGGAGACTTTAAAATAGATTTTAGATAATGTATCAATAGGGACAGAGACACCTGCTTTTACTTTATATTCATTATTAGATATTTTAATATCAATGATCGTATTCTTTGTAATATCAATATTATTCTTATATACTTTTAAATCCTTTATTGAAAAATTGGAACTTGTGTAATCACTCTTTATGATAAACGAAACAGGAAAAGTATCAAGATTTGTTTTAATTATTTTATTCTGATTCATTGACATTTCTAATTGATCCCCAAATACGATTTTTTTACTTGAAATCGTGTTGCTGTCAATTCTGATTACTTTTCCGTCAAAGTTTATATTTTTAGATTGAAAGAATAGTTCACCATCAGTTTCGATTAAAAGCAATACATTATTTCCACCCTGTTTTAAAAGCACAGGTGCGTTTATAAGATTTTTGGATTCATCATATTCAAGAAAATTTATACTAGATACCCTCCTAGCCTTCGCTCCTGAGCCTTTTCGAATAGCCATAGGCAATTTAACAACCATGCTATCGTTTACAAAACAACTTATATTATCTAGAGAGATATTCCTGTTTATTTTTAAAAGCCATTGAAATTCTGTAGCGATTCCAGGGGAAATATTTTGTAGGTTCAATGGTGTTTTAAGCTCAAAGCTGGCCTCGGCCTCTGGCAAAGAAAATACACTACTCACACTTCCAGAGGCAGAAATGACTTCATATTTAGAATTGCATTGATAAAAAATGAGTATACAAAACAAAGCAGAAATTATAAGTTGGTACTTTTTCATTAGTACATTGTAAAAACTAAAAGTAAAATACAATATTAATTTATTTTTGATTATGTTATAATCTGTATAATTTATTGTATAACTGGTGTGAAATGGATGTTACTTGGTAAATCAGATGTGGCTTATTATGATTATAGTATGTCCAATTAACCGAATATAAATAATTATATTCTAGAAATATTCATCATAAGTCTCCGCCGATTCGCCAATTTCAAATTTATTAATCATGACTTGCTTAAATTCAAGTTTACTGTCTTCAAAGATAATCACTGTCTACTCATTCGATAGTTTATACAAATCTCAATAACTATTTCAGAATCGCTTATCGTCTTTATTACTAACCACATTTTGTGCCTTAGCTCAAAAAATCACATTTACTTACTGTTATTGTGAGTGGTATGATTGATAGGCCTACCGGTACCATTTTGAACATGGATGAGTCATCAATTTTTTTAGACCTATTAGATAATGAGGTATCTTGATGTAACCCCATCATCTACTCGTTTAATAGCCTGAAGTAATCAATAGATTGATATCAGTATACTTGATATTAAATCGCTTTCCTAGGTATTCATTGGTAAGATGACCATTGTAGGTATAAACTCCATGTCTTAGGCCCGGGTTAGAAAAAAGCATTTCTTCAATATTTTGTACATCGGATGCCGAACTCAGTATGGGTGCTATAATATTGCTAATGGCGGAAGATGAAGTGCGCGGAACTTTTGATGCAATATTGGGAACACAATAATGAATCACTCCGTGTTTGACGAAAGTAGGATGGTCATGTGTAGTGATCTCCGAGGTTTCAAAGCAACCGCCCTGATCAATACTTATATCAATGATTACACTGCCTTGTTTCATTTTCATTACCATATCTTCGGAAACTACCATAGGTGCTCTGCCTGTCTTGGAATGAATGGCTCCTATCACTACATCGGCGCTTTTTATCTGGTATTCGAGATATTTTGGGTTCAATACGGATGTATGCAATGGTATTCCAACAGCATTTTGTAATCGCATGAGCTTGTAAATATTATTATCAAACACGCGTACAGAAGCACCCAGGCCTAAAGCTGCCCTGGTAGCAAATTCACCTACTACCCCAGCACCCAGAATTAAAACTTTTGCGGGTGGAATTCCTGCGATGCCTCCCAGTAAAACCCCTCTTCCATGGCTGGTGACTGAGAGTAACTCCGCCGCTGTAAGTACCGCACTTAGTCCTGCTATCTCACTTAAAGTACGGACTATAGGAAAGCTATCATTGCGATCTTTAAGATATTCCATGGCTATTGCTGTAATCTTCTTGCTTTTTAATGCAGACAGATACTCTTCAGAGATCAAAGGCATATGTAAGGGCGATATGAGCATTTGCCCACCCGGCATAAGATTAATTTCTTCAATAGTAGGGGGTACTACTTTCAGAATGGTACTTGCTTTGAAAATTTCTTCCTTTGAATGAGCTATTTCGCCACCTGCTTCTGAATATTCATTGTCTTGATAAAAAGATCTTTTCCCCGCACCTTTTTCTATCAATACCCGATGACCCTGGGCAACCAGCATTCCCACCGCACTCGGTGTGAGGGCTACGCGGTTTTCCTGCATCCGTTCTTCTTTTGGAATACCGAGAAACATTTTATTTCCATTCCCGGACATGTCCATTAGTTTTTCCTGCGTAGCCAGTGATTCCTGGCCTATGGCCTCTCTTGCTAATTTTTTACTCAATTCCTTGATCATGCAATGGGTAGGTTATTAGGGATTGTGAATTTAGGAATTTTCTTGGTAAAAAACGGGGCACATTTACTACCTGTCTTTTTCAAAAAGCACAGTGGTCATCTGTAACCCTTTAATAAGAATATACCAGGCTATGGCTGCAAATAAACCAAATTGCCAAAACGTATTTTCAATAAGAATAGTCCCGTTTATACTATAAGCAGCAATAGCTTTGAAGAACCAGATTACCAAAAACAAATTCAGGATACCTGCCTTTTCTTGTCGTACTACTTTTTTCCATGAAAAGGACAGTTTCGACGGGGTCCATCTGGTAAGATCGGGAATAAATGCAGGAGTTTTATCTGCCCAATCAGTATAGACTTTCCCAAATTTATTTCGTAAGTATTCTTCTTCGGCAAACATGATTCTTTCGTAATACACCCAAAACAAAAAGATAAATGCAACTACAAACCACCCATTCATCGTTAGTAATGCGATCCCCAGCCACATTAAGAAATTGCCAAGATAAAGGGGGTGCCTAGAGGTAGCATAGAGGCCCGATTGATTTATAGCTTCTGCAATCTGGCCTTCTTCTGTGTTCCTCCCGGATGTATTATCATGTGAATACCCTATGCAATAAATTCGGATGAATAGCCCCACAAAGCAAACGGATAAACAAATCAATTCCCATGTGAACTCATCATCATTTGGAGAGATTAGTTTATGCCGGACATATACATAAAGTCCTGTCAAAAGGATAAGGATAGGCAAAAAGCTCCTATACTTAAACAGGAAATTTCCCTGTGAAATCATTTCTTCTCTTAACGGCATACCTGCAAATTGATAATGAAGCAAAGGTAAAATTATATGTGGACTTGACAGAGATGCCTACATTTCTCTTTCCAAACAAAAGTGGGACCAATTTGTTTTTAATCAATATTTTTAGATATGCGGTCCAATTTTAATAGATCTATAATCGATCGAATCAATAAAAGAGTTCGTGCCGATGAAAATACTGGATTTGGTACAAATAGTAGTTACTATGGAGGAAGGTGGTATCGTAAAGATGGCTCGCCTAATGTAAATCGTACCGGGCTTCCTTTTTGGGACAGGCTTTCCATATTTCATACCATGTTGCATATGTCCCGATGGAAATTTTTAGCAGTCATATTTTCTACTTTTTTAGCAGTAAATATATTTTTTGCATTGATTTATCTGGGTATTGGCTTAGATCAATTAGCAGGCATGACAGTGACCGATACAAAAGGTAAAATAGCCGAGGCGTTCTTTTTTAGTACACAGACTTTCACTACGGTGGGTTATGGAAGACTTGCTCCTGTGGGATTTTGGATGAGCCTGGTGGCATCTATTGAATCATTAATGGGATTGCTTGCATTGGCCTTAGCCACAGGTCTTATTTATGGTAGATTTTCAAAACCACAAGCCTTTATAAAGTTTAGTAAGCACGCACTCATAGCACCCTACAAAGATGGTATTGCATTAATGATGCGTATGGCTCCTTATAAAAATGCCAATCTTACCGACGCGAAAGCAAAAATGACGATAGGTATGATCGTGGAAGAAAATCAAGTAAAGACCAATAAGTTTTATAATCTCAATTTGGAACTTTCAAAAATAAACGCGCTTACCCTTAGCTGGACCTTGGTGCATGCTGTAAATGAAAATAGTCCCTTGTATGGCCTGGGAATGGAAGATCTTAAAATTGCACAGGCGGAAATAATTGTTTTTTTGAAAGCATTTGATGAGAGCTATAGCAATAATGTGGTCGTTAGAAATTCGTACACTTTCCAAGAGATCATGGTCGGAGCAAAATTTGTACCGATGTACCGCAAAGACGATAATGGAAGCAGTACGGTGATAGAAATGAATTTGTTGGATGAAACTACCCAGGCAGACATTAGTAAAGTATCCAGTATGCAGTTGAGTATACAGGCTTCTTAGCGAGCCTTTGTTTTGGAAACCAACTAGTTAGATTTACCTATTTCTATTTGGAATTACTTACTTATAGCTACGGCAATTTTAGAATCAGCTGTGCCATAATATAAAAACCATCTATCCTTAAAATGCACCAATCCTTCTACAAAACATACTTCGTTTACTTCGCCCATTTTTTCATAATCTTTATCCGGATGAATGAAATAATTTTTTGACCGATCAATTAATTTCCAGGGTGATAGCTTGTCAAACAATGCTTGTCCTGCTGCATAAGTAAATTTGGGGAGTTCCGGATCATTAAGATTAGCTGCATTGCTGGCATTATAAATTAAGACGATCCCTTTTTCTTTATACAAAGCAAATGGCCCCGGCTCTACCAATCTACTGTCAAAATATCCTGCTCTTGGATGTAATACAGAAATCATTTTACCCGACTCATCATCTACTATTGCTTGCCAATGAAGCAAATCGTCGGAAGTGGCCATGAAAAGATCGGTATCTCCAAAATACATCCAATACTTTCCAAGAATTTTTTTGGCGACTATTTTATTTTCCTGAAGTGACCCAATAATAGCCCCTGATTTTGACCAGAGGTTTCTATACTTTTCGCCTTGCAAAAATAAGCCATGTTTGTTCCAGTGTAACAGATCTGTTGAAGATGCCAGGCACAACCTGGCAGTCTTGCCATCATATGCAGTATAAGTCATTATATAGGTACCATTTTCTGCTTCCATGATGCGCGGGTCTTCCACTCCATCGAACAGATTTTGAGTATTATCTGGTACTTTATCATTTTTTTGATAATTCCATTCGTATATTTTCATACTATCATTGTCTGGAAACAAAACGGGCAATGCTTGTTTACTGAAATGCAGCCCATCTTCGCTGATGGCCAGCCCAATGCGAGAAGTTCCACTACTATCCTGAGCGCGATACAATAGATATACTTTGTTGTCATATATTAACGCTGTTGGGTTCAGGACATTTCTTGCCTCCCATTTAATTAATTGATTATCGATAGGATCTTGAAAAGAAAGTTGATCAGATGGTAATAGTATGGGGTTGATACTATCTACCTTTTCAAATGAAGTAAATGCCCACTCATTTTCAAAAGAAGGTGTATTGATCTGTCCGCAACTTAGAATTAGAACGAGAATCAGTAAGAGAATGCTAAGCACTAATTGTTTCAAAGAAATAGGTTTATTGTTTAAGATATAAAATGAATGAACTGGGATTCATCAAGTTAACCATTTACCATCAATCCCGGATAAGAAATCTTTAACTACAAATTCATTCGATCCTTTTGCTAAGCCGATCCATTAGAATACCTTTAGCCTTTTATGCGGATATCGATTGCATTACTTTTATTAATTACTTCTTTCAATATTTGGGCTCAAAAGAAAAATGCCAATTTCAAATATTATATCAAACCGGCTACCTCTGCAATCAAAGTAGATGGTAATGGCAATGATGAAGCCTGGAAGTCAACCGATGTGGCTACTGACTTTTATATGGTATTGCCTATGGATACCAGCAAAGCAAAGGGTCGTACAGATTGCCGTATGGCTTATGACGAAAAAAATATTTATCTACTGGTTGAAGCTTATCATATGATTGATAAGAAAATAATGGTAGAATCTCTAAAGCGTGATTTTTCATTTGGAAAAAATGATAATTTTCTTTTATTTATGGACCCATTTGATGACCGGACCAATGGGTTTTCTTTCGGGAGTAATGCTGCCGGCGCTCAGTGGGACGGCACCATGTATGATGGCGGAAAAGTAGATCTTAGCTGGGAAAATAAATGGACGGGGGTCACCAAAAATTATGATGACAAGTGGGTGTTCGAGGCCGCTATACCGTTTAAAAGTATTCGATACAAAAAAGGAATTACAGAATGGGGGATCAATTTTTCAAGACTCGATATTCGAACTACCGAGAAATCTTCCTGGACTCCTATACCTAGAATATTCCCTACTGCTTCGCTCGCATATACGGGTACATTGGTATGGGACAAAGCGCCACCAGATGCCGGACAAAATATTTCCATCATCCCTTATGTATTAGCAGGGACATCTAAAGACTTTGCCAATAATAAAGCAGGCACATTTAGAAAAGATATAGGTGCTGATGCTAAAATCGCCCTGAGTAGTTCATTGAATTTGGATCTTACCGTTAACCCTGATTTCTCGCAGGTAGAAGTAGATCAGCAGGTAACCAATCTGGATAGATTTGAATTATTCTTTCCCGAGAGAAGGCAATTCTTCTTGGAGAATGGAGACTTGTTTGCCAATATAGGTACGGGTACTATGCGCCCTTTTTTCTCCAGGAGAATTGGTCTCGGCATTCCCATAGATTTTGGAGTCCGGTTAAGTGGCAAGCTCGATCAAAACTGGCGCATCGGGGTGCTCGATATGCAGACACGAAAAAATGAAAGTCAGCCGGGATACAACTTTGGTATGATAGCCTTGCAGCGAAAATTATTTAGCAGATCAAATATTACTGTCTTTGGAATAAATAAGCAAGCATTCAATTACGAAGAATTGAGTCCGGTAGTAAAGCAAAATAATAATCAATTTAATAGGAATCTAGGCCTTGAATACAACCTGGCATCAGCCAATAACAGATGGACAGGTAAATTCAATGTGGTGCATTCTTTCGATACTAAAAAATCCAGGAATGCCTGGGCACATGTAGGCAATATTGGATACAATAGTCGCAAGTTTTCTGGTCAGTGGCAACAAGAATATGTAAGCAATGATTTTACAGCAGAAGTCGGTTATGTGCCTCGTAAAAATTATTGGAAAATTAGTCCAACAGCTTCTTATTTGTTTTACACAGGGCCTCAAAGTAAAATCCTGACGCATGGTCCTAGCTTAGGCGTATTTTCTTACTTCACCCCATCTCTAAAAACTACCGATCGCACCGTTTATTTCCAATACAGTTTCAGCCTGCGCACCCAGGCAAAACTAGGCCTTTGGATGGCAGATGACTGGGTACAACTATTACAACCCTTTGATCCAACCAATACAAACAAACCATTTTTAACCGTAGGAAGCAAACATCACTGGAACTCTACAGGTGGAGACTTTACCTCAGCTCCTCAAAAATTATTTACCTGGGCAGCCTCTTATCGCATCGGGGGTTACTATCAAAACGGATCAAGAACTAATATCACTACAGAATTAGGGTATCGATTTCAGCCGTATATAAAATTAGCTTTAGCAAGTAGCTATACTAATATTGATCTCCCCGCTCCCTGGAATAAGTCCATATTTTGGCTAGTGGGTCCGCGTGTAGATGTGACATTTACCAATAAGCTTTTCCTCACTTCTTTTATGCAATACAATGAGCAGATAAAGAATGTAAATATCAATACCCGGCTACAATGGAGATTTGCGCCCGCCAGTGATATCTATCTGGTGTATACTGATAATTATCTTCCATCTCCCTGGAATGTAAAAAACAGGGCACTGGTATTTAAGATGAATTATTGGTGGAACCTGTAGGCAATTACAATTTGTGAAATTACGATTTTACGATTTACGTTTTTGTCGAAGCCTAAAATTTAAAAGTTTTCTTTACTTCCAGAGCTGAGGGAAAAACAAACCTCTAATTTGGCAATAGGGTACAAAATTGTAAATTGCATTCATGAAAAGAAGATCTTTTATCAAAACCACCGCTAGCGTAACCCCTGCATTAGGACTTGCTTCATTTGCAACACTAAGTAATGGGGGCAAAGATGTTATGCCTTTCAAAATGAATTATGCCCCGCACTTCGGTATGTTTGAAAACTCAGCCGGAAAAGATTTGATTGATCAATTAAAATTCATGGCAGATAATGGATTTAAAGGCTTAGAAGATAACGGCATGCTCGCTCGCCCAGCAGATGTGCAAAATAAAGTCGGCGAGACATTATCTAAGCTAGGAATGACTATGGGTGTTTTCGTTATCGAAGGAGGTGATAATTGGAAAACTTCGCTTACAACTGGTAAAAAAGAATTCATAGACACATTTGTAAAAACGTGCAAGGCATCTGTAGAGCTAGCCAAACGCGTAAATGCCAAATGGATGACGGTAGTGCCTGGCTATTTTGAGCGAACATTACCTATAGATATTCAAACGGCCAATGTGATCGAAGCCATGCGCCGCGGAGCTGAAGTAATGGAACCTCAAGGCTTAATAATGGTGATGGAGCCACTCTCAGATAATCCAGATCTATTTCTTCGAACCGCACCACAGGCATATGCAGTCTGCAAAGCAGTGAATAGCCCCTCCTGTAAAATACTCTACGATATCTATCATATGCAACGCAATACCGGCAACTTGATTCCTACCATTGACCAATGCTGGAATGAAATAGCCTATTTCCAGATCGGAGATAATCCCGGCCGCAAAGAACCCGGTACGGCGGAGATCAATTATAAAAATATCTTCAAGCACCTTTATGGTAAGGGATATAAAGGCATTATGGGTATGGAACATGGGATATCGAAGCCGGGAAAAGAGGGTGAGATGGGATTGATAGAGGCTTATAGTACTGCGGATGGGTTTTGAGGTTAAATCATGAAACGAATAATCCTGCTAATCGGCTCATCTGTACTATTGGGAATTAAAAGACTGGCCACACTTTGAATATAATGTAAGGGTTCATGATACTGAATTACTTGAATTTTATCGGTTGGGAGGTCAAAAAAATATTCTGATTTCTAAAGGAGGAAGAATATGTATTAATTTATCTTGCGAACTTAGGATAATTTATTTTAACCCCTACATAGCATACACCCTATCCATCCGCTCTGATATCTCCTTCAATCTTTCTCTATCACCACCACTTACTTCTGCTGCGCCCCAGCCGCTATAACCAATTTCAGAAAGCGCTTTATTCACTGCAGACCATCCGGCATCTCCATCCCCAATCTCGGCATCGAAACCTTTCCAGACACCTTCGTCATTTGCTTTTTTACGACTATAATCTTTGATATCCAGTTTTAAAATTCTTTTGCCCAGCGCACGGATCCAATGCTCTGGCCAACCATAGCGAATGATATTGCCTATATCAAAATGCCAGCCGATCATAGGGCTTTTAAATTCATCAATATATTTTGCAGCTTCCAGAGGACTGAGTAAAAAATTATTCCATACATTTTCGATGGCGATTTTGACCCCTGTTTCTTCCGCTATGGGCAGTAGTTTGCGGATTTCAATTTGTGATCTTTCATACGCTTCCGCATAGGAGACTTTGTCATTCACTACTGCTGGTACTAATAATACAGTGGTGCCACCATATTTTTTGCAATCATACAAAGAAGTCTTCATAGATGCTACGCATTGAGCTCTTACGAGGGGATCGGGATCAGATAATGGAGATTTCCAATGAACTGAATTCACCACACCGGGTAATTCTATTCCGGATCTTTGTTTTGCATCTAACACCTCCTTTGGGTCTAAATCATTTGGGCTGTCAAGTTCAATGCCGTCAAACCCCAGCTCTTTTACCAATTTGAATTTTTCGTAAAGGGAAAGATCCCCTTTTATCATTCCATATTTTAGTGCTTTTTTGGTAATTGGCCTGGATGATTCTATTGTGAAATTCTTAGGCAAAGCCAAACCTGCTGGTAAAATGGCACTGTATTTTAAAAACTCCCTGCGATCAATATTCATAGATTTGTTTTCTTCTATATTGAGAAGTTATTTAAACGAATTTTGTGAAGCCCGGTCTAGCCACATCTTTCATTGGCCAGTCCAGATCCCAGTTGTAATCATTGATATTGGGAGTCAACACTTCCGTTGAATTTAAAGCCTCATCCCAGGTCAGGTCTTTACCCGTATAGGCTACCATGCGGCCCCAAATAGCAAGCAGTGTACTATTAGCCGCATGAATGCCATCATTGATAGGATTGCCTTTTCTTATGGATGCAAATAATTCATCGTGTTCTGTTTGGTACATATTAGGTTTGTCTTTTTCGGTATGCATTTTTTCCCATTGCCAGTTTTTCTCCCCTTTTATTTCATGATGATTCCATACATTGATATCGCACCGACCTTTAGTACCTAATAACTCTATTGAATAAGCTCCTGAAGTTTCTTTCTGCTGTCGGCTATGATGAAATCCACGGCTTCCATCAGGGTATTCATAGGTAACAGAAAAATGATCGAAAATATTTCCAAACTCTGGCTCTATTCGGCTTTGTCTGCCACCCTGGCCAGATGCTTTTACCGGCAATACATCACCTTTTGCCCAGGACATGAGGTCCAGGCTATGTACAGCTTGCTCTACGATATGATCACCCGACATCCACGTATAGTATACCCAATTGCGCAATTCTTTTTTATACTTACCCCAGCTGGGTTTAGTATCTCTCCACCAACTGGCCCCTGTATTATAGGTATTGTATAATGAAAGAACATTGCCTATATCTCCGTTGATTACCCGTTGAAAAGTTTCGCGCTTAGGCATATCATATCGCCAGCAAAATCCTGACATAAAACCCAGTTTTTTCTCTTTTGCTTTTTTTGCCACTTCCATTACCTTGCGAATACCTGCTGCATCAACAGCTACTGGTTTTTCAAAAAATATATGCTTACCAGCATTAACTGCCGCTTCCAGATGATCGGGTCTGAAACAAGGAGGAGTCGCCAATATTACCACATCCACATCCGTTTGTAATAATTTTTTGTACGCATCGAATCCGATAAACTTTTGATTATCCGGGACTTTCAATTTATCCGGCGCTTCGTCCATCATAGCTTTATAAGCAGTATCTAACCGATCTTCGTATACATCGGCCATAGCCGTGAGAAATACATTTTTATCTGCATTCATGGCCTGCACAGCAGCGCCTGTGCCCCGGCCACCACAGCCAATGATACCAATCTTAAGGGTATCGGCATTAAACATATGAGTAGGATAATTATTGGCCATTACCTGGAAACCAAGTGTGCTGGCGGCTAATGTACCACCTGATAGTTTTATAAAATTTCTCCTGGAGTTTAAAGATTTTTGTTTACCCATGATTTATACTTTTTGTATTAACCTGAAAGTTAAGTAGTTTTTTGTAAAAAATGAGTGAAGAATATATGGATTTCAGGGATAATCATAGATTACTGTTTTATATCTTTCAGGCGTGAAAATCTTACCAGGTGAAGTAATCATACGAAAAGCGAATCTCGGTGATCTCCCCGTGCTATTGCAATTCGAACAAATGATCATCGAAACAGAAAGACCCATTGATAAAACGTTAAAACCCGGTGAAATACATTATTATGATCTGGCAGCTTTGAGTCAATCCCCGGAGTCAACTGTATTGGTAGCGGAATTTGAATCGCAAATCGTGGCTACCGGTTATGCCAAAATCAAATATTCGGAAAACTACTACCAACACGAACGCTATGCTTACCTTGGATTCATATGTGTACATCCGGAGTTTCGGGGACAAGGATTGAATAAACTTATCATTGAGCATTTAATAAAGTGGTCACATTCTCTGGATATTTTTGAAATCAGACTTGAAGTTTACGATCAGAATGTAAATGCTATAAAAGCGTATGAGAAATCCGGATTTAAAAAAAATATGGTTGAAATGAGATTAGATATTTAATTGGACACCCGGGGCTAACCTCTGCTAGGAAGATAGGGCATAATAGCTTTAAAGAAAATAAATCAAGGCCTGTAAGTAAAATTCCAATATCTTTGCAAAGTGATTTTAGAAATCTTGCAATTCTGACCTGGTAAGTTAATTAATTCTTTCGCGTTTTATCATTTCCCTTCTTAGACTGCTTTATCAACCCTATCATCACTTTTTTTTAATTTTTAATTTTTTCTATTATGAAAATTTATGTTTCAAACCTAGGGTTTGATGTAAATGATTCTGCTTTGAACACTATGTTCGCAGAATTTGGCGAGGTAGTATCTGCTAAGGTAATTCTTGATCGTGAAACTGGTCGTTCCAGAGGCTTCGGCTTTGTGGAAATGACTGATGAAGAAACCGGCAAATCTGCCATTCGCGGACTAAACAACAAAGAGTTTGCAGGTCGTGCAATCTCTGTATCTGTAGCCAAAGATAAATCTCAACTGGGTGGCGGAGCTACCTTCGGCAGAAATTACGGTGGCGGAGGAGGAAACAACAGCGGAGGAGGCTACAAGAAGAAATGGTAGTCACTGATCAGGGCTAAGCCCTGGTACTATAGTTTACATGTTACCCAATTCATTTTAAGGGAAAAGCTGTAAAAACTATGATTTCAATTAATTGAACTTATTAGTTTTAATGACTTTCCGAAAATGCATTGGGTTTTTTTATTGGTACACCTTTCATCTCCCCTTTTTTCTCTTTATATTGGATTAGAAATCCTTTTAAATTTATCAATTCCTCAGAGATGCAATTACTGGAGACCTATCCACGCCTGAAAATTTTTATCCCCCTCATCTATTTAATTCATGAAGATCTTATTGTTTCTGGAATTGAAAGTGATTTGATAAAAAAATACCTGGACCGACAAACATGGCTAACTCAGGATGAACGATCTGCTATCAATAAAATTACCACAGCCGATTTTAATTTAAATGGAGCGTTAGTCGAACTAAAAAAATCGGTACGTGAACAGGTAATTGCCAAAGATTTTAATGCTGATGCCGGCCTCATAGATCTTGGTTTGGCCTTTGCTAAAGGAGAAAAAAATGAGACATGGGCAAAGATTGCATTGCAGCATCAGGATATACTGGACTTCCTCAATCACGAATCATTTTATCATTTCTTTCCTGAGCAAAGGTCTACTCATTCGCAAAAAGCGGATACCGTATATTCATTTGATATCGATTTCCTTCAACGTGTGTTGGATGGAGATCAAATCAGTTTGATTAAAGAAATAAAGGGACTTATCTCATCCGGCACCTTTGAATTTAAGCACAGAAATGATCTAACTCTTTTTAGGGATGAAATTTATAGGGCATGCCTGATATTAGCCAATAAGGGTTATGGAGCCATATCCTATCCTAAGCAGTATGGCGGGTGCCATGATATGGCAGCTTACTTTACCGTGATGGAAAGCATCAGCTATGCTGACTTGAGTTTGGCTATTAAATTTGGAGTACAGTTTGGATTGTTTGGTGGCAGTGTAATGGCATTGGGTACCAAAAAACATCATGATAAATTTTTAAAAGATATTGGAACTTTGAAATTACCGGGGTGCTTTGCTATGACGGAGACTGGCCACGGATCAAATGTAAGGGGTCTCGAAACAACAGCTAGTTACGAGCATTCTTCCAGATCATTTATTATTCATACACCACATGAGCAAGCGCAGAAAGAGTACATCGGCAATGCGGCAGTTCATGGTCAACTGGCTACCGTATTTGCCAAGCTGATTATTGATGGTGATGACTACGGTGTGGTAGCGGTATTGGTTCCTATTCGGGATACCGATGGAAACCTATTGTCAGGTATAAAAATTGAAGACTGTGGAAACAAGATGGGACTCAATGGAGTAGATAATGGTAAAATTCAATTTGATCAAGTCAGCGTTCCATATGATTATTTGTTAGATAGATTTGTTTCTATAGATGAAGAAGGCAAATTTAAAAGTGGTATCAGTAGTGAAAATCGAAGGTTTTTTACCATGCTGGGTACACTGGTAGGAGGAAGAATAGGGGTGCCGCGATCTGCACTGTCAGCTACAAAAACAGGCTTAGCTACTGCGATAAAGTATAGCAATCTGCGAAGGCAATTTGGCCCGGAGCTAAATATGGAAATACCTATACTAAACTATCGGATGCATCAGCGCAGACTCATCCCCTCACTTGCAAAGACCTATGCTTTACATTTTGCCTTGCGATATATTACCAATCGATTTACGAACCGTAAAGAGGAAGAGGCCCAGGAGATCGAAGCTATAGCTGCGGGACTTAAAGCATATACTACCTGGCACAATACCGCTACCTTGCAAGAATGTCGGGAGTGTACCGGTGGCAAAGGCTATCTATCAGAAAATAGAATAGATGATTTGAAAAATGATTCCGATGTGTATACCACTTTCGAAGGAGACAATACGGTGTTGATGCAATTAGTGGCCAAAAGCCGCCTTACAGAATTTAAGCAATTTTTTAATCATATTGGGTTTACAGGATATATAAATTATTTTGCCTCACAAGCATTTACATCGGTAGCCCAAAAAAATCCCTTAATTGTACGCAATACAGAAGAGCAGCATTTATTGGACTATGATTTTCATATTAATGCATTTAGGTATCGGGAACAAGACATCCTTACTTCTGCTGCAAAAAGATTGAAACGATTGATGGATACGGGAATGGATTCTTTCGATGCTTTCAACGTTTGTCAACATCATTTGATCCAGGCCGCAGAGGCTTATATAGAACGAATCGTATTAGAACAATTTGACCAAAGCATTCGCCAGGTCAATGATCCTGGTTCGAAAAATATTTTAAGAAAACTTTGCCAGTTATATGCTTTGCATACCATGGAGGAACACAATGGCTGGTACCTGGAATCAGAGTATTTGGCACCGGTAAAAACAAAAGCTATCCGAAAACAAGTGAATCAACTTTGTTGGGAAATCAGGAAGGAAGCGGTGCCTTTAGTCGATGCATTTGGGATCCCCGATAATTGTCTGGGATTGATTGCCAGAGCCTGAAAGCGCTCATAATAATAAAACCTGATCTTGATTGTCTTCTTTGATCAGCCAATATCCTTAGCCATATACACTGCAGTTGAGGAACATAATACGGTAAACTGAGAATTTTGTTGAACATGATCAGGAGCCTCCGATCGATTCAATTTTATGAAATTCCTTTTTTGAAAATATAACTCTGCTGTAATTGTCAGTAAATGCATTTTATTTATTCCTTGCGACTTTGCAAAGGAAAATAATTCATCGATTAATCTGGTTGCCAAGCCCTGGTTTTGAAAATCTTTTTCTACAGCCAGTGATCTCAAAAATCCATCTTCATGGTAGATCTCCAATCCTATGCAACCAACCACTGCACCTTTGTTTTTAGCAACCCATAGCCTTACCCGGGAACTGATCAAATCAGAGGCAGGCATTTCATTTTGTTGTAACAAACCGAACACGCCAGCCAAATCATGGATCTCAGCTGAAACAATTTCCGTATTCATTTATTTGTAAGCAGTGATGGTTTGAATAGTGCCATCATCATTATAATGCAATTCGGTTACTTTCACACATCTCAGATGAGTCTTTCCCCCAGAAAGTGAACTATCATGATAAAATAAATACCATTTGCCATTGATTTCTATAATGGAATGATGATTGGTCCATCCGATGACAGGATTGAGGATCACTCCTTTATAAGTAAATGGCCCGTAAGGGCTGTCCCCGATGGCATAGCACAGAAAATGAGTATCCCCTGTAGAATAGGAAAAATAATATTTGCCCTGATATTTGTGCATCCACGATGCTTCGAAAAACCTTCTTGCATTATCTTTCCCCTGAAGTGGCTGGCCAGATTCGTCCAGAATTTTTATTTCTTTTATAGGCTCTGCAAACTGTAGCATATCTTTAGTAAGCTTCGCCACCTTTGGGCCAAGGGCAGGTTTTTCATCCCGGGGTTCTACTCCGGTTGTATCATATTTTCCATTCATCCATCGCTGTAACTGGCCACCCCAAATTCCTCCGAAATACATGTAGAAAGAGCCATTATCGTCTCTAAATACAGCAGGGTCTATAGAAAATGATCCTTTTATCGGTTGGGTTTCTGCTTTAAAAGGACCTATTGGTGCTGCAGAACTAGCCACACCGATTCTGAAAATATCGTTTTTATCTTTTACCGGGAAATAGAGATAGTACTTTCCATTCGCAAAAGCGGCATCTGGTGCCCACATTTGTCTACCCGCCCATGCAACATCTTTGATATCAAGGGCTATACCATTGTCTGTAACTGGTCCGCCGATACTATCCATAGAAAGTATGTGATAGTCCTTCATGTCAAAATGGCTACCCAGATCATCCTCTTTTACACCAAAGTCAAAATCATGAGATGGATATACATATACTTTTCCATTAAATAAATGAGCGGAAGGGTCTGCAGTATAAATAGTAGTAACCAAAGGCTCTGAAATGGGCTGTAGTTCTGCTTTAGCAGGAATAGTATCTCTTTTTACCTCTGGTACAGATTTACTGGATTCCGGATTGTCTTTGCAGCTGGCCAGTAATAATAAGTAAGACAATAATATTGTAAAGCTTTTGATCATTGTATTTTAAATTTCGAAATGTAAAGATAATCTAACCAGGTTTTCTCTTATCTGGCTATCAGGATTATTTTGAAATGTATTACTTTTCATGAATGTATGCATCGAAGATACCATCGCGCACTGTAAATATAAATGCTAAGGAACATTTGTTTTTTGGAGGCACCGCTTATCTGGGCATTCATGCCAGACCAGAGTTTGGTGCTTTGGTGAAAGAAGGGATTGAATTGTACGGAACTAATTACGGTGCCAGTCGACTAGGAAATGTACCTGTTCCTGTCTTTGAGGAAGCCGAAAAGAAAATTGAAAATTGGCTGGATGCTCCATCGGCATTAATGGTATCATCTGGTACTCTAGCCGGAAGATTGATGCTGGAAGCATTAGGTGATATTTATTACTTTCACTATGGCTCGAACGCACACATCGCGATTAATTCAAGTTTTAAGAAAAATCAAGCGGAGCATTTTAATTGCTCTATAGAGGAAACCCTGGATTATATTCATCTCACAAACCATGATCATCACGTAATTACATTCAATACAGTGGATGCACTTACTGCTACCAGCCCCTCCTTAGATTGGATTACCAGATTGCCAAAGGATAAAAAAGTAGTACTTATCGTAGATGATTCTCATGGGATCGGAATTTTAGGAGTTAGTGGTCGAGGCCTGTATCAAAAAATAAAATCTCTTCACCGTGATACTATTATGATTTCATCATTAGGTAAGGCAATGGGATTACCTGCTGGAGTAATAGTTGGTCCTGCCGAATATATTGCACTAGCGCGAAGTCATCCTTTGTTTGGAGGAAGTTCACCCATAATACCTGCTTATGCTTATGCATTTACAAGAGCAGATCAGATATACGATTTTGCCTTACTTCAACTCAAAGAAAACATAAGCTATTTTCATAATATAATAAAAAGCAAAGACCTCTTTAGATATCTTGAAGGGTTTCCTGTTTTTTGTACTGATCGACAGGATTTGGCTGCTTACCTGGAATTTCATGAAATTATTATTCCACATTTTGCCTATCCAGGTCCAAAGAATAAAGTTTACACCCGGGTGATAATAAATGCACTCCATACTCCGTCTGATCTTGAAAAATTAGGAACACTTTGTAATCAATTTTAGAATATCTTCAGAGATTATATGCCCCAACTTGCATTTATAGGAAACCCCGTTGCCGGAAATGGAAAAGCTTTAAAACTTTGGCCTAAAATTGAAAATGCATTAAAACGAAAAGGTTGGGAATACTCCATTAACTGGTCAAAGAATAAGGAGCATGCTGAAGAATTATCAAAAATAAAATTGTCTGAGGCTCCTGGTATCATAGTGGCACTAGGCGGAGACGGGACTATAAACAGCGTCATACAAGGTTTTTACAAAAACAATTTTTTGGGCAATAACACCTTATTTACAGCATTCCCCTGTGGAACCGGTAATGATTGGTGCAGGTATTGGAAAATTTCGGATGATATCGATATTTGGGTGAAAATGATTGCTGCTGGTAAGTCATTCGATCATGATCTTGGATTGATAGAATATACTACCAATGAAAAAAAGAAGGAAAGTGCTGTATTTAATAATGTAGCGGGCATCGCCTACGATGCTTATGTGGTAGATTATATTGAATCAAAAAAGAAGAAAATGAAGGTCGGGGGCTTACAATATCTCTATTTTATCTTCAGATGTTTATTTGGATACAAACTTCAAGAATCCAGAATTCGGTGGGAAGGAAAAGAAATGGCAGATAAGTTTTATACAATTAATATAGGTATATGTCCTTATTCCGGAGGGGGGTTACGATTAGTACCCCATGCTGTGCCTGATGATGGGCTTTTAGCTATCACAGCCATTCGACCACTAAATAAACTACAAGTGCTACTACTATCGAGGCATTTCTATTCTGGGAAAATACATTTACACAATAAAGCAATTTCTTTTAATACCGAATCATTGGAAGTGCTTCCGGTAAATGAGAATGAAATCATCAGACTAGAGTCCGAAGGGGAATTGATTGGAAACCTTCCGGTGAAAATTTCTGTTATAAAAAAGGCGGTGAAAATATGCGCACCGTAGAACAGGAATACTTATTTTTACTTTTAAATTAAAATTTAACTTAATGAAACTAACTAATACTCTAATCATTGCTTTCTTTTTAACTATGCAGATTTCAAATGCCCAGGTAATGGAATCTCAAAAAGTAATGAGTAAAGGCCAGAATATGAGTTTGTCAATTGAAATACCAGATGTTTCTGCTGATTTTACAGACGATGTATTTAAGGACTTTATCAAAGATTTTAAAGGCAAGACCAAAAAGGATAAAAAAGCTAATGAATGGTTTAGCGATAATGCCAAGGTTGCTTCCATTGCAAACGGTGCTCCCATTGATATCTATTCAAAAATTGAAAGTAATGGAAATAAATCTGTGGTAAACCTTTGGATAGATCTGGGTGCTGGATATGTAAGCTCATCCACTTACCCGAGGGAATATGAAGAAGCACAAAAATTACTTGAAAAATTTGCCCAAACCGTGCAAGTAAGAAAAGCAGAAGATGAGCTATCTATTGTAGAAAAAGATGCTAAAAAGCTAGATGGTGATATGAAAAAACTGCTGAAGGACAATGATGATTATCATAAAGACATAGAAAAATGCAATCAAAAAATAAAGGAAGCCGAGCAAAACATAGTAAAAAATGAAGATGATCAGCGTAGCAAAAAGGCTGCTATTGATAGTCAATCATCTAAAGTGGAAGATGCCAGAACTAAGCTGAATAATGTAAAGAAAATGTAACAAAGCTACTATCCGCCTGTTAAAACCAAGCACTACCATAGGACATAAAAGGCCACGGGATGGAGGCCAGTATAATTAAGAATGCAATCAGGTAAAACCAAAATATTTTTTTGAATGAACCTGATTTCTTTCCCATTAAATAACCTATAGTAATCAAGACAATAGCTACTGCCATCATCGTTGGGTGCTCGACAGCGTAGAATCGCATGATTTTATCTTTCATCATGGTACCTGAGAATGCTATACGGGGCGTGATAAAATAAATGATTAACCCTACCAATAATTGGATATGGGTGAGAATAAAAGCATAGAATGGAGCTTTATGTTCCTTGGCATAAAAATAATTTCGCTTCCATTTTTCATACGAATCATAGATAGCCCAAATTAATACGGCTAATAAAATCCACCTTAAGCCGGAGTGTACATGTTTTAAGAGATCATACATAGCAAACTAATTCTAATTTAAAACCAAATTACAAATATTCTATTCAAGAGCATCATAAATTTATCTCTGCATGACGGGGCTCCAGTAACATTCCTATATTTTTGCACACTAGTATCAAATCCAATTTTTAAATCCATTGAAGTCCTTTTTCAAATTCATATTTCTTGATATTTTATTTTGGTGGCTGGTGGCAATGGCAGCGAGAGCTGTATTTATAGTATATCAATTTCATTTACTTTCAGATTTTTCTTTTGCAGGATTTCTCTCTGTATATAAATTTGGATTTAGGCTAGACATATCCACAGCTTGCTATATCACTCTTATTTCATTAATGCTTTGGATAGGCAATGCCTTGTTTTCACACAGGGTTTGGTCCAAAACATATAAGATCTGGATTCGGTTTGCCTTATCCGTTTATCTTTTAATATCGACTTCTGATGCCATAGTTTATAGTCATTGGTTTACCAAATTGAATCCTACGGCATTATCATTTACCAGTCATCCACATGAAGTGTTTGCCAGCATTAGCAAGGAAGATCACTTATTAGTAATGTTGTTTGTCTTACTATTTCTATTCGTCTCGTTTCACTGGGTCCATACCAAATGGGATGATTTTTTTAAGAAACAAACTCACCTATTATACTGGAAGACCCGAGTTAGAGACCTGGCTGTTTCATTTGCTACAGGTTTATTATTGATAATTGGTATCAGAGGAGGCTGGCAGCTGGAACCTATCAATCAATCTTCCGCTTATTTTTCCAATACGATCCTTTACAATCATATCGCCATAAATGCGACCTGGAATCTTTTGAATAAAGTAGTAACAGGTAATAATAAATCCAATCAGTACAAAATAGGTTCGAATGAAGAGGTGGAAAATGCTATTGAGAATTTTTACCAAAAGAAAACTCCGGAGTTGTCATTGTGCAAAGTCAGGAATCCAAATCTGCTATTCATTGTTTTGGAAGGTTTCACCGCAGATGTGATTCCTGCATTCGGTGGTGAATCTGGATTAACTCCAACCATTGACAGTCTAATACCACAAAGTATTTATTGGACCAATTTTTATGGAAATGGGGATCGTACTTATAAAGGACTACCTGCCATTTTAAATGGAGAGCCAAGTCAACCTATTGGATCCATTATTCAAGACAACGATAAGACTTCTCATTTGCCAGCTATCTCCAAGGCGATAAAAAACCGTGGCTATCGGTCATCCTTCTACTATGGTGGTGAATCTGAATTTGCCAATATTAAATCATATCTGATCAATACCGGGTATGATAAAATAGTTGATATCAATGATTTTCCGACATCGTTTCAAGGTAAAAAATGGGGGGTTCCCGATCATTATGTTTTGGAAAAATTAAGTAAAGATTTGAACCAATTTCCGCCTCCTTTTTTTAGCATAGTATTGACGCTGAGTACTCATGAGCCATATGATATACCAGTTCCGCCTAAAATAAAAACCGATTCTCCTGCAGATAAATTTCGCAGTACGGTAATGTATACTGATGAAAGTCTTGGTCATTTTATATCCGGTATTCAAAAACAAGCGTGGTATGATTCTTCTTTGGTAGTAATCACTGCAGATCATGGCAATCCACTGCCTAAAGATTATACCACGAATTATGAACCTGGCCGATTCAAAATACCATTGCTGATTTTTGGCCCCGCATTACAGGATTCACTTAAGGGGATGAAAATGGAGCAGGTACATTCACAAAATGATCTTTCGTATTCCATTTTACATGCACTTGGAATAGAATTTGAAAATAGATTTGCACAGGAGCTGTTTTCCAAAGACAACGATTCAAAGGCGTTTTACACTTTTGACAATGGATTTGGAATGGTAACTAATAAAGGAGCTATGTGTTATGATTATAATGCCAACAAGCCCATTTTAAATACATTGGGTCTTTGTGATTCTCTACTTTATATGGGGAAATTAATTATGCAGGGAACGCAAGGGAGGTAGTGAATTATTTTCGTTTTGCCTCTCGTAGTTCTAAGGTATTACCTACGGCACCCGTCACCCATTTTCTACAATTCTTACTTCCACATTGACACTCAAATGGCTCCATGGTCTCATCCAAAAAAGTAGCATAATCTAAAGTGAGCTCCTCATCAAAAGCGATCTCATGTGTAGCTTTCACATTCAATCCGTCATATGCTGTATTGGGATCACACGAGTGATTTTGAGGTGCCCATACCGTAGGATCGTCATCCCATAATATATATACGTGTTTACTCAATGGTACTGCATATCTGGCAAAGAGATCTTTCTCTTCAACAGTCCAGTTATTATCTACAAATTGTTTGGTGACGATACGGTGGTTGCGGGCTTCATTATTAAAAATCACTTCGTCTTTTTGAATGGCCGTCTTCGCATATATGCCAAATCCATTGATAGAATCCCCTTTCATGGTATATTTTTTCAATTGGCTTTTGTATCGACTGATCCCTTCTTCTATAATATGACTCAAAAAGCCAGCCTGACCTATTCCATCAAATTTGAGTATGTAATCGGCACTACCTTCATACCCATCAGAATAGAAAACCGAGCAGGTAAAATTTACTTCCAGGAAATAGATTTCGTTTTGATCATTTACCCTGAAATCCATTCGTGCGTAACCTACTCCACCAAATCCCCTGAAAATTCGCTGGGCTGCCGATCTAAGCTTGGTTTCCAGTACAGGATCGTCGCAGGGTATATTGGCATCGGTATGGAGTTCAGATGTTTTGAGCGCATAAGTCTTGTAAGCAAACCCTTTTGGGAATATATATTCTATAGGTTTGAACGTGCGACAATGCTTTTCATTATTAGGATCAGCCGCCAAAAGGACTGTAAATTCTCGTCCGGCAATATATTCTTCTATCAGTACATTGGGAAATTCGGTCAATACATCTGCTACTTTTTCCTTGAGTTCCTCTATGTTATTGCAAAATGAATGGTCATCTACCCCCAGGCTGTCACCACCTTTTGCAGGTTTTACAAATAATGGGTATTTGAGTTTCTCTGCTTTCTTTGCTAAATCATCATGTGCCGTTGTCAGTGCATAGCGGGGTGTCAATACATTTTCTGTAAAAGCTACATACTTCATTAGTTCTTTAGGTGGATCGTATAGTCTGCTGGTAGGACCAGTAAAGGGTAATTTCAATAGCTCCATACATTGAATCACATCTATGGACGGGATATCCCAATGCAAATAACCTTCGCAGAGATTTACAAATATGTCATAGCCTTTATCTTTCAGATCCCGCAGCTGACGATAAGTATGTAGTTTATTTAAAAACACATGGTCGACTTCACTATCTGGAAGCAATACGGAAAGATCTCTTGGCGGATCATAATTTTTATAATCAACAGTTGATGCAGCATAATCTGGCTGTAATACACAGACTTTCATCGGGCGGAACTACTTGAATATTTTATACAGTGAGGCTTTCCAGCTCTACCTCTACTGTTACTTTTCGTGAAGCTCTTGAAAGAGCATCTATGAGAATTTCCTGAATCAATTGATCAAATGTTTTTTGAGAATATCTAAGAATAGCACCGATAGAAGTAAAGTTTTCATCATCACTCAGACCACACTGAGCATTTACTTCCAATACATACATCTGACCAGTCTCCTGATCCATGCGTATATCTATTCTGCCATATCCCTTCCCTTTTACTGCCATGTATGAATCACGGGTAATTTGCTCTATCCCAGGAAGCAGCTCGGCATGTGGAAATTTGTATTCGTAGAAATTTCCTTGTTGAGGCATACTCGTTTCGGTTTCATAGATTTCCCAAAGCCTTTCAAAGGACAGAAATTTTTCATGATCTGGTAATGCAGGATGAAACACGCGTTCTACCGGGGCGTAATAAATCAATTGATCGGGTTGATCAAATGATCCCACTATTAAAGTAGTAAATTCGGGACCAGTGATAAATTTCTCGGCTATCACTCCTCCTGTTCCAAACTCCCATCCTCTATAACCGTTAAATAATTTTTTTACTTCAGCTTTCATTTCGGCAGGAGATGTTACTACATTCTTTATTCCTACCCCCAAGGAACCCCCTGATACGGCTGGTTTTACGATTAAAGGATTACCAAATCGTTTAAAAATACCTGCGGGAGATGGGTTTGACTCTTTGATTTCCTTCCAGGGTGCATTAGATACATGGTATAGATCAAATGCTTTCTTCATGGGAATCTTGGAAGTAGTAATGTCATAGAAAAAACTATCTGCCCCGGTAAATACCAGCCCGGTTAATTCTAATATTTTTACTACAGATATACCAGGGATACCATTTATTTCATCGCCATCACATAAGTTTAATACTATTGGAAATACTTCACCTTGAATAGATTCTGATTGGATATCCTGTATTATTGCCTGGTAATTTTCCAAAGTCACAGGTTGCCATTTCCACTGTAATTTGAGCTTTTCAAATACAATAGTATACTCCGCGATACTTTGGGTAAAATCATAATAATAATCAAGCTGTTCATCATGGGTAATCAGGTGTGGGGCTAGCACCCATACTTTAATCTTTCGGTTACCAGTTACTTGCTTTAGTCTTCGAGATATTTTCATATAATCCTGGAAATTGATTAAAGCAGAGCAGGAACTGCCTTTAGCATATCCTGAATATAAATGGAAGTATCATATCTGGCCATTACTTCGGCATCGATGAATTGAGCACCTTGAATATAACCCAAACATTTTTTACTACCACAAGAGCAGTCAAATGGCTGCGTCATGTTCCACTCCGTGGAGGGGTAAAAATAGGTCAATTGCTCCCCTTCTTTGATTTCCTTTACGCACCTAAGTACATAATTATCTACATCGAAGAAGACATTAGGATCACACCCATGATTGATAGCTGCTAAAAACTCGGGATCAAGTACAATATGCTTGCATTCCCCTACTTGTACCGTTAGATAAGTCGGATGCGACTGAATCTGTCTTGGACCAAATGGATAGAGTATTTCTCCAGCATGAATATCGCGGGTAGCGACAAACGACCTTTGCTGAATACCCGGATCATAATAAATATCGCCGATGCCATGACGACTTATTAAATCGATTTTTGAATTGCCTTTTTTCATATAAATGAGTTGATGTTTCTTTAATGAACAAACAACTACCAAGCTGCAAAGAGCATTCCTTTGTAATATGAAATAGATCTGCTGAGAGGGAATTAATTAGATCGAAAGTAAGATCAGATTCCAAGGATGATAGGTTGTCGTTAATAATTTTTTTGCCTTTTGTTTTTAACGATATAAATCTATATCGATATTGTATACAAACCAAATATTGATATAAATAATTTCAAAAAAATAAGATTGTTTATGTTTAATACAATCGATGCGGTTTTGTATTCAATCCATCCATCATCTTTCCATTAAAATTATTCGGTCTTTGTATAGTGTGAGAATGAAAAATGATTGAATGCATAAAAAATAATTCAACGATACAGCGTTGAATAACAAACAAAATAAACGTGTTATATTTTGTTTCTATCTAAATCCACGTAGTATCAAATATTAAAATAGCATTATAAAGAATGGCAAACTTTTATACTTAGAATAAAGTTTATCTCTTGTATCGATTACTTACTTGCACTTTATAGGAAGCTAACCAGTCATCTGGTGTCCTCTTATATACCAGTTCGCCTATCAATGTAAAAGGTAGTTTATCCACAGTTGAAAGCCGTAAACAACTTTTGCCCATATCCAATTTTCCAATTCCTGCTTCATTATAGGCAGTAGTAAACCAATCTAATAATGATTTATCAGCAGAGATACCCAAATGATATAATGCGATAAAATTTTTATGAAATGCTATATTAATATAAGGCATTGGCATTTCTCTTCTTGCCAGGTAACCTTTGGAATATATCTTCAATGAGACCAGATAACCAATCATTTTCATAGGCCATGCATTCTATAAAACCTTTGGGGAGGTTTGTTTAAATCGTTTTACGAAGCGTTACCATGGGTACAACCCTATCTTCTGGGAGCTCATTTAAGTATTCTTCTAGGGTTATATGCTTTTGATTGCATGTACATGAATATAACAAGTGAAGATTATATACCAAAATGAAAACTTTAGGTCAATCCGTAATTTCTAAAACATATGGCATCAATCTACATTTAAAATAGCTCGAAGGAGTTATTAAAATTTCATTTCTCCAATCCTTAAAATTGAAGATTAAACGAAAATAGTTTTTTGCTATTTTAAAAATTAATAGTTGTAATATACAATATTTCAAAATAATAATTTGTTTCAGTTGGAATTAACAAACTGTTTCGAATTATTATTCTGCCGCCAAAACCATTCCATATACCTTTGCGTTATTATAACAATTATGAAATACGTTTATTTAATGGATTTGAGGTGGTTGAAACTGGTGCTATTGGCTGCATCCATGTCTGTATTGATTTACGCCATCCATCAGTCTTAGGAAAAGATTGAAGTATTGAGCTTTGGATCAGAAAAGATCAGGTTCAATCTTCCTTTTTCTTTTTGAACTTCCCTTCTTTCCAGGCATCAAAGAATTTTTTCCAGGCAACTACATTGAACAGGTTGACTGGTCTGTATTGACCTGCATAATAGTAGCTTTGAACTACTTGCTGTTGATAATTAGCATAGTTTTCACCACCATCTCTAGGTAAGGAGTTGCGCAGGTTAGCCATGGCTTTATCTGCCAGGTTTTTATTGGCTATTTCTCTCATTTTATCAGAAACATCTAATGCCAGAAACTCGAGTTTAAAATGCTCCCGGCTTGGCCAGGGGTATATTACGGTCTCGGGAAGTGTGAGTGTATCTGAATATAAGATTTGGAATACAGAATATCGGTTATCGGGCAAATCTGAAGGTACTATATAATGTGCTGGCTTAAAACCCACGGCAGTGAAGATCAATCGGTCGCCTTTTTGTACCACTAATGAAAAAAATCCATTTCTGTCAGCATAGGTGCCTCGTCTTGTATTTTCTACCCCGATATGTGTATAGGGTATGGGCAAGGGCTCGTTTCTCTGATCAGTTACCACCATGCCACTAAATTGTACCAGGTTACTATCGGCAAATCCCTGAGCTGACAAACCACTTATAGTAAAAGTGAAAATAACAAGTATAAAAAGGCTTTTCAGCATCGTTGCAAGGTACAATATTACATTTATTAATCCATTTTTACCAACGATCGAGACCTTGTGCAAAAGCCAATTATTTCCTGTTTAACTCCAATTTAACCTTCTGTGTTTCTATTCAAACCCAGCCATCGAATTATCCAAGTATATGGTCGAAGGATGATGCCTATATTTTAGATAAAGACTAAATTTACATTCCTTTAAAAATGTATTTCATGCGTTATCTTACCTTCCTTGTATTACTCGTACTATTCGCTACCCCTTTTTATCAATCCTGTTCTTCCTCCGGAGGAAACGAAGTTTTAGTTTTTTCATATACTAAAGGATATAGACATGCCTCGATTGAAAAAGGTCAGGCAGCTATTCAAAAACTTGGCCAGGAAAATGGTTTTAATGTAACTATATCTGAGGATCCCAAATTATTCAATGACGAGTCTCTAAAAAAATATGCTGCAGTCATTTTTCTTAGCACTACAGGAGACATTCTGGATAGCAAGCAGGAGGCGGCTTTCATGCGCTTTATCCAGGCTGGTGGCGGTTTTGTAGGGGTACACGCAGCCGCAGATACAGAATACGGATGGCTATGGTATGGCAAATTGGTAGGAGCTTATTTTCAAAGTCACCCCAATCAACAAACGGCTAGTATAAAAGTGACTTGTGATGGTTCCAATGCATGCGCTCATTTGCCTGCGGTTTGGACCCGATGGGACGAATGGTATAATTATAGAAATGTACAACCCGATATTAAAGTAATTGCCTCTTTGGATGAAACCAGTTACAAAGGAGGTAACATGAATAATAACCATCCGATAGCCTGGTATCATGAGTTTGATGGTGGAAAAGCTTTTTATACAGGTCTGGGTCATACCGATTCATCTTATATAGAAGTTCCATTCCTGAAACATTTATTAGGAGGTATTCAATATAGTATGAATCACAAAGCGCTGGATTATTCAAAGGCATACGCTATAGATCCTCCTGATGAAGATCGATTGGAAAAAAAGGTACTGGCTTCTAATTTGGATGAGCCTATGGCCATGGATGTAATGAATGATGGAAGTGTACTGCTTATAGAAAGAAAAGGAAATATCAAACTCTATAATCCAGCTACTGGTCTCATCGAATACATCGCACATAAGAATGTCCATCATGAACATGAAGATGGTTTATTGGGTGTGGCTTTGGATCCTGATTTTGATCAAAACCATTATATATACCTGTTTTATTCTCCACCCATCGAAGAATCCATTCAGCGAGTTTCCCGCTTCGAGTTAAAAAATAAAATACTGGATACTTCCACAGAAAAAATCATCCTTACCATTCCAGTGCAAAGACAGGAATGTTGCCATAGTGCTGGTTATCTCCGTTATGGAAAAGACGGTTTATTATATATTTCAGTGGGTGATAATACTAATCCATTTGCATCTGACGGTTTCAATCCTATAGATGAACGACCCGGAAGAAGTCCCTGGGATGCTCAAAAATCAGCAGGAAATAGCAATGACCTTAGAGGGAAAATACTTCGGATAAAAGTAAATGCGGATGCTACTTATTCTATTCCTGAAGGTAATTTATTCAAACCAGGTACTCCCAAAACCCGACCAGAGATATTTGTGATGGGCTGTCGCAATCCATTTCGCTTTTCAGTGGATGCTAAAAGACACCTGGTACATTGGGGTGATGTGGGACCCGATGCCGGAAAGGATAGTGTAGGCCGCGGTCCAAAAGGATATGATTTCTTTGGCCAGGTCGGAGAAGGTGGCGGCTATTTTGGTTGGCCCTATGTTCGGGGTAATGGTCACGCCTACAATGATTATGATTTTGCTACCCAAAAAAGTGGCGATAAATTTGATCCGGCACACTTAATTAATAATTCTCCCAATAATACCGGAATCACAGAATTGCCTCCTTACAAAGCACCACAAGTATGGTATTCGTATGATGAATCCCGTGAATTTCCATTTTTAGGAATTGGAGGTAAAAACCCAATGGCGGGCCCGGTCTATTACAAAGAAGATTATAAAAATGCTGCTATGCATTTTCCGGATTATTTTGATGGAAAATTATTTATTTACGAATGGATGCGCCGATGGATCTATGTGGTTACTTTAGACAAAGACAATAATTTCATAAAATTCGATCCTTTTATGCCGAATACCACATTTGCCAATCCTATGGATATGTGTTTTGGCCCTGATGGATCGATGTATATATTGAATTACGGAACCTCATGGTTTCATCAGAACCTGGATGCACAATTATTTAAAATTGATTACAATGGGGGTAATAGAAAACCTAAAGCGGAATTTATTGCTGATAAAACAATAGGAGGAGCACCCCTTTCGGTAAATGTAGATGCCAGCGCCAGCGCCGATGCAGATAAAGATGATCTGAATTATAACTGGTTGGTAAATGGCATTCAAAAAGCTACGGGAATAAAGACCAAAATAGACATCAATTCACCAGGCACTTATGATCTTACGTTACAAGTATCTGATGGAAAAAGTATGGCTACCTCTAATACCATCTTGCAGGTAGGTAATGAAATGCCGGAAGTGAAAATAGAGGTATTCGGTAATAAGACTTTTTTCTGGCCGGGCCGTAAAATACCCTATGCCATCACTATCAATGATAAAGAAGACGGGAATAACGAGACTGGTACTTTGAGCAGTCAAAATATAAAAGTGTCTGCAGCTTTTGTGCAAGAAGGAAGCGATTTAGCCAAATTAGAAGCAGGAGGTCATCTTGCAGGCATGAACCAATCTCCATTCGAAGCAGGTAGATTGCTAATTGACAAATCAGATTGTAAAACATGTCATGCGAACGATCGGGATGTAAATGGGCCTGCGTATAAATTAGTAGCTGAACGATATACGGGTAAGCCGGGTATAGAAAAAGTATTGGCTCAAAAAGTTATCAAAGGTGGCACTGGCAACTGGGGAGATAGAGCTATGGCTGCCCACCCTCAACTGAGTGAAGCCGAAGTGACCCAAATGGTCAGGTATGTTCTTTCATTGGCGGGTCCATCAAAGGATAATGCTTCCGATGTATCCAATCTATTAAGTGGCACTACAGAAGTAAAAGAATCAGGCAAAGGAACTTACGTGATTTCAGCAGGGTATACGGATAGAGGATATAACGGGGTGGCTGCCCTTTCAAATCAGGCCACGATCACTTTAAAAAATTCAGCATTATCTCCTACAGAAGCCGATATCAAATCAAAAGGGGTAATGGAATATAATGCGCCAAAAGGTAAAGTAATGGTAATCAATAATAAAAACAGTATTGGTTACAAAAATATTGACTTTAAAGATCTCAAAGCCATCGACATTACCTATTTAGCTTCTCATGCAGGCAAACTACAACTTTGGATAGATGACCCCAATACAGGTACTAAACTTACAGAAATAACACTTACCCCCAGTGATGTGCAAACCGCTCCGAAAGTATATAAAAGCCTTGCAGAACTTTCTTTAGTAAGGGGAATGCACGATCTTTATTTTGTTTATATTGCAGACGATGCATCCAATAATAGTGCCGCTTGCATCCCCAGCTTATTTGAATTTAAATTCGGAGAGATGTAAAATGAAATAAATACGCCTGATATAAAAGTTATATGAAAAGACTCACTTTTAGCTTTGGGCGTATTTTGTTTTGATCCCAGATTTCACTGCCAAACACAGAGCCACGGATTACTCAGGTTTTCACAGATTAAGTACAGCAGGTCTTCTGCGCAAATCTGAGCCTCTGTGGCTATTATATGTTCTCAAAGAAGTGCCTTTTAAAATTCAGCCACGGATTACTCAGGTTTTCACAGATTAAGACAGCAAATTCTCTGTGTAAATCTGAGCCTCTGTGGCTATTATATATTCTCAAAGAGGTGCCTTTTAAAGTTCAGCCACAGATTAATCAGGTTGTCACAGATTAAGTACAGCAAATTCTCTGTGTAAATCTGAGCCTCTGTGGCTATTATATATTCTCAAAGAGGTGCCTTTTAAAATTCAGCAACAGATTTCTCAGGTTTTCACAGATTAATTTCTCCCGATGCTCACTGTGCAAAATCTGTGCCTCTGTGGATTATTTATTCTCAAAGAGTTGCCCTTTAAAATTCAGCCACAGTTTTCTCAGTTTTTCACAGATTAATTTCTCCCAATGCTCACTGTGCAAAACTGTGCCTCTGTGGTTATTATATGTTCTCACAGAGGTGCCTTTTAAAATTCAGCCACGGATTACGCAGGTTTTCACAGAAAAAAAATCCCGGCAATGCTCGCTGTGCAAATCTGAGCCTCTGTGGCTATTATATGTTCTCACAGAGGTGCCTTTTAGAGTCAGCCACAGATTTCTCAGGTTTTCACAGAAAATGAAATCCCCGCAATACTCACTGTGCAAATCTGAGCCTCTGTGGCTAATAATCTTGCCAAAAATTCAGCCACGGATTACTCAGGTTTTCACAGATTAAATTCTCCAAAATCCAGGCACCTCAAATATTTTAACCATTTAAGGGAACAATCTTAAACCTGGTTACATTCATATAAATAGTAAGCTCATTGTCGTTTAATCTTTATTATGAATAACTAAAATGACAAGTAAAAAAAAGAAAAAACCAAAAGACAAAAAAAAAGCAGAAGGCAAGTCAGCTAAAATGCCCAAGCAAAAAGCTAAAGAAATTACCATTCGATTTGATGAATTGCCTTTCACCAGAGGCGGAAAAGTGCTCGACCCGAGGAAGGCCTTACCGCCCGTTCCGAAAGGAGAAGATGTAGAAGATGAAGATCCCAGCCAGGAGATGAAGTCAGACAATTAAAGTTTTAGACACCGTGATATTCCCTTACAAAAAGTAACCTTTTTAAAAAACCTATATCATGTCAACTACTAAAAAGCCTTCGTCGAAGAAAGTGGCTAAGCCAGTATCGAAAAAAGCTAAACAACCCAAACCAAAACTTACTACCACCCAATTGAAAAAAGAATCGTCGCAAACGATCAAGATTGAATATTTAAATAAGGCATCAAAATTTTCAGAAGCACGTAAAAAGGACACGATTCACCCCAGGAAAATATTGCCCAAAGTAAAATCCGGAGCTCAGATCAAAGATAAATTACCAACAGCTGCAATGGCTTTTGAAGAACAGGTTTCTATAGCGCAAATGGCAGATGTAAGAGGTGCCAAACCAAAAGCCTTTACGGATACTATTACTTTCCTGAAGAATGTACAATTAGATGATGTTGCTACCGCCGATACAGCATCCCATGTGTGCGAGCCCAGTGCTGCAGTAAATGGTAAAGTCATTTTTTATACCGGCAATTGGTTTGCAGCAATATCCATAGATGGTGGTAGCACCTTTAAATATATCAATCCATACAATTCATTTCCTGATCCACCAGGAATGGGATTTTGCTGCGACCAGGTAGTACATTATATAAAGAGTATAGATACGTTTATCTGGTTGCTTCAGTATACAGCGGATACTACTGGCAAAAATATTCAGCGCGTCGCCTATGCTACCACGGCAAAAGTAAAAACAGGTACCTGGAAGTATTACGATTTTACTCCTGCCAACCTGGGCCTGGCGGCAGGCATCTGGCTCGACTTTCCCGATCTGAGTACCAGCAGTAATTATCTTTACATGAGCACTAATTCATTTGATGGTGGCGGAAATTTCAAATCTAGTGTGCTGGTCAGAATCAAGTTTTCCAGTTTTACTACCGGAGTGCGTTCAGCCAGAAAATATGTATCTACCAGTTTTTCCAGTTTCAGAGTTGCACAAAATTGTGGTACTACGGCTTACTTTGTAGCCCATAAATCCACCAGTGCGCTTAGAGTATTTTCATGGAAAGAATCCACCACTACACCTACATTTAAAGATGTATCGGTAGCCTCCTGGAATCCCAATGGCTATACTTCCACTACGCCTGATGGTAAAGATTGGCTAAAGCGTGCCGATGGCCGACATATAGGGGCAACATTAGCCAGTGGAGAATTGTGGTTTTCCTGGGGATCAGCCAAAGGTGGCGCCAATAACAGACCTCAGGCTTTTGTGCAAATCGCCCGTATCAAAATAAGCACGATGACTTTGGCGCAAAACATCAATCTCTGGGATACTAAGGCCGCTATTTTTTATGCAGGATTATCTACGAACAGCAATAATGAAGTAGGCGCTTCTTTTGCCATGGGCGGAGGCACAATTTTTCCAAGGCATATGGTCGGCATTTTAACGAATACTGGTCGGCAGGTAGTTACTTTCTCCGGAAATAGAGGCCCAGCCGATAATAAATGGGGTGACTATCTTACTGTAAGAAGAAACTATCCCAATCAAAAATTATTCTGTGCCACCGGCTATGTATTGAAATCAGGAGCCGGAGTATCCGATGCCACGCCTAATGTGACCATTTTTGGCAGGTCCTCTGATGTAGTCTAAATAAATGGATGGGCAATTGATTGATAGTAGTCCAAAACGCCATTATCGGCTATTGCCCCTTCTTTAAAATCATTTTTTTCAATTTTATTACCATGGAAATATTCGTCGATGGCGGTTTATTCGAAATGATTGGTGTCATCCTTTTTGCAGGTATGATCAATTTTATTTTTGCCAGAAAATATCTCCTCATTTTATATTCGGCATTAATCATCATAAGTCCGGTACTTCTATTTTTTATTAATAAATCAGATTTATTTTATTGGATAGTGGCTGTCTGTATCGGTAATGGTGTATTGCTGGTGTATTTATTGTGGCATTTTAAACAGGATGAAAATGCAGGCTCAGGTATTATTGATGTGAAAGGATTGAAGGAGAGAATGGGCGTGGGGTATAAGAGGCTGTGGAATTGGGGGAAGTGAAGGAAGATTAACTACCGCTCCATCATTGATTTAAAATAAATCTATAATTCTAAATTAAACTTTCTAATGAAAAATATTTATTTATTGATTTTGTCAATTTCTATTTTTTCTTGTGTATCCATAAAACCATCTACTGTAGAACTTTCAGCAAATGTTGGTGCTCGAATATCAGAAATGGAAAAATTACATCAACTAGCAATACAACGCTATTTTGATGCTGAGAAGCAAAAAATAGAAAATTTTCTTAACAAGACCTGGGAGCCATTATTCTTAAAAAATTTTCTTGGTACCAGTAATGTGTTAGCGCTACTGCAAAATGTTTCTAAGATCGATGCGAGTGGTACGCTAATCATTAAAGAAGGTATTGCCATTTACCTTACAGATCCTAAGGAATCTGAAAGGGCTGCTCAGGAACTCATTGGAAAATTAAGCACCTCCAGAAAAGGAGAGGACACCATGGTCAGATCGGTATTGTCCAGATTTATAAATGACGATAAATTGGATGCAGCCGTCATTCATATTAGTTCACTCCTGGGCACCGACGAACCGGCCAGGATAATATTTGATTTTGCAGAAGCCGCCCATGAAGAAATGTTGAAACAAAGAAATGAATTATTGGCTCCCATTGAACAAATGAGATTGGAAATTTCTTCATCGTTAAGTGAATCCTATGCAGAATTGATTCGAGGGCAAAGTACTATTACCGGGAGACTTGAAGCCGCAGCAAAAAGAAGCAAACAGCAGGATGAACTAATGGGCAAGCTCGGCATAGCCGATATCTCCCAAAATGTAACTAAAAAATTATCTGATTTCAGCTCAAAAGTAAGTGCAGCCCTATCAGGTGCCTCTTTAAATAAAAGCACGGATTCAGAAAGTGTGATCTCCACCCTAAAAAAGGCCTTAAATAATTAACATTCTAAATCAAAAAAAATATGCCCAATCGATTTACAAAAGCAGCCAAATTAGCCGCGGACGCTACCAACAAAGAACTAACTAATGAGCTTTCATCTATCACCTCATTAAGACGAGAAAACTTTGATGATTTACTACCTTCAAAAAAGGATAAAGAAGCATTTATAAAACTCATGGAACAAGTAGAAGCTGATACCGAAATGGATTTAAAACTTGCTTTTTTACAAGATAATATTGCTTCGGTAGGATCTGTTGCCTTTAAACTTTTGAAATTTTTAGTGTAGATAATATAAACTATTTCAATAATTGAGGTAGGTATTTTTTTACCTGTAACGATTAAAGTACTCATTAAATATAGAATAGGAATTGGAGTACATTTCAATAAATAAGAGTGACCCAAAAATGAAAAGACCATTTATTATTAATACTATTTCAGATTTGTAAAGAATCTCAAAAGAGATAAAATAAATATTTGGGGAAGTAAAAAATATGAAGTGTCAGTAAAATTGGATTCACTGGATGAATCAGAAAACAAAATACTGGAGGAGAAAATAAAAAAATATTATGGCGTATGCGGTTGTGGAGAAGGTAAGACTGCTGGAGTAGTCACCTTAATAATTTTTTTGGCACTACTTTGTTCGGGTTTGATTTCGATAAAAGTACTTGGGATTGCAAAGACCATTGGATTATATTTCCTGATTGCTTTTATAAATATGTTTTTTAGTAAGGTATATACCATTTTAAACGCAAGAAAACGGTTAAATAAACTTGTACAAGAGGTACAATTTAAAACCATAAACCTTTAAACCCCATTTATCATGCCTGAAATATATAAATCAGTCCAGGAACGAAACGAACAAACGTGACAAGATGCCCGCGAAGAATGCAGAAATGTATCCCACAATATTACCGAAACTATTTGCAGCTGGTTGCCCTGGCCTTTAGATGACCTCTGTGATGTCGTCACTCGCGTGATAACGGAGATCGTGTGCACTACTATTTGGGTATTGATTACCATCGTGAGTTGGATAACACGGATAGTCTGTGAATTTATATCCATAGTAGATTGGATCATCAGCCATCTCATAGGTCTTGTAGAATGGGTCATCAATCGTATCCTTACATTTCCGGAATGGATTGGTTGTTTGATCGGGCTCAAAGGATATAATAAAAATTATAGAATATGTCCGATGGTACTTCTAATGATGAAGGAATGCCTATCGTACCGGTCGCGACCGCTACATTATACCTCTGATCTTAGCTCCTTTTCCATACGAAAAAATCGGCTATATAGGCTTTACGAGCAAAGCAGAGAGACTCCAAAATAGTGCAGATATAGACAATTTATATAGAACGATGCAGGATAGATTCAAATTTAACTCGCTACATATAGCTAGCTGGAATGGATATAAGGAGAAGTTTTTAGATATATTTAATGACTAAAAAAAGAGCTCACTACTAATAAAAGGGAGTATATTATTGATGATAGAAAACCTTGCCTCATAACGCTGGGTGATTTGCGAATAGTGTCGTTGAAAAACTCTGGTAATTTAATGAAGATTTAATTTTACAGTCTTTTGATTTCTTATTTTTCATTTCTCAATGCTTGCAGCTCCTTCATGATGCCATTTAATGCTTTTTTCATTTCACTCTTCCAATGAACTTCCCGTTTGACTGATATGAGCATGTCCAGCATAAATTGCGTTTGCTCCATTTCTGCCTGGAGCTGCCTTACTGTACCCCCATCTTTCCAGGCAGAGATATAATGACTGGTGATATCTTTGCCCAGTTCTTGAATCACCTTTAATTGATTGGCTTTATTTTCATTTTTAACATCATTGTCTTTAGAAGCTTTAATCCGGGGGACATAATACAACGTGGTCTGTAGTAAATTTACCAGGCTGATATCTTCCCAGAAATCAATGTTTTTACCAAATGATCCGCGGAGATCTTTGGACTTTTGAACTAAGTATTCATAAATATCAACTTGCTTTTTATCATCAATATTTATTTTTTCCTTCCAGCCATTAATAGCATGCAATTGCAACCAATTGGTCAGTGGATAGACTACTTGTGAGAGCATATTGGGATCGAGTAGTCTATAAGCAGCTTTATAATTTTTCTCGGCTTGCTCTATGTAAATAGCTGTAGATGGAATTGACTTTGAAAGCCCCTTATGATAAAAACGGATCGTAGCTAATTTTTTGTATGCAGATCCCATAAGGCTAGATCTCTCGGAAG
The DNA here is from genome assembly GCA_038251405.1 of Chitinophagales bacterium. Taxonomy (GTDB): domain Bacteria; phylum Bacteroidota; class Bacteroidia; order Chitinophagales; family Saprospiraceae; genus JADJLQ01. Next base: position 89,325 of record JBBSBH010000010.1, read on the forward strand.
TATCTCCCATTAATTGAAGATTGATAAAATCCTTTTCAATTTGCTTCATTTCCTTCGCCAGTGACGCCAACCCTTTTTTATCGGTTGATTTAATTCTTTTTGTAAGCAAATGTTTCATTCTAAGATTGCAATACTGCTCAATGGCTTTGATGGAGTAATCGGCTTTATTGATCTTGCGCAATTCCTCTAATTTTTTAATGGCTTCCTCCAAATCATCTATTTCAGAGAGTATTTCTGCTTCTTTTTCCTTGATCTTACCGCTAGAAAAATTCTTTGCTCTTTTGATTATTTTTTCGAGTCTATCTTTTATTTCTATGGAGGCTGATGGTTTAGAATCCAGTGTTTCTGTATCTGACTTTATGTTGTATAGATCGGCGAGTACTTCATCTTCGGCTATATATTCGGGAATACTATTATCTTTTCCAGTAGACTGGGTGAGGCGGTACCAGGGATCACCATAACATTGATAGGCTGCCCAGGTATTATTGGATTCATGATAATCATCGTAACAAGACTTGCGTGCTCTTTTTACTGATTCTCCAAATTGATAGCCCTTCAAAAAATTAGAATAAAATGATTCGGCGAATTTTACAGCAGCTCTATCACTTACTGGCCATCCTGCTACTATCACGGCATTCACCCCTATTTTGATTAATTCAGTGCCTATATTGGCTGCAAATTTGTATCGTTCCTGGAAATACTTTTCTTTACCGGGTATTATTTCTCCAAGGCTACAACAGTTGATAAAAACAAATTCCGGTAGTCGGCTTAGATTGCCGAACATAGATGGAGTGATCATCATATTATTACTGAGAGCTACGCCTGTTTTATATTCTTCATCTTCCACTACTCCGTGTCCTGACACATGTAAGATTTTGTATTCATCATTATAAAGGCTATTGAGTACTTCTTCGCCTTTGGAATGCTGAGGTAACAAATTAGATGTAAAGTCACTGGCTTCTAACAGTTGGTGTACTAAAAGTGCTTCATTCCATGCTCCTGGTAGTTGATTAAGACCAGTCCCAGTATAATCCGGATCACCTATTACTAATGCTTTTTTATTTCTGATGATATCTTTACGACCGGCCGAATTGAATGAATATAATTGCCTGATCAAGCCAGCCGTGACAAAAGTAGGTACCTCATCTTGTTCGTGATCGTGAAACATTTCCCATGGATAAGCAGCAGATTGAAGATCAAGCTTCCAAAGGATATTATTTTGTTGCCTGATAATATCTTTAAATTGATAGGGGATGAGCAGCTCAAACAAGGTCTTGGAAGATCTTTTGTCCCAGGTAGGATTAGCCGAAAGCTCTTTAAGTAAAGAATCTACTACTTCATTGGGAGTAAAAGTATTTTCTTCTTCTACACGTGCTATGCCTGACGAAGAAGTGAACTGCAATCGCGGGATTTTTTTGACCTTATTTTTATCATCAATGTCTTTTTCTACAAAGCGGGTAGTAAAATTATGCCACCAGGAATTTTCAGTATAAAATTGGAATTTTTTGAGTGCTCCAGATTTTCGCCCTACTTCTTTTTGTGTGAGTGTAATATTTAATTGTCTGTCAGTGCTAGTTTTAAATAAAGAAAGCTGATAAAATATATTTTGAGCTATATGTTCATACAGCTCTATGAATTCTACATGGACTATTTTCTGAAGATCTTTTATACTACCAATAATTTCATTGGCAGATTGTATGCCCGTAATGATAGCGCGTAGCGAATCTTCCATAGAAATACGGCCAAATCCAGTACCAATACACAAGCAAGATATGCTGGACATAAACTTTCCCCTTTCAATGCTTTGGTCGCTGTCTAGCCATTTATTATTTACATTGTCGCGCAGATGCATAGCATAATTAATCACACCCGACTCCACGGCTCTTTTGAGTCTATATGCATTGAACTCGGTAATTTCACCAGCACCTATTATGATGGCACCTTTCGGCTTTAAAGCTGGATCAAAAAGCACTAAGCTTTCACCTACTCGTGCAGGATAATTTTTGACACTGAATCGCTCACTTAGTTTGCCATTCAAAAAATGATCTATAGCAACCTCAGAACCCGTAATGCCTTCATTTTGCATATGACCGGCAAATACAGGGTATGATGCATATTTCAGATTGCCATGTACCACTTTTACATCCAATACATCTTTGGCTTCGGTCACGGCCTTTTTCTTTGATTTTCTATTCAAAAGAATTTCAAATGCTTCATCAGATCGGTTAGAAACTAAATCGTAAGTCACAGGTATAAGGTCTACTTCTTTATTTATTTGAATAGTACCTCTCTGACTCATAGTATTCGGTGGGTACTCGAAAATAGAATTTCCAGATGTAGTGCCTTTTTGCAGAAGTTCTTTTATTCCAGTAAAAAGCCTGGTGTCACTAGGAAGGTCAGCATGCTTAGTATCATGTGTATAAAACAATTGCCTGGAAGGAAATGCTGGTGGTATGCCTAATTGCCAAGTGACAGAGCCATCACCATCAGGGGTACCATAAAATTTGATTCTATTATTCTTTATCGCATAGGCGCTAGTAGTGCAATCGGCTTTACCAGCTACATAGTATATATTTTTATAACGTACCGCACCTTTGGAGTCATCGGATATTAACCCATTCCATTTGGAAATGGATTCTTTATATGATTTAAACTTATTTAATAGCTCCGGTACTTGAAATTTTTCACCTTCCAATGATTCGGTAATCTTTTCCCACGTATCCACTTTTTCCCACGCTTCATCATTAATAGGCATCAGCTCATACATACCTTCAAACTTTTGGTATAAAGCCAATAGCTTGCGCTTACTGGTAAAAGTGCTTAGAAATTGAATCTGACGGACTATACCAAGATATCCGGTAAAAGCCTCTATGATGAGGTGCGAGCCTTTCCATGGGGTACCTAAAAGTATGGTGTTAGAGTCTGGCCTTTCTATATACTCTGACCATTCGACAGCATGCAATCGCATAAGATCTCTCACAATAAGCCCGCCCATAGAGTGTGCTATTATTTTTATAGGCTGGTTGTAGGCATACAATTCTTTCAATTTATCTTTTAGTCTAGTAGCTGCAACACTTAGACTGCTTCTCCAGTCAAAGCCGAATGTGAGAACATCATATTGATCCGAAAGTGATTTTGCCAACTCTTCATAGTAAGGCCCGATTACATAATCATAGCCAACTGCGTTTTCGGGAGCTAATTGTAGCATGCGACCTCTCCCCAATTCCAGTAGGTCTAGCCAGATATTATTTCCATTTACACTCAAATGTGTACCCATGATGCCTGGTATCAGAATCACTATTGGTTTATTTCCCGAGATCTGATCTGCTCTGAATGGCCGGTACTTCTTAAACAATCCAACTACAATTCCACGGTCTTCGCCTTCCGAGAAATATTGAAATCCTTTGATCTGGGTACTATCAGGCAAAGCTCTTACGGAATCAGCAATAGCTTGCTGTGTTTTTTTATTTTTAAAATATCTAAAATGGCTGGTCTCGTCATCTTTAGAAAGTAATACATGAATACCACTGGTGCGCAACATGCCTGATCGCATGCTATTGGTATTCACTACAAAATCGTTGGACATTCTAAAATACAGATTGGTGAGCACCACCTGGATCGAGTGTTTGATGTTTCCACCAAATTCAGCATTTCCTTCTATTACTATCAGCTGACCAGGTAAAGTAATATCAGATCTATTGATCAACTGCTGAGGATAGGAGCCCTCTATCATCGCTAACAAGCCTGGTACGCTGTACGAATCTGCACGAGACCTGATCACATCCGTAATAAATCCTTTAATAAAATCATACAGGGGATTCCCTACACTACCAAATGCAAGCCCGATGGCTGTGAGTATTCCGTTTAATAAATGATCCAATCGATGATCCAATAAAACGGTACCATTAGCAGGGCATGCTACTCTGATTATTTTCTTTATGCTAATCTTTTTTTGAGCAGCTATTTTATTCAGAGCTTTTAGTTCTTTTGCAAAATCTTCATGACCTTCTGCCATGGCAGTTTCTATAGCAGTCAATGGATATATTTCAGATTGCTCGTTGAAAGTTTGGTAATCACAGGTGGCCAAAATATCGGCTATAAGCCCCCCCCGTGAATGTGATATAATATCCAGTGAAGACCCTTCGGGTAAATTTTCTAATACCTGACGGGCATTTACAAAAGGACTCTCAGATAAAGTATAGTGATTAAGAGCTAATATATTAGACTTATAAGAACTCAAAAGCAAGTCCTGTATTCCAGTAGTATCCTCATCAAAAAGCCCACCAAATGAGCCATCAAATGAGCTTAAAGTACCATGTAAAAAAAGCAAATAATGACCGGCTTCGCTGGAAGAAGATTGAAACTTAGATAGATTTTTACCTGAAACTTTGAAAAGACCAGGGTTGGGCATTATATGTTTATCAGCCTTGATTACTAATTCTTTTGCAACTTTTTTTGCTATAGGATCTGTAGCTAGCTTAATTCCCTTACCCGTAATAAACTGGATCAGCTTTAGCTTGATTTCTTTGAAAACACCTCGCTCTGCCTGGTAGCCAATAGGTGCAATAGAAGTAGGAATTTCAATGGTAGTTTCTCTACCGCGATCCCCTGACGGCTTACCAAAGATCTCATCTAATTCGTCCACCCTGCCTACCCATTCTCCACCATCCTCAAATTGCAAGATTACTATTTCGTCATCTTCCGCCACGTGACTAATAGTAACAGGTTTCTCCCCCCTGGTGGGTTCTTTGATTTCAATGGTCTTACTGATTTGATTGTGTTCGCTACGAAGGGTATAATTGGTTTTAGCAGAAATATCGTGACCCGGGATAACGAGCTTTGGCATGAGTAGTGGGATTTAAGGTTTTATTTATATGTAACGACTATACCAAATTGTTACCAGGTTTGGTGAATAAATGAAATAACTGAGGGGTACGAGGGCTCGGGTGAGATGAAGTTATGACTTATATTCCAGAATTAATAAATCTTATCAGGTTTTATTTATAAAGTCACTTCTCATATCGGCATATACCGGGCATCTTGCACAATACATTATCTCATATTGGGAAAGTGCTATCTTCTGTGTTATTTTGCACACTAGGCAACATATCAGAAAATAATAAACTTTGAAATTTAACCAAAGATTTCAAATGACCTTTGCCAACTTTAATGACGATAAAAAAAATGAAAAGAAAATTTAATACAGAACGATATAATATAACACCTATACTTAATGATAAACAATATAGTCTTTACTCTGATTGGATAGAAGAAATCGCTGATTTATCTTTTGACAGTAAATCTGAGAATGAGTTAAAACTAAAATACATAGATACCTTAGTATTATTAATAGAAGATTACGAGCATAAAACCTTTACTTTTAATAAGCTAAGACTTACAATTCCTCAAATCATAGAAGAGGCCATGTCACAACTAAATCTCACCAAGACAGATCTCGCAAAACTAATAGGCGCCAATAGAGTGTCGGAAATATTGAGAGGGAAAAGGAACCTTACTCTATCCCAAATAAGAGCACTACATAAGGAATTAAGATTTCCTACTGAGATGTTGTTGGGGGTTTGATGAACTAGTAAAACGTAAGCGTATATCAAATTCTTTATTATCCATAAAGACATAGTCTTCTTAAACAAAATCTACAGTTGATTAGGTCTACAATACCTGACTTCTGATTTATTTCCTTTCCTTTCTTCTTCAATATTCATAACTAAACATTAATTACTCATAAGTTTCTCCAAATTCCTTCCCCCCAATTATATATATCTCCGACTCATCCAGGGTACACACCATATAATCCCCTTTCGCCACCATCTGTGCTTCACCCCACGATGCTTGAATAGAAAAATGATCAGGCAGTTTTAATTTATGGAGCACCGGTTTAGTCAGTTTTATCCCTTTTACTGATCCTATTGCCTGGTAGAGAGCGTAGCCATTTTTTAGGTCTTTTAATTTTCTGTAGCGTGTAGGAAATTTTGCTGCTGAGATAATGTATTCTTCTTTGGCATTCGTGGCATTAGTGATTACAAAGTCTCCTTTTTTTGCTGTGTTTTTAGTTTCGAAGCCGGCAGAGGTAGTGGTTATAATGATTTCTCTGGGCTTAGCGGGGCGAGCATGCACTTTGGATGTTTTTTGGTATACTTTTCCTTTTACTTGAATGATGGGTAAGAATATTTTTAGCAGCTCTGCCTGGCTGATGGGAGGCGTCTCTTTACCTGGTTGACTCGGTTTACTCATGGATTAATACTTAAAACATGAAGATAATGATGTGGCGCAGAACTTTAATAAGAAAGTAGGAACTTTAATACATAAGCATATCAATTTACTTTTTTCATGATCGCCTTTTTCTGAATCACTTCTGTATTTAGTCGTTGATTCTGAATGAGTATAGCAGGAGGTACTTCTGTAGCTTTTATATCACCTAGTTTTAATTTCGCTTCCATTAAGAGGGGTTCTGCCTTTTTAAACTCTACTGCTTCTTTGGGAATAGTATTTAATATTTCTTTTGCTTTTACGGTTTCTCCATTTTGCAGTAGCTTATCACTAATACTTATTTTCTGAATAGCTGTGAGGTTGCTGAAATTTACTTGAGAAATGGATGCATTATTGGCGGATATATTTTTGTCAGCCTCTATTACTTTTGTATTCACGCGCTGTTTCTGAGCAGGACTGGCGCTGGGTTTCACTTGCTGGTAGTCTTCTTTTGCTTTTTTATATTCCTGGATTTGAATGTATTGATCGGCGCGTTTTTCGTACAGAATATTTTTATCTATTTTACTGCTGTCTATTAATTTATTATAAGATGCAATAGCTATATCTGGTCTATTAATTTCCGTTGCCAAAATAGATTTGCTAAGCTCAAGGTCTGTGGAATAGTTAGAATTTATTACTTTTTGCAGGTACATGATAGCTGAGTCTGGTTTATTATTTTGGTAGCAGGCATCTGACATTAAACGATAAATTACATTCCTAAAAGTATCACTTTCAATTTTTTCTGGTTGAAGGTCTTTTAAAACTTTTACAGCTTTATCAAAATCTTTTTTTTGAACCAAGACGAAACCCAACACTGCCTGTAACACCCGTTCGTAAAGGCTGTCTATTGCCCGTCCACCTGTGAGCTCTTGCAAGGAGATATTTTGTCTTTCCAGAGTAAAGCTTTTAGCAGACGGTGTAAGTACCTGCAGTGTATCGTGTGTAAGCCCAAAGCTAGCATCGAATTGATTTTTGCCATCAAACTGTATTAGTTGCCCACCGAAGAAAAGATCTGCATTACATTTTTTAGCTATGGTCTTTTGATCCGAATGTGTAAGCGGTTTATCTCTGAAATATTCACTTACTTTAGTCTCATCAGAGATTTGATATTCCATACACTTATTAGAGAATTTATTGGCAAGGCTATATTCTATTTTCTGATTATCCGTAGTTATTAAAGGAAAGAATAAAGTATTCAAATTGTCTGATCTCTCGTAACTAACACACTCCGGGGTAGAGGTAGATATTGGTTTTGTTACATCATTAGTTTTAGACTTATATAGCCACCATCCAACGATAGTCACTAAGATCAAACCAGAAAGTAAATATAAAATTGCAGATATTTTTTTCTTCTCTTTATTAGATACCTTATTTCCAAGGTGATTTTTAAGCTCTTCAACTATTCTGAGTTTGTAGGTTGCCCAGTCATTCAGATCTATTTTCAACGCTTGTGAATCCAGCATTGTTTGTATAGAATCGGGTAAATCTTCTTTGTTTGGTATTTTTGCTTTATTTACAAGAACAGGGATAATGACAAGATTTTTGTCAATAGCATATTCAATTTCTTTGCGCACCCAATCATCGTCTTGCTTTATTCTCAATGCGCCATCCTGATTTTTTTCAAGCCATTTAGGGCCAATCACTACCAGGCATACTTTAGCATTTGTACCTGCCTGATTCAAAATCTGTTTCCATTTATCACCACCGTGGAGATCAGCCGTGTCCAGAAATACACTATCCGGGCCGAAAGCATTTTCGAGGCCTTCATGAATTACATTGGCATCGCTTTTAGAGAGGTCACTTCTGCGATAGCTGATAAAGATTGAATTTTGCATGGCTTTGGGTTTTTATGCATCTGATTAGTGTAATTTAAGGGTAAAATGTCAGATGATTCCTCAGATTCTACGCAAATCTGAGCCTCTGTGGCTATTACTTGTCCTTCAAAGTGGATACCATTTAGAGTCAGCCACAGATTACACGGGTTTTCACAGATTAAATTCTCCAATACTCACTTTGCAAATCTGAGCCTCTGTGGCTATTATGTGTTTTTAAAGAGGTTACCATTTAGAGTCAGCCAGAAATTTCGCAGGTTTTCACAGAAAAGAAATCCACAATGCTCCGTGTAAATCTGAGCCTCTGTGGCTATTACTTGTCCTTCAAAGTGGATTCCCTTTAAAGTCAGCCACAGATTACACGGGTTTTCACAGATTAAATTCTCCAAACCTTCTGCGCCAATCAGTGCCTCTGTAGCTAATAATCTTGCCTAAAAGTTCAGCCACAGATTTCCCAGGTTTTCACAGATTAAGTTCTCCAAAACTCACTGTGCAATCAGTGCCTCTGTGGCTTTATTATGTTTTCAAAGAGGATACCATTTAGAGTCAGCCACAGATTTCGCAGGTTTTCACAGAAAAGAAATCCACAATGCTCCGTGTAAATCTGAGTCCCTGTGGCTATTACTTGTTTTCAAAGCGGTTATCATTTAAAGATCAGCCACAGATTACACGGGTTTTCACAGATTAAATTCTCCAATACTCACTGTGCAAATCTGAGCCTCTGTGGGTATTATGTGTTTTTAAAGAGGTTACCATTTAGAGTCAGCCACAGATTACTCAGGTTTTCACAGATTATGATCTTCTGGTTTTCAGTGTAAATCTGAGCCTCTGTGGCTACAATATTCTCCAAAGTATCGGCCACAGATTTTCACAGATAATCTTTAATGCGAATCAGTATTTCCTGAGGCTAATAAAAAAGTATCAGTGGAATCTTTTCTATTTTTAAAGCATGAAACGCACTGAAAACAATTACCCACTAAAAGAAGAAACTTCCATCATCATCGGAATAGGCATGGAAATTCATCGCCTTCTCGGTCCCGGATTTTTAGAAATAGTATATAAAGATGCTATGGACTATGAATTTAAAAATCAGAGAATTGATTTCAACAGAGAGAAAGCGTATCCAATACTTTATAAAAATATTATTCTATCGCACCAATATTTCTCGGATTTCACTGTCTTTGATAAAATAATCCTGGAAGTCAAAGCTAAATCGAAAATTACTGATCTTGATTTGGCCCAGATTATCAATTATCTCAAAGCTTCAGGTAATAAGGTTGGCTTGATTTTGAATTTTGGGATTGAGTCACTTGGAATTAAACGGGTTATATATTGAGTGATTACTCTGTGCCAATCTGTGCCTCTGAGGCTAAAACATTGTGCAAAAGAACTGCCCCAGATTACTCAGATTTTCACAGATTATGGCATTCTGGTTTCCGTGTAAATCTGTGCCTCTGTGGCTAAAATATTCCTCAAAAGATCGGCCATAGATTTCAAAGAGGAAGATACCTCAATTACTATGTAAATTAGTGACCTCCGTGGCTCTAATAGCGTGCGCGAAGGGTTTTAAAATTCAGCCACAGATTACACGGGTTTTCACAGAAAAGAAATCCCCCAAATACAAACTGTGCAAATCTGTGTCTCTGTGGCAAATATGATACCCTAATTACTGTTCAAATAAGTAACCTCTGTGGCTAAGTTATCTCCATGTAATCCACCTAAGACTTACCCTTCCCCCCGATATACTTATTCATCCACTCCACATTGGTCTCAAATACTTTGAGATTCATCTTGGGCTCCACCGGACCATGAGCCTGCCTGGGCATGGCTAACATGCGTACGGTGACATTCCTTCTTTTCAATGCATTATAAAACATGAGGCCGTTGGTGATGGGCACACGTTGATCGCCTTCGCAGTGTTGCAGCAGTACCGGGGTTTTTACATTTTGTACATATCGGAGTGGGGAGTGAGCATCATAAGTGGCCCAATCATTCCAAGGATCGGCCTTGAAATAGGAAGGCAAAAAGCCATTGATATCATCAGTAAGATTTTGATTGACGAGATCTACAACCGGGGCGCCGATGGAGGCTACTTTAAATCGATTGGTATGCCCTACGATCCAGGAGCTTATAAAGCCACCATAGCTCCAGCCCATCACACCCATTCTGGCAGAATCAGCTACACCCATTTTGATCACCTGGTCTACTCCATTCATTATATCGATATAGTCTTTACCTCCCCAATCAGATCGGTTAGCCATTCTGAAATCCGCGCCATAGCCAGTGGAGCCACGAGGATTGGGCCGCAGGATGGCATAGCCTTGTTCAGCAAAGGCCGCGATGGGGTAAGCACCTGAGTTGCCGACTACACAGTTTTGTACAAATACTCCTGAAGGTCCGCCATGGACATTGAGGATGAAGGGTACTTTTTGACCGGCAACATAATTCAGCGGATAGGTGAGCAGACCTTCTATTTCTCTGCCATCGGCACCTTTCCACTTGATTACTTCTGTTTTGGGTAATGGTTTACCGGAATGCCCAGCCTGTACTGTTGTGAGTTTTACTGGAGCGTAAGTACTCGTACCAGTGATAAAGGCCTCTGCTAAAGAAGAAGGATTTTGCTTCAAGAATGTAATCTTATTGTTTTTATCATTTAGCGTAACACCAGTGATAAGATCTGTTTCGCCTTTGCTCCACTCGGTGACCGTAGTGCCATCAACACTTAATATATAGATGCTGGTTAAGGTTTTATTTGCTTCTGAGTAAATGATGTTCTTGCTGTCAGCGGTCCAGCCGATGATCTGACCTTCGTCATTGGGACCAGACTTTAGCCGGGTGATTTTACCATCAGCCAGGTTATACACTTTTATCATTTCCGGACCTGACCAATCAATAGGATCTGTGGATGCATAAAAAACGATTTTACTACCATCAGGACTAAAGATCGGATTGCTTTCTCCGGCTTTGGGTGTGGAAGAAATGGGTTTGGAAATACCTGTTTCTACATTTATTAAAGAAATATCACTTGTGATCTCATCATTGGCTTTAGGTGATTTACTATAGCTATATACCAGTTGTTTTCCATCGGGGCTCCAGTTAAAATCATTTACGGTTACCTCTTCATTTACTAGTTTCTTTTGAGCATATTTTCCAGCAGTATCTTTTTTATTCAAATTCAAAATGAATAATCGATTTTGCTTAATTTCTTCATCTACAAAATACCAGTCGTTCTTTCCTTTTTTATTTTTTTCATCCTGATCACTTACTGCATCAGCCATAGAAAAGGCTATTGAATTCCCATCAGGATTCCATGCATAGTTGGCTATCCCAGATTTTACATCTGTCAATTTTTCAGATTCGCCACCAGTAACAGGCATAGAATAAAGATTAGTTTTGCCATCTCGATTTGATGTAAAACTTATCCATTTTCCATCAGGACTCCAGGCCGGATTCGCATTGTTTTTATCACCACGGGTAAGCTGGGTCTGGTTGCTACCATCGGCATTACAAAGCCAGATTTGATTTACATATTCGCTTCTTTCTTCTGTCATGATGGCTTCTCGTACTGAATACAATACTTTGGCACCGTCCGGTGATGCAATGGTAGCTGTGATGTTTTTTAGTTGCAGGCATTGCTCAGGACTCCAATTACTTTGAGCGTGTACTAGTGAAAGGGACAGGAAAGAAAATAGGATCAAAATAGTTTTCATGAAATGATGATTTAGCAAATTGAAAAAAATTAATGAATAAACCGATCAAAAAACTCCCAGGCGCGCAGCATTTGATCAATGCGCTGGCGATTATTTCCGCTTCTGGTGATTTCGTGCGTAGCTCCAGGATGCCGTACATATTCCACAGACTTGCCCATTACTTTGAGTGATTTATACATTTGTTCACCCTGGATCACACCGGTGCGTAAATCGTTTTCCCCATGAAACATCAGGTAAGGAGTATTGATATTTTGTACATAAGTAATAGGTGATTCGTGTTCCAGGGTCTTGAGTACATCGGGCTGCCATGGGTAACCGCCAAAATACATAGGCACGAGTCGCCAGGCATTCCCTTCGCCAAAAAATGTAGTGAGATCATATACACCTCGTTGAGAACATGCTGCTTTAAATCTGTTGTCGTGTGAAATGATCCATGCGATGAGGTAACCGGCATAGGACCCTCCTGTCACCGCCAATTTAGAAGTATCTATAAATCCCAGTGAGACAGCTGCATCTAAAGATTTTAGTACATCTGATGTAGGGCCGGCCCCCCAATCTTTGATATTCGCTCGCATAAAATTTTCACCATAGCCACCCGATCCGCGCGGATTAGCATACACCACTACATAGCCTTTGCCACAATAGTACTGAAACTCATGCCACATACTGGCTTCGCCTGGTCCCCACATAGCAGTAGGTCCACCGTGGATTTCGAGCATAGCCGGGTATTTTTTACCAGGGGTATAATTGGTTGGCTTCATCACCCAATATTCTACTGTGAGCCCTTTTTCATTTTTGAAAGAAAATTTCTGTGGTGTACTGAGCGTTTTCGTTTTCAGCCAGGATGTATTGAGATCGGTAAGTAGTTTTTGATTTTGCATTTTAGTATCAGCCAGGAAAAGCTCTGAAGGGCTTGCCACTGCAATTTTTGAAAAGGCTATTTTATCCTTTGAAAAATCTATAGATCCAATTCCTTCATCGAAAGAGCTGAGCACATGAACTGCTTTAGTAGCCAGATCTACCAGGTACAACGCTACTCCACCATTAGAGGCCGAAGTAATAAATAGATTTTTATCGTCTTCGCTAAATTGAATACTATTGACATTGCGATCGTGATTGATTATCATAATGTCTGATTCTTTTCCATTCAATGGCATGATGGAAAGCTTTGGCACAGAAACACTCAATATTGGAGATTGGGTGAAAGCGATCCATTTACCGGAAGGTGAAATCGTAGCTTGTCCATAGCTCATACCTTTCTTGCCTAATACTTTTGTCAGAGAATGATTGGCTAAGCTGAGTCGATATACTTCAGATTCAAAACTTCTGTCAGGATGTTCTGTTTTATCCAAATCTGTTTGTACCAGGATCTCATCTGTGCCCTCAATGAATTGCGGATTAGCAAAAGAATAGAACCCGCTCGTCAATGGAATTGATTTTGCTTGCGGCTTTACTTCTATCTGGTAAATATGATTAAAACTCAGGTCATTGCTTACCCGGGCTTCTTCCTGTAGATTGAGTTTGGTAATCACTTTTGCTTTATTATCTTTTTCATTCATAGAAAGATAGGCACGTATCTGATCTATAGATCCATCGGGATTTGCTTTTGCCGTATTAGTACTTAAGTAGGAATTGTCTTTGAAACCTGCTTTTTCGGTTGGCCATTCGGGGAGTTCTTTTTTCGGGTTTAAAATACTATCTGTGATTAGATCAATGAGTTTAATCGAGCTTGAAAACAAAATAGCTTGCCCATCGGGAAACCAAACCGGATTACCAGCTCCATTCTTTTCCGTAGTTAATTGCCAGGGCTCGCCTCCATCCATGGGAAGTATAAAAATCTGCCCTTTACCGTCCACTGATCTTGTAAATGCAATACTTTTCCCATCAGGCGAAATTCTTGGATTATTGGCACCATCTTTTTGATAAGTCAATTGCCTGGGGGAAGTATTGCCTGAGACATCAGCCATCCATATTTGGGTTACATAATTATAATCCCATTTGTCTTTTGCATCTGGTTCGATGGCCTGCACGGTGTAGATGATGTTTTTACCATCAGGCGTAATCTGAACATTTCCAGCAGTTTTAATTTTGGTAAGGTCAGACACCTGGATTTCATTTTGGCCAATTCCCAGATACGGAATAAAAAGTAAGAATAAAATGATTGACTTCATAATTTTAGAATAAAATCTCGAATTTAATTAATTAAAGGCAAGTACTCATTCCTATTTTGGGCCCGTGTATATGACCAACTCAGAATATCATTTAATAGTTGGCAAAACCTGGCTTTACCTTCCTAAGGCCTTACTCAGGCAAGCATTTATTTCAGGTATCTTCAGCATTTCAGTGGTTGGGAGGCAACCTTAATAAATAGAAGCAGTATAAATTCTATTGAACTATTATTCTTTTTACAGAAGTCGTATTTTTACTACTTTCTATTCTGATGATATACATCCCAGGAGATCGGGCCAGATGATATTGGAAAGTAGTGGTAGGATTAATTAATTTTTGTTCCAGGAGTTTACCTGCTAAATCATAGAGTTCAAGGTTCACAATGGAGGCAAAAGGTGATTCAATAGTAATAGTATTTTTTGCTGGATTAGGGTATACAAACAGATCTCTGATTTCATCATCCTTTGTTGCAGTAATCGCGGTATTTGTAAGAAGTATCGAAGTAATAGAGCTACCTGAGAGATCAAAGTCCATTTGATTACTCGCTTTCCATTTAGTCTTTACTAATGCATTTTTAGCAGAGGAATAAAAAGTTTCCATGTTGGGTAAAGTCTTCAGTGTGAAAACTTCAGCGTCTCCTATTGGATTAAATGAGCCAAGAGTAAGATGAATGCTTTTGGTAGTTGTAGCTCGATTCACCAACGCTATAGTGACGGAGTCCTTGTTTTGATTTATAGTAGAATAAGCTGATACATTCTTTTCATCTGACGAAGAATTAGAAACAAAGCTGGTTTGATTGTATTTACTAAATAAATGTAGTGTCTCCCACATACCTGTTTTCCATGACCATGGAGTAAAAAGTTCAACTCCGTTTTTCATAAACTCACCTAAAGTACTGGCATACCAAATAGCTGTGATCGTAGGGTCATTCCCATTTATGCCCACCTCGGTAAGGCCAAGCGTGACACCGTGATTTTGCCCTAAATAATTATTCAACCAATCATTGATTCTACCAAAAATGTATTCCTTATTTTGGCTTGCATCCCAACCTCCGTTAATTCGCTTGATACCGTTCGCTTCGGGAAAAACATAGTCTCTATCGAAAAATACTCTATGCAATTGTACTATTTCTTCAGGCTTTGAGGTACCTGGGTAAAAATGAATATCTAATACATCAAGTAGTCGAATTCCAGTCTTCTTTTGCTCTTCAGCTACCCTTGCTATAAAATATTCAAGCCAGGTATAAGGTTTACCATTGTAATTAATTACATTATTATCCCAATTATACCACTGCCATTCATTGGCAGTAACCGGGCCTACCAATTTTATTTCAGGATAGAGAGCTCTTGCTTTTTTCGCTACTGAAAAATATCGCTGCATGAAATCTTCAGCTGAGAGTTGATTAGGCATAATGTCATCATGGGTGCCGTTCCATATCTCGGGTTCATTGTCCATATTCCAATATCGAAGTTTGGTTTTGTCCAGTTTTAATACATTGAACCAGTTATTCAATATTCCTATAGTACTATCGGCGGGCCAATCTTCAAGATACAAATTTGGATCTCCATTTACTTTAGCTTTTGTTCCGGAATTATTCAACACGCCATTACCTGCCAGATTTTGAGCAGTGCCTTCCCACCATTGCGACATATTATAGCCCCAGTCATTAAAATTGAATTGATTTGTCCTGGCTGCTTTACCTATCAGTTGAAAGCTGAACATTACCTGGGCATTTGGAAAACTTTTTTGAGCACCAGCAGCTTGTATTCCCCAGTCATTGCTGTACACATTATTATACCAATCAGGATGGCTTTGCAGCTTTCTTCGCCAATTATATTTTGTACTGTTGTTTCCACCTCCTTCACGTAATAATCGAACCCGAGCATCAGCCAATCGTATCGAGTCTTCAATAGAAATACCACCAAATGAGAAATTAGAAAGAGAATTATTTCTTCCATAGATATACGGTGATACAGGTACTAATGGTTTAGAAAAATCGAGCTTTATATCTACCTGCCCAAAAATGGATGTAGTGAAAAAACAAAATGCCAGTAGGGCGTAAAATGACTTAATAACTTTCATAAGGCCTAAATATAAACAAGAGAACGAAGTTTTAAGAATCCCAGGTATGATGCCAGTCTGCAAACTACTATCAAAAGGATAATTATTTACACAATTCTATCAGACAGCTATAATATGAACTAACAAAGAATAACTTAGTGAATCAAATCATGAAAAGATAATGACCAGCAGAAGAATATTCATTAGGCAAATTGGGCTTTCATCAATAGTCTTAGGGTTAAATCCCAATGAAGTTCTGGCAAAGGATTTAAATAAATTACCTCGAAGTGCTCCAGAGGCACAAGGAGTGACTACTACAGCCATCCATATATATTTTGACGCTATAGAAAGAAGTGGCCAGGAATTTCACACCACCATGATTGTAAAAAATGGATTTGTAATTGCTGAAGGATACTGGTACCCATATGCTCCTGATCATCGCATACAGCTCTACTCTATGAGTAAGAGTTTTACCTCTACGGCCATTGGTTTGGCGCAACAGGAAGGTTTGCTGAATGTAGAAGATCATGTGATTAAATATTTTCAAGATGTACTTCCTGAAACACAAAGTGAAAATCTCAAAACATTAAAAATTAAGCACTTACTTATGATGGGTGTGGGTATGGCCAAAGACTCGATCATGACTATAGAAAAGTCTCCTGCAGGTACACCCTGGGCAAAAACATTTTTATCATTACCAATAGAGTTTGAACCAGGTACTACGTTTTTATACAATTCAGGGGCGAGTTATATGCTTTCATGTATTATTCAAAGAATTACTGGTCGCACGGTAGAAGAATTTTTGCGACCCAGATTATTCACCCCACTGGGAATGGATAAAGCGGTATGGACTAGAAATAGCGAAGGAATAAACTATGGCGCATCACATTTAAGAATTACTACTGAAGACATGGCTAAGTTTGGACAATTCTATTTGCAAAAAGGTAAATGGAACGGGAATCAAATTCTGAATGAAGATTATATACAGGCAGCTACTACTAAACAAATCTCTAATGGAAACAATAATAATAGTTGGGGTTATGGCTATGGCTACCAGTTTTGGTTGAACCCTCCGGGGGGCTATCGGGCTGATGGGGCTTTTGGTCAATATAGTATGGTTTTTCCTGATCAAAATGCAGTAGTGACAATAGCGAGTGAAAGTCTCGGGAAAGCCGACACGATGGGTATTGTATGGGATGTGCTCTGGCCCGAGTTAAACAGAAGTGAAAAACCAGTTGCAAATAAGACAGAGAATAAAAAGCTCAATAGAAGATTGGAGAATTTAAAGTATGATCCCCCCAAATTCGAAACTCATTCAGATCTGGAATCCAAAATCAATAACAAAGAGTACAATTTTGAACCCAATGGATTAGGCATTGAATCTTTGAAATTTTCATTCTCGAAAAAATCAGTTGTTTTTCGAATCAAAGAAGGAGGAATTCCAGGCTATCAAATCACGTGTGGCAGAAACTATTGGATCAAAAAAGGAAACTACAAACCCAAAGAGCACTCCCTTTTCAGCAGGCGACGCATCGATTTTGATTCTATTACTGCTGCATCGGCCGGTTGGAAATCCGGTGATCAGTTGGAGATCAGTATGCGATTTATAGAGACCTGTCATGGGGACTATCTAAGTTGCAGGTTTGATGGAGATACACTTACTATTGCGCCTTTATTCAGCGTACAAAGAGCGGAAGGAAAGCCTGATGCCCGGAAAGTGTTGATCGGAAATAAAAAATAATTATGATTACTTCTGGCTTGACCATTGGAATAAAAAATATTTTTCCCCGGGGCCTGGTAATTCAAAAAACAAATAAGTGATATGAAAAAGGAAATTCTCTCTTCTGTATGCATAGTCATAATGACGCTCACTATTTCATTTGCCCAAATCGGACAATTCGAAAAATCAGAAGACATTGGTAATCCAAAATTTAAAGGATCTTCCAGTTATGACTCATCTTCTCAGACTTATACATTGCGAGGAGGAGGTGAAAACATCTGGTTCAATCATGATGAGTTTCAATTCCTATACAAAAGAATAAAAGGTGATTTTTTATTGACTGCTAATTTTCAATTGATTGGAAATGAAAGTGGAGCTGGTCATCGCAAGACAGGATGGATGATAAGAGAGAGTACTCAAGACAATTCGGTAAGTGTAAATTCTTGCTTGCATGGTGATGGCCTGGTGGTAATACAATGGCGGCCGCTTCGAGGTGCCTATATGCGCGATCCCGAAGAAGAGATATTCTGGGCAAAACAATACTTTGGAGAAAATATTATCCAGCTTGAGCGGATAGGAAAAAAAATCACCATGCGGATTGCACACCCGGGCGAGGCATTTGAAGAAATGGGTAGTGTAGACCTGCCCACTTTACGCGATGAAGTATTAGTGGGTCCTTATGCTTTAGCACATGATGGAGTGGGTATCCAGGAAGCAAATGTTTGGAATGTAAGAATCTCTACTCCGGTAGCTCCTGATTGGCATCCAAATCATTATATGCAAATGATCAGCCATGATAGTATCCACCTGACCAATAAAATCGAAGTAGTTAATGTTGCAACCAACAAATCAAAAGTGATTTATGAAACTATGGACGAAATAAGTGCACCTATGTACAGCAAAAATGGTAAAGAAATTATATTTAAAAAAGGCAATGAATACTATACTGTCAATCCATCAGGTAATGGTCAACCCAAAATGCTTAGTGGTGCAATTGCCCAAATGGACACCCTGGAAAAGGATGATCGTTATCAATATTTCAATACTGTAAAATCAGGTACGAATCAACTATGGAAACGGAATTTAGTCACCCAAGAAGAGACTCAAATCACTTATGGCCATGAGCAAGCCTGGTATCCTCATATTTCGCCAGACAAGAAATCAATAGCTTACCTGGCATTGCCTTTTACTGCCAATCCATCTAAGCCTGTAAAGTATCAAAATGCTATGATTAAAGTGATGCCTTTGGCTGGAGGTGAATCTAAAGCGGTATCCTATTTCTATGGTGGAAAGGGAAGTATGAATGCATATTCCTGGTCTGCCAATGGAAATGAATTGGTGTTTGTGAGTAATGGGATGAGGTAACCTATTAGTACATAAGGTAATCATAGAAAACACTCTTTTGAAAAGGAAGAACATCCTACATTACATCTTGATGAATGTAAAATCAATTTTTTCGCCATTTGTTTCATTTTTTCGCCATTTACTTCAAGGCAAAAAACAGAGCAACGACATGCTAATAAAGTAGCAGACTATTGATTTTATAAAAAATTGAATTAAAGATTTTATGGTTCCGCAGTATAGAGACAATAATTCTTTACTATTACAAGCTGAGTGGCGACAGGTTGTTTATAAAAGATTTGGAGTGACCGGATTTGCTGGGATGGGAAAAGTGTTTCATGTTGTAAATAATTTATTAATAAATAATATCAGATACAGCTCAGGTGCAGGATTAAGATTTGCACTGGACAAAATACAGCATATTAATCTTAGACTAGACTATGGTATTGGTTATAGGTCAAGTGTGTTTTATCTCTCCTTTGGGGAAGCGTTTTGAAGTTTTTTAGATCGGATTAGTTATGTGATAAACCAGTATTCAACTATTTATATTGGTATATTTTGTAATTTTGAAAAACTACTATTAATAGATTATTATGGAGATCAATCGTCGCGAATTTATTCAGAACAGCTCATTAACTACTGCTGGTTTATTATTAGGAGCTGGCAAATTAATCAAACCAAAAAACAAATTGCCCAAGTGGAGAGGTTTTAATATTTTGGATTTTTTCTCACCTAATGTCTACACAGGAAAGAATGCCACACCTGAGATCTTCTTCCAATGGATGGCCGACTGGGGATTTGATTATGTACGCATCCCAATGGCTTATCCTTCTTATCTGAAATTTGATAGGTCTAGAAATATTTTACCTGAAGAAACTCGTAATATCGATTCGGCTATCACTGATAAAATAGAGCAGCTCGTATACCAGGCTCATAAGCAAGGATTGCACGTATCACTCAATCTACACAGAGCTCCGGGCTATTGTGTAAATGCTGGCTTTCATGAACCTTATAATCTGTGGACAGATCCGCAAGCATTGGAAGATTTTTGCTATCACTGGGACTTTTGGGCAAAACGATTCAGGAATACTTCGAATAAAAAGATAAGCTTTGATTTGCTAAACGAACCCTCCTGGCGGGATGATATGAATGATCAATTGGGTACAAAAATAGCTTTACCAGGAAATGTATATCGTAAGGCCGTATTAGCTGCCTACAATTCTATAAAAAATGTAAATAAAAAGCATTTGGTGATTGCCGATGGAAATAATAAAGGTAGAGATATCACACCGGAAATTACTGATTTGGATATCGCTCAAAGTTGCCGCGGCTATGTGCCATCGATTATTTCTCATTACAAAGCAAGCTGGGTGTTTAAAGATCCTGAAAATCTGCCCACTCCCGTGTGGCCGGGTAAGGTAGGAAATGAATATTTGGGGCGACAAATGTTAGAAGACCTCTATGCCCCCTGGGTAAAATTAATGGAAAGTGGCATAGGGGTACATTGTGGTGAATGTGGCTGTTTTAATAAGACTCCTCATGAGGTATTTCTGGCATGGTTTCATGATGTCATTGACATTTTGGGATCACATGGAATAGGCTATGCTCTATGGGAATTCAAAGGTAGTTTTGGAATCATTGATTCAGGCCGCGAAGATGTAAACTATGAAGACTGGCATGGATATAAATTGGATCGGAAATTATTGACCATGCTGCAGAAAGCGTAAATATAATTTCTTGAACTGGAACAATCTTATTCTCTAAAGTGGATGAAACTTTACATTGAAAAACATATTATTGATTATGAAATTGACATTAATATTTTTCTTTTTCAGTAGCCTATCATATGCCCAGGATTGGTTAGTAAATCCTGTTCCATATACACTATCTGTTACTGAACATGGGAAAGATTTAGTAGTGAATAATGGACTCTTTAGAAGAAGTTTTCGACTAAAACCAAATATGGCCTGCTTTGACTTTATCAATCTCAGTACTCAACAGCAACTAATAAGATCTGCAAAACCGGAAGCGCGGGTCATCATAAATGGCAAAAACTATAATGTGGGTGGACTTTATGGTCAAAGCGAAAATGCATATCTAATCCCGGAATGGATAGATTCTTTTCAAGCAAATAATCATGATTTTATTTTCCAGAAGTATACTGTAAATGATATTTCCCCGTATATCCATTGGACATCTAAAACATGGACGAGACAATTTCAAAAAGCTTCAGGCAAAAATATTGCTATGTATTATACCTCTTTACTCCCGGAATTAAAAGGATTAGGAATAGTGGTGCATTATGAATGTTACGAACAGATTCCATTACTGGTCAAATGGCTTTCGATAGAAAATAAATCAGGCAATAATTTCAGGATTGACAGAGTAGTAAATGAAATACTGGGTTTCGTAGAGGAAGAGAGTGCAGTGGTAGGTACCGCCGAAGAGATGAAAAAGCAGCATGGACTATACATGGAAACCAATTATGCTTTTAATAATGCTATGCGATATGATATTAGCGATCAAACTACTCATTGGCTCACAGACTCTGCTTACACTTCCCAGGTAAATTATAATTATCAAACACCCTGTTTACTTGAAGTCTACCCGGAGAAAGCACCTGGCATAGATCTTAAACCGGGAGAAATATATAAATCCGTTCGCACACACGAACTTTTAATGGATAGCTATGATAGAACACGTAGAGGCCTGGCCATTAAGAAAATGTATGAGACGGTAGCTCCATGGACTTGTCAAAATCCAATTTTTATGCACCTGGTAAGTAAAAATGATCAGGAGGTAAGAAATATTATCGATCAATGTGCAGAGACCGGTTACGAAGCAGTGATTTTAAGTTTTGGAAGTCATTTGAACATGGAAGATTCTTCAGCATTGAATATTATCAGATGGAAAACACTTGCAGATTATGCGCATCAGAAAAACATTTTACTCGGCGGTTATTCATTATTTAGTAGTAGAAGGATCAGTGATGATGACGATGTGATCGATGCTACCACGGGCAAGCCTGGTGGGGCCTTCTTTGGTCATGCTCCTTGTTTTGGATCAGTCTGGGGATTAAGTTATCGTGATAAAATAAAGTACTTTTTCAATGAAACAGGATTTGATATTTGGGAAAATGATGGTCCCTATCCCGGTGATGTCTGTGCATCCACCAGTCATCCGGGGCATAGAGATTTGTACGATTCTCAATGGAGGCAGATGGAGATTCAGAAAGAGCTCTATAAATGGCTAAATGAAAAAGGAGTCTATATCAATGCCCCTGATTGGTATTTTTTAGATGGTACCCATAAGATTGGAATAGGATATAGAGAAGTAAATTTTTCTCTTCCCCGATCTCAACAGCTCATACTCAACAGGCAAAATATATTTGATGGCACGCACGAAAAATCAGGATCTATGTCATGGGGTTTCGTTCCACTTACCAAATATCAGGGAGGCGATGCTTCAGCAGTACTAGAGCCTTTAAGCGAACATCTTAAAGACTATGAGCAGCTTATGATCCAATACTATGGTGCAGGAGTACAGGCATGTTATCGGGGTCCAAGGTTATATGACACTGATGTAACAAAGTTAATGGTCAAAAAAACGATCCAATGGTACAAAGATCACAGAGAAATACTGAATGCTGATATGATCCATCTACGGCGGGCAGATGGCCGGGACTGGGATGGATATTTACATGTAAATCAAAACCTGGATGAAAAGGGGTTTCTCCTTCTTTTCAATCCGACAAATGAAAAAATTACCCGCACTATCAAGCTGCCCTTGTATTATACCGGATTGAAGCAAAAAGCCATAATTATCAATATGAATCATGCTCATCATTCGTACAAAATCAACAGAGACTACCAGGTAGATTTTACTTTTAGTATTGAACCCAATACGTATGCCTGGTGGATAGTGAAATGACCCGGTGTAGGCGGATCTGTATTTCAGAAAAAATGCATTCCTTTGCCCGTATGACACAAATAAAAATTTTTACTTTCAATGCGTTTCAAGAGAATACCTATGTGCTTTCTCATGAGTCTCAGGCCTGGATCATAGATCCGGGTTGTTCAGATGGTAATGAACGAAAAATGTTGGATTCATACTTAAAAAAGGAAGGTTTACAACCTCAATTAATTATCAATACACATTGCCATATAGATCATGTATTGGGAAATAAATGGTGCAAGGAAAAATACGATATACCACTCTGGATCCCGGATGGTGAACAAATAGTACTGGAAAGCTTGAAGGCTGTATCAGCGATGTATGGTGTTTCAGCAGAGCCTTCACCGGAGCCTGATCATTTTATGAAAGAAGAGGAAATAATGAACCTGGGTGGTATCGAATGGCAACTAATATCGGCTCCCGGACATTCCCCGGGAAGTATTTGTTTTTACCAAATGAATGAAAAAATATTAATTGCCGGAGATGTTTTGTTTTTTGAGTCCATAGGCCGCACCGATCTTCCAGGAGGAAAACATCAACTGCTTTTGGATAATATCCATCAAAAAATATTGACATTGCCTGATGATGTTATGGTATATCCAGGCCATGGGCCTCATACTACTATTGGTCACGAAAAATATCACAATCCTTTCTTGATTTGAAGTAAAAAATAATCTCTAAAATACGTTAATCAAACTCCTTTATCTTTGCCCCTCTCCATGGCTGAAACCAAGAAAAAGATAAGTTCTTCACTAGTTAAACGAGTCCTTAGTCTTACGGATGACTACAAACCATTATTTTATTGGGCGCTCTTATTAGCTATTATTCAAGCTCCACTCGGTATCCTAAGGCCCCATATTATCAATAAAATGGTGGATGACCATCTGATGAAGAATGTGTTTGAAGGATTGAGTATGATGGTCTTCTGGTATATGGTAGTGTTGATTGCTACCGTTTTACTGCGATATGTGTTTATTTTAGCAACCAATCATTTAGGCCAATCCATAGTCAGGGAATTACGAGTCCGGGTTTTTAGGCATATTATTCATCTGGATCTTTCTTTTTTTGATAAGACCGCCATCGGTACAGCCACCACACGCACTATAAATGATATCGAATCTATCAATGAAGTTTTTTCAGAGGGAGTAATTACTATTTTGGCTGATATCCTGGGATTGATTGCTGTACTGATGATCATGTTTGCTGTAAGTTGGAAACTGAGTTTGGTATGTTTGATCCCACTTCCTTTTTTAATTTATGCCAGTTATATTTTTAAAGAGAAAGTAGCAGCTTCTTTTCAACGGGTACGTACCCATATTGCCAGGATGAATTCCTTCTTGCAAGAGCGAATCTCTGGTATGCGCATCATTCAGATTTTTAATGCAGAGAATCAGGAAAAGGAAAAATTTAAAAAAATAAACCGGGAGTATACCCAGGCTAATATTGATGGCATTTTCTATTATGCGGTATTTTTCCCGGTAGTGGAATTGATTTCAGCTACTTCCCTGGCATTAATGGTTTGGTGGGGTGCTAAAGGAGTTTTGCAAGATGAGGTGACACTTGGCGCACTGATTGCTTTCCCTATCTATTTATCCATGCTCTTCAGACCTATTCGGTTTTTGGCTGATAAATTTAATACTTTACAAATGGGTCTTATTGCCGCAGAGCGGGTGTTCGGAATATTAGATCTGAAGAATAAAATCCCTAATGATGGAACAGTGATTGCTAAAGAGTTGAATGGAGATATTGGATTTGACAATGTAAGGTTTAGCTATATTGAAAACCAGGAAGTACTTAAAGGGGTAAGCTTTAAAGTGCCGGCCTTCAGCACATTGGCCATAGTGGGCAGCACGGGGTCTGGAAAGACAACGATCATTAGCTTGCTCGATAGACTTTATGATATACAGAGTGGTACTATCCGTATCGATGGCTTGGATATAAAATCTTATGAGCTTTCATCTCTGCGCTCGCGAATAGGTGTGGTGTTGCAAGATGTGTTTCTTTTTGGAGGAACCGTGACGGAGAATATTACATTTAAGAATGATAAGATCTCTTTAGAACAGGTAATGTTTGCCGCAAAACAAATAGGAGCTCACGAGTTTATTGAAAAACTTCCCAATGGTTACGATTTTATCATTTCGGAGCGAGGCTTTAATCTTTCTATGGGTCAGCGCCAATTAATTTCGTTTGTGAGGGCATTGGTGTATGATCCTGATATCCTGATTTTAGATGAAGCCACTTCTTCCATTGACCCGGAGACAGAGGGGATCATTCAATATGCAATTGAAAAATTAATTGAGAAAAGAACTTCTATTATTATTGCTCATCGGCTAACAACTATCCGACATGCCGACCAGGTTTTAGCCATGGATCATGGAGAAGTTAGGGAAATGGGCACTCACGAAGAACTATTGAATAAACCCAATGGGCTGTATCGTAAATTATATGACTATCAGTTTAGTAGGGTTTTGCAGACATAGATTAATTCTCTGCACTTATTTAATTTTGGTAAGAATATGCTTCTAATCGGGCTTATCTGTATATTCGTCTAAAAGCAAATTGCATTTGATTTTTCATTCTCATTTTTGAAGTTAACTTATCGCTTATTATGTCCATTCTCACTCTTGAACAAGTATCAAAGACTTTTCAAAATTTCAAAGCAGTAGATCAAGTCAGTTTTACCGTCCCACAAGGTTCCATCTATGGTCTGCTAGGACCTAATGGAGCAGGAAAAACTACTATTATCAGAATGATTACCGGCATCACCCATCCGGATAATGGATCTATTTTTATCAAAGGAAAAAAAATCAATGATACTATTCCCCGGGAAATAGGCTATATGCCGGAAGAGCGGGGACTTTATAAAAAAATGACGGTGTGGGATCATTTGATGTACCTCGCCCAACTAAAGGGTATGGATGAAAAATATGCCCGCGAAGAATTGAAGTATTGGATAGAAAGGTTGGAAATGAAAACCTGGTATACAAAGAAAGTAGAAGAACTTTCCAAAGGAATGACCCAAAAAGCGCAATTTATAGCTACCGTGATTCACAAACCTGAAATCCTTATCCTCGATGAACCTTTCTCTGGTCTTGATCCTATAAGTGCCAATATGATCAAGGATGAAATCAGCAGATTAAATAAAATGGGTACTACCATTATATTTTCTACTCACCGTATGGAACAGGTAGAGGAAATCTGCGAACGCATGGTGCTCATCAATAAAGGTCAAAATGTATTGGAAGGCAATATTGAAGAGATCCGAAAAGCCAGCAGGCAGCATTTATTCGAATTGATTTTAGAGAATGAATTACCCACTGAATTTCCAAATGCATTTAATGAAATAGATCGTGAAGGGAAAAAAGTCAGATTTAGTCCTGCCACGGATATTTCGGCTTCAGACCTACTTAAGTATTTTTTGGATCAGGATTTTCATATTCTTGCTTTCAAAGAAATATTTCCCAGTATCAATGATATTTTTATTCAAACAGTAGAAAAATCCAATATAATATGAGGAAGCTTTGGTTAATTATAAAGCGGGAATATACTACCCGGGTATTTAAAAAATCATTCATCTTACTTACATTACTGGTACCCCTGGGAATCATTGTATTCAGTTTTGTAATTGGGTATATCATGAGCAGAGATACCGTACAAAAATTGAATGTCGCAGTTTCTGATCCGCAACATATGTCTACTGATTCGTTGCTTGTAAAATCCAAGAGTATAAATTATATCGTCAGCACTGCTTCTTATGAACAATTGAAAGATGAAATGGAAGCCGGAAAATATCAGGCAGTGATAGAGCTGGCTCCGCCTGATGATATTAAGCAGACTAATTTTAAAATAAATATTCACACGGATGAACGACTCGATATCAATACCAGCTCCAGCATAGAGTCTTCCGTGTCTAAAGTATATCGAAACTACAAACTCAATAAACTCAATATCAGTAACGATGAAATAAATAATCTCAATGTAGATGTGGATCTTAATCCCCTGGCAGTTTTCAAGCAAGACAAAAAGCAAACAGCATCCTCTAATGTAGTGGGTGCCATATTAGGGGGCATCATGATGATCTTAATGTATATTTTCGTCCTTAGCCAGGGAATGATGGTGATGCGCAGTGTAATGGAAGAGAAAACTACAAGAATAGTTGAAGTGATCCTATCTTCAGTAAAACCTATACAACTGATGATGGGTAAAATAATAGGTGTAGGCGCAGTAGGTCTCACCCAGCTTTTAATATGGATAATTTTTATGCCTCTGTTTGGCATTATTTCCAGCATGTTTTTCGGAGTAAATATTTTCAAATCAAGGGTACAGACTCCAGAAATGGATCAAGCTCTGCAACAAGCATCCAGTATGGGCCTGGATAATATAATGACAGAACTAGGTCATATCCATTGGTGGTTTATAATACCTGTGTTTTTGATTTTATTCATACTCGGATATTTTCTATATGCCTCACTTTGTGCAGCGATTGGTAGCGCTGTAGGGGATGATCAGGGTGAATCTCAGCAATTGATACTGCCCGTGACTTTGGTAATAGTGATGGGATTGTACATCGCTATTGCAGCCATACGTGCACCACATAGTCAGTTGGCCGTAGTATCCTCATTTATTCCTTTTTTTGCACCGATAGTGATGGCTACCCGGCTCGCTTTTGATCCTCCGCTCTGGCAAGTATTTTTATCGATAGGAATACTGGCATTATCCTGCTATTTTTTAGCTTTATTGGCAGCAAAGATTTATCGTACCGGAATTTTAATGTATGGTAAAAAGGCTAGCTATAAAGAATTGGCGAAATGGATTTTTTCTAAATAAGTTTTCTCACCTTCAAAATTGTTTTTTTTCTTACCACGATAAAATGAAATACAAGTTATTCTTATTTGTAGGATTGTTTGTTTCCTGTGCTTCCTCAAAATCGGGTCAAACTGTTGTATTAGATAAGAATATTTTTCCAACTTTTCGAGAGCAGGTATCCAGGCTTCCATCGAGGGAAAACTTTCATATTTATATTCTCGCCGGACAATCCAATATGGCTGGAAGAGGCTTTGTGCAACCAGAAGATACGATAGCAAATCATCGAATATTGACCATGAATAAACATAACCAATGGGAGTATGCCAAAGAGCCGTTGCATTATTATGAACCGGAGCGAGCAGGCCTTGACTGTGGAATGTCATTCGCTCAAAAAATGGTGGCCAAATCTGGTAAAAATGTCGTGATTGGATTGTTGCCATGTGCCATCGGTGGTAGCTCGATCGGACAGTGGCTGAATGATTCTACTTATAGAGGCGTGACATTATATAGTAATCTTTTAAAAAGAATTCACGAGGCTCAGCAATATGGGATTATCAAGGGAATGCTTTGGCATCAAGGGGAGTCCAATGCTAATGAAAAGGGATTTAAAAATTTCAAAACAAATGCAATTCAGTTTTTTAATAATCTACGAACGGATACAGATATGGCAAACCTTCCCATCTATGCAGGAACAATAGGTTCTTTCTTGCGAAAACAAGAATTTCCATTAGCTTCCAATATTAACGCTACTTTAAATGAATTGCCTACCTATTTAAATCAGTTTTACCTGGTAACCACGAATGGCTTAGAACCGAAATCGGATACCATTCACTTCAATACTGAATCACAAAGGTTGCTTGGGGAGCGATATGCAAAAATGGTGCTAAGACCTAAAAAGTAATGACCGGCTTAAACCAACTTATTTAGAATAGCGAATTTGACCAATCCAGCGATACCATTTACCTCTAGTTTCTGAATAAGATTGTTTCTATGGGTATCTACCGTTCGGGCGCTTATAAATAATCGTTTTCCAATTTCCGGACTAGAAAACCCTTCAGCTATTAATTTTAGTACTTCCAGCTCTCTATCTGAAAGCTTTTTCAATTGATTATGATCCGGATGGCCAGACTTTTTATTTAATAAGATATTGGCTACTTCTGAACTGAAATAATTTTCACCGGTATACACTTTTTTTATTGCTTCAATAAGTACGGTCAAAGAAGCATTTTTAAATATAAAGCCTTTAGCCCCACACGCTACAGCTTCCTGAATTATTTCTTTGTCGAGTAGCATGGTAAGCATGATTATTTTACTTCCAAAATATTCATGAGTAATTTTTTTTAAGGCCTCTATACCATTCATATTGGGCATTTCAATGTCCAACAGGATTACATCTGGTTTTTTACCTGATTTCATGAGCTGAATCAGTTCTAAGCCATCGGCTGCTTCGCCTATCACCTCTATCTCATTCATTTCAGAAAGTAAGGCTTTAAAGCCCTGGCGAACGAGGTGATGATCGTCAGCAAGTATGATTTTGATCTTCATATTGGAATTCTAATAGTGGAAATGGTACCCGAGGGAATGCCCTGTTCAGAATTGAATGATCCGCCTAATGTATTCACCCTACTCAAAATATTTAATAATCCCATGCTACCTTTTTTGCGTGCGGTATCAAAGTCAAAACTAGTGCCATCGTTTTCCATTTTCATAATCAGACTCTCCCCCGTTTTATAAAGTTGCAAAATTATTTTATTAGCTGCCGCATGTTTGATTACATTAGTGAGTAGTTCCTGAGCTATGCGATACAATCCCAGCTCTACTTGATTATTTATTTTTTCGGGTAGATTAAAGTGCTCAAAATCAGTCTGGAGATGAGTATGCAAGGTAGTATTTCTCAGTAATAATTCAAGACTGGGTACAAGGCCTTGAGTTTCCAAAGTCGGTGGCATCATTACATGGGATATATTTCGCACCTCAGTAGCTGACTGGCTAAGTTGATTGTTAAGATGGGCGAGTTGATTTGCTTCGGGGATATCCGATTTTTCCAATTTATTTTGAACTTGCTGGAGTCCAAGTTGTAAGGATACTAATTCCTGAGCAATACCATCGTGTAAGTCTTTAGCTATTCGTTTTCGTTCTGCTTCCTGTGCTTCTATCACTGCCTTTAATCCAATTTTCTGTTCATTAATAATAGCTTCCTGTAATAGTTGTTTTTGTTTTGATCTATATCTATTGTAAAATAAATAGGCTAACACACTAAATAATAAAAAGCCGGATAGAATACTAAAAAGCCATACACGTTGCCGAAAAAGCGCATTCTTTTGTGATATGATTTCCTGATCCTTTTGCGCCGCTTCGTATTTTACCTCCATTTCAGTAACCTCCTTTGTATATGTCTTTTTGAGAATGGTGTCTTTACTGTCCTTAAACAATACCTGGTATTCATAGGCTTTTTTATAGTCACCTTCTTTTACATGGGCATCTGCAAGCATTTTATATAGTTCTGGTCTGAATCCATCTTCATTGGCAAGATAGGTTGCCTCTAAAGCCTTTTGATAAAATTTAAACCCTTCGTCATAATCATTCTCGGCAATAAAAGCCTCTCCAAGATTTGAATAACTAATAGGTAAGTTACCAATAGAATTCATTTTTAATTCTATTTCCAGCGCTTTTAGATAATATTTTTTTGCATTGGTAAAATCATTATTCATATAATAAATGGCACCAATATTAGAACTGGCAATAGCCTGACCAGCGGGATAACCCGCTTTTTCATCTAAAATATATGCGCGCTCAAAACACACCAGAGCCGAATCATATTTTCCAAGACTAAAATAAACACCGCCTAAAGGGTTAAGATTTGCCGCAATGCGGGTATCATTTTTATAGGCTTCATTTATTGCCAAAGCCTGATTAAAATATTGTATGGATTTTGCGTATTCACCTTTATCGGAAAATATTACCCCCAGGTTGTGGTACGCTGAACTTTTCTGTTCTACCACTTTTAGTGAATCAAAAATATGTAGCGCGCCAAAACTCAGCATAGAGGCTTTCTCACTGTCACCATTTCTAAAATAAGCATAGCCCAGGTCAGTCATTAAATCCGCTTTTCTAAATAAAAGACGACGCTTATCAGCTAATTCAATGGCTTTGGCGAAATAGTAAATAGTGGAATCCTGATTTGTGCGTTTGTATCGATTACCTATTTTTTCATAAAAGTTTATCCGGGTAGTATCTGTAATATAAGTAGTCAGTATTGCCTTGAGACTATCCAAATCATTTTGAGACAAAAGCAAACAGCTTGACAAACACAATATAAAAACGAGAATTCTTCTCATATAAGCCTGATAAATTACACAAATAATCTCTATGGGCTAAAATTACACCATCTGCTTTTTTATTAGGACTCTTTACTGACTTAATATATTGGCGTTAGGTTTTTTCTACCAGGGCTTCAGTGATATGAAAAGCTTTTAGCGATTTTAAATTTACTCTCTGGTAAAGATCTTGCAATTCGAGCTCTATTTTATCAATCTTCAGGAGTGGAAATGTAATTATTCGTTTTCTTCCTACCGTAGTGCCTTCTATAATTTTTACTATATTTTCAGCCTGATACAGGTTCAATTTGAATGCACTAATACTTTGTCCATTCTTTGTTTTTTCAGCTAAGACTATAGTGTTTATTTCCTGTGGATTCTTCCAAACCAATGAAAACTTATTTCGCGAAATTTTTTTAAAGGAACCGGATATACTGATTTCATTTTCAAAATTTGATTTTTTTAGAAGTTGAAAACCAACCAGGGCAGCAGAATCAGTTGAATGAATCTTTCCTCTAGGATCTGGTGGTACATTTAGTAAAAAATTAGCGCCACGGCCTACTGATTTTAAATAGAGCTCAAATAATTGTTCTGGTGATTTTACTTTTTCATCTTCATTTCGATGATAAAACCAACCTGGCCTGATGCTTACATCACATTCAGCCGGAATCCAATCACTGCCATTTACATTTCCTGTACCGAGCACAGATTGTGCCGGAGCCCCTGCGCCCGGGGTAAATCCTTTTATATTCAATGTATTCCAATTTGTCATGGAGGCAATGCCTTTTTCATTACCTACCCATCGAAGCTGAGGACCTATATCACTGAATACGACTGTCTTAGGTGATAATTCATGCACGGTCTTTTTAAAAAGATTCCAGTCATAGATTTGTTTTTTACCATTTGGCCCTTCACCATTGGCGCCATCCCACCAAAGCTCCCAGATCGGTCCGTAGTTAGTAAATAGTTCTTTCATCATGTTTACAAACACGGTATTGTATTCAGCGGTACCATATGCAGGATGATTCCTATCCCAAGGTGAGATGTATACCCCGAATTTTAATCCGTGAGATTTGCATGCTGCTGAAAGCTCTTTCAACACATCGCCTTTACCATCGCGCCATTTACTTTCACGTACGGTATGCTTAGAAAAATTACTAGGCCATAAACAAAATCCATCATGATGTTTGGCCGTAATAATAATTCCGGTCGCACCAGCTGCTTTAGCAATGTCAGCCCATTGATTACAATCTAAATCTATAGGATTAAAAATATCTTCTGCCTCATTTCCATGGCCCCACTCCAAATCTGTATAGGTATTCGGTCCAAAATGAGTAAATAAGTAAAACTCTTGCTCATGCCACTGAAGCTGAGCTTTAGAAGGTTTTACAATCTTATGCGTTTGAGCATGAGCATCTGTTGCGTGGAAAAAAAGGAATAGACTAATTATAAACAATCTCATCTTCTATGAATGAAATTGTAAAATAAGAATTCAGATCGAAACCTTATACCCTTTCTCTCGATCTGGCAAATCTTTTCATTCCGCCATTTCTAGGTGGACGAGCACGATCACTTCTTTTATTAGATGGCTGTGCTTGCTTAGACATTATTTTCTGCGTCAATAATTCCTTGGCCAATGGGTATGGATGATCATTGACTACAGGTATATTAAACCCAATGAGTTTTTGTATATCTCTGAGCTCTGCCCGTTCTTCGATATCGCAAAAAGAGATAGCAACACCATCATTACCAGCTCTGCCGGTACGACCAATACGATGTATATAGGTCTCTGGTACGTTGGGCATATCATAGTTAAATACATGAGTAAGATCATCTATATCGATACCCCGAGCTGCAATATCAGTAGCCACCAGGGCAAGGATATTACCTTTCTTGAAATCATTCAATGCATTTTGTCTTGCATTCTGGCTTTTGTTGCCGTGGATGGCCGCAGATCTTATTCTTGCATTTTGTAAAAAGCGAACTACTTTGTCAGCACCATGCTTGGTACGTGTAAATACCAGTGCAGTCTCAATATTTTTTGCATTTAGCAGGAAAAGTAATAGTCTTTGTTTGTCAGCTTTATTAGTATAGTACAGACTTTGTTCGATTTTATCCACCGTAGAGGAGGGCGGACTTACTTCTACTTTTACTGGATCATGTAATAAAGCATCTGCTAATTTTTGAATTTCTGGAGGCATAGTAGCCGAGAAAAACAAAGTTTGCTTGCGCCTGGGCAATTTGTCTATCACTTTTTTTACATCGTGTATAAATCCCATATCAAGCATACGGTCGGCTTCGTCCAGGACGAAGATTTCAAGTTTATTTAAATGTATATAGCCTTGCTCCATCAGGTCAAGAAGTCTTCCTGGGGTAGCTATCAGTACATCCACTCCTCGTTTAAGTGCGGTTACCTGGTTTACCTGTGATACTCCTCCAAAAACAACTGTATTTCTGACTTGAGTATATTTTCCATAGGCATTAAAGCTATCGCCAATCTGCACAGCAAGCTCCCGGGTGGGAGTCAGGATCAGTGCTTTGATACCAGGTCTGTATGACTCTTGAGTTTCAAATATTTGAAGAATAGGGATTGCAAAAGCTGCGGTTTTACCGGTCCCTGTCTGGGCACATCCCAGCAGGTCTCTGCGATCTAGTACATGAGGGATGGCCTCAGCTTGTATAGGGGTGGGTGTTTCGTATCCTTCAGCATGCAATGCTTTGAGAATAGGATCTATTAATTCTAATTTTTTAAATGCCATTATGATTGTAATATGTGGAAAAAGGTGTAGTGTGGTGAAAATCTAAAATTGGAGAAGGTAGATTATAAATTCACCGGCAGTAATGCCTTGGTTATAAATTGAGCGGCAAAGGTAATTTAATTTTTTGAAACATGGTAGAAAAGTATTGGGGTTATTTTAAATAAAGCAAAGCTCTAATTGCCTTTTTTCCATTTTAACCCAATTTATACAGTTGAAGCAAAAATTGCCGAATGGTCGATGAAATAGTTGAATTGAAAACCAACTATTTATCGAGGTTAAACCATGAGTCTTGAAAATGAAATTATTCCTTATCATTTTAATTCAATATAATTAATTCATTTTCAATACCTCAGATTTTGCATAGAAATTCTAATGCAAAATTTCGATTTAAAATATACTTATATTCATACTCCATACCAAATTATGAAAATAGAGTCCATTGAAATTAGACTGGAAAATCTTAAACTTTCTAAACCATATCGCATTGCTTTCAAGACTATAGATTTTGTAGAAAATCTTTTTGTAATGGTCAGAATGACCAATGGCATAATTGGGTATGGTAGCTGCAATCCTGAAAACGAAGTGGCTTTTATCTCCCGGAAAAAAACCCTGGAAAGTATTGAACTACTGGATCAGGACAAATTGAAAAGCATTTCCTTTGATGATCCGTGGACAATGATCCATGAAATTAATACCATGCTGGATCATGTACCTACTTTGCAAGCCGCTTTGGAAATTTCAATTTGGGATGCCTGGGGAAAATCATTAGATAAATCCGTATTAGATATTTGGGGTAAAAAAATTGATCCTCTTCCTACTTCAGTTACTATTGGTATCATGGATGCAGAACAAACTTTGCAGGAAGCTCATGCATTTATAAAAAATGGATTTGATCATCTTAAAATTAAAATTGGAATAGATCCTGAATCTGATACAGAACGAATAATCAAGCTCCGCGAAGAATTTAAAGACTCCATCGTAATCAGAGCAGATATCAACCAGGGGTATAGGCTAGAGGATTTTACAACGTTTCTATCGCTGAGTGAAAATCTGGGAATTGAATTATACGAACAACCATTGAGAAGAGATCAATTTACTGATTTAGATACTATAAATACGAGTCAAAAATCAACTATTGCAGCCGATGAATCTTTATTAAATATAGCTGATGCAAATGAGTTAATTACTAATAACAGGTGTGGTATATTGAATATTAAAATCATGAAATGTGGTGGACCCTCTTTTGTTGACCCCATTTCTGAATTAGCCAAAAATCACCAGGTGACGCTCATGTGGGGCTGCAATGATGAAAGCAGGTTGAGCATCGCCGCCGCGATGAATATGGCCTATGCTCATGAAAATACTAAATACCTGGACCTGGATGGAAGTTTTGATTTGGCTTATGATCCAGCACTCGGTGGATTTGAAATAAAAAATGGTGTAATGATTCCGGTTGATAAGCCTGGCTTTGGAATTGATTTGGAATTTTGAAATAAAAAAGCCGATGAAAATCTCCACCGGCAAATTAATTTATTTTTTTAATGGGAATTATCGCAAAAATGGAGCTATCACCAAAGCAATTACAGAAATCAATTTTAATAATATATTCAATGATGGCCCTGAAGTATCTTTAAATGGATCTCCTACCGTATCACCTACTACAGCGGCTTTATGAGGATCGGAGCCTTTATAATACATTTTGCCTTTGATTTCTATTCCACCTTCAAACATTTTTTTGGCATTGTCCCAGGCACCGCCAGAATTGGACTGAAAGATTGCCATCAATACACCGGTAGCGGTAACTCCGGCTAATAAACCACCTAACATTTCCTTGCCAAATCCAAAACCTATAAATAATGGGGAAGCCACGGCTAAAATACCGGGTAATACCATTTGCTTTACGGCGGCTTTAGTAGATATTTCTACACATTTTCCATATTCCGCTTTGCCATTAGCGGCTTCGAAAGTGTCCAGATCGGCTTTTGACCACTTGTCCTGATCAATACCATCATTTCTTTTCATTACTTCCAAAGCAGCTTTCAGCGCGGGTATTTCATTGAATTGTCTTCTTACTTCCTGGATCATTTCCATAGCCGCCTTGCCTACGGATCCCATCGCCATAGAAGAAAACAAGAATGGAAGCATGGCACCTAAAAACAATCCGGAGATTACCATAGGTTTAGAGATATCAATCACCGCCAGGTGTGCACTTTGCATAAAAGCCGCAAATAGCGCCAGGGCAGTTAATGCCGCGGAAGCAATGGCAAACCCTTTTCCGATAGCTGCAGTAGTATTACCAACAGCATCTAATGTATCTGTACGCTGACGCACTTCCTTTGGCAGGCCAGCCATTTCTGCTATACCTCCGGCGTTGTCAGAAACCGGACCGTACGCATCTACTGCTAGCTGAATACCTGTATTCGATAGCATACCTACGGCAGCAATAGCTATACCATATAGACCGCCAAAATGATAAGAACCCATAATGGCAGCGGCCAGAATAATAGTAGGAATAGCTGTTGATTGCATACCTACACCAAGACCAGCGATGATATTGGTAGCTGAACCAGTTAAAGATTGTTCTACTATAGATTTTACCGGCTTGGTGCCGGTACCTGTATAATACTCAGTTACATAGCCTATAGCTACACCTGATACTAAGCCAATAATTACTGCCAGAAATATTCCAGTACTGGTAATATGTTGACCCTGATAATCCCAACCGCCTGATGGTAACATCCACCTGGTAATAAAGAAAGTAAGTATCAGCATGACCACACTGGAAAGGTTTACACCCATATTCAGCGCACTTTGAGGATTGCCACCTTCTTTTGTCTTCACAAAGAAAGTACCCATGATAGAAGTCAATATTCCTACTCCCGATAATACCAGCGGAAGTAATACGGCATTCAATCCATTAAAGCTATTCGTTTCTTCAAATCCAGCGATTCCAATAAAGGCAGCTCCGAGTACCATAGTACCCACTATAGAGCCGACAAAAGACTCGAAAAGGTCGGCACCCATACCAGCAACATCACCAACATTATCACCAACATTATCAGCGATGGTAGCAGGGTTCAACGGGTGATCTTCAGGAATTCCGGCCTCTACTTTACCTACCAGGTCAGCGCCTACATCGGCAGCTTTAGTATATATACCGCCACCTACACGAGCAAAAAGAGCTATGGAAGAAGCTCCAAAAGAATATCCTGTAACCACGGTAATTACCTTAACTGTATCCCAACCCATTTGATGATAGATCAAGAATAAAGAGCTTAGTCCCAGTACACCCAGACCAACCACTCCCATACCCATTACTGACCCACCTGCAAAAGCTACTTCAAGAGCTTTATTAAGGCTCGTGCGGGCAGCGGCGGTAGTTCTTACATTTGATTTAGTGGCTACTTTCATTCCAATAAATCCTGCTAAAGCCGAGCAAAACGCTCCTAATATAAATGAAACACCTGCCAGCCAGGAAGACTCTACTTCACTTGCTCCACCGATTGCCATCAATATACCAGCTGCTAATACAAACCAAATCAACACTTTATATTCAGCACGAAGGAAAGCCATAGCTCCTTCTGCAATAGCTTTTGATATACCCTGCATTTTTTCAGTGCCCGGATCTTGTTTTGTCACCCATGCACTCTTAAAATAAGTAAACACTAAACCGATAATTCCCAGGATTGGGATTATCATCATAATTGTTTGTGACATAATAAGTTATTTACGAAACGATTAAATTTTGAAGGTGCGAAAATATAAATATTGATTGGTACAGCCAAATCTTGTTTGGATCATTACATCCATTTAATCTTTTCTTTCATATTGGAGCGGATAGCAGGGGCCACAGCATTTTCTTTTAAGTACCCCATGTAAAATAATCCTATACACTTTTCACCTTCACTTAATTCTAATACAGGACCTAATCTGGCTATAAATCCGGGACTAGCCCAATAGGAGCCAATTCCGAAAGCAGAACAGGTAAGCCACATATTTTGTACAGACATGGCCACAGCTGCTACTTCTTCCCATTCTGGTAAAGACTCGGCAGCATCCCTATGCAGGCAAATAGCAATGGTACAACCCGAGAGTATAGGCTTCTCTGAGATTTCTAATTGTTTAATTTCTGAAAACATTTCTGCTGGAGCATGTTTTTTATAGTCCGAGGCAATAAAATCCGCTAGTCTCTGGCGGGCTTCTAAAGAATGAAATATTCGGTAGCGCCACGGCTCGGTGCGCTTGTGGGTTGGCGCCCAATTGGCATTTTCTAAAATCTCTTCGATTATTTCTACCGGGATTTCCTTTTGAGTATACGCTTTGGAGAAGTAGGCGCGTCGTTGTCTGATTGCTGTGGAAATTTCTTTCATGATTAATAGTACTTCTTTTATGAACGTGCAAGATTATACATTTTTTAGGGTTTAATTCCAGGATAAACTACTTGCTTCAATACATCAACTTCAAGCAGGATGGGATCAATTTAATTTCAAATTTTTGAGCGATGCCTCTACCATCACCATCAGTATGAAAATGTACAGGTCGTGAGGTTTCCACTTCCAGGTGATCTGAAGTAAAACTTTGAGCATAATTGCTTTGTCCTATATTTCCTGAAAACACTTTTAAGAAAAATGCGGGTAGTAAAGCCATAGGAACTTTATCAATAAGACAAATGTCAATAAGCTGATCGTTGAGAGATGCATTTGGAGCTATAATGGCATTATTTCCATATTGACTGGCATTGGCAAATGCTACCTGAAAAATATTTTTTGAAACCGACTCATTATTGTAATGATACACTATTTCAATGGGCTGATAATTTTTATACTCTGATTGGATGAGCTTCATATAATTGCTCAGACCACGCTTTCCATTTTGACCAAAAAGAGTAGATATAAGCCCATCGAACCCCAGGCCGGCGACATTGAACGCCCATTCTCTGTTGATAGTGATGGCGTCTATAATATGGATCCTTTTTTTGACTAATCGGTTTAAAGATGCTCTGATTCCTTTTGGTAAATGAAGATGCCTGGCTAATCCGTTACCCGATCCCCTGGGTATAATGCCCATTACCCCATGTGTATGAACCAGATTTTTAGCTAATGTATTCACTGTACCATCACCACCTACGGCAATGAAATAAGAATGGCCTAGCTGAAGATGCTTTTTTACTAAAGCATTGGTTTCATCAGCGCTTTCGGTAATGTGAATATCGTAACGAATGCCATAGGCTTTTAACTCCTCTTGTAAAACCATTTGAAGCTTTTCATTACGGCGGGTCCCCGATCTGTTATTGATGATAAATACAAAATGATCCAAAGTCATACAAAGATAATCCGATATTGAGCTTTACTCCAAAAACGAAATATTTTGAATTCTTCGTCTCATATTGATGGAATTCAGTAATTAAAAATCAATGCCGGGATAAATAATTTTTACCATCACGTATTTTCAAATGACTATTTTTAGCACTCAAATGATGTAGTATGCAGTGGATAGATTATGTAGGATTGTTTGGGGCATTTTTAGGTTCTATTACTTTCGTACCACAAGTATTCCGTGCCTGGAAGACAAAGTCTACCGGAGATCTATCTTATTGGATGATCGGAATCCTGATCTTAAATGTGTCTACCTGGCTGTTCTACGGCTCAGTAAAAAAAGATATCGCTATTATTATCGCCAATGGAATCATCCTGATCCTGGCCTTCGTATTATTGATATTCAAATTGAGTTTTAAAAAATAATACTATGGATTATCCTCCTGCTGCAGTAACATTGGAAGGCGATCATGCAATTTTAATACCCATGACTATGGAGCATAGAGATGACCTGATCTCTGCTGCTAAGGATGGAGAATTGTGGAAACTCTGGTATACGTTCATTCCCACTCCTGATAAAATGGGGGATTATATTGAAGGGAATTTATTGGAAGAAAAGCAATCCAAAGCTGTCCCTTTTGTGATCATCGATAAATCGAATCATAAAATTGTAGGCGTTACTAAATACCTGAATATTGAAACACAAATTCGAAGACTGGAAATAGGTGGTACCTGGTATGCCAAATCTGTACAAAGAACTGCATTAAATACCGAGTGTAAATTACTCCTGTTGAAACATGCCTTTGAGTCATTGTCTTGTGTCGCTGTAGAATTCCGCACGCATTGGCTCAATCATCCTTCTCGACGCGCTATCGAAAGATTAGGAGCTAAAATGGATGGTGTCCTTCGAAATCATAAAATAATGGCTGATGGGTCTATCCGAGATACGGTGGTCTATAGTGTTCTGAACACAGAATGGCCTGCCGTGAAAAATAATTTATTGTTCAAATTGAATGTTCGGATTTAATGTATCCTTTAGTTGTGAATGACCCTCAACTAAAATGGAATCATGCCATTGATCATAAAAACTAAAGAACTCAGGAACTATATCATTTGCCAATTGACAAGTAGAATTGAATAATGCGCAGATAGCTATTTTTTTATCTCTGTCGAAAGCTATTTCAGCCCGATAATCATTGGCATAGCCACCATGATAAAATCTCAAATGGTCGCCATAGTCCAGTACGCGCATTCCATTGGCATAGTAGGTCTCTTGCACACCGGGCCAGTAATTATAATAACGACGATCTTGAGAGGTTCTTATACGCGGACGAAGCATGCTATCTAATGCGGATTTTGACAGCACATCGGGATTATTTCCAAGCAAAGCCTTCATCCATTTACTCATATCTGAAATAGAAGCATTGAGGCCCCCTGCAGCCGTTGTGTTATAATATTTATTTGAAATGGGCTTCACTGTTCCACAAATACATGCTTGATCCATAGTATGAGGCAGTGCTACATCTTTACCATTTAAAATACAGGCGTAATCAAAACTCATATCGGTCATACATAAGGGATCCACCAGATATTCTTGAAATAATGCAGCATAAGATTGATGTGTTGCCTTTTCGAGTACGGGCTCTATACAAGCATAAACAGCATTCTGGTAAGCATATTCTGTACCTGGTGCAAAAGGAACTTTTACCTGTTTAAATAAAGGAATGATATCTGATAAAGCCATACCACTCTCTACCAAATTAGTATAGCAATGATAAGGTAACCCAGAACTTTGCGAAAGTATGTTATCAATGGTAACTTCATCAGAGAACTCTTTTGGTGTAAACTCAAATGCTGGCAAATATTTTACGAGTGGATCTTCATAATGAATCAATCCTTTTTCCACCATTATGGCAGCTAACGCCGATGCGAAATTTTTGGAGACACTCGCCAATCTAAAAACAGTATGCATATCCACGGGTTCGTCTGTATCGGTGGAGCGTACGCCATAACCTTTGATCAATCGGATAGTAGAGTCAGTGACAATAGTTACAGCAGCGCCAGGACAATGACATGAATCCATTTTTTGCTGAACCCAGGCATCAAAGACTTCTATAAATATATCTCGTGGTTTAGCTTTTACCAGTAAAGCGTCCTGCACCTGTTTTTCAACAGGAACATGCTTTACTTTACACGTGGACGCTAACCAAAAAGTTGAAAATAAAATGAGGAGACGGAATAAATACAATACGATAGTTCTAATTCAATAAATAATAAGATTTCGTGTATGTTTATTGTTCTTCAAGGTCAAACTCATCCTGTAATTTTCGCGATTTATTGATTAGACTGGGATCTTGCACATGTAATGAATCGTATGCTGCACAATTCATTTCAATACCGATTTGAGCGGGTTTAAAAAAATCTACATTGGGGTCCCATTTGATTCTTGGATCATTTTCTATCCGTTTCATGAACTCCGCAAATATGGGCTTTGCCATAGCAGCGCCCTGGCCGTAAGTTATAGATTGGAATCTGATCCAGGGAAGGTCGCCGCCTACCCAGGTACCTACTACTAATCTTGGTGTAAGACCCATGTACCAGCCGTCTTTATAGCTATTTGTAGTGCCTGTCTTACCCCCATGAATAGTCTTTACAGACCCGTCTCTTACCGGGGAAGCTTTTTTCAATAAATCAGTCATCACATAGTTTACACCAGAGGGCAAAGCCTTAGATTCTTCTACTTTAGACTGATATATCACTCTTCCATTTTGGTCTTCGATGCGATCTACAAAATAAGGCTTAATGAATTTGCCATCGTTGGCAAAAGTGGTGTACGCTCCCGTCATTTCCATTACAGTAAGATCTGAGGAGCCCAAACAAATCGAGGGCTGACGAGGCACCCTGAACTCACCATCACTTCTTCTCTTAGAACTGTCTATGCCCATGGTATTTACCAATCCACATACCAGTTCGGCATTGCCCAATTCTTTCATTAAATACACGGAAATAGAATTGACAGAATTTGCCAAGCCTTGATAAAGCGTTAGTGGGGCATTGGAAAAATATCCGGTAGAATTACGTGGAGACCATACGGACGCTAATCTGAAATTCCCCTCGCCGGGAGATATAGTATAAGGCCGATCTATGATCCGTATACAGGGAGAAATCGCTTTAAATCCAATAGCCGTAGCATATACAAATGGCTTGAATGTAGAGCCTACCTGTCTGTCAGAAGTAATATGATCATATTTGAAATACCGGTGATCAAGGCCTCCTACCCAGGTGCGTACCTTGCCAGTACCAGGTTCAATGGCCATATTACCTACTTGTAAGATCATAGCCATATATTTAATGCTATCCAATGGAGTCATGGCTGTATCTCGCTCATTTCGAGTGGCATAATCATATATTTTCATCCGAACCCGTGCATTGAATTGCTTATCTGATTCTTTTAAAAGATTTGACCAGGCTTTACTTGTTACCAGCCAAAGAGGGTCTTTCATTAATTTTCTATACTTGGAAGCTCTTTCATTACTAAGGATACCTTGCTTTGTATATCCATCCAATTTCCCTTTTTTCAAATCCTCTTCCACCATGCGTAAGATATCATTATCAGTAAGCACCAAATCAAACTTCGAATCAATACTATCGATCAATGCACTTAAATACTGATCACGGATACCCTGGAATCGATCACTTTCTCTTATGAGGCTATTCAGTTTGTATCTTCTGATTTCTTTTTGTCTATCGTCTGCTTCAAATGTCCAGGGATCCATATTTCTCCACACATTAAATAATAATTTTTGAATTTTGGGCATGTGGGTAGCTACTGCTTGCTCGGCTAATTCTTGAAGTACAGGGTCAATGGTGGTGAATACTTTGAGACCATCCTTGTTAATATTAAATGTGCTGCCATCAGGTCTTTTCATTTCAGGCTGCTGAAACAAATCTTGCATCCACTTGCTGAGCTCTATCATAAAATATGGAGCATTGCCTTCGGAGATACTTCTACGTTTAAAACTAGAAACATCAATTGGTAATTTTTGCAATGAGTCACGTTGTGTTGCAGTAATATAACCAGCTGAGGACATTCTATCTAAAACCAAATTCCTTCTGCTGATAGAATTATTTGGATTTCGCTTAGGATTGTATCGAATTGGATTAGAAAGCATGCCTATCAAAGTAGCCGCTTGCTCTATTTTGAGAGAGTCCTGGTTAACGTTAAAGTAAGTTTCTGCAGCTGCTTTTATACCGTAAGAGTCATATAAAAAGTCTACTTGATTGAGATACATTGCTATGATCTCTTCTTTGGTATAGCTGCGCTCAAGCTTGACTGCAGTGATCCATTCTTTAAACTTTATTTCAAAGAGGGCGATCTTTTTTTGAATCGAATTCATGCCTCTAAAATCACGGTTGGAATATAATAGTTTTGCCAATTGCTGAGTAATAGTACTACCACCACCTGCTCCACTCTGCCTTAAAATCACCGTACGAACTAATACTCTAAATAAGGCTTCAATATCCACACCGGTATGATTGCGAAAACGAGAATCTTCAGTGG
The DNA here is from genome assembly GCA_038251405.1 of Chitinophagales bacterium. GTDB lineage: Bacteria > Bacteroidota > Bacteroidia > Chitinophagales > Saprospiraceae > JADJLQ01. The sequence continues at coordinate 133,137 of JBBSBH010000010.1, forward strand.
CCAGTAATGCATTTACCAAATTTGGTGAAAGATCATTGTAATTAACCCCTACCCGGTTTTGGGTAAATAACCTACCCAATTCTTTGTTGTCACTGGAATAAATCACCGTCGCAAAGTCATAGCTGGGATTTTCCAATTCTTCGAAAGTGGGAAGGTTTTGAAAAGAAAGGTAAATAAAGAAAGCAATGGTTGCTATAATGCCAGCCAGCACTAGTCCCCACATCCATTTTGCGAGTCTATTTCTACCGGGGCTAATGACCTTACCCGAGGGGTTAGTAATGAATAAGAGCTTTTGCCAGGCTTTTTTAATCATTCGAATAAAGTTAATCGTGATTGCAAATAGAATACAAATTTAGCAATTGCAGAAGGACTACACATCGCTTTTTTGCAAATAGATAGTCAATAAGGCTATTTATAACCATTTGACTATAATGGAAATGCTATGGTTTTACTTTTCTTGGCACTATTTGAGGCAACGCATGTAATAATTCAATCAAGGGCTTTATTTGTGGTCTGTTACTTTATTCAATTTGTCTACGACTACTTGTTTCTCTTTCTTTATTTGTTTCGATTAATAGTTTATTCAACCTTTTACTGAATGGTCATCTAACTTTTTTAACATAAATAATCCAGTGCTTATAATAACTATATGTATTAAAATAAATAGATAATAACTTTTGGGATCATATCCTCTATTGATCCAGGTAAGATCACAAACTATCCCTCTAAAAAATTCAGCTAATAACACAAAAACAATTAGATATTTGCTTTTAATGGGATCAAATGAGCCAACTAAAAGGGCCATTGCCGTTGCTCCTAAATCGTAAACAAATACCAACCATGCGTCGGCAAAACGCTGAACAGCCAAATCGTCATTACCTAACCCGGAGGGAAGATTCTGTTTAATGAAATCTAAATTAAAGTACAATCCATAAAGATTCATTATTGTAAGAATCAGGTAAAATATACCAATGACTCTCATCCACCATTTTACTTTTTTCATATCAATATCATTTTTAATGAATGTAAAAATAGGGATATGCAAACGGCAAAATATCAGTAGTTGTACGTAATTTGAGTTAGCAGATCACCGTAAAAATTGGTTGATTAAGCTATTTGTATTTTAACTATTTTTCAATGGATTATACTTGTAAATTAGATGATAGATTGTAAACCTCTATTCTAAAAATATGACCAGACTTTTTTCGCGGCTGTTTTTATTACTTACGATCAATTTTTTTATTCTTCCAATTTTATTTGGGCAGCAAAGAATCATAGACAGCCTTAGGAAAGCATATTCACTTGAAAATGATCAATTCAAAAAAACTGGCTTGTATTACCAAATTGCGCAAGAAGTGTGTGAAAACGATATTGCCTTAGCTCCTAGGTATGCTGACACTTTGGACATGCTTGCAAATAGTAAAAATGAGAAAGCAAGAGCATTAAATTTTAGAGGATGGATTTGCAAGCAGAATGGTGATTTCGATCAAGCCATTAACTATTACCGGAAAGACCTTCAGATGAACTTAGATGTTCAGGATGAAAAAGGGGCAGCTAAAACATTTGCAGATTTAGGATTTTCATATGCAGGAAAGTATGAATCTGATTCTGCCATTGCCAATTATTTAAAGGCACTTGACATTTACATACATACACAGGATTATATAAATATTGCTTCATCTTATTCTAATATTGCCAATCTTTATTCTGATCAGCAAGTGCACGACAAAGCCATAGAATATCTTGAAAAAGCATTAAAAATAAGATTAGAGCACAATGATGAAAAACGAGCTATATATACTTATAATAATCTGGCGACTGCATATGGATCAAAGGATGGTGCATCAGCAGCTGAAATTGATAAAGCATTGGAATATGCCCATAAAGGTGTTGCTTTAGCCAATAAATATGAAAATAATTTTGCTGCAGGTGTCATCCTGGGAGGGATAGGGCATATCCTGATCGAGAAAAAGAGGTATCTGGAGGCAATAGAAAATTGCAAAAAATCGGTAGATATGCTCACCAAAGCTAATCGACCGTTGAATTTAGTTTATCCCTTAGCTAACCTGGCTACAGCCTTCAATGCGCTTAATAATCCCAGCGAAGCTTTGAAATATGCAGAGCGGGGATATGCGATTATGAAGGAAAAAAACCTGATCGAACCTTTAGAAATATATTATGAAGAACTAGCCAATGCTAACGAAAAACTTGGGAATCAAGCTGCGGCTTTAGACTGGTATAAAAAATTTATGCAATTAGATGACTCATTGTTTCAAACTCAAAATGTCAAGAATCTTTCAGAAATAGAAACGAGGTATCAAACAGAGAAAAAAGAGAAAGAACTTATAAAACAAAAAGCAGATATTTTTAGGCAAAAAGTGATGATAAATGGCCTTTCATTTGGAATAGTGCTACTGGCCCTGGTTGGCTTTTTATTGTATACTAGATACAAGCATAAGCAAAAAGCAATTTTAGATGCAGCTATAATCAAAGAACAAAAATTGGGTCTGAATGCCGTAATCGAAGCACAGGAAGCCGAACGCAAGCGCATAGCCAAAGATCTTCATGATGGGGTAGCCCAGGAATTGGTAGCACTACAGTTCGGTTTTCAGCAAATCCAAAACAAATTAAAAACTATTGCTCCTGGTGAAACAGATCAGTTAAAATTTTTAGAAAAACAATTAAGGGAAACGAACACGGAAGTACGTAATATCTCTCACGTGATGATGCCTCCGGGCCTTGAAGTAAATGGATTAGTTCCCAGCCTTGAAATGTTGCTAAGAAATACGACAGCCCAAACATCTATTAAGACTGATTTTGAGCATTATAATCTTCCTAATCGATTAGCTGAGCGTGTAGAGCTGAGTTTGTACAGAATTACACAAGAGCTACTCAATAATACTTTAAAGCATGCTCAGGCCAGTGATATTGTTCTCCAATTGTACCAGGCGGGAAAGTATATTATTTTAAGAATGCAGGACAATGGAATAAGTTTTGATTTTGAGCTATCCAAGAACAAAGGAAGTATGGGACTACTGAATATTCTCAGCAGGGTAAATGTCATTGGTGGTACTTTTTCTTCGGAAAAAGGAGTACCAACTGGTACTATATCTACAGTAAAGATTCCTGTGCAGTAGTAATTAATCTGATCACTATTCAATTGAGTATGGGTTCGTAACCGATAAAGCTAAATTGTAATTCTTTTGCATCGGCAGGAACTGATATTTCGTAGCTTCCATCGATGTCAGTAATAGTCCCGATACTGGTACCTGTAACAGAAATGGACACTCCGGGGAGGGTCTCATTGCTTGCGTCCTTTACCTGGCCCTTGATGGTAACCTGTGACCACGCTATAGTGCCGGCAAATAAGAATAATAAAATGAGTTTTGCTTTCATATGAGAGAAATTGAGTTTTAAAATAGTTTATGTTGAGTCTTAAATTAGACTTTAAATATTTACATTCTGTATAAGAAATTTGGTCCTAAAAACCTGAAGGGCAACGAGTTGTAAATATTTCTTTATCACAAAACCTTTGTAAAATAATAATATTTTAATAATACACAAAATTATATTCCAATTATGAAATAAAATATTGAACATTAAATAATTATCAAAATATTATTGCCTAGATTGAAATGAATCAAAGCTTTCTTCCAATTAAACTGCAAATGATTTAATATTGCAAAATGAATTGCCTGATTGTAGATGATAATAAAATAGCCCGTGTTACCTTAAAACAACTTGCCACCCAAATAGAAGATCTTGAAATCATTGGAGAGTTTTCTTCTGGTATGGAAGCCTATAATTTCCTAAAAGCAAGGCAGGTAGATATTGTTTTTCTGGATATTGAGATGCCCCAAATGTCAGGAATAGAGCTTATTAAAAGCCTCCAGGGCAATGCTCCTATTATTATATTCACTACTTCCAAAAAAGACTATGCTGTGGAAGCATTCGAATTGAATGTCGCCGACTTTTTAGTAAAGCCAGTTTCACCTGCTCGATTCATTCAAGCTATAGACAAAGCCAGAACTTTAATTGAAAGTAAAAAGGATGAAGTAAATAGCAATGATGAAGAATTTATTTTTATACGTGATTCCAATATCATCAGAAGATTGAAAATAGACGATATCCTTTTTGCAGAGGCTATGGGAGATTATGTAAAGATTCACACACCTCAAAAATTATTTGCTATTCATAATACATTAAAGTCTGTAGAGCATCGACTTTCTTCGAAGCGGTTCATCCGGGTTCACCGATCTTTTATTGTTGCTTTATCAAAAATTGATTCAGTACAGGATGGAATAATTTTGATAAAAGATAAACACATACCTGTCGCTGATGCATACAGGAGCTTACTTTCCCGACAACTAGATATTTTATAGACTTATAACTTTTGATTCGTCGATTCAAATCGCCTTTTTAACGATTCTGTGTATAAATCTATAGCTTTCAGTATTAATATTGTTATATCAAATTATAACCATTGAAGGCGTTTATAAATCATACAATTTTTATTTGGTAGTTAATTTGCAAAAGGGCTGTTTTAGAGAGAGGGCAGCCCTTGTTTTTTAAAATGAAATTGACTTATTTGATATTATCCTATGTATCTACTTTAGCTCTTTTCGGATTAAGCTTTGAGCTGCTTCGATATTATGATACCCATAAATTGAGCGTTTTTTTATTCTTACTTATTTTAGGTATATTTATTTCGATAGTCCTTTTAATATATTTCTTTAATGCGTATATTGATAAGGTGTTTCCAGACAAGGATTTAAAAAGCTAAGTTTTATCCGATTTAGAGTATGAATTCGAAACGAATATTTTATTATTTATTGGTCGGTTATATCTTTAGTACATTGATTTTAATATACGCTCAATACAATTCTTCCAGGAATATTGATAATTTAATTTCAGGAAATGTAAAATTATTAAACGAGTTTGAAGTAGGCAGCCAGTTAAAGACGCTACAAACTGATGTTATCAATATTGATATTTTAATTCAAAAGTCAGTTGCCAATAAGGATACGGCACCTGTAGAAGGCTTGGAAAACCAAATAAATAATATTCAAATAGGATTATTATCATTGCAAAAATTTTCGAACAATGACAACTCCATAAATTATCTTTCAACACTACAACATTTTCTTAAGGAAAAAATCAAGTATGATCACAAAATCTTTGATTTCATTGCAGCAAAAGAAATCAAAGAAGCAGAAAGACTCATAGTTTCTCCTCAGATAAAAAAATTGGATGATTCTATTGCCGTCACTATTAATAATATCTCAGAGCTAAGAAGAAAATTATACATAACAGTAACTAACTCTATTGACGAAAGCGCTAGAAAGGCAAGGCAATTTAATAATAATTTGATTTTTTTTCTATTAGCATTCTCTGCTCTATTATTTTGGTACATTTTTAGCACTATTAAAAAACAATTGAATTTAATAGATGAAGTTAATGAGTCTGAGAAAAAAATAAAGGAATTAGCCAAATTGAAAGAAAACTTCATGGCTAATATGAGTCACGAAATAAGAACTCCGATGAATGCCATTTTAGGTTTTGCTCAACTGTTATCACAGCAACCTTTAGAAGCTAAAGTAAAGGAATATGTCCAAAATATTAATAGATCGGGAGATAATTTATTACATATAATCAATGATATTTTAGACTTATCCAAAATCGAATCTGGTTTAATGAGGATTGAACCTACCAATATCAATCTTAGAGATTTAATTCAATCTGTTAAAATGATGTTTGAAAAGCAAGCAAATGATAAAAATATTGATTTAAATATTGAATTCAATGAAAATGTACCCAAAGAAATTAAGGGAGATGGTATGAGAATCACACAAATTTTGGTTAATTTATTGAGCAATGCTTTTAAATTTACATCTACTGGAAGCATTAAAATATTGATAGATCTTATTTCATCAAAGAATGGGAAAGAATTAATCTCTGTCGCCGTTGCTGATACGGGAATAGGAATAGAGGATTACAAATTAAATAGGATATTTGATCGTTTTCAACAGTCTGACGATAGTATTACCCGAAGATTCGGAGGTACTGGGCTCGGCCTTACTATAGCAAAGGAAATAGTTGAATTGATGCAGGGTGAAATCTCGGTTAAAAGTGAATTAAATTCTGGCTCCACTTTCACCATAAAGATTCCGTTTGAACGAGTGGTGAAGGATTCTACTAAAGTAATGGCAGCAAATAAGCCCAATGGCATTAATTCAGACCTTAAAAACCTCCATGTGTTGATAATAGAAGATAATAAACTAAATCAAGCCCTGATGTACCATTTATTAAATGAATGGCAGGTAAGTTTCGATATAGTAGACAATGGGAAAGAAGCACTTGAAATGATTACTAAGAAAAAATTTGACCTGTTATTAATGGATTTGCAAATGCCCGAAATGGATGGATATTCCTGTACGCGGGAAATCAGGAACAATTTGAAACTGGATATTCCGATTATTGCAATGTCAGCACATGCATTTCCTGGAGAAAGGGAGAAATGCTTACAATATGGAATGAATGATTATATATCAAAACCTATTGACCATATTCAATTATTTGAATTATTGAATTCTTTTACTACGACATATAGAAATAATTTGCAAGGTAAACTTGCAATAAATAAAAATCAATCTTTGGAATCATATGATTACATTGATTTAACCTATTTGCATGAGGTAAGTGCGGGGAATAAGGAATATGAGAAGTATGTTACAGAACTCTTTGTCGAAGCATTGCCAAAGGAATTAATTGCATTAGAAGCTTCAATAAAAAATAAGAACACCAGCGAGGTTAAATCAAAGGCCCACCATATGAAATCAACTATATCAGTAATGGGGCTGAATATGCAATTAGATCCATACTTGAGCGATTTGGAATCAAAAACCCTAACTATAGAAGAAATGATGGCCTATTTTATAACTATTGAACAAATCAGCAATATTGCTCTTCATGAAGCTCAATCCTTTTACAATACCTTCTAAGAATTGGACTCATCAACACATTATGCCTTTCATATAATTCATAATTCATAATTCATAATTCTTATAATCGCTAATTAAGGCAACCTTAAAATGGTACTAGGTAGTCATGGTATAATCTATCGTTGTTTTAGAAAAAGAAAAACTTGAAAGCTAGCTAATGGCTATTTTAAACAAAGACTATTAGGCATTTTCAGGTTGATTTAATAATAGTAAAGGCTGAAAAATTAAATTTTGATGATAGTTAATCTGGAGTCTGTACTATTTTTTATCTTTCTGTGGATCTTAAAAGTTTTGTCGTTTAATTGAAACTTAATTCTAAACTAAGGTGGTATGAATAATGAAATACTGTTAAGGATATTATTAGCGGCCTTATGGGGTGGTATTATAGGTGCAGAACGAGAATATAGGAATAAGTCTGCTGGCTTTAGGACTATGATCATGATTTCTACTGGCGCCTGTCTTTTTACCATCTTTTCTAGCCTTATAGGTGGAACAAATAATTCAGACCGTATTGCAGCTAATATTGTCACGGGCATTGGCTTCTTAGGGGCAGGTGTTATTTTCAGAGGAGAAAATAGAGTAAAAGGACTCACGACTGCAGCTGCTATTTGGGTAGTGTCTGCCGTAGGCATGGGAATAGGTGGGGGGTATTATTTTATTGCTTCTTCAGCCGGGATTATGGTCTTAGTTATTTTAGTCGTTTTACCATATCTGGAACATTTCATTGACCAATATAGTCAGTTTAAAACATATCAGATAAGAGGATCAGTCAACCACATGATTAGAGAATTGGTAGAGGATAGTCTTAAATTGAATCACTTAAAATATGATTTAGTAAAAGTAATAAAAGGAAATGAAAGTGTTTCATTCACCTGGCAGGTACATGGTAATGCTAAGAATCATAGATTTTTTATTCAGACTATGCTTACAGAGCTAAAAATTGAAAGCTTTGAATATTAATATTACCCTTCTCGCTTTAATTGATATTAAAAAGCCCCGCATGTGAATTTCATATGCCGGGCTTAACAGACTTCTTATAAGCTTATTTTATTTTAGTGAAATAAGAAACATTTCCCATCAGAGAAGATTCTAAAACTATTTTTTGATTGCCCTTAGAAAGCTCAATGAAGTAATTATCTGCATCATCGAATTGTTTACCGTACAGCAACATATCTGATTCGTTTAGTTCATTGTCATCAAATAGTATTACATCATTTTTGGCCCATCCGGAATATTTACTGTTAATGTATTCTTGAGCAGCTACCGGAAGATCTGAGAATAATTTAGGTGCTACAGTACCCACTAATTTTGAATCCCAATCATAAAAAGCAGTCATGGATTTACCATCTTTAATAAAAGAAGCTTCATCAAAATTTCGAGTCCTTTTCCAGGCAGCATTGACATTTTCAAAATCTGATATAAAAGCTTGTTTAGATTGGTAGCTCGGTTCTTTACCTTCCAAAATTCTAAGCTCCTTTTTTTCTTCTTTTTTTCTGAATTTGTCATCCTTAATTTCATTTTTTAAAGAGGCCGTAACCTGGGCTAGTGAAATTAATGATGAGGTAAGGATTACTAGTGTGAGTGAAATTGAAATTAAATTTTTCATGAAATTATTTTTTTATACCCAAAGGTAAAAGCGATCTAAAGGAAGAGTAAAGTACCAATCGGTGAATGAGGAATAGGAGTCGATAGTTGAGTACTGCCTGAATTTAAAGCATCTAACTTATTCAGTTTTATTTATTTGAATTATGATAACTATTTAATTATTGATTTTACCGATAGGTATTGCCTGTTTAACTTGTAAGAAAATAGTATATTGTTTATTAAATCTATTTTTACTTTCTATATTGTAACTTATACTATGGATACTATAAAACGTTATAAAAAGATGCTTCTATCATTCATTATTATAGAAATTGATTAAAAAAAATGCCTCATTTGATAATTTCATTCATGTTACTCAAGAATGATAGTGCATGAAAGAAAAATATCCTTTAAATTTAGTATTCATTACGCTTATAAGTTGCCTGCTGGCTTGTGTTGGAGATTTTGTAGTCACTTTTATTTTAGGGTATTATTATGAAGGCTACAATTTTATAGAACAGTCACAATCGATACTGGGAACTTCAGGTAGTCCAGTAGCAAACTATATGAATAGTTGGGGTATTATTTTCAGCTTTTTATTTGCAGTATATGCATTCTGTTTACGTAAGACTATTTTTAAATATAGTAAACTTCAATTTATAGCTTCATGTCTGGTGGCTTTGTATGGATTTGGAGAAGGGATAGGGTCCGGTATGTTTCCTTTTGAAAAAGAAAATAACGCTTTTACTGGAATAGGTTGGCTACATCTTTTATTTAGCGCTTTAGGAGATATGGGTTTGGTTTTATTTCCTATTTTGAGTTTACAAATATTCAAATCATCGGAATATCCCAGGCTTAGGAAACTTGCACTATTTGTATCTATTTCAGGGCCAATATTAATAGGGTGTTTTTTAATGACCAAATTTAATACTTTGCCATATAGAGGCCTATGGCAAAGACTGTTTTTATTAAATTATTATATATTATTGATGTCCATCGCTATAGACATGTTCATAACCCAGATTAGATTAAACACGGTTATGCCATAAAATGATATACAGAATGAAATATTGGATTAGAATATTAAAATATATTACCGTTCCTTGTAAAGAGTTTAGAACTCAATATAATCCTTGCTCAGGATTTTCTAAAAATTTATGGCTTCATTATACTATTTAAAGCTAATGGTAATTGCAATAAATCAAAATCATCATCATATACTAAATATTTATTTTGCCAGTAATTGGCATATTTTTCTTTGAATTCCCTTAAGCCTTGAAAGTGTTGGAATCTATTAAAATTTTCTGATGCTATTTTAATGATGTGTTCAGCGGTAGAATCAGGTTGCAAAATTCCAGTCATAGGTACCAAACCCAGGTTGAGATATTTCTTTTTATGTTCTTTGCCATATTCTATAAGTCTTATGATCAATGCATCCATAGCCGCTCCGGGTGCATCAATGGTCTTCCTGATCAGATCATACGTAATTTCACTGGCAGCATAATCCGGAATGATATTCAGGAATGCTACAATTTTATTTTCTCCATCCTGTAATGTGATAATATCTTGCTTTTGAATCTCATCTTCATCAAATATACCTTGTGAAAATACTTGCTCTTTTTTGTGGTAACTATTCAACCATTCATCCGAAACCGATTTTAATGAATGCACTAATTCGTCGCTATGTGGAGCTTGGTAAGTGATAGTAGTAAATCCCTTTCGTTCCAGGCCATTATATCCATTTCTTAAGGATTTTCGTTCTTTTCCTTCCAATGAAAATGCATTTACTTCTACTATTGCTTCCTGGCCAATTATTAATTTCTTTTTTCCTAACAAGTCAAACCAGGCGATACTTTTTTCACCAACTCTGTAAAATGCAGATTTTAGTCCCATTTTTCTACAATGCAAATCAAATTCTTGAACGACTTCAACTTTGCTTTCTGGTGCGCAGACGGGCTCTTCCAAAACAATGGCATAACCGCCTGCTATACGATAGGATACAAATGCATTTTTATTGTTTGAATAAAAGATTAATTTGTCTCTATATGTTTTGAAATAATCAAGAGGGGAATTTCCAAATTTGCTTAATAAAAAATTTGCCTTTTCAAAATAGTTTTCTTTAACTAAATATTGACTGAAGCGGGGTGTTACTAATGAAAAAAGCAAAAATGCCCAGGTTAGAAAACCCAGAGATCTTACCAGCCAAATAAATTCTATCCCAAATTTGGTAACAGGATGTAGGGTACTGTCATCAACTAATAAAAAACTTCTAAAAGAATGATAAAAAGATTGCTGCCAGGAAAAATCTACTCCGAAATGATTAACATCTATAAAATAAAAACTAATAAATCCAAAAAGCATTACTACTATAAAATTGATGACGGCCAAACCTATACCTGCCTTCATCCATTTAAGACTGCTACGAAGGCGATATTGATGGGAAGTAAGGAGCAGAATGATGATAACTATAGCAGCAATGATGGCTTCTTCATAATCAAGTGCTTTGGTTAAATGGCCAATAAATGAAAACAAAGCCAGCCCCAGCGTAATAATCCAGGCATTTCTAAGCCCACGTATTAAAAATGCAGATGTAAGCAATAAGCCAAGCCCAACAAAAAGTACTAATAAATTGGACGCATGAATAGTGCTTAAAGGAAGATATTCCCTTAAAACAGTTAAACGATCATGTTGTGGTGGCGTAACTACTGAAATGATATTCACAATTCCCAGGATAAAACTTAGGAATACAGGTATAATTCTTAGGAATAGTTTTCGGCCCTTCCAGGAAAAAGCAAATATCCCTAATAGCATAGGTTGCCAAAATTCAAATATCCGGTATATTATAGTAATAGATAATGCTTGTGTGGAATCATACCCATATTTTTCTAAAACATAAACCATGGAAAGCTCAACCACTCCAAGTCCTTTTAAAAATGGAGAAACAATCATCATTAGTACTGCAGTAATATACACCACAGCAGCAGTAATGATGGAGGCGTGTACGCCCAACGCTAACATGGCAATATAAATATGAATTACCCCAGTGATTTCAACCAAAAGTGAATATATCGTCGCCTGATAAATTTTTTTATGCTCAATATATACTGAAAATAACTCATTTAAATAAGGTGTATCAGAAGGAAATACTCGCTCAATTAACTGAAATACTTTTCCTTTTTTTCTTATGGAATAAAACGAATACACAATAGCTATGATAATTATAATGACAACTGCCAGGCTCCACATTATAGTTTTAGATTCATATTTACCTGCAATTGCAAAAATGGAAATAGGAACCCCAATTAATAAAGTGGTAAATAGCCCAATAAAACTAAAAAGCCCACTCGCTTGATTTATTTGAGTTTGATGAATACCTGCTTTCCTGATCTGATCCGGTGTATAAGCTAATGCACTGATATTCCCTACAGGTAAAAAAATACTGATTAAGTTTCTTTTAATGTACAATGAAATAGCATTTACCCAGGTTATGGAACAACCTATAGATGAAAAACTTAGTTTATAAATGCCACTTTGAAAGAGGACATAGAGAAATGTAAAAAGAACACCTAGTGCTAACCACCCGGTGTGTGCTTGTTGGATTTGAGGAATGATAGCATGTAGTTCTTTTCGTTCACTTCTAAAAAAGACTATACCTAATAGTAACATCAATAGAGCTATCAATTCCCGCCAAGGTGCTTTTTGAAGAAATGACCTGGTTTTTAAAAATAAATCACTCCAGTATTTTTCAAACATCATTATCTGCCAAAAGTAAGGTCAAATTGAGTCTAGTAATTTTGTGAGTAGATGAATAGAGGATTTAAGTCGTTGAACTGAAAGTGGCATATACTTAAGATCTGCCTTTGAATTCCTTATAAGAAAAATCCTAAACTCCCCTCTTAAAAAACCAATATAGGCCGAGCTCGACATCAACACTATCACATAAAATTAAAAAATGTACTACAGGTATCAATACCCACTTTCGATTCTCATCCAGTGATACACCTACTGTTTTGTTCTTATATTATACTTAACTTTGTTCTTCCCCTTCTTTTATGGTTCGAAATTATGCTACTATCTAAATTCCAATGACTTCATTAGAAAAAAAGTATCAATCCCTTCTAGAACCTTCCACACTTTTAAAATCTGATATGCAAAAGCTGGAGGGTGACATCATGATATTAGGAGTAGGAGGAAAAATGGGGCCTTCGTTAGCGATTCTTGCCAAAAAAACGTTGGATAGTCTCGGATTAAAAAATAAAGTGATCGGTGTAGCCAGGTTCTCAGAAGCTGGTTTAGAAAATGAATTGAAGGCTCAAGGAATAGAAGCCATTCAAGCTGATCTATTAAATGATGAAGCACTTTATTCATTGCCCCAGGTAAAAAACATACTTTACCTGGCAGGTACCAAATTTGGGACTTCAGGCAATGAATCTTTCACCTGGGCTATGAATGCATATTTGCCTGGAAGAGTAGCTACTAAATTTAAAGGTTCCCGTATTGTAGTGTTTTCGACAGGTAATGTATATCCATTTACTTCAGTAGAAAGCGGTGGAGCTACGGAGACTACTCTGCCAGCTCCTATCGGCGAATATGCTCAATCATGCCTGGGCAGAGAGCGTATGTTTCAATATTTTTCAAATCTGCATCATACTCCCATTTTAATCTATAGATTGAATTATGCCAATGATGTGAGCTATGGGGTATTACTCGAAATAGCTAAAGCGGTGAGAGAATCAAAGCCAATAGATCTGGCCATGGGCTATGTAAATGTGATTTGGCAAAAGGATGCTAATGAAAATGCTTTGCGCAGTCTATGGCATTGCCAGGTGCCAACAAAAATCTTAAATGTCACAGGGAATCAAACTCTTTCTGTTAGAAAATTGGCCATTGAATTTGGTAAACGATTAGACAAAGTACCAGTATTTAAAAATGATGAATTGCCCACAGCCTTGCTATCTAATGCTTCTGAATCAGAGAGGTTATTCGGAATTTCTAATACAAGTCTCGAACAAATGATGGATATTATTCTTGAATGGTTAGTAAAAGGAGGAAAAACAATAAATAAACCAACACATTTTTCAGAAAGAACAGGAAACTTTTAATGCAACAAAGATGACCTTGGATGATACCATAAAAGCTCAATTACATAAAGGAGTAGTAATACCAGCACACCCATTAGCTTTGGATGCTAACTTTCAATTGGATGAATACAGGCAGCGACTGCTTACCAGGTATTATCTCGCCAGTGGTGCAGGAGGTTTAGCCGTTGGAGTGCATACTACGCAATTTGAGATTAGAAGTCCTGAAGTAAATCTGCTGGAAACAACGCTCAAACTCGCTTCAGAAGAAATAGAGAATTCACCTGATGTACATTCTGTTATTAAAGTGGCAGGTATCTGTGGGCCAGACTCACAAGCAATCGCAGAGGCAGAGCTTGCTATGAAGTATGGGTATCACCTGGGTCTATTGAGCAATGGCGGATTAAATGATTCTACAGAAACCCAATTGATAGAACGTGCTGAAAAAATTGCAGCCATTATTCCACTTTTTGGATTTTATTTACAACCTGCTGTCGGTGGCAGACTTTTGTCATACGATTTTTGGAGAGATTTTGCAGAAATTCCAAATGTACATGCCATTAAAATTGCGGCCTTTAACAGATATCAGACATTAGATGTAGTGCGCGCTGTATGCACCTCTTCCCGAAGGAATCAAATAGCATTATATACAGGCAATGATGATAATATAGTGGCTGATTTACTCACACCTTATCGATTTACTATTGAGGGAGAGCAAATAGAAAAAAGATTTACAGGAGGTCTTCTGGGCCATTGGGCTATATGGACCAGCAAGGCGGTGAAGCTCTTACAAGAATTAAAAAAAGATATGTGCAATCCTACTTGTGATCTTTCAAAGTGGCTGCAAACTGGTGTAGAAATCACCGATATGAATGCTGCCATTTTCGACCCTGTACATCATTTTAATGGATGCATTTCCGGGATTCATGAAGTTTTGAGAAGACAAGGATTGTTGAATGGGCTATGGTGTCTCAATCCAAAAGAAAATCTTTCATCTGGCCAATTACAGGAAATAAATCGTGTTTGTACCCAATATCCTCAATGGACTGATGATGAATTTGTTAATGATTTTCTGGTGTCTGATATGAAAAAGTAGTTTGCGGAAATAAATAGAACCACTAAGGCTTTGCTACACTAAGGAACACTTAGATTGATTTGTAAACCACTAAGGCTTTGCTACACTAAGGAACACTTAGATGGATTTGTAAACCACGAAGGCTTTGCTGCACTAAGGAACGCTAAGATTGATTGTATATATTTATAAACCACGAAGGCTTTGCTACACTAAGGAACACTTAGATTGATTGTATTTATTTATAAACCACGAAGGCTTTGCTGCACTAAGGAATAGTTAGATTGGTTGGTATATAATGAACTGCAACACTACAACGGCAGTTTCCCTAAATTAAATTTGCAATACTTATCCAAATTCTGGTCCACTGATCAGAAACGGCTGATGAATAGTATCAGCAATTACATTATGATTCCTGTACATACGAGTAAACGCTTTCGATTCTACAAAACCGATAGACTTGCACCATTCTGTCAAATGAGTTTTATCAGCAGGTATATCTAATAGTACATACTGATCTGAACAAAAATGTAAGGCGACCGATAATAATGACCTGGCTTCTTCATCGTTATGGGCAATCAATGGCCCAATATGGGAAGAGTAGTATCCTTTTCTACAGAAAACAACCCCCCCTATCTTAGTATCATAGTTAAGTTTCCAGGCTTTTACCTGGTCAGAATTTAAAAAATAATTGAATAATGATTTCCTCGAAACCCCATAGCTGCCCGCATCTAATCTTTCTATTTCATTCAGGTCTCTTGCATTAGCCACCGAAATACGATTTTCCATTTTATTTTCTAAAATAGCTAATCCTTTCTCGGAGTTTTTCATTCTAAATATAGAATATTCATTTGCAAAACCCAATGTAGAGTAAACCAATGCCCCTACATCCGAAGCGTCTAATTTGATGGAAATATCGTCAGGGATTATATCCAATAATTGAGTCAATAGGGTTTTACTTATGCCCAATCTTCTATACTCTTTTTCTACAAGAACCATACTCAACCATGCGATTTTTGATGAATAGATAGTAACAACTGAAGTGCCTATTATATTATCACCAATTTCAGCACCGAGGCAAATACTACTTTTATCGTTCAATAAATAATTCCAATCATCTTCAGTTTGATTCCAACCTTCTTCAATTGAAAGTAAATGAGCGCCTTTTATATCAGCAAGACCTAATTTTCTAATTTTTATATCGAATTTCATTACTGAGATTCTGTATAGTTCATATCCTTTTTAAATGTTTCTTCCAGAAAATATAATGCTATCATGGCGAGCAAATAAGTAATAAGGGCCACGTACAAAGCACCATGTAATACTCCCGCTTTGGCTTTTAATAACACGAATAGTGAGGTTAATGGGATCACCGTACCCCGGACAAAATTAGGAACAGTAGTAGCTACCGTAGCCCTGATGTCAGATCCGAAAAGCTCAGCCGCCACGGTTATAAATAAAGTCCAATATCCGCTACAGAAGCCAAGACAGGCACATATAATATATAATGAAGAAACAGATTGAATAGGTCCCAGTAAATAAATCAGCACGAATATAAATGAAAGGGACATAAATAGCAAGATGACTTTTTTACGACTTTGCCAATATTGACTAAGCGAGCCGCTAATAATATTACCCAATACCTGACCAGCAAAAGCAAAAAGGACAGCTTTGCCAGCATTTATCGGTGCATCGATATTCATTGCTTTACCAAACTCAGGAGAAAAAGTAATCAATATACCTACGACAAACCAGATAGGAGTACCCATCACGATACTGGTAATGTATTTTACAAACCGTTCTTTATTATTAAATAAGAGCATGATGTTCCCTCTTTGAATTTGCTTCGATTTCAATTGTGTAAATATGCCGGACTCAAACACTTTGAATCTCAACGCCAATAGTATAAGCCCTAATCCACCCCCCAGGAAATATGAATTTCGCCAGTCGAAATAGTTTGATATAAGGAAAGCTAATAATGCACCCAATACACCCATAGTGGCCACCAATGTAGTTCCATATCCTCTGATTTTATTGGGTAGTATTTCAGTCACCAGCGTAATACCCACGCCTAATTCGCCAGCTAATCCAAAGCCTGCAATAAATCGCAACACGGCGTAGGTGGCAATATTCTGCACAAATCCATTGGCAATATTAGCCAGAGAGTAGATAATGATAGAGCCAAATAAAACGGATAATCTGCCTCGTTTGTCCCCCAAAATACCCCATACGATTCCACCTATCAACATACCCGCCATTTGCAAATTAAGCAGCATCAACCCATTTTGGAGAATGCTGTCTCCTGTAAGATTTAATGATTTAAGGCTTGGAACACGTACTATGCTGAATAAAAACAAATCATACATGTCTACTAAGTAGCCTAATGAAGCCACTATTACGGGCATACTTATTAAATGCTGAAATGTAGATTTACCAGGTTGTGACATAAAAAATAATTGATAAATAAATTTTCATCAAGATAATATCTTCATATGAATAGGTACTACTCGCTCACCACATTTTTTCTTTTAAACCAGGCAAAGGCTCCAATGCCTAATACTAATAAAAATAAACCAGGAATTGCTTGCTTCGGTTTTTGCATAAAAATATTTATTGCAAAAATGGATTGCAAAGCAATAAATATAAAAGGGATCACAGGATAGCCCCAGGTACGATATGGCCTTTCTATAGATTTCAATTTCTTTCGAAAGACGAAAATGGAACCTGCCGCTAATGCAAAAAATATAGCATCCATAAAGGTGACGAAAGTGATGATCTTATCAAATAGTGCCTTAAAGAAAAATAAAATACAAAGCGCCCAAATGCATTGGAAAATCATTGATATTACGGGCGTACGCCAGCGCGCATGCACGGTCGCGAGGGATTTGAAAAACAATCCGTCCTGAGCCATGGCATAGTATATTCTCGGAGCACTCATGCTGTAAATGCTAATGGTGCCAAAAATAGATAAAGCAATAGCTACTGCGACCAGTTTGCCTCCCCACGGTATTAAAGTAGAAATCACATCACTGGCCACCGTCTGACTATTGGCAATACTTTCTATAGGGAGAAATCTCATGTAAGCGATATTGATCAGCACATAGCAAATAGTAATAACGGCCATTCCCAAAATCATAGCTTTAGAGATATTTTTCGCAGGATTAATAACTTCGGCTGCCACATAGGTAGCATGATGCCAGCCGCCTACTGAAAAGAATACGCCTATCATTCCGGTAAATAATGCGGCAAATAAATTGGTGGGTGTGGCATGCACTGAGGAAAAATTCTGATGAATGATATGGCTATCTCCATACATAAAGCCAAGCAAAATGATAATGGCAATAGCTCCTACTTTGATAGTGGTCAATACATTGGACATCCATTGGCTATAATGCACTCCGGGTAAATTGACGGCTGTAAGTAAAATTAAAGTACCGGCCGCAATCCAGGTTTTATAATTAGCTGCTACACCGGGGATCATTATCCCTAGGTATTCCGAAAATGCAACGCACAAGCCTGCTAAGGATCCTGTATTAATTACTAAAAGAACAACCCAGCCATACAGAAAACCGGCCAATGGCCCATAAGCTCTTTTAAGATATTCGTATACACCTCCTGACTGCTGGAACAAACCACCTAATTCTGAAAAAGTAAGTGCTCCACAAATTCCCATTACTCCGCCCAAAAGCCAAACTAAAATCACCAAATAAGGATCACCCAATTCTTTGGCAATAGTACCGGGGGTGACAAAAATGCCCGAGCCAATACTAGAACCAATGGCAATCATAGTGAGGCCATACAGCGTGATCCGCTTTTGAAGATTAGACATTGGCTTAAAGATATATAAACAGAACCACTAAGGAACGCAATGTGAACCACTAAGGAGTTCTTATAATTTTTAAACCACTAAGACCACTAAGTGGCACTAAGTAATTCTTATTGTTTATAGTTTTTAAATAAACAGAATACTGTGTTTAATTTTTCTCATTGTTTCTTAGTGTCCTTAGTGTTTCCCCTTATACAATTTCTTAGTGTCCTTAGTGGTTCCCCGTTATACAAATTCTCATTGTTTCTTAGTGTCCTTAGTGGTTCCCCTTATACAATTTCTCATTGTTTCTTAGTGTCCTTAGTGGTTCAGTGTTAAATATTTTCTCATTGTTTCTTAGTGTCCTTAGTGGTTCCCCTTATACAATTTCTCATTGTTTCTTAGTGTCCTTAGTGGTTCAGTGTTAAATATTTTCTCATTGTTTCTTAG
>JBBSBH010000011.1:0-151032 GCA_038251405.1 Chitinophagales bacterium
GTATATTGCCATACCTGGTTGACCTTAGATACATACGATCAAGCAGGCCAGGTAAATGCCAAATCAGCATTCTGGACGCCTGTACTTAGATCAGGTGGCAGAGGTGCCGATGTAGCAGATGGTAAATTCCTTGTCTGGGATAATTGCTGGATCGGAACTATTGATTCTGTAGATACTAAATATGTAGATCAGTGTGGAAACGGTTGGTATCAAAGGACCTGGACGGCAAAAGACAAGTGTGGAGCTTCAGTGACTTGTTCACAGAAAATCTATACTTATCATCGATCAGACTTTGAAGTTATGTTCCCAGCAGATGTATTAACAAATTGTGATGCAGATGGTGGCGCAAGTCCGGATGTAACAGGTAGACCAATGATCATGGATGATGAGTGTGAACTGGTAGGAGTAAACTACGAAGATGTAAGATATGATGTTGTCCCTGATGCATGTTACAAGATCATCAGAACCTGGAAATTGATCGACTGGTGTAAGTATGATCCAAATGCACACCACAGATTCCCAGATGTAATCTTAGATGACAGATTCTCAGCTAGTGACAGCAGATCATGCGTATATCGCAAACTAAAAGATGATGGAGATGGTTATATGGAGTATACTCAGATCATCAAAGTAATAGATACAGAAGCACCAGTAGTGGCAGCATGTAAGAGCGATACCTTATGTATCACTACAGGCTACGGTGGATTTGGAGCAGAAACTGATCCAATGTGTACCCCAGGTACCTATACCACTGCACTATTTACAGCAACCGATAATTGTACACCATCAAATTTGATTGAATTCAGATGGGAGTTGAAAAATGCAGCAGGAGTGATTACCAAAGGAGCTCCAAAAGCAACAAGATTCAGTTCCAGCACATTGACAGTAGGTGTTTATACATTATATGTAATAGGCGCAGACAAGTGCGGAAATGAGGATACTTCACAGTGTACCATCACAGTAAGAGATTGCAAAAAACCTACTCCATATTGTTATAATGGAATAGCTACCGTAATCATGCCAAGCACAGGATCAGTAGTAGTATGGGCATCAGACTTAAATGCAGGCTCATATGACAACTGTACTAAGAAAGTAGATCTTACCTATAAGTTTGGAAGAAATGGCCAGGCAAGTGATACATTCAGTTGTGCCAATGTACCCAATGGTGTAAGTGCAACAGTAGAAGTAGAAGTATGGGTTACAGATAAATCAGGAAATACAGACTTCTGTAGAACCTATTTATTGATCCAGGACGGAAACGGCAATGCGTGTCCAGACCAATCAGGCGTAGCAGGTTCGATAGCTGGTAAAGTAGCTACAGAATCAACGGAGCCAGTGGAGAATGTAGTGTTAGAAGTAAAATCTAGCAGCAATGCCATCCCTGCGTTCAAGACAGCATCCAACGGATCTTATGCGTTTGGCGGATTACCGATGAAGAGTGATTTCAGCATCACTCCAAAGCGAGATGACGATCCAACAAACGGAGTAAGCACAATAGATTTAGTATTAATCCAGAAGCATATCCTGGGCGTACAACCATTGAATAGTGCCTACAAAATAATAGCAGCGGATGTAGACAGAAGCAATGATATCAGTGCAGTAGACCTGGTAGAACTTCGTAAACTGATATTAACAGTATATGATAAATTACCAAACAATACTTCATGGAGATTTGTGCCTAAGTCATATGCGTTCAGCAATATCAATTCACCATGGGGCTTCCCAGAGAAATTAGATATCGGCAGCTTGAGCAAAGATGAATTGAACCGGGATTTCGTAGGCGTGAAAGTAGGAGATGTAAACGGTACAGTAGTACCACACAGCTTACTAGGTGCCGAAGCAAGAACTGGAGGAAATTCATTGAAATTCAATACGATAGACAGATCACTAAGAGCAGGCGAAGAAGCAGTAGTAGAATTTACATCTGCCAACTTCAATAGCATCGAAGGCTATCAGTTCTCATTGGCGATGAAAGGCCTGGAATTGAAGTCAGTACAAAGCGGCGTATTGAAAGTGAGCGAAAGCAACTTTGGAATGACCAAGTTAGGAGAAGGCTATGTAACGACATCATGGAACGAAAGCCGTGGCATCACAGCTGGAAGCAATGATGTATTATTCAGCATCACTGTAAAAGCAACTAAAGCAACCACCTTAAGTGCGAGCTTAGTGATCAACTCAAAATACACCAGAGCAGAAGCTTATGGAAATAACGAAAACTTAGGTGTAGCTTTAGAGATTGGTACTCGAGCAGGAGCAGGATATGTGTTGAATCAAAACTCACCTA
Organism: Chitinophagales bacterium; assembly: GCA_038251405.1. Classification (GTDB taxonomy): domain Bacteria; phylum Bacteroidota; class Bacteroidia; order Chitinophagales; family Saprospiraceae; genus JADJLQ01. Next base: position 2,285 of record JBBSBH010000011.1, read on the forward strand.
ATCCATTCAAAGGAACAACCGTGATTAGCTATGAATTAGCTAAGACTACAGATGTAACCGTGAAAATCACCGATGTAACAGGCAGAATAGTGAAATCATTTACTAATGCACCTGGAAACAAAGGTTACAATCAATTGAAAGTAAACAGAAGTGATATTAGTGGAGCTGGTGTAATGTATTACACGATCGAAACTAAAGACTTTACGGCTACTAAGAAGATGATTATTGTGGAATAAAATCTCAATATGATTCATGCTGACCAAAGCGTCAGTATGATCATTAGTTGACCATAAAATATACTAAGACTAAAATAGCCTTCTGGGAATTCCTTGAAGGCTATTTTCATTTTAAGAAATTTGGAATGATTTTGGATGTATATCTATGATCGAAAGATTGAAAAATTACGAATTTGCTCAAAATCAATAGGTTATTAACAATTAAAATCCTTAAACAACCGTTTATTTGTGGGGTAAAACAAAGGAATTATCTTTGCACCCTTTCAGATAAATTATTAATCAAAAGAGTTTAAATCATTATCCATGAATTTTAAGAAAATACAAGTGATTTTATGGGTTTTTGTGGCCACCCTGGTATCGTTAAGCACTCAATCAAATGCGCAGTGTGACGCAAAGTTTACCGCTTCTACAGTTAATGGAAAGACTGGTGATATAGTAAAAGTTAATATCACAGTTGATAAGTTTACGGAATTGAGTGTCTTTCAATGGACTATGCGCTGGGACACCAGTGTGCTTCAGTTCCAAAGCATTCAAGATTTTGATCTTCCCGACCTTACAGCTCAATCTTTCAACTTGTTAAAAACTAACCAAGGGTACTTTACCACTGCATGGTTTTATCAACTAAGCGCGACTAAGACCAATGGAAGCACCATATTTACAATTACTTTTAAATTGAAGGGAGCTGATGGGAAAGCAAGTAATATTACATTTAGTGATAATCCTTTAAAGCGGGAATTTGCAGATAAAAACTCTCAGACTTGCACAAATGTTACCACCGTTGACGGTCGTGTTAATATTGGTACAGTAATCAATCCACCACCTACAGGTGCTTCTCTAAAACTTGGGAGTGTGAATAATGCAGCAAAGGATCAAGAGATATGTGTACCAATGACAGTAACCGGATTTTCCAGCATCACAGCTATGCAGTTCTCTTTAACTTGGGATACTTCAAAGCTAAAGTATACTACTATTAAAAATTTCAAAGGATTGAGCTCTTTTGACCTGGGAAATTTCGGAACATCATTGGCTCCTACAGGAAAAATGACTTGTGTTTGGATTGATCAAAATACAACTGGACAAACAGTTACAGATAATACAGTAATTTTTGAAATCTGTTATAAATACTCTGGGTCATGCCCCGGCACCGCAACTATAGACATTGGAGATAATCCAACCAAAACAGATGTTGTAGCTACTTCTGGCAAACTCGACCTCACTAAACAATCAGGTACGGTTAATGTATCAGTTTGTACATCAGTATTTAATGTGGTAGCCAGTAAAGTTACCCATCCTTGTCCCGGCCAAAGTAATGGTGCCATTGAGATTACTACAACTGGAGGTCCTGGAACTTTGACTTACGCCTGGACAAATGGTGCTACCTCACAAAACCTTTCAAATTTACCAGTTGGAAACTATAATGTTACCGTTAAAGATGGTTCAAATAATACGGCTACTCTTCAGGCTCAGGTTACACTTGCTTCACTTGCGGTTACCTCTCAAAAGACGGATCCAACAAGTGGCCAAAGTAACGGGGCTATAACTTTAACCGTAAGTGGTGGAAGTCCTACTATTACTTATATGTGGAGCAATAATGCAACTACCAAAGACATTAATAATCTGGCAGTTGGTACTTATACGTATACAGTAAAAGATGGAAATAATTGTACAGTTACGGGGTCTGTAAGTATCGGTAACGTTGCTCTGGATGTGACTACAGCACCAACAAATCCAGCTTGTAGCGGCCAAAATACCGGTGCCATTAATATTACCGCTCTGGGTGGAACTGCTCCTTATACCTATGCATGGACTGGACCTAATAACTTCACCTCCACAAGTGAAGATTTATCTGGTCTTGCGCCAGGAACTTACAAAGTGACTGTGAAAGATGCAGCAAATGCCACAAAAACTTCAGCTGATATTACACTTTCTAATCCTTCTGCAATAGTGGTAAACGGAACTCCAAAGCCTGTATCAGTACTTGGCAATGATGGAGCTATCAGCTTAAGTGTGTCAGGTGGAACTCCCGGATATACATTTAATTGGAGTGACGGATCTTCCAATTCTAGTCGTACTTCTTTATCTAAAGGAAACTATACTGTAAACGTTACGGACTCTAGAGGATGTACAGGTTCTAAAGCATTCAGTATATCTGATGGAAGTTCTAATGCGGCTTGCTTCACTTCAGTAAGAGTATTTACACCGAATAATGACGGAATAAATGAGTTATTTGTAATCAATTGTATTCCTTCAAATAATCAGTTATTAGTATATAATCGCTGGAGTCAATTGGTTTTCTCCGCTAATAATTACAGTAATAATTGGAATGGAGTTGACTCTAACGGCGTTTTTTTACAAGATGGTACCTATTACTGGATTCTTAAAGATACTAGCGGAGGTACGAATGCTATATACAAAGGATATGTTTCGCTTTTAAGATCATTAAACTAAAATCATCTCTGACAAAATTTAACATCCCGCTTTATGAAAAAAATATTACCTCTCATATTCTGTTGTTTATTGATAAGTAAATGGATCAGTGCTCAGGATGAATATATCTACTCACAATATATATTTCATCCCATATTGATAAATCCCGCTTATTCCGGTTTCAATCAGGATTATGAATTATTATTCAATTACAAGAATACATTTTCTACTTTTCCAGGAGCCCCAAAAGATTATACGTTGAGTTTTAATGGTCCGGTTGCTCCAAATCTAGGTTTCGGCGCTATGGTATTTAATGATGTTACAGGTGATCTGAGTAAATTTAAAGGACAAGCTTCATTGGCTTATAAATTTGATATGGGCTCAGTAAAAATGAATGCCGGCTTGGCTGCGCAATTTAGCAAACACCAATTATCTAATGGCGTGGTCTTGGATCCTTCCATTGTGATTCCTGATCCTACCTTACAGGCTGCAGCTGATGGGCTTACATTTTTTAGCTCTTCTTTAGGTATTTATGGAGAACAGAATGGCCAGTTTAAATTTGGGGTAGCCATTGTCGATTTAGTTCGCACAAGAATAGATCAAATACAAAGTCCTGTGGCAGATGACAATACCTTCTTTAAATATTTCAATGCATTTGTGGGTTATAAATATGATGTAGCTAATTACAATTTCAGTATTGAGCCATCTATACTTGTAAAGCGATTGAGAAATGTGCCTTTTCAGACTGATTTTAATGTTAAAATGTCATTTCTTGAAGATCAGTTATTTGGAGCAGTCTCTTATTCAGCCGGAGGGTTTAGTAAATCATCTTTTAGCTTAGGTACTCGTATTAATAAGTTCAGAATTTTTTATTCATATGATATTGGATTTGGAGATTTTCAAAAGTACAATAACGGGTCTCATGAAATATCGCTTTCTTTTGATATAGCTTCAAAATTTAGCTCTAAGTAAAATAGTTTATTTGCAATATATGGTGAAAACTCTTGAGCCTTTTGCTTAGGAGTTTTTCATTTTATTCTAATGGTATTAAGCTTTATTAGTATATCTAATGCCATGCCCCTCACATTTTAATGAATGCAATAAATGAATATTATTTTTTTAACTTAAAATATTCTTAAGCAGCTTATTAGATGATTACTTTTATGTTTATCTCTTCTTCGTAGGGATAAATTAAATCTAATGGCTATGAAAAAATGGTACACACTTTCTAGTATAATCTTACTTTGGTTAGTGACTTCATCTCAAGCTTTTGCATCGTTAGAGATTTTTTGTCCAAAAGATAAAGATATTAGCTATTCTACTTACCTCGCAGGCAACTATTATGACAAACCAGTAGTATGGGGAGCCTATACATTGTATGGCCCCTGGATAAGTCCACATTTAAATTGTGGCTCCGGATATGTACAGGTTAAATGGGAAATTGTAGATCATTACAATACATCTTATTATTGTACCCAGACAATATGGGTATCAGGAGGAAGTGGGACTCCGGTCTCGGTTTGGTGCCCAAAAGAAGTGACTCTTTATTGTGATCAGGTTGACGCATATTATCAATACCCGAAACCAGAGATTTGGGGATCAGGTTACTCATTATCAGGCCCTTGGATTTCAAAATCATTAAATGATTGTGGAGTTGGTAGTATTTGGGTGGAGTGGAGGATAACGGATGGATGTGGCAAAGTCACTATTTGCAAATCAGTTGTATGGGTGAAAGCAAGACCAGGTAATATTTCAGTGTGGTGGCCTAAAGATTTCGAAGCAGATGCCTGCCTGGACAATACAGATCCCCGATATTTGCCCTATCCTTATGGATATCCCGAGATCTATAATTATAACAAATGCGGCAAATATGGTATTAACTACAAAGATGAAGAATATACGTTTCCTAACGATCCCGGTATTTGTAAAAAAATTGTAAGGAAGTGGACTATTATTGATTGGTGTATTTACAATCCAAACGGGTATGGATACTCTTACGAAGGAATGTGGCAACATACTCAATTGATAAAAGTTATTAGTAAATCTAAGCCGACGATTTCATGCATAGGTGAAGTAAGAAATAATGCAGAGACTTATGCTAAAACAGCATGGATAGATATTCCTATTCCTACAATTACTAGTTCATGCAATGGACAGGCGACGCTCAAACATAATTCGAAATATGCTACAAAACCTTATTCATCAGATGCCAGCGGAAACTACCCAATAGGTACTACCTACGTAGTTTTTACGGTTACGGATGCCTGCGGCAACTACTCTCAGTGTACTACGAAAGTAGTAGTCGTGGATAAGGCAGCACCTACACCATACTGCCTGGTGTCCTTGATCACCAGTATTGCATGGCATACAGATGGTATTTATACTATGATTGATCCTAAGAAATTTGATGTCGGCTCTTACGATAATTGTACCCCAAAAGAGAAATTAGTGTTTTGGGCCGAGCCAGCCAGATTGGACTGCAATCAGCTCGGTACCTCTGCTGTAAAGATTTGGGTACAGGACGAAGCTGGCAATAAGGACTTCTGCCGGGTTTCCATTATTCTTCAGGATAATGCAGGCATGTGTCCCAAAAAGCAAGAGCCCATAAAATCGGCTGATACTTTAATTATAGCAGGATTGATTTCAAATATGAATAATGAAATTATTGATAGCGTTCAGGTGAAACTAATAGATAGCATAGGAAGTCAGAAAGTAATTTCCTCTGGTTTGTATAAATTTGATAGTCTTCGAAATGGAATGACATATAAAGTAGTCCCAACCAAGACAAAAGACTTTCTAAACGGTGTTACAAAAGAAGATTACACCCTCTTGATTGACTATTTAGAAGGCCGAGACAGTTCATTAAATGCACTTCAGTTATTAGCTGCTGATATTGATGGAAATGATACCATTAACCTGGATGATGTATATCTTCTGGGATATTATTTATTACTCAAAGGTGAGCAAATCCCAGCTACTCAAAATTCATGGAAGTTTGTGCCTAAATCTATGATTACCGAAAAAATGATATTTGTAAATAATGTGATAAAAAATGTTCCGGGCTATATAGAATTGGCTAAATTAAATTCGATTAAGCTGGATGCTGATTTTATTGGAATAAAAATTGGAGATATAAACCTGAGCTTATCAGATACATTGAAATCGGTAGTGAATAATCCAATTCTACTGGAACAAAGGAGCAGACCTGAAAATAGATTCTTTCAAAATTTATCAGTTTATCCAAACCCCTTTAATGAAAAAGTAACCTTTTCGTTTATCGCGGATCAATCATCTAGTATTCAACTAGTTGTATATGATCTAAACGGTAAAAAAATGGTTGCTCAAAAAAGTGCGGTGAGTTCAGGACACAATCAATTGATACTAGATAAATCAGTATTTAAATCTACAGGTCTTTACTATTACCAGATATCCCAGGGAAACACCATATTTTCAGGAAAACTTTTATATCAAGATTAGCAAGTACCTTCATAACTATATATAGATCAATGATTTATACTTTACGTATATTAATAATATGTTAATTTAAGTTTAGTCAATTACCTTTTGTAAGGTATTCCAGTGCATTACATATTACATATTTTTGTAATGTTTATAGTAATAAAATACAGATAAATACAATTTACATTTTTATTTAATGTGTTTTATTCAATAGAGTCCCATCCCAAAATTTTGAATATGAAATTGTCTATAATTTCAATAGGAATATAGAATTCAATTCATAGTCATCAAAAAACAGTTTTTCGAACCAATGCACGTATGTGTCTGGTTTGCAGGAATTTATTTTCATTATTCTGAAAAATTGTTTGTTATGAAGCACATATTTAAATTTGGAAACAGGCATTCGCTTTTATTACTGCCTTTCTTCTTATTATTTATTTCAATTGACTTAAATGGTCAATGCACAACCACAAGATTAAGCACAGTATCCCGCCCATGCAATGTTTTGGCAGACACCGTGCATTTACCAATTCCCATGGAATTTACCTGCCCGGTAATGGGACAGAATGTAGGCAGTATCACATTGGTATTGCCCACTCATATTATCATGACAACAGGTATGCCTTGTGACTCCGCATGCTTTTCAAAAATGATAAGGACCTGGGATCTTGAGATCAAGAATGCTGGTAATGTAACATTGAGACATGAGTCTTATAATGATACTATATGCTTTACAAAAATTGCATTGTTTGCAAATATGGCCATGCTCGACACGGTGGTTTGCCCCAGAGATACTGTCATTTTTTGTTCATCCGTTGCAATGGTTGATACAAGTATAGCTGCACTAGGTTCACCATTAAATGGAAGTGTTCCTTGTAATATTCTCCAATCTGCCCCGATCAGTATTATTTGGATAGATAAGTCGCCTGGTTGCTTCAAATTTACAAGAGAATGGCATTTATTGGATTGGTGCCCGCCTGTAAAACAAAAGACTTGTATTCAAACTATAGAAGTAAGGGATACTGTAAAACCTGTTATAAGTACAATGTCTCTTCCTATTTCTGATAAGAGCATTTCAGGAGATGTTTGTACGGCTTCATTCGTGGTTCCACCTATAGTGGCTTCTGACAATTGTACCGCTGCATCAAAACTAAAGTATAAAGTAACCATTAATGGAGTCACTATTAATACTAATGGTGGAATAATATCTGGTATTTCAATTGGAACCCATGATGTAGTATATGAGGTCAATGATGGCTGTGATAATATAAGTACGTTTACTACTACAGTTAAAGTATATGATGGAGTGGGTCCACTGGCCTTTTGTAAGGGACCTAAAATAGTTCAAATACCAAGCTCTGGTATGGTGACTTTGCCCAAGACTGCTTTTGATAATGGGAGTTTTGACAGGTGTTCACCATTTGTATCTATTAAAGTGAAGAGGATGCTTGATCTGCCTTCATGCAGGGTACCGGGTAACCCATTTAATCATTTTGATGACAATGTAAAATTCTGCTGTGCAGATGCAGGTATAGAGGTTATGGTGATTATGAGAGTATACCAAGCTCTTCTTCCCGCTGGACCCGAAAGTATAGATGGTGCTTTTAATCTCAATGCCCCTCATACCGACTGTATGACTTCAGTAAAAGTTTTAGACAAAGTAGGACCAGATATTACATGTCCTTCAAACGTAACTATTGATTGTAGAGATATTGGCTTGAAGTCAGTGAAAAGCATGAGTGCCTATGGTGCGCCTACTATTTCTGATGTGTGTTTAGATTCAATTAAAATTGATAGTATTTCTCATTTAGATGCTTGTCTAAAGGGATATATAGTAAGAAAGATCAGTGCAAAAGATAAAGCAGGTAATATATCATCCTGCGAGCAATTAATTTATACTAAAAATGATAATCTCTTTAATGCATTCGATACAAGTGATTTTGTATTTCCAAGAGATACCACATTTTTTATCTGCTCTGCCAGTACGACTACTGCAGTAACAGGCTTACCCCAGATCAAAGATCCTTCTTGTGCTAAAATCGCTTACGATTATAAAGATGAGGTCTATTCCTTTGCAACAGGTGCTTGTAAAAAAATTCTTAGAAAATGGAGTGTGGTTGATTGGTGTCAGGTAGACCCAATGAATTCTTACAGTGGCAAATGGAGTAGAACCCAACTAATAGTAGTAATGGATACGGCAAAGCCGGTGCTGATAGTACCTGCGAATTTTATTGTAAATAATATGAGTGTCGATTGCAGCCCCACAGCGGTAAGCATACCAAAGGATTCTGCTTATGACTGTACTCCCTTTGGTAGTTTAGATTTTACCTATATAACCGATTTGTATAGTGATGGTATTGACCTTGTTACAAGTTCTGGTAGGGATGCAAGTCAATCTTTACCTAATGGTATACATACCATTGAATTTAGAGTGAGCGATGGATGCGGAAATACTACTAGCAAGAAAACGGTAATAACAGTAAGGGATGGTAAAAAACCAACGCCGGTGGTCATGCATGGAATTGCAACAGATTTGAGTATTATGAATGGTGTGGGAATGGTAAGAATATTTGCCGGGCAATTTTTCTTACCTGGTAGTGCATATGATAATTGTACTCCATTTGCAAAACTTAAGTTTTCTTTTAGCGCCAATGTGAATGATACGGTGCGTACCTATACCTGTGATAGTATAGGCACACGAAACGTAAGACTGGTATTGACCGATGAAGCCGGTAACCAGGATATAGTAAATACATACGTATTGATTCAAAATAATATGAATGCTTGTACTTCGCCTTCACCTGATCCCGCTCCAGATCCTTTACCAGCATTGAGAACTGCCGGTATAGAAGGTAAAATGGTCACTGAATCAGGGAAAGAAATAGATCAGGTTTCAGTGAAAATAATGAATGGCAGCACTGCAATTCCCGATCCAATTGTATATCCTGGAAAGTTTATTGCAAATGAACTTTTAATGGGCCAATCCTATGATATTACTCCTAAAAAGGATATCAACCCTTCCAATGGAGTAAGTACGGTAGACCTGATAATAATGCAAAAACATATACTTGGTCTAAAACTTTTAAGCTCTCCTTACAAAATAATTGCTGCAGATATTGATAGAAATAAGGAAATAAATGCAGCTGATCTGGTAGAACTCAGAAAATTGATTTTAGGAATTGATTCAAAATTTAGTAAAAATGATTCCTGGAGATTTGTTGATGCAAACTATGTTTTCAAGGATATTAATAATGCATTAAGCGAACCTTTTAAAGAAGTCTTTTCAGTAAAAGATATGGATCATTCCATGGAAGCCAATTTTATAGGTGTAAAAGTAGGAGATGTAAATGAATCAGGTGTAGCAAGTGATTTTAGTTCATTAGAGATAAGAAGAAATCAAAATACTTCAATTGCATTGTCAGACAGATTTGTCCTCAAAGGTGAAGAAATAAAAATGGATATTAGGAGTACAGATTTTGAAAGTATAAGTGGTTTGCAATTGGGCTTAAAGCTTGGCAGTTTCAAATTTATAGGAATCGAGCCGGGCCAATTCCATGCGAATGAAATATTTTCAAATATAGATTATGGCAGTATTCGATTAAGTATTGCTTCATCTGGTAAGAAAGCATCATCCAACGAGACACTGTTCTCCATAATTTTAGTTGCAACAGAAAATAAGCGCCTAAGTGAATCCATCTCACTATTGCCGGAAAAGGAATATTCCTCTGAAATGTATGATGAAAAATTAAATGTAGCTACGCTTGATTTGAAATGGAAAATATCTAATCAAGATTTTCAACTTTTTCAAAATAGACCAAATCCGTTCGAAGCATTTACTGTAGTAAACTATACTTTACCGCAATCTTCACCTATTACTTTAAAGGTGATAGATCTTAACGGTAGAATTATTTATACTAGTAAAGTGACTGGAATAAAAGGTCTTAATGAATGGAGAATTAATAGAGAAACTTTCAGATCTAGCGGAATTTACTACTACAGGATTGAATCTCCTTTTGGTACCGATGCTCATAAAATGATTTTGATAAGGTAAATCAAGTCATGTATTACCATCACTTCTAAACAATCTTAAAAATGAAAACTTTTATTAATAGCAGAGCATACTTAGTATTCATCTGGAGTTTATTAAGCGTGAACTTAATTTTTTCAGGAAATAATGCATCCGGGTACCTTCTGAATAAGTATAAATTATATGATATTTGGTCTCCGTCATATTCTGCTCCGCAAAGAATGATTTTTGGTGGAATGATCTGTTTGCATGAGGCGCAATTGTCATTGGATGCATCAGGAAAAGTGAAAGTGACACCTCAAATGATTTTGTCAAGTAGTGTTGCAAACCCGGCAGATTACAGTGTAAAAATAGTAGGCACTAATACGGATACTATTACTTGTCAAAGTATAGGATATAAAATAAAGGTTCAGGTAATTGAAAATGGTACCAGTAATTCTTGCTGGTCATTTATTTTGGTGGAGGATAAATTGCCACCTATGGTCATTTGTAGAGATACTACCGTTTTATGCAGTGGCAGCCTGAGCGACCTGGATTCCATAAAGAATATTGTGATGATAAAGGATAATTGTACTCCTGACGAATTAATTAGGATATCAAAATTCGATATAATAAAGACAAGGGACTGCGCTGACGATACATTTTCTGTCGTTACCAGAACCTGGCAAGCAATTGATCCCTGGGGAAGAGCGAGCAGTTGTACTCAAAAAATTAATTTATTAAGAGTAAATCAAAGTGATATTGATTTCCCAAATGATACCACTATTTATTGCCCCAATAGTAATACTTCCACTGAATTCTTAGGCCAGCCTTCCATTGATGGAAAACCATTGGATAAGTTTTGTGGATGGGCTGTAAAGTATTCTGATGAATCATTTGTAAAATGCGGTAACGCTAAGAAAATTATTCGCACCTGGTCAGTATTAAATTGCTGCGCATTACGCGATACCTTAGTAAGTCAATTTATTGTAATTACGGATACCACTCCTCCTGCTATCATTTGTCCAGCTCCTGATTCTGTGTCTACTTCTCCTGATTTGTGTGAATCAAATTATCTGATTAAAAGTTTAAAAGCAGGCTATGATAGTTGTAACGGAACAAATTTGAATATTTGGGTACATATAGATGGGATTAAATTGTCTACTCCAGGTAAAATCACCATGCTAAATCCTGGAAACCATCAACTAATCTATGATGTAGCGGACCCTTGTGGAAATAAATCTACTTGTACTACCAATGTTTTTGTAAAAGATTTGCAAAAACCCACCTTGCTTTGCCCTGACAGTATACAAATAAGTTTACCGGCCGATTATATAAAAATTACAGCTGAAAATCTTTCAGATATAAGTTCCTTCGATAATTGTGCAATGCAAACGGTGAAGTTGAAAAAATCAATTGATAATTGTGTGGATGGCATAGATGATACATTTTTCAAAGATACTATTCGAATCTGCTGCGCAGAAGTAAATCAAATTTTCAATTTGGTATTTCTCGCCATAGATATGAATGGCAACACCGATTCCTGTCATGTGAGAGCAGTGGTTGTTGATAAGAATGCTCCTACTCTAAACTGCGCTCAAAGTGATACATTTCTTTGCACTTCAATTGGATTTGTCTGGAAAGATCCACTGGTTGGTTTGGTAGATAATTGTCAAAGTGAATTAAAGCTAACCATTGATACAATTCTTAATCATTTTAATGTATGTGGGGTTGGAAGATTTGAAAGAAGAATAATAGCAATTGACCCTGCAGGCAACGCTGATACTTGTTTTCAATCCATTACAAAGATTCAGGATCTGATTCTACAGCCTGGAGATATTTTATTTGCACCTGGGGACGACACCATTGAGGTGATAGGTTGTGGTGCTTCCCTGATTGCAAAAGGAAGTATGGGGTATGTACCTCCATTGGTTGAATTTACTGGTAATTCATGCAATAGACTTGACACCATAATAGAGGATATTCCAATTTCTACTATAGGCACCGGTAGATGTGCCATCACTAAAAGGATTTGGAAAATAGGAGACTCCTGTTTTAGTACTCTACCCATTAATACATTGATTCAAATTATTATCCAGGATACTTCATTTTCTCCGTCACCATCGCCACTGACCGGTACCGTATTGACTACTGATTTAGTTCCAATAGATAGAGTAATGGTAGACGGTATGAATCATGATCAGCAAATGATTTACCATCAAATGACGGATCGCTCTGGTAATTTTAACACCAACCTTATTCAAGAATTAGCAACGATTTCACTTTCGAAAAATGTCGAAGAGAATCTGGATGGTATCAGTACACTTGATCTTCTTAGAATACAACAACATATAATTGGAACGAATAAATTTACAAATCCGATTGATGAAGTAGCTGCTGATATCAATATGGATGGTGATATTAATGTATTGGATTTAATAGCCTTAAAAAAATTAATACTCGGGATAGATTCAGATTATTCAAAGCTACCCTGGAAGTTTGTAGAATCTAATTTGGCAAAAGTGTACTTGCAACCTGGGATTGAAATTTCTAAAATCATTCCGGTAAACGCTGGAATGGAATCAATCTCCTTAATTGGATTTAGAATGGGAGATGTAAATCATGATGCCACAGGCAATTTAAATCAACATGTTGAAAATAGAAGTGCAGATCTGATAACCACCATTGAATGGAATAATATGGCAGATGGTCTTAATTTGCATTTTAGTACGCAATATTCCAGGTTACGGGGTTTTCAATTAAGTTTGATTTCACCATTTGGATGGTCAGATCTTGATCGTATTGAAGCTGACCAACTGGCAGACATTTCCTACTCGATTATTGGCAATGAATTGAGAATTGTATGGTTTTCTAATCGATCTCCACAGGTGATCCAGGATATTAAATTGAGAGGGGCCCATCCCAAAACAGTAACAGTAGGCGCTCTACACTCAGAAATATATGATGTTGACAACTCCGTACATCCCATTGAGATAAGGGGAAATTGGATATTGAAAGAAAATGGAATATCGGTTTACCCCAATCCAATGCACGATGTGCTCCATGTCCGATTAGATAGTAAATTCCAAAATCCATCTGTATGGTGGGTAATTGACCAAACTGGAAGAATTGTACTGAAAGGCAATTGGAGTAAGGGAAATCTTTCACATTCTATACCAGTAAACTTTTTATCACCTGGCTTTTACATTTTTGAGCTACAAGATGGGAATACCCTCTTACGAGCTAAAATGCTTAAAAACTAAATTTTTTTAATATTTCTAACAAATTATAATTATTTGTAATATATTCGCATTATAATTTTTTATAATATGTACTTTAAAGAAAGTAATTTTTATTCAAAATAAATTAATAAAACAATGAAAACTACCTCCCGTTTAACTAGAATACTACTCTTTGTATTATCTGTCTTTTTGTTATCTGATTTGATGGCAATAAACTCACCTTCCCTCCTTACATCGTTTGCAGGGTATCATTATTATTCAGTAGCACCAAAGCTTTTATTAGAGTCTGAAGGATCCTGTGTGTATGATAAGCTAGCTCCTTCTATATCCCCAATAGGTGGTGGCCCTGTATCTTGTGCTGAGCTTGCTACTTTACCATGGTCAACGTTTATTTCGATTTCTGACAATTGCACGCCTACACCCTATTTGGTGGTAAGCTATAAAGATTCTACTAATCAAAATTGTAATGGAAGAGATATTCAAACGATCAGGTCATGGAAGGTTACCGACAGAGCTGGAAATTCAGGTTATTTGAATCAGCTGATCTCCACGGAGCGTGTTAGTATTAAATCCGTAGTATTTCCTGCCCATGTGGATTGGTACTGCCCCTCTTCTAAAAGTTTAGATCCAAGTGAAACCGGATGGCCTACGTATAATGGTAAGTCCATTAATCACTATTGTGGAATTACAATTGATTATAAAGATTATACGACTAAGATTTGCGGTACATCCAGCAATATTAGACGACATTGGTCTATTACTGATTGTTGTACACTTTACGCAATTAATTATGATCAGGATATCTATTTACATGATACTACTAAGCCCATTATCACATGTCCTGCTCCATTCAGATTTCCAACCAATGTAAAGGAATGTTATTCACACCAATTTATTCCAGCCATTCTTGCTATGGATGAATGTAATCCTCTTGATTTGTCTATTTCTGTAAAGGTAGATGGCGGTAAAAGCTATGGTGTGGGTCAAAAAGTAATTTTAGGATTGGGTTTTCATACATTTGAATATACCGTTACTGATGCATGCGGAAATGCCTCAAAATGTACAACTACTGCAGAAGTATATGATGGCCAACCACCTTTGTTAATATGCAATCCGATTGATGTAGTTCTTACAACAGATTCTACTCAAGTTTGTGCCAAACAATTTGTTAGTGAATATTGGGATGATTGTTCAGGGTTATCCAATGTAACTTTAAAGATCAGAAAATTGGAAGATAATTGTGGTGATCCGTTTGATGATCTCGTGTTTAAAGATTGTGTTACCATATGTTGTAGTGGTAGTAATAATTTAGTTTTAGTAGAAATCCAGGCAACTGATAAAAACGGAAACTCTATTACTTGTATTACAGAAGTTAATATTAAAAGTAAACAGCCTATACAAATTCAATGTCAGGATACCATACGACTAAGCTGTGGAATACCCATCCCCAGTACTCCTACCTCTGTTAATTTTTGTGGAGATTATACAGTGATATTCAAAACTATATTTGATGATAGAAATGCTGCAGGGATAGGTACCATCATAAGGAGATACATAGTTACTACCTTTGATGGCAGGAAGGATTCATGCCAAACAGTAATCATTATTGGATTGGGCACTTCCGCATTTGGACCAGATGATGTGACCTGCCCGGCTAGTGAGGTTAATCTTATTGGTTGCACTATTCCAGATTTAAATTCAATACCGGGAATAGGCTTAAAGGACACGGCAAAACCATGCGCGCTTGTTACTGTTTCTCTTCAGATTGATACCTTTACTGATCTGGGTACACCATGTCTCCGGGTAAGACGAACATGGACTATTAAAGACGCTTTGCAGCCTTTAATTAATGTGATTTGCGTACAGAATATCAATATAATAGATACTGTAAGACCCATTTTATCAGGTGTCAGGGATACAACAGTTTATGCAGGTGTTTCTTGCAGTGCTATAGTAGATCTACCTCCATTGATAGCAACCGATTGTGACCCGAATGTGATCATTACTAATTCTTTAAATGGGCAAGGAGCTGATATTGGTCCATTATCATTCCCAAAGGGAATGACTATGATAAAGTATCGGGCAGTAGATAAATGTGGTAACAAGGATTCACTTACTATAAAAATTACTGTATTAGACACTGTTGGTTTTCACATTTTGTGTCAATCAGATTCAATTGTTAATTGTGGTGTAAATTTTGTCCCTGGGGCAGCAACAATAATTGCTTCTTGTACACAGGTAGCAACTAATGTTTTGAAATCTGATACTATAAGAAATAAGTGCTCTATTACTAAAATAAATTTTAAAAGGATTGTTACGGATACGGCTGGTAGAACAGATTCATGCACTTTTATGGTAACTTTCCGGGCTGCTGATACTCTTTTCTGTGATCAGATTAGTTGGCCTAAAGACACTATTTTGACTAATTGTAATAAGAGCATCAACCCGGACAGTCTCAATCTTAAACCCATCTACACTTATATCCAAGGTGCTTGCTCAAGAGCCATCACTACCTATAGAGACTCAGTAGTTGCTTCAAATGGTCCTTCGGGATGTACTAATGTAACGAAACGAATTTGGACTGTAAGTGATACTTGTTCCATTCCAGCGAATGTTTGTAGTTATATCCAAACAATTTCTGTAATAGATAATTCGGCACCTTTATTAAAAGTGCCAATGGATACATGTGTGTATTTAAAGTATAAAAATTTGTGTGACACATTACTTTCGTTTTTAGGAAGTGCAACAGCAATGGATTGTGATCCGGCGGTAAGTATTAAAAATGTAATCATCGGTAGCACGGATACTGCTGGAGCTTCATTAATCAGAAGATATCCATTGGGGATATCACTGGTATTGGTAATTGCAAAAGATGCCTGTGGAAATACAGCTAAAGATACTGTCATCATTCAGGTAAAAGACACGGTCAAACCCGTTGCTGCCTGTAAGAAATCAAATAACTATTTAAATGACCAGAGTAAAGTAACCATACTTGCAAAGCAATTTGATGGTGGTAGCACAGATAATTGTACCGCTCCGGCGCAGCTAAGGTTTTCATGGACAAAAAATGTAAATGATACGCTGCTTGAGGTTAACTGTAATGTTCTTAAGTTGCTAAGAGCTTCGGGAGATACTATTATTGATAGCGTAAGGGTATTCCCATTTGAGCGAAATTTTATTTTGTGGGTAACAGATGCCAGTGGCAATCAGGATACGTGTAAGGGAAATAGGTTCCTGGCATTCTTTGATACACTGAATTTATGTGGTAAAGCAGCTATTCGCACTGCAGCTATTCAAGGCCAGGTGACCATGATCAATGGAAAAAATATTCCCAATGTGATTTTATCTGCGATAGGAGAAGAACAAGTTCAAAACAAGACTGATTACAAAGGTAATTTCATTTTGAAAAATTTGAAACCAGGTATTTATAAAATATTCCCCTATAAAAATGATGATCCTACCTTGGGTGTGAGTACATCTGATTTGATCGCTATTCAAAAGCATATTTTAGGAATTACTCCTTTAGAAAGTATGGATCAATTTGTTGCAGCAGATGTAAATAATGATGGAGATATTAGCAGCATTGACCTGATTGAATTGAGAAAACTAATTTTGGGTATTTATGATCAGTTTCCTGAAAATACATCCTGGAAGTTCTTTGATCAGTCTTTAATGGCCCGGACAGATGATCATTTTGCACTCAAAGATTTTCAAAACCCATTTGTGGAGGCCATTGAAGCGAAGGTGATTGAGCAAGACTTTACCGGAGTCAAGATTGGAGATGTAAATGGAAGTGCTTCACCTAATTTACTTTTACTGGAAAGTAGAAGCAGAAATGAGTTAAAACTGAAATTGCCAGATATATGGAGTGATTATAATCAGCTCATGGAACTGCCAGTAAGAGTCAATACTGATGGTCTGGAGGGATTACAAGGAATATTACAATTTAGTGATGTTGAAATTTTGGGGTTGAAAGAAACATCTTCCAGCCTGGTTTCAAGAAACTTTATTAACGAATCACTATTTGCAAAAGGGATAGTAAGATTTAGCTGGAATACATTAAATCAAACCAGTTTGAGTGGGGAACAACTACTATTCACATTATATATCAAACCAAGATTTAAGGGATTAATTTCAGACCACATTAATATTATAAGTACAACATTTAAGTCAGAAGGGTATACTTCAAATCAGGAGATCATAAATTTGAGTTTAAATTTTGAAAAGAATATAACCCAGGCTAAGGAATTGGATAAATTGATTTTACTACAAAACGCCCCCAATCCTTTTAGCCAATCAACACTCGTAAAGTTTACTTTGCCTACCTCAGGAAGGGTGAATTGGACAGTGACGGATATGACAGGCAAATTAGTTGATCGATGGTCAAAAGAAATGGCTGTGGGTAATCACCAATATAAGGTGGATAAAAATATTTTAGGTGCCCCTGGTATTTATTATTATAGGATAGAATTTAATGGCTACAATGAAGTCAAAAAATTGATTTTGATAGATTAAAAAAGATAGAATTTCATTGTTTTTATTAAAAACCCTACCTGATTTTCAGGTGGGGTTTTTGTTTTATATGTTAATTTTCATGATTGTATAATTTTATTTTAATCAACTGGTAATACATAGTCAATATAGTTGCAATTTATAATATTGATAATCAGTATTATATAAATTAAATAATTACATAATATAAAAAATACCTTTTACAGGGTAGATAAACAAAAGGATCTCAAAATATATTTGTTACATATTATTATATTAATTAATATGATAATGTATGTTTAGATGAGAATGAGTGTTTATTAGATATAAGATAGAAGTAATATCTAATAAGCCTAGAGATAATCCATAATCCTCTAATAGGGATTTAAGAACCTTCCTGAGTACTGACTGATAATTATAGATAGGTAATATTTATTGGTTATCCCCATTTCCAATAACTAGAGCCAAAAAGATTTAGGGCTGCAAAGGCAGCCCATCCCAATTCATTTATTTTAACTAAAACTAAGTCTCATGAAGAAAACTCAACGCACGATTGCAGAAAAAATGGCTTATATCTGTAGATCTGTTGCCATTTTGATTTTACTATTTAGTAGTATACAGGTGTACAGCCAATGCCCAATGGTGTGTCACAATGTCAATTTATCATTAGATACCATAGTTGGCGGAAAAACCACATTAGTACCAAATGATCTTTTATCTAACCCAGCTTCCTGTCAAGGAGGAATGTTTATTCTTGAAATGTTCGATCCATTTGGAAATTCAATTGGCAACATGGTAGATTGCCAATGGGCTGGATACACTCTTATCGGTAAGGTAACTGATACTATTAGTAAAAATAGTTGCTGGTCTAAAGTAAAAATTGAAGATAAAGCTGGTCCTAATCTTACCTGTGTAAAAGATACGATATCATGCCTTGAATTAAACTCCTATAGTATTGGTACAGATAGATTTCCACTAGGTAATGCATCTGACAATTGTGGAATCAGTGCCAAAGTTTCTATTTCAGTAATTTGTAAAGAGCGTGATTGTACTGATCCTTTCTTTGTAGCATTTTGTGAAAGAAAAGTAATTGCTACAGACCAATGGGGGCTTACTTCGAGCTGTGTAGACAGTCTTTGGATTTCCAAAGATACCCTCTCAAACCTGGTAGGTCCAAGAGATACTATGATTAATTGTGAGATTGCTGACACCATAGCTAAAAATGCAGCAGGCAATCCCATACCAGAAAGAATAGGAGTGCCTACTATCAAAGGTCATCCTGTATGGCCAAATTATAGTGTTTGTAAAATAATTAGCAGATACTCAGACACAGAATATCCCATATGTGGTAAAAGTAGAAAAATCAGGAGGCAATGGACGGTTACCGATTGGTGTACAAAAAAGGATACTTCTGTTATACAATGGATAAAAATAATGGATACTTCCAGGCCTGTGTTATTGGAGCCCTTGTCGCCTATCACTGCCAGTGCGGGTGCACATGACTGCAATACATATGTTTCTCTACCCAGGCCCAAATTAAAGGATTGTTCAGGAGTAAAGTCTATTGATTATACGATTATAATAGTAGGTGGAGGATACGGTGGAGCATTGCCAGCGGTAATCAGTGGATCTTTTAATGGAGCCTTTTCAAGTCAATATTTACCTGCGGGACATCATGAAATAACATATAATATATCCGACTCTTGTGGAAATGTACTGCAGGTGGTACAGGTAGTAGATGTCTTAGATCTTATTCCACCCACTCCTGTCTGCGATGAGCATACTGCAACTACATTAGATCCTCAACAATGTTGGGCAAGAGTGTATGCTGCTGACCTGGATAATGGTAGCCATGACAACTGTTGTAGTACCTTATACTTTGCTGCCATTGAAATGGATACCCTGACGAGGTATCAATCATTATTGAAAGCAAAAATCATTTCTAAATATGGACAAAGTGCATACAATGCGAAAAGTGCAAATATTGATTTATTAATTGATCGATATATCAATTGCAAATATTTCAATGATTATATCGATCTCGGAAGATGTGGAAATGTCCAGGTTGTCTTAAGAGTATATGAAGCATGTCATCTTCCACAATACGATCCACATGTAAATGGTGATTCCAGGCATGCATTTTATTGTAAATCTGCGTATGGCAGCA
Organism: Chitinophagales bacterium; assembly: GCA_038251405.1. GTDB lineage: Bacteria > Bacteroidota > Bacteroidia > Chitinophagales > Saprospiraceae > JADJLQ01. The sequence continues at coordinate 22,313 of JBBSBH010000011.1, forward strand.
ATAACTCACCTTACGGCAACGATCAGGGTGCTATTGATGCGCTTTTTGCAGATAAAATTTTGGGTAGCTATCCGGTTTCTTCATCAGATCTGAGCCTTATACCTGCACCTAAAAACTATAATGATTGTATGGTGTGGATCAATGTCGCTGATAAACAAGCTCCTACCTGTGAAGTAAATCCAGAAAAGTTTGCTTATTGTGATGGGGTGCCATATACAATGACTGCACTTTGGAACAAATCAGATTCTTATTTCAATCCATTATGTGAGGGCGCAAACGGCAAATATGATACGGCATATCTTAATTTAGACAAATACGACACTGGATTAAAAATCGATGCGCTTTCTTTATTTGATGCTGCTAAATTTAAAGACAATTGCGGTAAAGTAACGGTAGATTCATCTACCTCCGGAGCATTGAATAATTGTGGATCTGGAATCTTGACCCGAACCTGGACTGGTACAGATGCATGTGCAGCACTCTCTGTTACCTGTTCTCAGAAATTGAATGTCTTACACAGATCAGATTTCGAGGTATTATTTCCAAAAGATATTGAAACCTCTTGCATTACTGACCTCGCACAGTTTAATCATCCTACCGGCGACAATTATCCAAAGATTTTCGATAATGACTGTGAGCAGGTAGGTATTTCATTTGAGGATGTCAGATACGATATTGCAGTCGGAGCTTGCTATAAAATTGTAAGGACCTGGAAGTTGATTGATTGGTGCGTGTATAATCCTAATGATCATTTTAGAAGATTAGATTATATAGTAGACACCAGTGCTGAATACAGGGCAAACCCGGATCCGCTTAATAATAGACATTGTACTTTCAGATGGTTGAAAGATAATAATGATGGATATATCACCTATACTCAAATAATTAAGGTAATAAATACTATTGCACCCACGGTGACGAAGAGAGATAGTATGATTACATGTGCAGATAATGCCGCGACTTGTTTTGGTCATATAAAATTGAAATTTGGCGCTAAAGACGATTGTACTGATTCTACTGAATTAAAATGGACAATCCTTTTCGACCTTGGAAACAATGGGGTGGTAGATAAAACTATCGAAGTAGTAGGCCCTACAGCGACAGTAGACGGTGATTATGCAATAGGTACTCATAAAATCACTTTTATTGCTAAAGATGGTTGTGGGAATGAAACAAGAAGAGAAAATGTAGTAAATGTAAAATTATGTAAGAAGCCGACACCCTATTTATTGAATGGTCTTGCAGCAGACTTAATGCCGATAGATGCCAATAAAGATGGAATCCCTGAAAGTGGCATGCTGGTGATTTGGGCAAAGGATTTTGATGCAGGAAGCTATGCTTCCTGTGGTCAAAAAATCGTAGTGTTCTCGTTCTCAAGCGATACGACATATAAATCTATAACTTTTACTTGCGATAGTTTGGGTCAAAGAATAGTAAGGGTATGGGTTACGGATAGCTATGGCAATCAGGATGTAGCCTCTACATATATTCTGATACAAGACAATAATAAAGCTTGTACAGGTGGAGTTTCTCCATCGCCATTAATTGCCAATATCAAGGGTGAGATTACTACCGAAGATAAATTGGATGTAGAAAAAGTAAATGTACATCTGAATGGAAGTTCATTAGCATCAATTACAAAATCCGATGGTGCATACGCATTTGAAAATATGCAATTGGGCGGTACATACAAAGTAATGCCGAAAAAGGATATCAATCCTATGAATGGGGTTTCTACGCTAGATTTATTATTGATTCAAAAGCATATACTAGGTATTCAACTTTTGAATTCCCCTTATAAGATGATTGCTGCAGATGTAAATAAATCTAATGATATTTCTTCAGTAGATTTATTGGAGTTAAGAAAGTTGATATTAGGAGTTTATGATTCGTTCCAGGGAAATGAGTCCTGGAGGTTTGTGCCTTCTGCTTTCAAATTTAGAAATAATGCAAATCCTTTTGATGGAGGTTTCCCTGAATCACATGACCTGGCTCCTTTTAATGCTGGTGTTACCGCAAACTTTGTAGGAATTAAAGTAGGCGATGTGAATGGTAGTGTAACCCCAAATCAATTGATGGGAAGCGAATCAAGAAGTCTGGATAAGGAAGTTATATTAACCACTCCTGAAGTAAATTTCAATGCCCATCAAATGATCACAGTACCGGTATTTGCAGATCAAATTACCAATATTGTAGGATATCAATTTACACTTTCATTTGATTCCAGATCATTGCAATTTGTAAATGTTGAGTCTCAACTTAAGGGTATGAGTGAAGCTAATTTTGGAACAAATAAATCTGGAGATGGCTTCATCACTACAAGTTTTGCCAGTGTACAATCATTGAATACTGATAAACCGTTATTTACGCTGCATTTACGGGCTTCTTCATCCGGCAAATTAAGCGAATCATTATTTATCAATTCAAAAATTACCACAGCAGAAGCTTATACACCTGCTAACGAAGTTATTGGTGTACAACTAAGTATACAAAATGGAGCAGCTCAACAAGTAAGCTTGATGCAGAATACGCCGAACCCATTCAATAGTCAGACTAAGATTGGATTTGTATTGCCTATAGGATCTGAGGCGAGTCTTGTAGTATTTGATTTAGATGGCAGAATAGTAAAGAAAATACAAGGTCAGTATCAGAAAGGATACAATGAAGTAGTTCTGAAAAAGCACGATCTGAGGGTGGGTGGTGTTTATTATTACCAGCTTCAAACAAATGGATTTACTGCTACTCGAAAAATGATCGTTGTAGAATAATATTCATTTTAAAATATACTGTTTTTGGGATGGGACCCCTCTCTGCCAAAGGGTAGAGGGGGTCTTTTTTTTATCCGAAATAGTATTAAAACAGATCTAAAATTATATCTTAATTTTGTATTCTTAATGGCAAGAGCAATAGGGATTGATTATGGAAAAATGAGGACAGGCATAGCTGTTACCGATCCATTGCGAATTTGTGTGAATCCATTAACTACAGTTCACACAACTGAATTGAATTCCTACTTGGAAAGTTATTTACAGGCTCAGGATGTCGATTTGATTGTATTTGGAGATCCATATCATAAGGACGGTACTCCTACTGAGCTTCATAGTATTATAAGGAATTTGGCAGTTAGCCTTTCTTCAAAGTTTCCACTTATCAAAATTGATTTTCAAGATGAACACCTCACAAGTAAACAGGCGGTAATGACTCTAATTCAAAAAGGAACTGCTAAAAATAAAAGAACCAAAGAAGCCATTGATAAAATGAGTGCAGTTATTATTTTACAACAATATTTAAATCATTATTGATAAATGATACTACCAATTTATGCCTATGGTCAACCAGTTTTGAAGAATGAGGCAGAAATCATAAACCCTCTGACTTATCCAGACCTGGAGGTACTTGTTCAAAACATGTTTGAAACCATGTATGCTGCAAAAGGAGTGGGTCTGGCAGCACCTCAAATAGGACTCTCTATTAAACTTTTTATCCTGGACTCCACTCCATACCAAAAGGAAGATGAAGAGAATAAATTTATCGGTATGAAAAAAGTATTCATTAACCCTGCCATAGTGGATGAATCGGGAGAAGAATGGGCTTTTGAGGAAGGATGCTTAAGTATTCCTGAGGTGCGAGCAGATGTTGATCGTATTCCGAATATTAAAATTGAATACCAGGATTTGGAAGGGAAATGGCATATTGAAAGCTATGATGGATTGAATGCCAGGGTGATTCAACATGAGCATGATCATATTATGGGAATATTATTCATTGATCATTTAAAGCCTTTAAAAAAGAGAATGCTTCAGAGACGATTAGATTACATTAGAAAAGGACAGGTGGAGTCGGACTATAAAATTAAGTTTTATAGGGCCAAATAACCTGAACCCTGTACTTGTAAGATTCTTCTGATGTATTTTCCTAAAATATCAAATTCGATATTGACCATGGATCCCTTTCTTATTTGATTAAAATTGGTGTAATCAAATGTATAGGGTATGATTGAAACTTCAAAATGATTGGCTTCCAGTTTGGATATAGTGAGACTTACACCATTAATACAAATGGATCCTTTCTCTACCACCAATGATTTAAATGGATCAGGTAGTTCAAAATTATAAACCCAACTTCCCTGCTCATTTATTATTTTATTGCAAGTAGTAATAGTATCTATATGTCCCTGAACAAAATGGCCATCCATTCTACTTTCAGCTTTTATACTCCTCTCAAGGTTTAGTTTATCACCAATTTTAATTTGATGGAAATGGGTCCTATCCAGTGTTTCTTTTATCAATGTACATCTATGCCAATGGTCAGCTATTTTGTCCACCGTAAGACAGACTCCATTATGTGCAATACTTTGATCTATTTTTAATTCCTGAGAAATTGAAGATTTAATATAAATTTCCAGATTTGACTGATCATGAGTTATTTGTTCTACTACACCAGTAGTTTCAATAATGCCAGTAAACATAGGTTAATGTATAACTTGAATGAATCCTTTTCTTTCTTCTACGGAAACATTATTATTTTGCAGGAATCCGTTGAGTAAACAGGTGTAATAATATACACCATCACTAATGTCTTTCCCAGCTTGATCTTTTCCATTCCACTGGATAGCTGGATCTTCCGTAGCATATAGTAATTCACCCCACCGATTGAACACCTCGAATTTGACTTTAATCACTCCTGAATTTATTAAAGGAATGAACAAATCGTTAGCACCATCATTATTTGGTGTAAAACTATTGGGTAATTCGTACTCTAATTGACATGGTTGGGGACATATTTCACCTAACTTTTTACTTTCATTATTATTTTTATCAATAGCCGTAATGATGTAACATCCGGTGTAACTGGAGTCGGGAGTATGATTGAATGTAGTTATACTTAGATCCGTGATGGTGTTGATAAGAATAGGGTCTCCGTCTTTATGGTTTTTATAATAGATCCTAACCTCTTTCGTATCATCTATAAAACAGGAGTCAGAACCTTTTAAGGACCACGATATTTCATTGATTACATGACCACTTGGATCTTTGGAAGAACAATTCCTAATGATAACAACCAGTGGTGCACAAGGAGCAGAAGTGTCTAATGGAATGCTGCAAATTTCTTCTGAAAAATTGAATAAAGGTGAGGGTACCCCGGAAATGCCATAGCTGCCTATGGATTGGATTTTGTAACAATAAAGTATACCATTGGTAAGATTTCGATCAATATAGCTATTGGTCATTGAGTTTCCTATCAGTTCAAAATTTCCTGCATTATTTATTTTTCTATAGACTTCGTAATTAAAATTATTCCAGGGAACCGAAAATTTCCAGTTCAATTTAACAGTTCTGTCAGCAGCGACAGAAGAAAGGTATACACTACTTGCCGCAAACGAAGTACCGAACGGTGTATTTAGGTTACCCGCAAAAAAATCAAGTCTATAAGAATAGAGATTATCAGTGGTATTCAAGTTAATGTCTGAGTAGGATGTGTCTATAAATCCTGCATAAGTGGAAGAAGTAAATGTTGCACCAGCTATGGGAATAAATGTGCTTGTGGTATTGATGCCTACGATTTTGCTAATGACTACCTTATAAGGTCCCGGATTTTTTACCGTATCAAGATCTGATGCGGCCGGCATAGACCATTCTAATAAAATAGATCCGATAGATTTATCAGTATTGGTTACCGAGACTTTTGTAATAAAAGGCAAATCTCTTTTAAGTTGAATACATACCTCATCAGAAGGAATACTTACAACCCGATTGTAAGAGTTGCCACCAGGAGAAGTAAAAGCAAACTCAGCCAGAATTCTGTAACAATAAGTATTTCCTCCATCGAGCATATCATCATCAAAAAAATAGATATCTCCATTTTTTGAATTTACATTAGATGCTATCTTTATATAACCTCTTCCAGCTAATCCTGTTTGGCATGAATCTATCACAAATTGATTGCTATTTATTTTACGCCAAATAGAAAACCCTTTAAAGTAATTATTTACAGTGACCGCACAAGCATTTGGATACTCCCAGGTAAGCTTGGCTTGCGTATTCCCTATGGCCACTGCTTTCAGATTTTCTGGAGGTGGGCCAACTATTTTTATTCGAACGGATTTAAGGTCAGCCAGCCCAATAGTATCTTTAAAATTGTCTACAGCTCTGAAAACTACACTATAAGGGACATCAGAAATGTGTTCACAAGATGTTTGCCAAACAAATTTTCCTGTAGCAGGTTGTCTTTGAAAACCTTTTGCAACAATAAATTCTGCTTTATTTACAAATTGATTAAATGGACCTCCCAGTGCTGAAAGTGCAATTTTTTGTGAGTCCGTTTTATCAGTAGCTCGTACTGTAAATTCAATCCTGGTACCGGCGACTACGCAAATTTCATTGGGGACCGTTAATTGTGGGGGATCGTTATTACAGTTTTCAATCGTAATCTGCATGTCTCTAACTACTGAATTGAGCAAGATGCCACTGCGATACTCTTTAATTAAGAAGGCAATATTATATTCCCCTTCACGCTGAGGAGATTCCCATACAAAATTGCCTGTATTTTTATCTAAACTGATTTTGTTATCAGTGCCAGGTACTATTTGATCAGGAAATCTATAATTAGGTACCTCAGAGCCTGTTGCTTGAAATGGCACTATCAATTCAAAAGAAAGAGAGTCACCATCGGGATCGTAAGCATTGAGATTATAAACAAACCTTTTCCCGATGCATCCAAAATCTATAGGAGGTTGTAATAAAACTACTGAATTATTATACCCTTGTATGGTAGAATTAAGTAATGTAAATGTAGTGACAAGGTGAAACTGAACTCCAATAGAGTTGGGATAATTCAAATTCAGAATATTACCTACTCGATTAGGATCGGTCATATTGATAGTATATGTACCGATACCCGGGTAAGTATGTTCTGCTACATAAAGGTTTTTTTTCACATCATTTTCCAGGGGTTCTCCTCTGTTAAACATCCCATTTACCCGATGCACCCATTCGTTTTGACCATCACCCCAAAATACCTGGATGCTATCTCTATCAGCACCAGTACTGCTTGTTTTGGTATATGTAGTTACGGTCGCTCTTATACGTAAAGGACCTATTTGAACATACGTAATATCACCTGCGCGATTATGAGTAGCCAGGGCTTCTACACTCATAAATATAAAACAGAATAAATAAAATATTTTTTTCAAATGCTTCACCTCTAAATAAACGATAAATCGATAGACAATAGTAAATCCATCGTTAACAAAAATAGTCGTTTTTTCTAAGGATTTCCATGGGTAAAGTTTTGAAGGCATTTTGTAAGGGAATATTTCCAATCAATAGGTCGAATCCCAAATACTTCCTCTATTTTATTAAGGTTGAATACACTATAGTTTGGCCTTTTGGCAGGCCTGGGGAATTCACTGGTACTGACTGGATTTATTTTGCAATGACTACCTTCTACCCGGGCTATTTCCTGGGCAAAATCGTACCAGGAAATTTCTGCTTTATTAGAAAAATTGTAAATACCATAATGCTTAGCATGGAATGAAGGAGATAAAACTTGCTCAATTATTTGCAAAGTTACTTCTGCTAAGTCGGGGGCGTAAGTAGGTGCGCCGATCTGGTCATTTACGATATTGAGTTCTGATCGTTCACTAATTAATTTTAGAATGGTTTTTACAAAGTTTTGGCCATATTCACTGTATACCCAGGAAGTTCTGATGATTATGGTTTTGGAATTGAAATATTGAGCAGCTTGCTCGCCTTGAAATTTTGTATTTGCATAAATACTTTTTGGGTCTTCGGGGTCAGTTTCTTTTAGCGCTCTTTTTAATCCATTGTCATATACATAATCTGATGAATAATGAATAAGCGGAATGGCTAACTTACTGCAAAATTCAGACAAGTGAATAGTACCTCTGACATTTATATCCCAAGCTGATTTAAAATTGGATTCAGCTAAGTCCACAGCGGTAAAGGCTGCGCAATTAATAATTGCATCGAAGGCAGGGACTAATTTGTTCACCTCGTCGTGATTAGTGATATCTAGTTCATTTTTAGTTAGATAGATTAATTCAAACTGAGGCCAGCCTGTTTCTATTATGCGGAAAGATTTAGCTAATTGACCCTGACCTCCTGTAATCAGAATTTTTTTTTGAACCATCGATCAGAAATTTAGAAAGGGCAAGTTTTTATCCTTGTCTGAAATTAAAAATGAGGCATCTATAACAGGCCAGCTAATATTTATCGAAGGATCATCAAATCGAATACCTCCTTCAGAATGGGGGTGATAATATTGATCGCATTTATATAAAAACATGGCAGTATCTGAGAGCACTAAATATCCATGAGCAAATCCAGAGGGAATAAAAAAAATATGGTGGTTCTGATCATTTAATTCTACAGCGAGGTATTTTCCATAGGTAGAAGAGTCAACTCTGATATCGACCGCTACATCCCACACACTCCCTTGGGTAACTCTTACTAATTTGGATTGAGCATAAGGTGGATTCTGAAAATGCAGACCTCTTAGTGTTCCTTTTGAAGAAAAAGCCTGGTTATCCTGAACAAACTCACTGGAGATACCAGCTTTAAGTAAATCATTCCTGGAAAATGATTCAAAAAAATAACCCCGTGCATCAGAAAACACTTTGGGTTTGATCAATATCGGACCTTCAATATCGAAGAGTTCTTTCTCGAAAATCATCAGGTACTTGCTTTAAAAAACATCGAAATGGGCACACCGCTAAAATTAAATCTTTCCCGCAATTGATTTTCTAAATACTGCTTATAACTTTTTTGAATATAGTCGGGATTATTACAAAAGAAAGCAAAGGCAGGATAATTTTTAGGCACTTGTGTTACATATTTGATCTTTACTAATTTCCCTTTGTAATGAGGTGGTGGAGTCTTTGCCATAGCTTCTGAAAGGAAGTCATTCAAGTCAGAAGTCTTGATTTTTTGTTTCCTTCTGTCGTTTACTTCCATTATAGTTTCAACGACTTGAAAAATACGCTGTTTGTTTTGGGCGGAGATAAATAGGGTAGGGACATCATTGAATGGAGCTAGTTTATGATGTAATATTTTTTCGTATTCATGCATGGTATTCGTCTCTTTTTCTACGAGATCCCATTTATTTATAAGCAGTATGATTCCCTTATGTTTTTTAATGGCTAACGAAAATAAGTTTGAATCCTGGGCCTCTATCCCTGTGAGGGCATCGATCATCAATAAGCACACATCACAGTCTTCTAATGACTTTATGGCACGAATTACCGAATAGAATTCAATGTCTTCATGGACTTTGGTTTTGCGTCGAATTCCAGCAGTATCTATTAATAAAAAGTGTTTTCCGAATTTATTGTACACCGTATGAATAGCATCACGGGTAGTACCCGGCACATCGGTGACAATATTTCTTTCTTCACCTATAAGGGAATTCAGTAAGGTCGACTTTCCTACATTAGGTTGACCTATGATACAAACCTGAGGCAATTCATGCTGCGCTTCATCAGGATCAGCTGCATCAAAGTGGAGGACAGCATCATCCAATAATTCCCCAACTCCGGTACCACTTATGGCTGATAAAAAGTAGGTATTTTCAAAACCAAGACCATAAAATTCATTGGCTTGCAACATGCGTTGATGATTGTCGACTTTGTTAACTGCAACAAAAACTGGCTTTTTTTGTCTTCTGAGCATGTCTGCTACTTGTTCATCAAAGTCAGTGATACCGGTAAGTACATCTACCATAAAGACAATGGCGCTGGCTTCGTCAACAGCTAGCTTCACCTGTTCTCTTATTGCTGATTCAAATACATCCTCAGAATGCTTTACAAATCCTCCAGTATCTACAATAGTAAAATTTTTGCCATTCCATTCGCTGGTTCCATAGATTCTATCCCGGGTGACCCCACTGGTATCATCAATAATGGATTGTCTTTCTCCAAAAAGCCGATTGAACAAAGTTGATTTGCCTACATTAGGTCTTCCGACGATTGCCAGTATATTTGTCATGATGATAATCTCTTATTTAAATTAATAGCCATAGCGTTTTAATATTTCAGGATTGTTGCGCCAATTATTTTCCACTTTTACCTGCAGATCGAGATGCACGGAATGGCCAAGAAATTCTTCAATTTTTTGCCTGGATTTTATACCCAGTTCTTTAATGCTTGACCCATTTTTTCCAAGTATTATTCCCTTTTGACTTTCTCTTTCTACTATGATATAAACGTAAATTTTAGCAAATGGCTTACCATCTTTTTCAATTTCTGAAAAATCATTTATTTGTATTTCGCAAGAGTATGGAATCTCCTCGTAATAGGTTTCAAAAATAGTTTCTCTCACTAATTCGGCTACAAAAAAACGTTCATGTCGGTCACTAAGGTCTTCCTTTGGATAATAAGCCGGACCTATAGGCAATGAAGTCAGGATCGCATCCTTGAGTTCATCTATACCCTGCATCGTCAAAGCTGAAACGGTGAATGTTTTTTTAAACTCAAAAATAGCTTGCCAGTCTTTTTTGCAAGCTTCCACCTTTCCTGGATTATTAATATCACACTTATTAATAACCAAAAATATGGGAACGTTCAATTTTGTAAGCGAGGGAATTATGTTTTCATCAATGGCCTCGTCAGGGGTGGTTACAAAAAGCAAAATATCTGCATCTCTTAGTCCAGAATGGGCGTGCAAATTCATTCGTTCCTGCAATTTATATTTGGGCTCTCTAATGCGCCCAGGGGCATCTGAAAATACCACTTGATGAGCATCATCATTGTAAATCACAAAGATCCGGTGACGCGTTGTCTGTGGCCGATCTGAAATAATGGCCAGTTTCTGACCGCATAAGACCTTGACCAAAGTAGATTTACCTACATTGGGATTACCGAAAAGGTTTACAAAACCTGAATAATGATCATTCGACATGGAAGCCGCAAAGATACTTAATATAATGCTTGCTCTAAAGCTAAAATTTCATAACAAAAAGTAAATCAGTGGGTTAATGTAGGGGGTAGGAGTTGTTTAGTAGTAATATCCATAAAATTTACATTTAAAATTAATTTTTTAAATAAATGTATCCATTGAGCGAAGTTGCAATTAATAACCAGGTGAGGTAGGGTGCTATTAAGATTGATTTAAGATTCAATGCTGACCAATAATAAAATAAAATGAATAGGATGAGTAAAGTAAGGGCAGTTATAATCATAAGACCCGCTAAAACATTTTGGTAATAAAAGAAAACTGGATTCCATCCTACATTAAGAATCCACTGAAAGACATACAAAGCTACCAACAGACTTTTATTCTCGACGCTGGGCCATAAATAGGCCATATAAATACTAAAACAGATCATAGTCGTGGTCCAGGCTGCTCCAAATACCCATCCGGGAGGCGTCCAGGGGGCCTTAGCTATCCTGAGATACCATTCAGAAGAAACACCTTTGTTTGTAAATAAGCCTCCAATTGCCAGAGCGGCAAAATTGATTATCAGGAAAATGATGAGTCGATAGGTCATATTGGCTTTGAATTTTAACTTATGTGAAGCAGACTTGAATTTACTCTATTGGCTAATTGTGGTTTATGAATTAGAAAATGTTCAACAGCAATTAATTTTCTAATAGGTAAGCTAATTTTATTTATTTTAAAATTAAATGGGAAGACTCTTTTAACACCCATTACTTTTTTAGCATTCAATTTCTCAAACGCTTCATCTGGTTATGAATGGTTTTATTTACCACATGGATTAAACCACCTGGTTCCATTTTGCGCCATTCGATATCATTAAAGTCTTCATCGAAATTAATATAATACTGAAGTCCTGCTGATGCCATTTCATCTTCTACATGTTCCGATACACCCAGCATGGTGATCCAGCCACCTTCATCAGAGATCTCTTCATACCATTCTTCATAATAACAATCGTCTGAACTGTGAAAATTGAGCACATTATCCATGATGAGCACAAAATAAATGATGTTTTGACCCGTCAGCTTTTCAATTACTTTTCTTTTTAAATACATGATATCATTTTGAATGGCATCATTCCATTCACCTATAAATTCAATGATGGCATACCTTTCTACATAATCTACATATAAAATTTTCAGGTATAATGTTTCTGAATCCATATCGTCCCACTGCGGGTGGATATAATAATTATAAATCTGGTGAGTATAGTACATTTCACTGTACCTCACTTTGTAAAAGGGAGAACGCGAATCTTCAGATGAAATATATTGATCGCGCCACCGGAAATATGGTTCTATATCTTGCATTACATTTTCTACTTGTAAAAATGAGAGAAATATCGATTTTGTAAAACTTAATTTTGATATTTATTTTAAATTGAAAAAAATTAGCATTACCGGCCCCGAATCATCGGGCAAATCTACACTAGCCCGGCTACTATCTACCCATTTTAAATGTGGTTTGGTGACTGAATATGCCCGTGAATATTTGGAGAAAGGTGGAAATATTACTAATAGTAGCGATTTAGTATCATTAGCGAAAGTGCAATTGGATAGAGAAAACGAAATACTTAGAGATCAATCCCTTATCATTTGTGATTCAGATATCCTGGTATTAAAGATCTGGTGCGAAGAGAAATTTCCGCCAGTTCCATGTGCCTTGATGGCTCTTTATCAGTATCATCAGTATGATTTTACTTTACTATGCGAGCCTGACATAGACTGGGTATATGACCCTTTGAGAGAGAATGAGCTGGATAGAGACCGACTTTTCATTAAATATGCAATGGAATTGAAAAAATTAAATATTCCAAATGCTATTATTTCGGGAAAGGGTGCTAAGCGATTTGAACTTGCCAAAAAAATTATCGAAAAGCAGATGAATAGCATGTAACTTTGCATCGTCTCACGACATTCGGGGTGCCTACTGATATTTCTATCAAGGCTGAGATAATACCCGTAGAATCTGCTGGATAATGCCAGAGAGAAAAAGGTGTAAAAGCTCCGTATTAACTATCATGTTATGAGCTTTAAATTATTTTATACTTTTTGTTTTCTGTTTTTGTTCAATTTAGCCTTTTCTCAGAGTAAAATTTCTATCCTTGTTTTTGATCAAAATAATTTAGCACTTGTAGGCGCTACCATCCAGGGCAAGAATAAAATTGCATTGACTGATAGTGCAGGAAAAGCTATTTGGGTAATGGCAATGAATGCTGAAACTGTATTGATCAAATATCTGGGCTACAAAGACACAACCATTACATGGAGTGAAAATGCTGATATAAAAGTAGTCTTACAAAAGGAAATTACGGAATTAGCTATAGCCGAGATCATTGGAAATTGGGTAAATAAAAATTCAAGTGTAGTGCATACCACACTCAACCAGGAACAACTCAATCAAAAAATGTCTGTTCAGGATATGCCCTATATTTTACAGCATTTTCCCTCTACGGTGAGCACTAGTGATGCTGGGAATGGCATAGGGTATACCGGACTTCGCATCAGAGGGTTAGATCCTACCCAGATAAATGTATTGATCAATGGAATTCCTTTAAATGATGCTGAGAGCCAAGGGGTGTTTTGGGTTGATCTGCCGGATATCATTGCTTCCGCTTCCGAAGTGCAGGTGCAGCGTGGAATTGGATTGTCGGGTTCGGGACAAGTGGCTTTTGGATCTTCTGTGCTGATAAATACCAACAAATTTTCAGCTAAGTCATTTTTGAATATTCAAGGCGGACTGGGTAGTTTTAATACCCGGAAAGTAAATATTGAGGCAGGCTCGGGGCTTCTAAAGGGTAACTGGAATATCAATGGAAGATGGTCACATATTTATTCTGATGGCTACATTTCCCGAGCGAAAACGAACATGTTTTCAGGCAATCTTTCTATTTCAAAAGTGGATGCAAAACGATCTTTTAGATTTCACATTTTTGATGGCTTTGAAAAAACATATCAGGCATGGTATGGAGTGCCCGTGCAATATATAAATACTTCAAAACGAACTTTCAATGTCGCTGGTACTGAAAAAGCCGGATCGCCATATGCAAATCAAATTGATCACTATAGACAGACTCATTTTCAATTCTTGTACACAGAAAACCTGAGTCCAAAGATCTCCTTTCAAAATACATTTCATTTTACCCCTGGAAATGGATATTATGAAGAGTATAAAGCCGACCAGGCTCCCGAGAATTACAAATTACCTAAGAGTGATCTTTTGTCAATAGTTCGCAGGAGGTTACTTGCCAATCTATATTTTGGATCTGTACATTCGCTTAGATTGGATAGCAAATCTTCCGAATATCAGTTGGGCGGATCCTGGAATGTGTATCAAGGCAGGCATTATGGACAGGTAATTCAGGCAAACAATCACCCAGTTATTGGAAATCCAATTTATTATGATCAAAATGCTTCAAAATGGTCAGTCATGGCATTTGGGAAAGCAGAATTTCATATCCACCATTTTTCAATTTTAGGTGATATACAATGGCGCACTATTAATTACTCATACTATCTCGAATATAAAGAAGATGCTGAAAAACAAAAGGTTGGGAATCTTTTTTTGAATCCAAAACTGGGCCTTTCATGGAATCTTGCGAAAGGCATCCAGCTATTTGGATTTTCAGGAATTGCTCATCGTGAACCCAATAGGGACGATTATGTAAATGCAGATGCGAATAAACCCAAGTCCGAAAAACTATGGGATAATGAAATGGGTTTTAGACTTTCTCGTTCCGTATGGAGTCTGGAGCAAAATTTTTATTATATGAAATACAAAAATCAATTGATCCCTACAGGGAAATTGAATGATGTAGGCGCCTATATACGATCCAATGTATTGGATTCTTATCGAATGGGAAGCGAAACCTCTATCCGTTGGCAACCTAATGCTAAAACTCAATTGAACGCCAATTTGACTTTATCAAAAAACAGGACCAGTGAATTATCAGAATTCATTGACAATTGGGACACCGGATCTCAAGAAAAGATACATCATAAGAGCAATCCGATAGCATTTTCACCAGAGAAAGTGTTCAATATTTTTGGAATGTACGAAACGGCCTTCTGGCAAAGTAACAAAACAAGTCATCTATTGAATGTCGATCTTGCTTATCAATCCATTGCCAGGCAGTATCTGGATGGAAGTGGTTCATCAAGTAGCATATTGCATGGCTACCAACTACTCCATGGTGGATTTATTTACTCCATGCAAAAGAATCATAAATCCCTTATAGATATTAAAATTCAATGTAATAACTTGTTGAATAAACAATATGAATCAAACGGTTGGATTTATCGATTTAAATCTCCTTCCTACAATCCTGTAAATGATGATCCCTATGCACAATCTGAAGGAGTGGGTCAGTACAGTTTAAAAGGACTTTATCCACAAGCGGGAAGAACTTTTTACCTCACCACGAAAATATATTTTTAGTGCACTGGTGTTTAAAACTTATACGTGATGCCAAACCGGTAAACGATAGGGAGTTGAGTCGATTGGTTATTACTTAAGAAATCATATAATAGATAAATCTCCGTCTTAAATAAGCCACCACTGGTATATCCTAATCCTGCTAAGAACTGATTATCTCCGTACCGGGCAGTTTCCAGTTTATTATTAGCCGTTAAGTAACCGGTAGGATATTGGTAATTGATATATCCTATCTCTGTATGAGCAAAAATAGTAGGGAAGATTTTAGCCCTTGCAAACACACCCGCACCGTAATCAAAGCCATTAAATTTGGCTACTGGAGCTCCAATACCCTGATTGAATCTGCCATTGGTATATTGCACTGTAATTCTAGGGCCTACCGAAAATATCTTATTCAATTTATAGCCCATCATAGGTGAAAGTCCTACAGTAAATGTATTACCCGGTAACCCTGCATACCCTGAAGAAAACGAAAGGCCAAATCCACCACCATACCAAAGATGATCAGCCAATGTTTTCATCTTTTCAGCTTTTTTTTGAGCTGCTGCATTGCGCCTGATTTCTGCTGGTGTTTGTTTTCGGGAACGTGAGCTTACCTGACTTGAAAGCGTGGAGACAAAGAATAGGGTACCAAATATCAAAAAAAATAATTTAGGTGATTTCATTTTTTAAAATTTTATTTGCCTTATCAAATGTAATCGAACAGAAGTTGTAATGTTAAATTTTTAGAATTATTTAATTTTAGAGAATATATCTTATCGGATTTTAATTTTTGCTAATGCCCATGTTTTAGCGACTGCTAATTGCTCGTCATGATTTAAATATGAATTATCAAGTATATGTGCATCCAAAGCCATAGTGAGTGGTGAATCTTTCCTGGTAGAATCTATGTAGTCTCTCATTTTTAGATTTTCAGATATTTCAGCCTCACTGATCTGAATTCCTTTTTCTATCAATTCTTTTAATCTTCGTTGTACGCGTACTTCATGCGAAGCAGTCATAAATATTTTTAGTTCTGCATCTGGTAATACTTTTGTACCAATATCTCTGCCATCCATCACTACACCTCCAGGGTTGGCCATTTTTCGCTGCTGTTTTACTAAGAATCTTCTTACATCAGATAATGTACTAATCTGACTCACCAGGTTTTGCACTTCTGGTTTTCGAATCGATGCTGATATATCTTCATCATGGAGATATATCTTATTTCCCGTTGCAGTCCACTTGCACTCAATATGAATATCCGATAAGTGATTAACTATTTCGGCATAATTAGAATCATTCAAACCACTTCTTAACGCGTATAAAGTTACTGCGCGATACATGGCTCCACTATCTACATAGTTGAATCCAAGCTCCTTGGCCAGGCCTTGAGCAAGAGTGCTTTTCCCGCAAGAAGAAAATCCATCAATGGCAATATTAATATTCTTATCGTCCAATCAGAAGTTAAAAATAAAAAGAGGCTAGCGCTTTTATGGGCTTAGCCTCTTTTTTCTTTGAATAAAATTATAATTTAATATTCGTCTTCGTTAAACAAAAAGTCATCTTTTCGTGGATAATCTGGCCAAATATCTTCGATATTATCGTAGATCTCGCCTTCGTCTTCCATTTGCTGTAAATTTTCGATTACTTCCAAAGGAGCACCTGAACGAATCGCATAATCAATTAATTCGTCGCGGGTAGCTGGCCAGGGTGCGTCTTCCAGGTGATGTGCTAATTCTAGCGTCCAATACATATGCTTATATTTTTCAATTTAAAACTTAATATTTGTAATAAGAGTTCCAGAAAATTCGCACAAATGTATCAAAGAATTGTATTAATATGCATAACTTATTATTTTTAATATTTCGGCAATGGATTTAGAGGATGCGCACTATCTCAAACTAGCTATAAATCAAGCCTTTGTGGGGGTAAATTCTCGACAGGGCGGTCCATTTGGGGCATTAATTGTAAAGCAAGGCGAAATCATTGTGTCAGCCAATAATATGGTGCTGGTTACAAATGATCCTACTGCTCATGCTGAAATGGTCGCTATACGACAGGCATGTCTGAAATTGAATTCGTACCAATTAGATGATTGTGTCTTATATGCCAGTTGTGAACCTTGCCCTATGTGTCTTGGGGCCATTTATTGGGCCAGACCAATTCGTTTGGTATATGCCTGTAGTAGGGAAGATGCGGCAAAAGCGGGGTTTGATGACTCCATGATTTATAAAGAAGTGATGAAAACTCCCGAAAACAGATTGATACCTACCGTGCAAATAATATTGCCGGAAGCAAGTATTCCCTTTAAAGCATGGGAAGCATGGAAGGATAAAAGCCTTTACTAAATTATCAAGTTACATGATCAGCATTGCGTCGCCATAGCTAAAAAATCTGTACTTCTTTTTTAAAGCTTGTTCGTAAGCCTCCATGATTAGTTCAGTTCCACCAAATGCCGCCGCCATAATCAATAAACTCGATTTTGGCAGGTGAAAATTGGTCAGCATACAATTAGCTATACTAAAATCATAGGGAGGGTAGATAAATTTATTTGTCCAGCCTTCCTGAGGCTTCATTAGACTGTGGGCCGATACTGCTGTTTCTACTGCACGCATTACGGTAGTACCTACAGCGCAAATCTTTTTACCACTTTCTTTTGATTTATTTACAGCATCAACAGCAGATTGGGGTACTCTGAAATACTCAGCTTCCATTTTGTGCTTTGAAAGATCCTCTACATCTATGCTTCTGAAAGTGCCAAGGCCTACATGCAAAGTAACTTCTGCAAATTGGATTCCCTTAATTTCAAGTCTTTTCATCATTTCTTTAGTGAAATGCAGACCTGCAGTGGGCGCAGCTACCGCACCTATTTCTTTAGCATATACTGTTTGGTACCTTTCTTCGTCCAGACTTTCGGCCGGCCTTTTAATGTATTTTGGTAGCGGGGTATGGCCTAATATTCTTAATTGAGCCTGAAAATCATCATCTGTTCCATCGTGGAAAAACCGAATAGTTCGACCCCGGCTGGTAGTATTATCGACTACTTCAGCCACCAGGATTTCATTCCCTTTTTTGTCGTTGAAGTACAGCTTATTGCCCACTCTGATTTTACGAGCCGGATCTACTAATACATCCCAAAGGTGTGCCTCTTTATTTAGTTCCCTCAAAAGAAAGACCTCTATTTTAGCACCGGTTTTTTCCTTCTTGCCATACAGCCTGGCAGGAAATACCTTGGTATTATTAAAAATAATGGTATCCCCGTCATCAAAAATGTTGAGGATATCCTTAAATGTTTTATGCTCTATTTTGCCGGAATCTCTATGGACAACCATCAGTTTACTTCCATCTCGTTCTTTAGATGGATATTGAGCAATTGATTCTTTAGGGAGGGTGAAATTAAATTGAGAAAGTTTTGTACGCATTTTTGAATAATTCTTTTCTTACGGAAAAAGAGTTGCAAAAGTAATCAATCTACATCCCCTAATTCAAGTTTTTTTAACAAATAATATGTCAATGTGTTTAATTAATTTTTAAAAGTTAAATTTATTAAGTAAATTTTTTTTTAACTTAAGATGTTTTGACAAGCAGCAAATAACCCTAATTTTGCGTTAAAATGAAATCAGAGGTTAATAAACTTTTAACTTCTTTCATAAGACTCATCTAAATCACTTTTTCTTACTCTAGCTTACCGATACATTCAACCATGGTCTGTGGTCTGATTTGGTTATGTATCATTCAAAAAAAACATTACTCTAAAAAAGTTTAAATGCGACGCATTTAGAAATTCAAACCTTTTTAATCATCAGGGTTTGAACGCTTGTTATTTTCTATTACGAAAGTGACCTGTCATAGTATTGTATTTTATTTTAAAAGTGTTTATATGAAACTAAATTTATTATTCTTTTTTGTGCTGAACCTTTCATCTTTTTGCATCGCTCAGCGTACCATTACCGGCGTAGTTTCTGATCAAAATAATGACCCTTTAGTAGGAGTTAATATACTAGTACAAGGAACTACTAACGGAACTGTTTCAGACGAAAACGGTGTATACAGTATTGCTATAAGTCCTCAGAGTAAAATTCTCATTTTTAGCTACACAGGATTTACGACCAGGGAAATTTCCATAGGAAACTCCAATAAACTGGATGTAAGTATGGACGAAGGTGTCCAACTCAGTGAAATGGTAGTTACTGCTCTGGGAATAACCAGGGAAAAGAAAGCGATCGGCTATGCGATAGAGGAGATCAATGGGAACCAATTGCAACGGGTAGGAGAAACGGATCCACTCCGCGCTATGCAAGGTAAAGTGGCCGGAGTAAATATCACAGGATCCAGCTCTCAACCAGGCAGTGCAACAAGACTGACGATAAGGGGTTTAAAATCTTTTTTTGGAAACAATCAGGCCTTGTATGTTGTCGATGGAGTTCCTTTCGATGCATCTACCAACGGGGTCTCTTTCCAATTAACTGGCGGGGGGGCCTACTCCAATCGTTTGGCTGATCTGGATCCAAATAATATTGAAAGTGTAAGTATATTAAAAGGAGCTACGGCTGCCGCATTATACGGATCACGTGCAAGCCGTGGAGTAGTGATAATTACCACCAAGACTGGCTCGATGCAGAAGGGAGAAAATAAATTGAGGGTAGACCTTACCTCATCATTAAACTATGAGCAAATAGCTTCATTACCCGATTTTCAAAACACCTATGGTACAGGAACTGGCTTTACCTATGCTCAGGCAAATGGATCATGGGGAGCTCCTTTCATCGGGGCTCGACCATATGCCAAACTCGATTCTATCAATCATTGGTATAGAGGAGCTGGGTATGCCGAAAGCTTTAATAGATTGGTTCAGACTGGTGATCCAAATGTAACTGCTAAAGTGCCATACCAGGCATATCCTGACAATGTAAAAGATGTATTTAATACTGGGCATGTAAATGATAATTCTATATCTATAAGTGGTGGAAATCAAAATACCTCTATGGGTCTTACTTTTTCCAGGGTAGATCATAATGGTATTTTTCCTAATAGTGCTTTTAATAAAACTTCCATTTCATTGGGCGCAAGAAGCCATTTTGAAGGAGGAATAAGAATAGGAGCAAACCTCTCTTATATAAATTCTTTGCAGCAAGGACTGCAAGGTGGGGCTATTGGTTCTGCTTCTACTTCTTCGTTTATGGCTCGAACACTTTATCTTGGTAGAAATTGGAATTTACTGGGACAGCCATTTGAAGATCCGGTGACTCATGAAAGCCTTTTCATGATTTCAAGAGGTAATGCTGATAATCCCCTTTGGTCTGCTAAATACAATGGATTTAAAAGTGATGTAAACCGATATGTGGTCAATTTAAATGCTGGCTATGAAATTACAAAATGGCTTGACCTGGATTATAGAGTTGGTATCAATAATTATTCTCAAGGAGATCTGGAATGGTTCAGACCGGGATCAAGAGGTGCTGGAGGACTTGGATCAGTGACTGATCTCACTACTAATTTTAAAGAGATAGAGTCTACATTAATACTCACAGGTAAAAAAAGATTTAATAATGCTTTCGCCCTGGAAGCCAGATTAGGTCATAATCTCAATGATCGCACATTTAGAGATCAGGGTATTACGGGTACACAAATGCTGGACTTTAATATCATTGATGTAGATAATACGGTAAGTCAGGTATCAGCTGGAGGTAATCTTACAAAAAGAAGGTTATTAGGTGTATTTGGAGAACTAACCGCAGATTATAATCAATATCTATTCATGACTGTATCCGGCAGGCAAGATTGGTCATCTACTTTACCCAGGGATCGAAATCATTATTTCTACCCCTCGGCAAGTGTGGCTTTTGTTTTTTCAGAAGCTTTGAAAATGTCAAACAATCCAATTTTAAATAGTGGAAAAGTAAGATTGAATTGGTCAAAAGTAGGTTCTCCAGCAGATCCTTATTCTTTGAAACCCATCTATCTACTGAATTTGGGCGAATCTAAAAATCTAACTGCTGGAATCCGGGATATTGATTTTCCTTTTGGAGGAATCGCCAGTTCTACCATCAGCAATACACTGTTTGATCCCAATCTCAAGCCAGAGTTCACTACTGATCTGGAAGCAGGGGTCGATCTTGAATTTTTCAAAAGCAGAATCAATTTAAATGTTTCGGTGTATCAAAGTACCTCTACAGACCAAATTTCACAGCTTGCATTACCTACGGTCTCTGGATATGATAATTTATTGACCAATTTTGGGGCATTGCAAACCAAAGGGGCAGAAGTTTCACTCAAACTTACCCCGGTTTCCAATAAAAATTTTAATTGGGAATTCACCACGAATTTTACAAAATATAGAACCATCGTCACCGAGCTTAGAGAAGGAACTGAAGAATTGGTGATCAGACCACTTTTTGGAGGTGGCATTACACCTGTTCTACGAGTAGGTCAGCCTTATGGGGTATTCAGAGGAACAGTGAGTGCCCGCGATGAGGAAGGTAACTTATTGATTGACCGTACCAATGGCCAAATCATCAATGGTATAAAAGATGAAATTATAGGAAATCCCAATCCTGATTTTACCCTGGGATTTATCAATAACTTTTCATGGAAAGGACTCACCTTCGGTGCTGTATTCGATTGGAAGCAAGGTGGAGATATGTATTCTGAAACCGTGAATTCAATGCTGGGTAGGGGTGTACTCGGATTTCAGGGCGATCGGGAAAAAAATGCAGTAATTAATGGCGTATATGGTGATCCCGTTACGCTTAAAGCTATTACTGATGAGAAAGGCAATAAGATCAAAAACCAGACCATGGTGGAAGTAAATGACCTTTGGTTTGGAAGCACATTTGGTACAAATAGCCAGGATGAATGGAGTGTATTTGATGCTACAGTATTCAGGTTGAGGGAGCTTACATTAAGTTATCATCTGCCTGCTGGATTATTTAAAAATACTATTAAAGGCGCCACTATATCTGTGAATGGTAGAAACCTTTGGTACAAAGCTCCTTACTTCCCCAAGGGCACCAATTTTGATCCTGAAACCAGCACATTCGGTGATGCAAATTATCAGGGATTTGAATTTCTCAATTTACCTTCTATCAAGCGATATGGAGTGAGTCTCAATCTTAAATTTTAATTCTTCAAGATATCAAATTATGAAAATCAATAAAATATTTTTCTTATTCATTTTGGTAAATGTGTTTACTATATTTTCCTGCAGCGATTACCTGGATATCAATGATGATCCTAATAACCCTACCGATGCCCAAATAAGTAATCTAATGCCTTATAGTCAGGCTACGATATTTGGAGCATTGGGAATGGGAAATGCAGGAATTTCCGAGTTAGTATCTGTTTATTCTCAACACATTGTTCAAAGAGGGAATCATGATGATTACAAAGTCACGGAAAACGAATTTTCACTTTCTCAATCCTGGGAGAAACTATATGCGGTAGCACTTCCTGATTTGGATATAGCTATTGCAAAAGGAACTGAAGCAGGTAGTTGGGCATATGTAGGTATGGCCAAGCTACTCAAAGTACAGTTATTTAGTGCTGCAGTTGATCTTTGGGGTGATATGCCCTATTCTGAAGCAGGTAAAGGAGCAGAAGCAATTTTTCCCAAATATGATGATGGTAAATCGATCTATACTGATCTTTTTAGATTGGGCTTGGAGGCACTGGCCGATTTGGATAAGAATAGTACAGTGGCCCCTGGCAGCGACGATCTGGTATATAAAGGCAATATGACCAAATGGAAAAAATATGGCAGATCTATGCTGCTGAATATGTACAATAAAGTAAGACTTACCGACCTTTATGATGGTTCCAAAGTGGCGGCATTGCTAAAGTCAGACCTGATCAGTGGTACTACTGAAGATTTTGAACTAATTTATAATACCAGTATTACACCTGAAAATAGAAATCCAGGGTTTACCCGTGAATACACTGTGGGAAGACCAAGTTTTTTCATCAGCCCTTATTTCTACCTGATGATGAAAGGTGATACAGCAGCTCAAAACTCGAGTATGGTAGGAATAAACGACCCTAGGCTACCTTACTTTTTTTACAACCAGTTAGGCCCCAATGAGCAAGCAGAAAATCCGGTTTCATATCAGGATGGAAGCTTTCTGTCTATCTGGTTTGCTTCTTATGATAAGGATCCGAATGAAGGGTTTGATCAAGGGAAATCCCAGACACTTGTGGGTCTTTGGCCAGTAGGAGGTGCCTACGATAATGGTTTAGGAGTAAATGGAGATTTGAATTCCGGTCTTAAGGGGGCAGGTGCACAGCGCATACTTACCACAGCTGATTTGTATTTTATTAGGGCAGAATTAGCCCTAACGAAAGCTACTGGCGAAAATGCAAAAGCTATGTTGGAAGCAGGTATAAAAGCATCTTTTGCCAAAGTAAATGCCGTTGCAAATCGAGCAGGTGCACCTTTGATAGCCAATGCCATTATCACAGCTTACACAGATAAAGTCTTAGCAAAATATGACGTTGGTAATGCAAATATTCAATTAGAATTGATCCTTACCCAAAAGTGGATACACGATTTTGGATACGGACTAGAATCTTATAATGATATCAGGCGCACGGGATACCCTCAGCCTGTGGATCCTGCAAGAGACCCAAATGTATACTCCCAACAAACCAGGCCTTTCCCTGTGACACTACCTTATAATGGCGACGATCTGCAAACAAATCCAAATAGTAAACAACACAATCAATACACCGACAAAGTGTTTTGGGATGTGAATTGATTTAATCTGAAAAAATTATCCAAAGATGAAAAAATTAGTATTTTTTATATCCATTTCCCTTATACTATTTCAGTGTATAGATGATAGTAAAATTAGAATTCCTGATGTGCCTGGCGGGGTAAATCTGAGAATGATAATAGACCCTATTCATACCGGAATCTTCACTGATAAAATTTCAACTGATTACCTGGCTTTTGATATTTTCAGTGAAAACAAAGACTTACAGTCAGTAGAAATATATGTTACCAAGGCAGGAGAAAAAAAATTAGTGAAGACTTTTACCCAGCAAGATTTTGACCAGGGTAATGGTCAACTTCGGGTGGAAATGAAGGCAACTGATTTTGCTACTATCTTTGGTGAACCCGGCTTGGCCGACGGAACTAAAGTGGGCAATTTTACTTTCACTCCATTGGTGAAATTGACTGATGGAAGAGTTTATCCAGATTATATAAAAGTCTCTGCCAGTGATTCATTCTTAAATATAGGACCATCTATAAACGGGGCTCCGACTGCCAGCTTTACGCTTGCATTCAATTCATTTATCACCTGCCCTGCTGTGGATATTTCGGGGGATTACGAAGTAATAGATGCCACTGGAATGTCTACTGATGGTTGCTGTCCAAACCTCACTACTATAAAAGGGAATATAATTACGGTAACCCGGGTCACACTTTCTTCATTTACACTAAGTGATTTCAGTGGTGGATTGTATTTCAAGTGGTACGAAGTTTATGGAATTACCAAACCCGAAGACTCGCCCGGCGAAATCTCATTTAGTTGTAATGAAGTAAATATTCAAAATACATTAGAGCCATTTGGCGAAAAAGTAAACGGAACCGGCGTTTATAATCCAGCTCAAAAAACGATTTCGTACGAATGGATTAATGGCTATGGCGATAATGCAAAAGTAATTCTAAAGAAAAATTAAAAAAGCCGGCTTGTAGCCATACTTGTAATTCTTTTTTTCGCACTCTACTGAATCTGCGAAAGAATTAGAGTAAGTTTTTTTTAGCAGCATGTCTTAACGAAGGTTAGGACAGCTGCTTTTTTTTTACAACATTAAAAAGGAAAGGTTTGTATTATTTGAATATGGATAAAAGAATTTATGATACTGATGGCTCAATAAATTAAAAAATAATTAAATGCGATTTGGAATTAAATGTTGATATATTGAAAATTGTCAAAAGTAAAATTCACCATTAATAATAGTTACTTAAATTATTTACTTTATACATTTATATTAATTATAATTTAATTAAATAAATAATAAAATCTCAGAATTTGACATAAATTCAAATAATTTATTTTACTAAAAATTATTTAGCCCAAATTAAATATTTTAGATTTACTGCAATATTTTAGATTTTTATGAAAAAACTTACTCTAATCATTGCACTAGTATGCCTTTCTGTAAGCTTTATACTTGCACAAAGGACAATTACTGGAAAAGTCACTGATCCTAAAGGGGAAACCTTTATTGGATCAAACATACAGGTAAAAGGAACCAATATTGGTACTGTTACTGATATTGACGGAATGTATTCGATTGTAGTTCCTGATGGATCGAATACGTTGATTTATTCCTATACCGGATACCAAACGAAAGAAGTACAAATAGGAGCTGCAAATGTAATGAATGTTACCCTTGATGAAGGGGTTGCACTTCAAGAAATAGTGGTGACTGCTACAGGTATTAAAAAAGATGCTCGTGAGATTGGGTATTCTTTTGCAAAAGTAGGAAAAGAGGATATTTTCAATGGTAGATCACCCCAACTTGCTCAGGCCTTGTCAGGAAAGGTTGCTGGTCTGGCTGTTTATAATGTAAATAATAGCGTTGATCCTCAGGCTAAAATAGTGTTGAGAGGTTATCGTTCGCTTACAGGAAATAATGATGCCCTGGTAGTGGTTGACGGACTTCAAACTACAGCTACGGTGCTCTCTGTAATTAATCCAAATGATATCGAAAGTGTTTCGATTCTTAAAGGTGGCCAGGCAGCTACTCTTTATGGTTCGGCAGGTATCAATGGAGCGATAGTGATTACTACCAAAAGAGGTACGGCTGGAAAATTAAAAGTAAATGTTTCCAATACTACCAATTTTGAAGAGATCAGTTTCTTACCAGATTTTCAGGATAAGTATGGCAATGGCTCTCATTATGCTAATTCTTTTGGATCAGCTGGTTATAAAACGGATTACTTAGAAAGATTGAAAGATAATTGGCGACCATTTGAAAACCAGCAATATGGGGATGCATATAATGGAGAAACCAGAATAGTAGGCCGGGTGTTAGAGGATGGTAGTCAATATAATTTACCCTATGCACCTATTAAAGATGTGCGTAAAAATTCATTTGACAGAGGTGTTTCAAATAACTCGCAGCTGAATTTTCAAGGTGGTTCAGAAAACAGCACTTATTATTTATCAGCAGAGCATAATACTATTCATGGTATAGTTCCTGGTGACAAAAGTGAACGAAATGGAGCAAGATTAGCAGCGTCCAGTAATTATGGTAAGCTACAAACAGGATATAATTTATCCTATGTACAAGCTAACTACGATCGCACCAGCTCCAATTTTTACAGTGATATGATCAACACTCCTGCGCACGTGCCGCTTGGTGATTTGAGAGATTGGAAAAATAACAAGTTTGCCAATCCAAACGGATATTTCAATGACTATATAGCGGTACCATTTTTTACAAAAGATAATAATAGAAATAATTACAAAGACGCTAATATCCAGGGCAACATAGAATTAAACTATAAAGTATCTAGTTTTTTGAGCTTTAGTAATAGGATAGGAGTGATGAATAATTCGAGAACTCAAAAATTCAGGACTGGCAAGTTCATTCATTCTGATTGGGCAAAGAATAAAGCTTATGTACCAGAGCCATGGGCATATGCCAATGATTATGATGGAATCAACCGGGCTGGAACAGATATTCTCGGATCAGTAACTGACAGATCGACTTCGGAAAATGTAGTAAATGATGATTTACAGGCACATCTTTCTAAAAATATAGGGTCATTTGAAAATAGATTGATATTAGGGTACAATGTGTATCAGCGCGCTGCGAAATTGATTCAGATTGGATCAAATTCAGTAGTCGTGCCTGATGTTTATAATGTTTCTAACAGACAAGGTGAACTTACCGGTACTGAAGGAAATTCACTGGAAAGAAAGTTTGGTTATTATGCTGACCTGACTACCAGTTATAACAAATTTATTACTTTAAATGCTACCTTCAGAAATGACAATACCTCGAGGTTTTACAAAGATTACAGACCTAAAAACAATTGGTCGTACAATTATTATGGGGCAGCTTTAGCATTTGTTTTGACGGAGGCGATGCCTTCCCTAACCAGCAATTTTATCAATTATATTAAACTGCGCGCAAGCTGGAATAAAAATGGTAATGACAATTTACCTATTTATGGCTTAGATCTTACATATCCCAATGGAGCAGGCTTCCCATATGGAACTACGGTAGGTTTATCGGTTGGTGATGTACTTCCAGACGCCAATTTGAAACCAGAGTTTGTAACCTCAAAAGAAGTAGGTGCTGAATTAAGGTTGTGGGACAGAAGAATTACATTAGATGCTACAGCTTACAATCAACAATCGAAAGGCCAGGTAATTACGGTAAAAGTTCCAAACAGCACAGGATTTCCTAACTTATTAATCAATGTAGGAGAATCTAAAAACTGGGGCTATGAAGCTGATTTGAAAGTTGCTCTAGTACAAAGCACCAAATTGAAATGGGATATTGGAATCCGATACTCTTATAATGACAATAAAGTAGTGGACTTATTTCCTGGTGTGAACAGCTTTCAATTGGCAGATGGTTTTTCATATGCCAATACCAATGTCATCAAGGGTGAAAGATTTCCTTTGTTGAAAACCGACGGATATGTATATGCTCCTGATGGATCTGGCAGAAGATTGGTAAACGCAACATCTGGTTATCCTTTAAGAAATACTACTCTTTTGAATAGAGGTGGAGTATTACCAAGGCATATTGCAGGCGCCAGTACTAAGTTTGAATATGGAAATGTGGCGTTATCTGTTAATTTTGAATACAGGGGAGGTAATGTAATATTTAGTGATATTGGAAGACAAATGACCTTTACTGGAGCAGGAGGATGGACTGCAAACAGGGATCCTCATATTTTTGAAAACTCTGCCATTTTAGGTGCCGACGGAAAGACGGTTTCTGATAATAATGTACAGGTAAGAGAACCTGAATATGGACTTTGGGTAGATAACTATAGATTGATTTCTGAAAATTTCGTTACTCCGGGTTGGTTTATTAAAATGAGAGATATTAATCTTGCTTATAATCTTCCTAGAAGTGTTACCTCAAAAATTAAGTTTTTAGAAGGGGGTTCCATTTCCATTTTCGGTAGAAACTTACTTACTATCATTGATAAATCGAATTTCTATACCGATCCCGAATTTAGTAATGTAACTGATGGTGGCATATTAAATTCATTATTGAATGGTACAGGACTGCGTAATGGAGTTGGATTGAATACGTTGGATCAAACACCACCAGTGCGACAATACGGTTTTAGTATAAACCTTTCATTTTAATTCATTCATTACAGTCATTTTAAATTTAAAAACAGATGAAAAATTTATTTAAATATTTTGCGGTAGCTACCGTACTTTTCATAGCAAGCTGTACTGAATCTTTTTTGGATGTAAATACTAATCCAAATAGCTTGCCTACTGCAACACCTTCCTATGTATTCACAAATGCCGAAAATACGACTGCCAATATATTTGTAGGTGGTGGTACACAAGGTGTAAATCAAATGGGTGAGTTCTGGTCTGGTCACTGGACACAATCAAGTTCCTATATTTCTAATCCTATCATTTTTGGATATCAATTTACAAATGGTGATTTCAATCAATGGGATCCATTGTATAACAATTTGGAAGACTTTCAATTTGTAATAGATAATGCAGATGCTAATGATCAAAAATACCTGAAAGGTCCGGCCAAAGTAATGAAAGCTTATATCTACCAGGCATTAGTGGATATGTATGGTGATGTCCCATACTCCGAGGCATTAAAAGGTGTGGCTACACTGGCTCCAAAATTTGATAATCAAAAAGCGATCTATGAAAACCTGATCGTTTCCTTAGATGAAGCTATTGTCGATCTGAAAGCGAATGCATTTGCAAGCGCCTTCACGAGCTCCGACATCATATTTAAGGGTAATACTTCGAAATGGGTAAAATTTGCAAATTCCTTAAAACTTAGATTGCTGGTGCATCAATCAAGAATTCCTGGAAGAGAAGGATATATTACCACTGAGTTGAACAAAATCAGTACTGAAGGAAGTGGGTTTATCACAGGAGAAGATGTTGGCTCAGGAGGTTCAGGATTTTATGTTGCTACAGCAGGAAAAATTAATCAGATTTACGGATTATGGGGATATGATGCAAATGGTGGAGTTTTAGCACTTGCCCGCTACAATAGGCCTACAAAGTACCTCTTTGATGTTTTGATAGCTGCCAATGATACGTTCAGACTTAAAAGATTGGCTTATGCGAAAGGGGGCGAAAATCCTTCAACTCCCGGGAAAAGTACTGCTGCAGAAATAGTAAGCAATTATGTTGGAGTACCATTTGGTATCAGCTCCGGATACACTGCACAAGCTTCTTCTTATTTAGGCCCCTCTTTAATAGTAAAGGGTGAGTTTAACAGGCCTGTAATACTGATGACTGCGGCAGAGATACAGTTTTCATTAGCTGAGATGAAGGAGCGATTCACAGGTATTAATATTGCAGGTACTTCACAATCTTTTTACGAGGAAGGTGTTAGACAATCATTCCGCACCCTGGGTGTGGCTGACGCAGCGGGCAAAGCTGCTATATTATTATCCAGCGGAATTGAAAATTCAGATTGGTCAGCATCTACTAATAAACTGCAGGCGATTAATCTTCAAAAATGGATTGCGCTTACTAATTTTAGTGGACTCGAGGCATGGACGGAATACAGGAAGAGCAATTTGCCAAATATTCCCCAGTCTTCATTGGTGACGGACAGTAAACGACCTGTACGGATATTTTATCCAAACACAGAAACGGGTTCCAATAGTAATGCTTCATCTGCGGGCACTATTGATGTATTTACGACCAAAATCTTTTGGGATATAGATTAGACTTATTCCTTTTACCTTTAAAAAAAGCCCCAAGTGATTGATAACTTGGGGCTTTTTTTATATAATTTAATGAAGACTTTAAAAATAAATCAATAACCGCCAAAATATCTTCTCAGAAACCATTCAAGGCAGAGCAGTCCGGCTAATAACGCAAAAAGCCATCTGAAATTGATAATCGGGTAAGTACGCTGACTACTATATTGAACTGGTTTAATGGTATTATTTTGCTTTAATAATTCAGCTAAACTTGAGATTTCGTTTGGCCCGACTACGGTGCCCCCATGTTCCGCTGAAAGTAACCTTAATAAATTGTGATCAGCTGTATTTTGATAAGTCTCTAATTGAATTCTTTGTACTATAAACTGGCCTTTTATTTCTTGCTTGCCAACCTTGGTATTGGTAGTAGCAGTATATGAGTAAGCCCCTGGGGCAAAAAGTCCGGCATTCAGATTATAAGCATTTCCTGTTTTGTTGAAGGTAAATTGATATTCTTTCTTTTCAGCAGAAATTATATTTATAGAGACATCTTCCGTATTGATAGGCTCATAGGAATCATTAAATAATTGCGCATCCAGGATAACAGGCTGATTTTCGAGGAATACCTTTTGCTGACTGTATACCCTAAATTTTCTTTTGTCTTCTTTGATACCTATGTATTGAATTACTTTCATGATCATATCATCCAGCATATCAAAGTTTTTTTGTTCTAAAAAATTGAAATACCTCCACTTCCAAATACCTTCTGCGGTAAGAATAGCTGTCCGGTTACCTTCATCATCGCCAATCATCAAAAGGGGATAATTGGTAAGGATATTTCCTATTTTTTGAGTGATCAGGGATTGAGCAGCAGGCGACGCCAGGTATTCTCCAAATGGAGCAGAAATAGGAGGATAAGACTTTAAATATGTTTTCCAATTTGGATCAGGATTGAATAGACTGAATGATTCCTTTACATCTCCGGTGACTTCATTCATGTTTTTCGTATCTCCAGTTATTTTTAGAATGCTTTGGCTGCTATTAAATTGAACGATATCTGATGCAGCACCCAATACAAACATTCTTGGTTTATGGGTTTTATTGAGTTCTTTTAGAATTGTAGATATATCATTCGATTTACCTGGAAGTTGATGAAATATGACCATACTATAATCATTCCAATTCAATGAAGTACCCATGTACTCTTTAGTCTCTATCAAATAGTTTTTGTTGCGTTCGAGAATTTTTTTGAATGTTGCCAAATCAGGATGTGGTGCTTTGTACAGGATGAGTATTTTCTGACGCGCATCCAGTACATCCACAAAAAAATCTTTATTATTATTTTCCCGGGAATATTCATTGGAAAGTGGACTTACTTTTGCTATATACCGGATGGTCCCGGCACGGTCAGCATTTAAAATAAATTTCTGCGTGTAAAACCAATCAGCTGAATTTATAGAGGTTACTTCACTCTTTACCAATACTTCTTTATTGTTTTCATATCTGAAAATCTGAATATTAGCTTTTTCATTTTCACATCGAAGTGCTTTTATATCTACCTGTAATTCAAATTGATCACCGAGATAAACAATACTATTACTGATCGTTCTTCGTATGGAAAGATCTCTCTTTATAGTTGAATCGCCCATAGCCACACTATAGATGGGTATATTCAATGTTGGGTGCGAATACAAAGGGTTCCGCCCCTGGTTGAAATTGCCATCAGTAGCTAAGATAATTGCTCCAAGATTCTGGCCTGCACTTTGATTTTGAATATAATCAAAAGCAGCACTTATATCTGTTACCCGCTCATTAAAATCTGCATTTTCTCCTTCTGTGATTTTTTCTCCAAAACTAAATTGAGTCACCTCAAAAGTCCTGGACAATTCTGTTGCTAGTAATTTTTTGTCAGCTAAATATTTAGTTTGTTTTTCTTTAGACCAATTATCAGCTACAGATTGCGAATTGTCCTGGGCTATTACGACCAAAGGCTTTTTTATTTCAGTAAATATGGATTTAAATAAGGGAGCAAGTATTAGGTATAATAATATTCCCGTTGCTATGCCTCTCAGCAATACCATGAGCCATTTCCAGGCGGGGTTGATATCAGCGAAACTCTTGTCCTTAAAATAAAGCACTAGCCAAAACAATAACCCAATACCTATACAAAATGTCCAAATTAATAAACTGGAAAGCTCCATGCTACTACTATATCTTTATTATAACCTTAAGAAACTATCTTTGCAAAGATGAATAAATATCTATGATATTTGTTTGGCTTTAATTTCATTTTTGATTTAAATAAAATAATTTGATGAAAAAATCACCCATTTTATGGTGTATCAGAATGGTTTTAGTTACCATCCTGTTAAATTGTAGTTTGGCACAAGCCACTACCATTCTCATTCCCATGGATGCCAATCAGAAGAATCACCTCAAAGCATATGGAATTACTTATTGGGTTTTACAGCAAAAAGATCAGGCCTGGTGGTTATTGAATTATAAAGGAGGAAGTTTTGCATTTGATTTTAAACCTGAATATGAAAAAGAGTGCAAGACAAGAGGGGTTACCTATTCAGTAATTCCCAATGTTCAGTTTAATCAAATTTTGTCAGAAATTGCAAATCCAGAAGTTAATCAGGATGCTATTAAATTAGAGGTAGCTCCTAAGGTGGCCGTATATACACCGGAGTTTGATCATACCGGCGTACGCGTACAACCTTGGGACGACGCTGTAATGTTAGCCCTTACCTACGCAGAAATTCCGTACGACAAAATTTACGATGCAGATGTTCTCAACGATAAATTGGCAAAATATGATTGGTTGCATTTACATCACGAAGACTTCACCGGTCAATACGGTCGATTTTATGCTGGAAATCATACGGCGCCATGGTATAGGCAGAATGTCATAGAATCAGAAGCAATGGCCAAAAGATTAGGCTTTAAGAAAGTTTCTCAATTAAAACTTGCGGTGGTAAAAAGGATACATGATTTTCTATTGGGAGGAGGTTTTTTATTTGCCATGTGTAGTGCTACCGATACGTATGATATTGCCATGGCAGCTGATGGAGTAGATATTTGTGCAGAAGTTTTTGATGGAGATCCTATGGATGGTGATTGTCAGGAAAGGTTGGATTTTTCAAAAACGCTGGCCTTTAAAAATTTCAAAATCATGAAAAATCCATTTGATAATGAATTTAGCAGTATAGACAATAATGCTCGGAAAGTAAACCCACAAAACGATTATTTTACACTTTTTGATTTTTCAGCAAAATGGGATCCAATACCAACCATGCTTACTCAAAATCACACCCGTACAGTAAAAGGGTTTATGGGACAAACTACAGCGTTTATAAAGGACTATATAAAATCTGATGTGCTCATATTGGGTGAAAATAAGAGTGCTAATGAAGTGAGGTATATGCATGGCACCAGAGGTCAAGGTACCTGGACATTTTATGGCGGTCATGACCCTGAAGACTATAGACATTTTATCAATGATCCGGATACAGATCTAAATCTACACCCCAATAGTCCAGGGTATCGATTGATTTTGAATAATATATTGTTTCCGGCAGCAAAGAAAAAAGAAAGAAAAACTTAATTTCAGGATTTTATTGGTCTCCCAAAATTTTGTTTAACTTTTCATCACATTTAAATCAATAACCCGGATGACGAAATCCAAAATAGCAGGAATAGGCATTTATCTGCCCGAAAAGAAGGTGACTAATGACGACCTTTCTAAAGTAATAGATACTTCAGATGAATGGATTCAAGAACGTACCGGAATAGTGGAGCGGCGATATGGACGGAAACATCATGAATCTACTTCTACCATGGGAGCAGAAGCAGCTAAAAAGGCACTCGAACATGCAGGTATTAGTGCTCAAGACATTGATTTTGTAATTTTCGCTACGCTCAGCCCGGACTATTTTTTTCCGGGATGTGGTGTCTTGCTGCAAAGGCAACTTAAAATGCGTGATATAGGAGCATTGGATGTGCGTAATCAATGTAGCGGTTTTATTTATGGACTTTCTGTTGCCGACCAATTCATTCGGTCAGGCATGTATAAAAATATACTTTTGGTAGGTGCAGAATTTCACAGTGCGGGATTAGATTTTAGTACCAGGGGAAGAAATGTTACCGTGATATTTGGAGACGGGGCAGGCGCAGTAGTCTTACAACCAGCGACAGACGACGAAAGCCTCATACTTTCCACACATCTGCATAGTAATGGCGAACATGCCGAGACACTTGCTTATATCAATCCGGGTTGCCATGGGGGTGTTCATTTGGGGACAGAAAGGTTTGGTTATCCTGAACAGGAATTTGGCGGTGCTTTTTTCACTGAGAAAATGTATCAAGATCAGGATTATTTCCCGCATATGGATGGGCAAGCCGTATTTAAAACGGCGGTTGTTAAATTTCCGGAAGTGATCATGGAAGCCCTCGATGCCAACGGGTACCAGGTCTCGGATTTAGATATGTTGATTCCCCATCAGGCTAATTTAAGAATAAGTCAATTTGTTCAAAGGAAGTTAGGATTGCGGGATGACCAGGTGTATAATAATATTATGCGCTACGGAAATACTACTGCTGCCTCTATTCCCATAGCTTTATGCGAAGCATTTCAAGAGGGGAAAATTAAGAAGGGTGATTTGGTGTGTCTTGCCGCGTTTGGTAGCGGTTTTACATGGGGATCAGCTTTACTAAAATGGTAATTTATAAATATATATGAATGTTGATATTTTAGCTATTGGAGTACATCCTGATGATATCGAACTGTCTTGTAGCGGGTATCTATTAAAAGAAATAGACCATGGCAGATCTGTTGCACTCCTTGATCTCACTTCCGGTGAATTGGGTACCAGGGGAAATGGACCATTGCGAAGGAAAGAAGCATTGGCTTCGGCCAAAAAAATGGGAGCTCTTGGTAGAACGTTTTTAAATATTGGCGATGGTTTTTTTGAATCTAATGAGAAGAATTTTAAGCTCATCATTCAAATCATAAGAAAATTCCAACCTACCATAGTATTAGCAAATGCTGTTGATGACAGGCACCCTGATCACTCCAGAGCTGCAGATTTAGTCAGCCGGGCATGTTTCCTTTCTGGCTTGAGAAAAGTAATTACGAAAGAAAGTAGAAAGCCTCAAAATGCATGGCGTCCCAAGGCGGTTTATCATTACATTCAGGATAAGACTTTATATCCTGAAATAGTAGTAGACATCACACCTTATATGGATAAAAAAATGGAATTGATAAAAACCTTTAAATCACAGTTCTACGACCCTGAGTCAAAAGAACCAGTGTCACCAATATCATCATCAGCGTTTTTAGACTATCAATATGCTCAAGCTTCTGTTTATGGTAGATATATTCAGGTAAAGTATGGTGAAGGATTTACAATCGCCAGGCCTATAGGTACTGAGTCGCTGTTAAATTTGATTTAATCTTGCTGGATGCAACCAATTTTCAGTTAATGCACCTTGTTAGTAGTAAAAACAAAAGGATATAATATCCCAGTCAGTCATAGAAGGATGTAAGCTAGGTCAGCGCATTGCTCAGCATGAATTGTATCAGTCGCTGAAAGGTAAAATGTTTGCCATGTGTTTGCGTTATGCCAGATCCAGAGAGGACGCTGAAGATATATTACACGATGGATTTATAAATGTTTATAGAGATATTCATCAATTTAAGAGTGAAGGGCCGATAGAAGGGTGGGTAAGGAAAGTGATTTTGAATACGGCTTTACAACACCTGAGAAAACAATCTAAAAATGTTTTTCAGCACCTGGATGAACAAGAATGGAATAGTGCATCTGAAGGCAATGATAGTGATCACTTTGACAAGGAAATTTTAATCAAATCCATGCTTGAATCAATCCAAATCATGCCAACTGGCTTTAAAACAGTACTCAATTTGTATATAATGGAGGGGCATACGCACGAACAAATTGCCCAGCTATTGGGAATTAGTCAAGGAACATCAAAATCACAATTAAAAAGAGCAAAAGATCATTTGAGAAATGTTTTAGCTAAAACCCTTAAAGTAAACGAATAGCGCATGGAGAAAAAATTACCAGATGACCAGTTAGAGGAATTCTTAAGAAATTCTTTCAAGGACTACCAGGTAGATCCGTCAGATAATGTATGGAATCGAATAAATCAATCTGTTGACACCAATCCTCCTTACATAGCTAAGCCTATCAGATTCCTTTGGATCAAATTGGCAGCAGCCTCTATTCTCAGTATAGTGATTTCGTATCTTATATATTCCAATATCCATCTGAATAATAAATTAAAGGATGCCCTGGAAGTAAATAAATCTAATGCCTCGGCCTCAAATTCTGAAAACAATAATCTTGATTCTGAAAATATAAATAAAGCACTTCAAAAATTAGGAAATACAGATGAGAAAAGTGCAAGTCACTTAAATGAAAATTTACTGGTAAAGGAAAGTGTCAGCGAAAGCATATTAGCTCCAGCCAATTCAAAAGACAAAGTAGAAAGTAAGACATTATTAAAAAAAGAAATAATTGAATCGGCTTCTGGGGCAAAATCAAATATAGAATTCAATAAAACAATCCCTGAAATTTCAAATATAACAAGTAATAAATCAAAATTTATTAATGGCAAAAAGAAAACATGGAATAATAAACCCAACAATAACAGAGTTAAATCAATGAATCCAGCCGAAAAAAAGAACTTAGATAAATTCTATAATAAAACGAATAACAGGGTTGCTGGAAAAAGTAATGCAAGCTCTAACTCGATTGAAAATAGTAGTCAGTTAAATGATCTGATTGGTAACGCTTTAGTCAATATGGATAAAAATGAATCATCAAAGATTGATGAAGTATATGAATCCACATCTGATTTTAACCGAAATCCTAAATTAATCGTTGATCATCTTATTACTCATTGGAATACAATTATATCAGAAAGAAGAAATAATTTATTTGTAAATGTATATCCAGTAGTAAATAATTATATTCCTGTTAGAAAAGCTAGCACAGAGGTAGCCATTTTTTCGGGACCCTTATTGGAGTCAGGAGATATCCATGAAATACGACCTATTGGGCAAGTAATGGGGCCTGATGATTTCAATACCTTTGCAACCTTTAACTCATGGCAAACAGGTGTGACATTTAATAAATCTATTAATAAAAATTTATATGCGTATGCTGGGTTGGGATTTAAGCATTTAGATGTATTAAACAGAATTAGTGATCATTTTGAATTTGGTGATAGAAAACCCAGACCGGGGGGGCAATCTTTTCAACATGATTTTGATTTTAAAATCAAGTCTAATGCCGGAAATTCAGAAATTATAGTAAAATCAGAACAATTAGATCCAAGAGCGACAATAAACGATACCGAGCCAATAAAAATAAATGTGCAGACTAATATAGAATTAAATTATGTTACAGTGCCTTTAGGCTTACAGTATAGATTTTATTTTAATAAATTTTATTTACTGGGGTCAGCTGGATTAAATATTGATATTGCTACTTCCTCAAAATATTCACCTCCTGAGGTTCAAATATTTAATTCTAAATTAAAAATTACTGAAAAAACTACGCAAACAAATTTTAATAGTAGGCGTAACCTTGTTTTTAATGGTAGAATAAATTTGGGATTAGGTTATCAAGTTGCACCGAGAATAACGGTGTTTATGTCTCCGGAATTGTATTTGCCTCTATCCTATAGAACCATGGATCACGATAGTAATATTAATGTGAATTCTTGGGGTCTCCAGGCCGGAGTTTCGTATTCATTATAATTTCAATTTAAATTGCTTTAACAAAGAATTAAGTCCATTCTTTTGCAACTATTCTTAGGAAAAGATACCCATGTAATATAAAATTTAAAGGATCGTTTAATGATAATATTTTACATAAATTAAATTTAATAACCATGAATAAGCAATTTTTTAAATCATTTATTTTGGCCACTATGGCGTTAATTTCTATGTATGGATTTATTTCATGCAGTAAGGACAATTTAAATACTGGTACTACTGTAGATGCACTAGCCAATGAATCTGTTTTAGCTTTAGAACAAAGAGGAAATTTAGGTAAAATGGGATGCTATGATTTAGTGTTTCCGGTTACTATTCAATTCTCAGATGGTACTACAAAAGTTATCACCAGTCAAGATTCTTTACACGGGGGTTGCAAAGCCTGGCACGAGCAAAATGGTGGCACGGTACCTCATGAGAGGCCTGTTTTTGTGTTTCCAATTCAGGTAATCGCAGAGGATGGTTCGGTTATTACCGTGACCTCTCCGCAAGATCTGCAAGCATTGAAAATGGCCTGCCACAAAAGTGGATTAGATTCACTCTTTCACGGCGATTCTCTGCACCATAGAGGATTCCCTCATCCTGATACATTATGTTTTACAATAGTATTTCCTATCCAGGTAAAATTAGTAAATGGGACATTAATAACTATTAATGACCTTTCTGAAATTAAAGCTTTGGCAAATTCTGAACACAGTCATGGCAGAGGACATGGTATGGAACATGGGGTTCCCAGTCAATTTCAATTGGTTTTCCCAATTACTGTAGCATTAGCTGACGGAGCCTCGAAAATAGTCAATACGGCTGATGAATTAAAGGCTCTAAGGGAGTCCTGCCATTAAAGGTTAGACTGAGCGTTTTTTGAGTGATTAAGTATTTTCATATCAATTTTTAAATATGGAGGCTTGGCCAAAAGAGGTCGAGCCTTTTTCTTTTGCACAAGTTAATGACTCCAAGTATCTTCATGTTACCATGTTGGAATATAAGTCTTGGATAATTGAGATAATTTGGCTTTTGGCTACAGCCGTTTTAGCCGTATTAGTAGTTTGGCCTATAAGACAAGAGATCTATGGCTTTCCTTTTGAGCGGTCCAATATTTATTTTATTTTCATGTTTGTTACCGGACTTAGATGGCTTTTGTTCTTAGCAAGTACTCCTTTCAGAAAAAATATTTGGATAAAATTTACCTTGATTTTTTTGTCCATATGGGTAATTATATTTTCAGTAAATAGATTTGCACTATTTCAAACATTTATTGATGAAAAGGGCATTGAATCCATTAGTATGCATTTGAGTGAAGACAGACAAATTGCTATGTCTAAATATATTTCAAGTGAATTTATTTTTTTTGCCATAGGTACTATTATTGTCTGTGGATTACTTCCTTTTAGGATGATTGCTTCTATTTGGAGAACTCATAATCTGAATAAAGTATAATGATATATCCCCGCAGATTACTTAAGAATATTAAGGCCTCTATATTAGGTAGAAGTATTGCTCTGGAATACGCATGGAAAGGTATTCCCCGATACAGTCAAAAAAAGCCTATTTCAATAGATTTACTAAAACTTTGTGATCAAAATATACCATTGGCCGAGGATTTGATTGCTAAAATAATTTTAAATAAAAGTGAACTTCAAAGTATCCCTATATATTCTAAATCAGAGGATGGAGTTTTTTGGCTAAATAATTTCTTAGCTGGTTTAGATATGGTTACGCTATACACCATTATTAGCGAATATAATCCTACTCGAATTATCGAAATTGGGTCTGGACATAGCACTGCTGTAATGCGCAGCGCAATACGGGCCGGAAAATTGCAATCTAAAATTACCTGTATTGATCCCAATCCGCGAAGGGATATCCAGGATTTAGCTGATCGTTGGATTCCAAATACTTTGGAAGATTTGAAGGACTTAAGTTTTTTTGCCGATTTAAGTAAAGGGGATATTGTTTTTTTTGATGGCTCTCATATTTCATTAGCCAATTCGGATGTTACTGTGTTTTTTTTGGAAGTTCTTCCTATGCTGCCTCCAGGTGTAATAGTACATATCCATGATATTTATTTGCCATATGATTATCCTTTGGAGATGATTCAGAGAGGATATAATGAACAGTATTTACTTTCATTAGCTCTTACCTTAGGCGGAGATAAATTCGAGGTAATATTCCCAGCTTTTTATACTTATAATAGAAAAGAAGCTCAGAATCGATTAAATGAATATTTATGGAAGTTTATACCTGACTCCCATTTAATTGAAAAACATGGAGGCTCATTTTGGTTTAAAATTAAATCATGAATTCTTCCAGGTTGGTACTTATTATTTCTATGGTAGTAATGGCTTATGCCAGCTTGTGGTATTACCCAAAATGGAAAATGACCCGAACTGAAGCAACTATAAGCTGGGATGTATCGGGATATTATTTGTATTTACCTGCCTTATTCATTTATCATGATATTAAAGAACTCAAATTTAAATCACGGATAGATTCAATATATTACCCAAGCAGTAGTCCCTACCAGTCTTTTGTTCATTCTTCCGGGAATCAGGTAATGAAATATACTTGTGGATTAGCTGTTTTGTACTCCCCTTTTTTCTTAATGGCACATCTATTAGCCAAGCCTTTAGGTTATATTCCGGACGGGTATTCTCAAATTTATCAATTATTTATTTCTATTGGTAGCCTGGTATGGGCTTTTATTGGATTGTTTTTTTTAAGAAGACTTTTGTTGATTTATTTTAAAGATGTAACGGTAGCTTTTTCTTTGGCTATATTGATTTTGGGAACTAATTATTTAGATTATGCTTCTATTACAGGGGCGATGTCACATAATTATTTATTTTCTTTATACTCCATCCTTTTATTTTCTATTGATAGATATTATAACTCATTACGAAAAGTATGGTTTCTCCTTGCTTGTCTCCTAATAGGCCTCATGGTATTGATCCGGCCTACTGAAATCATCAGTGTATTCTTGCTTTTTTTATGGAATATTGATACTACATTAGCATTGAAACAAAGAATAAATTATTTTATTCACCATACATCGCTTTCATTAGTTGGGATTTTGGCTTTTTTTATTTTTCCATTAGTACAAATTTATTATTGGAAATTTGTTTCAGGCGAATGGTTAGTTTATAGTTATCAGGAGCAAGGATTTAGTTGGTTAGAAGGACATCATATTTTACAAGGATTATTTAGTTACAGAGCAGGCTGGTTAGTATATACTCCTATCATGATATTGGTGCTGATAGGAATGATAAAGCTTGGATTTAGTAGAATTACAGGAAGATGGTTATTTATTGGATTTATATTATTGTCTCTTTATCTCACATTTGCATGGGACGAATGGACCTATGGTGGTAGTTTAGGCCAGAGGGCACTAATTCAACATTATCCCATAATGATTTTTCCAATTTGCTTTTTATTGGGCGATATAGTTAAGATAAGACCATTGCTTTATGTATTTGTACTATTTGCATCATTTTGTATTTATTATAATCTTTGGTTGACTCATCAAGCTCATAAAGGCGGTATTTACGAAGCTGGCATGATGAATAAGGCATACTTCTGGAATACATTATTTAAGAATGAAAACCTCCAAGAGAATAAGAAATTGCTAGATACCAATGAGCCTGTATATGATTTTAATGATGATGCTGGAAGAATGATAATCGATACCATTTTCCATGTGGAAAGTACATGTGCAAATAATTCTAATTCAGTGAGTTTATATTCACATCAAATGCAAAAAGGAAAGTTAAAAGTGGAATTGTTAGCTAAAGCAAGTCTTAAAGAATGGGATGTTTGGCAAATGGCCCAATTAGTAATTCAGTATCAAAAGGATAATAAAACAGTTAAATCCACTATTTTGAGATTGCATCGTTTTTTGAATGATAATGATGAAAAATGGATTAGCCTGGTAACTAAAAGT
The DNA here is from genome assembly GCA_038251405.1 of Chitinophagales bacterium. Lineage (GTDB taxonomy): Bacteria > Bacteroidota > Bacteroidia > Chitinophagales > Saprospiraceae > JADJLQ01. The sequence goes on from JBBSBH010000011.1 coordinate 64,324, forward strand.
CCAGCCGGTGAATATGATAAATTGAATATTAGCATTTGGAATCCAAGTAATAAAAATATCTGCATTAAAGAATTAAAACTGTTTATTGAAAACTAAGTATATTAATTGGTTAGATATTGCCTTTTCAGTTATGATAGGATTGATATTTACCCGTATTATAATTGGATGGGATAAGCTTAACCCTGTTAATACGCACTGGCTTTTGTTACCAGGCAGTGATTTTTCTTATCATTACTTAGCCTGGGAATATTTCAAAGACACTCCCTGGTCCTGGCCTTTAGGCAGCATTCAAGGGTACGCCTATCCAATGCGTAATAGTGTGATGTACACCGATAGCATTCCAATTTTCGCCATTATTTTTAAATTATTTAGATCTATTCTTCCTGATGATTTTCAATATTTTGGAATCTGGCATTGCCTTTCTTATTGCTTAAATACGTTATTCGGAGTTTTAATTGCCCGGTCTATAGGGTACAACAAATGGATGTCCTGGCTTGTATCTATTTTTTTTACTGGTGCTGTTGTCTTAATCGCCCGGTTTGGTCATGCTGCTTTATGTGGTCAATGGGTTATTCTTTGGGCCCTATATGTATTTATAAAAAGGAGCGAGTGGCAAATAGGAAAGACAAGACTACATCTTTCTGCTAATATATTAGTAACCAGCTTTATACATCCCTATTTATTTTTTATGATTATAGGATTGATTACGGCTATTTCATTTCAACTATACAAGGATGGGAAACAAACTATTTTTCAATCTATCAAATTAGTATTGTCATTTATTTTGATTGGGTTATTGGGATGGTATATGAGTGGAGCTTTTATGTTTAAAGGATTATTATCTGATGGATTAGGGAAATTCTCAGCTAATCTGAATACTTTTATTAATGCCTGGGATGTAGGTAAACTGGGTCCTTCATTTAGCTATTACGGTGATGGCCAAGGTGAAGGTATTGGATATTTGGGTCTGGGCATATTAATGCTACTGCTTTTCATATCCATATATTCTATTTTTTACAAAAGGTTTAAGATTATTCCAATTGAAATTAATTGGTTTTTAATGGCTTGTATCTTTTTTTTTATTTTTGCTTTAAGTCCAAAATGGACTTTAGGAAATTACTTAGTCATTGATTGGAAATACAATGATTATATATCGAGAACATTCAGAGGCACAGGAAGATTTATTTGGCCATTATATTATTTTATTTTTTATTTGGCATTTGCAAAACTTAAAGAATTTGATTTAAGTAAAATAGCTTTATCTTTTATCATTCCATTGGCTTTTATTATTCAAACTATTGATCTGCTACCGCTCTGGAAGAGGAATCCATATGTAGATATTGCCCCTCCGCCCTTGCCCTACCATGATGAAATGAACACCATTATTTCAAAAGCAGGCAAAGTAATAGTTTATCCCCCTTATGCAGCTACTATTTCAGACTTTTCAGACTATATTTATTTTGTAGATTTAGCTCAGCATAACAGTAAGCCTGTAACGGCAGGTTATGGAGCCAGATTTCCATATGAAGTAGGAGCACGTTTCAGAGACAGCCTGCAAGATTTTGAAAGCTATTTTTTACATAATCCGAAAGACATAATCATTACCAATATTGACTCGCTTGATTTGCATAAACATCTATTACGTGTCGTAGGGGGAAAATCATTTCAATTTGAACGATATAGAATATTTGTACCCAACAGCATGGATTCACCTCTCCCTGATTCAACAGCTTTCATGTTAATAAGTAGCGAATCGAGTAAAAGTTTAAAGGAATACTTACAAGCTCAAAAAAACTACATTATTGCAGGTGTCATACAACAAGAGGGTAGAAGTCACTTAAGTACTGAATCTATGGATTATTTTAAGAGTATAGGATCATCCGTTGATTCTTTGCGATTTGGAGGAGCATGGTGTTTTATGGTACACAAAGGAAAATTATTAGAAGAAAAAATTTCCAATATGAATGCCACCACACTCGCATGGAGTTTTATTTGTTCCAGGGATAGTTTAACTTTTAATTTGTTCTCAGGAGGAAATACTTCAAATGAAAACGCTTCATCGATTACAGTCAGGCACCAGGAACATTCATTTAACAAAAGAGGCCTTAATCTGGCAGTCTTTGATTCCTGTGGTAATTTGATAGACAGGGTTTTATATGATAGTTATCTCTCTGATCGGTTTAACTCCCGATAATTTACTTTGATTCATATTAAACTTTTCTTTCAATTGAATTTATCCTATTTTCGCAGATAGAATGTCAGAACTTACCACTTCCAAAACAGATTATTTATCGGATCTCAATCAGCCACAGCGGGAGGCAGTGACAGCCAAAGATGGCCCATTGATAGTAATTGCCGGTCCGGGAAGTGGCAAAACCAGAGTGTTGACTTATCGAATCTCTTATTTGATAGAAATAGGTGTGGCCCCCTGGAATATACTTGCTCTTACTTTTACAAATAAGGCTGCTAAAGAAATGAAAGAACGAATAGAAGCGGTAGTTGGCTCAAAAGCTAAATATGTTTGGGCAGGCACTTACCATTCTATTTTTGCTAAAATTCTTCGGATAGAAGCATCTAAAATTGGTTTCACTTCAAACTTTACTATTTATGATAGCGATGATACTAAAAGTCTGATCGGAGATATCATATCTGAATTGAAATTGGATAAACAAATTTATAATCCGGGGCAAATTAGAAATCGAATTTCATCAGCCAAATCAAATCTTATTTCTCCTAAATCTTATTTGCAACAAGATGAACTCATGCAGCAAGACAAGATGAATAAGATTCCCTTGTTTCCTACCATTTATGAACGGTACGTAAACCGCTGCCACAAGGCCGGAGCAATGGATTTTGATGACCTGTTATATCAAATGTATATACTGTTGTTTAAGAATCCAGATAATATAAAGGAAAAATACCAACGCCAATTTCAATACATATTGGTGGATGAGTTTCAGGATACTAATTACTTACAATATGCAATTGTAAAGCAGTTGATTGATTACCCGGGCAGTCCTAGAAATATTTGTATTGTAGGAGATGATGCACAAAGTATATATGCTTTCAGAGGAGCTACCATCCGAAATATATTGGATTTTGAAAAGGATTACCCGGATCACCAGAAATACAAACTCGAACAAAATTATAGATCGACAGAGCATATTGTCTCGGCCGCTAACCAGGTAATTAGTAATAATAAAAACCAATTGGAGAAGACGCTGTGGACGGATGAGAGTGGTGGATCTAAAATTAGATTGATGAAAGCCGTTTCAGATATAGAAGAAGGCAAACGGGTAGCGGATGGAATCATAGAATGGAAAAACAGAGCAGGGCTATCCAATTCTTCTTTTGCTATATTGTATCGCACAAATGCTCAGTCGAGAATTTTGGAAGAGCAATTGCGCAGAGCCAATATTCCATATAAAGTATTCGGAGGACTTTCATTTTATCAACGAAAGGAAATAAAGGATTTTATAGCTTATCTCAGGGTAGCCACTAATGCCAATGATGAAGAAGCATTAAAAAGGATTATAAATTATCCCCGTAGAGGAATAGGTGATTCTACTGTACAGAAAGTGCTGGACCATGCCAATGCACATCAAATAACTCTTTGGGAAGCCTTGCACAACCCGGAATTAGCAGGTAGATCTTTAAATGCCATCAGGCAGTTTTTGAAAATAATGCATGACTGTATCAAGCAGGCCAATGAAGCTGATGCCTACTCAGCAGCAATGTATATCGGGAAGCATAGTGGTCTTTTGGATGCCTTAAAAGGTGATAAAACGCAAGAAGGACTAGGTAGGTTAGAAAATGTAAATGCCTTACTCGACGGTATACAAGAGTATATCGAAAACGATGAAGCTACTGATGACACAGAAGTCGAAATTAACAAGAGTCTGAGTGAATATCTTCAAACCATTTCTTTGTTAACCGACCAGGACGAAGAAATAAAAAACCTTGATTTTGTAACACTTATGTCTGTGCATGCTGCCAAAGGATTAGAGTTTCATACCGTGTTTATAGTGGGTATGGAAGAAAATCTTTTTCCCAGTTATATGAGCATGGCAGATCCTGATCAATTGGAAGAAGAGCGAAGACTTTTTTATGTGGCCATTACGCGTGCCAAACGACAATTGGTAATGACCTATGCTGGTATGCGTTATCAGTTTGGGCAAGCCAGATATAATGACCCCAGCAGATTCCTGGAAGAGATCGATGGAGAGCATATAGATTCTGCGGTCACCTTGAGAAATGTGGGTCCTTTTTCCGATGGTCCAAGAATCTTAGCCACTATTCCCCGGCTGGGAAACAACCGTGCAAAGACATCAAATAGTATTGATCCAAAGGATTTTAAAGCCGACAATGCCGAGCATATCCAGGTAGGAATGGAAGTTCTGCACATGAAATTCGGTGCAGGCAAAGTACTTCACATCGATGGTGCAAGAGATAATCGGGTAGCAACCATCGAATTTAAAGCACTGGATGATCCTCAAAGAAGAATTATGTTAAAGTTCAGTAAGCTGCAAATTATCAATAGATCTGAAAATTAGCCTAATTTAAAAGTTCTTTCAATTTTAAAGCTAATGCATCCCCTCTTAGTCCTTTTGCTATAATCTTACCATTTTGATCGAGTAAAAAATTCTGTGGAATTCCTTGTACCCCATACATCGCTGCAATGGCACTTTTCCATCCCTTCAAATCAGATACATGTGACCAAGTCAGGTTGTCCTGAGCAATAGCAGAAATCCATTTATCTTTTTCCTGATCTAAGGAAACACCTAAAACTTCAAATCCTTTTTTATTAAATTCTTCAAAAGTCTTTACCATATTCGGATTTTCCTGCCTGCAAGGAGCACACCAACTGGCCCAAAAATCCACTAGTACATGCTTGCCTTTAAGAGAAGATAGTTTCAATATTTTTCCATCAGGAGTTAATCCTTCAAATTCTGGAGCTATAGCACCTAATGCTGTTTTAGCCGATGCATCAACCAGTGATTTTAATCGTGTACCAAAGAAAGAATTTTTTACATCTTCAGACAGGAGAGCATATAGTCCGCTAAGGTCCTGATCTCCTCCGCCACTGCTGCCTGCCATTAAACCAATATAAGCACTCAGCATAGAAGTTGGATTTTTCTTGGCAAATTCTATATTCTTAGTATTTGTTTCTTTTTCTATATTGATCAAAAGGGAAGTCACTGAATCGACGGTTTTTGCATTACCTGATTCTTGTGCAGCTGAACCTATTTGCATGAGTTCATTATATTTTGATTCAATAGTTGAATTAATTTTTTTAAACTCTTCATTCAATTGATTTGTTGCCGTGCCAGTAACTTCAGCTTTAGTAACTTCGTCGCGATCGGCTTTAATATGGATATTGCCGGGCTCAGTAAACATTTGAATGGCCGACATACCATCTGGGAAAGCCAATGTAGCCAATCTCGTTTGTTTGTCCTTTATATCAAAAGAAAATACACCTCCTTTGATCCGCGCAGTGTCAATAATGGTCGAATCTTCATCATAGACTCTGTATAAAGTCATTACACCGTCCGGATAGTCTTTAATCTCACCGCTGATGGCAACGCGAGCGGCAGGATCATCATTCGGCTTGCATGAAAAAATAAAAGAAGCTAGGCTTAAGGTGATGACTATTGAAATTAATTTGTGCATTAGTAATAAATGTATAATTGTGAAAAATAATTTTAAAGTTGAAGATATTCTTGCAAGTGATCTACTATGGCAATTCTTGCGTTGCCATCTCCAAAAGGATTCAGGCCATTCCATTGTGGGTGATCATATGCCCAGTGATAATTTGAAAGAATTTCTGTATTTACCAGTTTGCCCACGCCTACTTCCAGTCCTTCAGGTCGTTCGGTATTCTCTCTGCAAATCAATATTTTTTTTCTAAATGCAGCACATTCTTCCTGCAGGCCTCCGGAGTCGCTGATTACAAATTTTGCTTCACTGATAAGTTTCAGCATCTCAGCATATTCCAAAGGCTCTATCACATTTACTTTTTTGAAAATATATTTATGTGATTTTACATTGGGGTTATTATTCATTGGAAAAATAATTTCCAACTCAGGATGTCTATTCGCCAACTCTTCAATCTCGGTAAAAAGTTTTTTCATTCTATCTCCATAGTTTTCTCTTCGATTCAAAACGATGAGTACTTTGTTTCCATATGAGATTTCATAATTCTTGATATTGCAGGCATCGATAACGGTATTGCCTGTTAATCTTGCATTCTGTATACCTTCATGTTGTAAATTTCGCATGGCTTTTTCTGTAGGTGCCCAATGCAGTGTGGCAATGCGTGAAATCATTTGGCGGTATCCTTCTTCAGGAAATGGGGTAGTAAGGTCGTTAGTGCGGAGCCCTGCTTCCACATGGCCTATTGGCACTTTGTTGTTAAAAGCTGACAAGGCGCAGGCAAACGAACTGGATGTATCTCCCTGCACTATTAAAAACTTGGTTTCTCCTTTGCCTAGAATTTGGTCCAGTTTTAATAAGATGGAGCTTATAGTATCTCCTAAAGAAGAACGTAAACGCATCACATCAAGCCAGTAATCAGGAGTAGGTATGGTGTTTTTAAATTGAAGATACATATCCTTATGTTGCCCGGTAAAAGCCGTTTTGAAACGAATTCCTCTGGATTTCAATTCTTCAATCACAGGAGTAAGTTTTATGATTTCTGGACGAGTGCCAAAACAAACTAGTACCATTGAGCCCGCAAGATAGGGGTATGCACCGAGATTTATACATTAGGTTTTGGATGAAATAGGTATGCCAAAGGCCCCATCAAATGGAGAATGACATTGATTTTGTGGATCATACGCTTTAAAAGGTGTTATAAGATTAATACCTGATAATAAAGTGATAATCTTTTATATTTTTCTTTAGGTAGATATAAGTAATTTTATTTTTTTTGTAAACCATTAGAAATATGATTAAACGCAGAAAAGCACTCACTTCTATAATAACCGGATTTGGAACTTTGATTTCTATGCCGGCCTGGGCAGATGGTTGGAGTTTAAAATCTCTTGGTAAGGTCCATTTTCTGAATACTGAAGACAATTCTTTATTGACCGCAATTGTAGATACTATATTGCCAGCAACAGATACTCCAGGTGCTAAAGATGTAGGCGTCCCCACACTAATAGAAAAATTAATTCAAGATTGTCTTCCTGTGGATTCTCAGGATATCTACAGAATGGGATTGATAATGACTGATGCAGTGTCCATTGGTGATTATGGAAAAGGATTCAGGGAGTTGTCAACGGAAGAAAAATTATCTGTTTTAAAAAAAATGTCTGATTCTACATATCCAGATCAGAAAAATTTCATGGTTATGATTAAACGAATGACCATAGATGGGTATATGCGATCTGAATATGTAATGACCAATATTACCAATTTCGAATTCGCGCCTAACAGGTATTATGGATGTGTGCCAGTTTAATTTTATTCTAAAAACTTTTAATATTCTTCTATCAATATGAATCTGAATATCGACTCTGTAAAGAAAAGAACCTATGATGCAATAGTAATAGGCTCAGGGATTAGTGGCGGCTGGTCAGCTAAAGAGCTTACTGACAGAGGATTGAAAACATTAATGCTGGAGCGAGGCCGCGATGTAAAGCATATAGTAGACTATCCTACCACTAATATGCAACCCTGGGAGTTTGAACATCGCAATCAATTACCTCTTGCCGTACGAGAGGCTAATCCGGTGATTTCAAAGTGTTACGCATTTTATGAGGGTACTACCCAGTTTTTTGTAAAGGATGATGAGCATCCCTATATTCAGGACAAACCCTTTGATTGGATAAGAGGCTACCAGGTTGGGGGTAAATCCCTGATGTGGGCTCGTATGACACAGCGGTGGAGCAATTATGATTATGAAGGCCCGGCCCGTGACGGCTATGCGGTGGATTGGCCTATACGCTACGAAGATATAGCTCCATGGTACAGCCATGTGGAAAAATTTGCAGGTATTACAGGAAATAAAGATGGACTGCCTACATTGCCTGATGGTGAATTTTTGCCAGCCTATGAATTGAATTGTGTTGAAAAGTATTTCAAGGAATCTATGTCTAAAACATGGAACGATAGATATTTGATCAGTGGCCGTACCGCGCATTTATCCCAGCCACAAGATATACATATCAAGCAAGGCAGAGGAAAGTGTGTTAACCGTACCATATGTGAAAGAGGTTGTCCCTATGGTGGATACTTTTCCAGTAATGCTACCACGATTCCCTGGGCTCTAAAATCTGGAAAATTGACATTGAGACCACATGCAGTAGTTCAAAGCATTATTTATGATGAAAAGAAGAATAAAGCGATAGGTGTACGGGTAATAGACGCTACTACGCAGGAGATAATGGAGTTTTATGCTAAAGTGATTTTCGTCAATGCTGCTGCATTAAATACAAATTCCATTTTACTTAATTCAATATCTAATCGTTTTCCAAATGGGCTGGGGAATGATAGTGGGATACTAGGAAAGTATGTAGCATTCCATGTTTATAGAGCTCGTATTTCTGCTGATTATGATGGCCATTTGGATTCCAGGACAGAAGGTCGCAAACCAAGTTCCGGATATATACCGCGCTTCAGAAATGTATACAAGCAAGAAACAGATTTTTTAAGAGGATATGCTTCAGGTTTTAGTGCTAACAGAGGTGAAATCAGAAATTATAATGGCCTGGGTAGCGAATTGAAAGCCAATCTGAGTAAATCTGAACTAGGTCACTGGAAAGTAGGATCAGGTATCATGGGTGAAACTATTCCGAAGGAGACCAATTATGTCGCTTTGGATAAGGATAAAAAGGATGCCTTTGGTATGCCGCTTATTCACATTAATGTCGATTACGATGATAATGATGAAAAAATGATCAAAGACTTTATGGAGACATTTACAGAGATGTATGAAAAAGCGGGTTTTACAAATATTCGCACCAGTGATAGTAACCAGGCTCCTGGTCTGGATATACATGAAATGGGCGGTGTGCGAATGGGTAGAGATCCTAAGACCTCTATGCTGAATGGCAACCATCAATTGCATCATTGTAAAAATGTATTTGTCACTGATGGTGCTTGTATGACTTCCACCTCTACTCAAAATCCATCATTGACCTACATGGCTTATTCTGCCCGGGCAGCAGATTTTGCGGTAAAAGAATTGAAAAAGCGAAATCTTTAAAGTAGTAAGTACCAATTTGGTGTCGTAAATTAGATGAAAATTTTATGCACCATGGAAAATGAAATATACGCAGATCTATTAAATACCGATGGGCAAAACCACCTCTCCAAGGCTGGTTTCTGGGCCAGAATAATTGGCATTTGTGGCATCATTTTATCTGCCATATTGGGATTGATGGCTCTATTTTTTATAATGGGCTTTTCCAGTATGACAAAATTGCTTTCCTGGCCCGAAGGAGGTGAAATGATGGGTGGGCCTATGATATTCATCATGGGATTTATCTATTTAATAATGGCAGGGATTTATTTTTTTGTAAGCTATGCCGCTTTGCAATTTGGAAAGAAAGCCCGTGAAGCACTTGCAACTAATTCTTCACAATCTATGACATCATCACTAAAAAATCTAAATTTATTCTTTACGATTTCGGGCATATTGGTCTTAATTTCATTAGGGATGGCCTTGATAGGATTTTTAATGGTAGGAATAGTGAGTTTCTTCAATTGATTCAATTTACTAAGGAGTGACGAAAAAGAATTGGGCAACTACTGGCAGATCTTATTTACAAGAAATTCCGGTAGAGCAAGTTTCCAGCAAGTTTAGTAAAGGCCTGGCCGTTTCTTTAATTAAAGGCAGGTACCAATTATATACCGATAAAGTAATTTATAGTTACGAGGATTTGTATAGGAATTTTAAAGTGACATCCTCTAAGTTGGATTGGAAAAATTTCAAACCCGAAAATATTTTGGTGCTGGGGCTTGGCCTGGGATCGGTGATCCAAATAATAGAGAAAAAAAATAAACAGCCTATTTATTTTACTGCCGTTGACATCGATGAATCCATGATGTATCTGACCCAAAAGTATACGGCTTCGAAATTTAAATCTCCCATCGAATATATTACAGCGGATGCACAATCATTTATTTTACAGGATATCCGACAATATGATTTGATTATCTTCGATATTTTCATTGATGATGTGGTACCACCCGAATTGGAAACTTTGAGTTTCCTGAGAAAAATAAAGCAAAGGATGGCTGCTAACGGCTTACTGCTGATGAACAGAATATCTCTTGAACCTGATCAAATCATGGCCAATATTGATTATATAGAAAGAGTGTTTAAAAAGGTTTTTCCTCAAAGTACATTCATCGATGTAAAGCCTAATTGGGTACTGGTCAGCGATAAAGGAAGATTGAAAATCCAATGAGGAGTTTCTATCGCACCAATCTATAGGTAGCTTTTATTAAAAATATATTTCTGCCACCACTTATAAATGCATTATCAAATAAGCTTTGGCCTATTCCTGTACTTTGATAATTCTCCACATTTGGAGTATTGCCCTGTGACCAGACCAGGTAAACTTCTGAGCCTGGTTTATATTCCCAATGGGCAACAAGATTTGACCTAAATTGAACAAAATTAAAATTGGGATCACTGAAAGTATAGTCCACTATTCCATCCTTATTTTCATCTACTGCATAGTTGTCTGCAAGACTCAGGTCTGATGACTCCAAAAGTCGTATCAGATCCGTACGATAAATGTAGGGATGTTGATATTCATCATCCGCACTCATAGGAGATTTAATCTCGATAAATAATTGGTTTTCAATTCAACTATTTCATCGACCATTCGGCAATTTTTACTTCAACTGCAAAAATTGGGTTTAATAAATTGATTAACTCCAAACTTATAATACCTGTTCTCAGACTTTTTATTGGCTAAGTCTCATTTTGATGGGCTTATTAGCTTTTCTCAAAAAACAGATGAAAAACTTCATAGAGGCATTGCCTCGTTTTATTTAATAGGAATGAGAGGAAAAGGTATTAAGGCATCCCCCAATATTATTAGAACATAATAGAATTGCAGGTTAGACCTATATTATATGTGCCGAGCCTGCCTACCGGACAGCTACCGGACAGGCAGGCCTACAGCTCTTCAATGTGCACTCAACATAACATGGATTAAAATCCATTGTTAATAAATTTTTCGAGCCTAATGGCTCTGAGATTTTCACAATTAAAATTACTAGCCCATCAAAATGCGATTTAGCCTTTTTATTCAATGGATCTTTTACACAATCAAAATGAAATTCAGTTTACTTTGGTACTCATACCATTTTGATTATCAAATACCTGGAAATTGATAAATTCCTAAACAAATTTATTTAGATCACTTCTAAATAGGATTTAAGGTCTATTGGGTTAAAATTTTTTTGACTGCTGTGTTATTTTTACCATGCGAAAAATTAATTCATTCTTTTCTTTCGAAATTTCAACATATGAATTGGATAGTAGGTTTTCTTAAATCCTCACTTGGTAAAAAAGTGATTATGAGTCTAACGGGCTTATTTTTATGTCTTTTTTTAGTGATTCATCTGGCTGGTAATTTACAATTACTTAAAAACGATAGTGGTGTGGCTTTTAACACCTATACCTTTTTTATGACACACAATCCATTGATTAAAGTGGTGAGTTATGTTACCTATGCATTCATTCTTATACATAGTATTCAAGGTATACTATTATATTTTGAAAATAAAAAGTCCAGGCCAACTGGTTATGTTAAAAAGAATAGTCCTGGAAATACATTCGCCTCCCGAAATATGGCATTATTGGGATCATTTATTTTTATTTTTTTGGGGGTGCATATGGGTGACTTCTGGTTGAAAATGAAAAGAGGAGTTTTAGATACGGTGAGTTATGAGGGTTATGATCATATTTGGAATCTTTATTCCAGGGTAGATTTAGCTTATAAAGAATGGTGGATCGTATTGTTTTATGTACTTTCTATGATTTTATTGGCCTATCACCTTAGACATGGGTTTCAAAGTGCATTTCAGAGCCTGGGTTTTAGCCATCCAAAATATACTCCGATCATCCAAGGAATTGGAACCCTTTTTTCCATACTCATTCCGATTGGGTTCGCTATTATTCCCATCATCAGATATTTTTTCTTTAATTAAAATAAATAAGAAACAATGGAATTGAATTCCAAAATACCTACAGGTAAACTAGACGAAAAATGGACCAAATTTCGATCTACCGTACCATTGGTAGCACCTCAAAATAAAAGAAGACTTGAAATCATAGTCGTGGGTACCGGATTGGCAGGTGCTTCAGCTGCAGCGAGTCTTGGAGAATTGGGTTACCATGTAAAATGTTTTACTTTTCATGACAGTCCCCGGCGGGCGCATAGCATATCTGCCCAGGGTGGCATTAATGCTGCAAAGAACTATGCCAATGATGGGGACAGTGTGTTTCGGTTATTTTATGATACCATTAAAGGTGGTGACTATCGTTCACGCGAAGCAAATGTGTATCGCATGGCGGAAGTAAGTGTAAATATTATAGATCAGTGTGTGGCTCAGTGTGTGCCGTTTGCCCGAGATTACGGCGGACTTTTAGAGAATAGATCTTTCGGCGGTGTACAAGTATCCCGTACGTTCTATGCACGAGGGCAGACCGGACAACAATTATTGATCGGAGCTTATAGTGCTTTATCGAGACAGATTTCATTGGGAACGGTAGAGATGTACAATAGGCATGAAATGATGGATCTTGTGATGATCGATGGCAAAGCAAAAGGTATCATCGCTCGCAATTTAATTACTGGAAAGCTGGAGCGATTCGGGGGCCATTGTGTAGTATTAGCCACCGGTGGGTATGGAAATGTATTTTACCTTTCTACTAATGGTATGGGTTCCAATGTGAGTGCCTCCTGGAAAGCCGTAAAAAGAGGAGCCTTAATGGCAAATCCATGTTTTACTCAAATACATCCCACCTGTATTCCTGTAAGCGGAGACTATCAGTCAAAGCTTACTTTGATGTCTGAGTCATTGCGAAATGATGGTCGGGTATGGGTGCCTAAGAAAATGGAAGATGTGCATGCCATCCGCACCAGGGCAAAAAAGCCATCTGAAATTGCAGCAGCAGACAGAGATTATTACCTGGAAAGAATGTATCCGTCATTTGGAAATTTGGTTCCCAGGGATGTGGCTTCCAGAGCTGCAAAAAAAGTATGTGATGAAGGCCGGGGAGTAAATGCAACTGGCCTGGCAGTTTTTTTAGATTTTTCTTCGGCTATAGAACGTTTTGGCAAATCTAAGGCTAATGTAAAAGGGATTCACGATGCAGATTCAGATACTGTAAAAAAATTAGGGGAAGAAGAAATCAGTGAAAAGTACGGCAACCTCTTTGAGATGTATGAAAAAATAGTAGGAGAGGATCCTTACAAAACTCCGATGATGATTTATCCGGCGATTCATTATACTATGGGAGGCTTATGGGTGGATTATAACCTGGAGACAAATCTACCCGGGTTATTTGCATTAGGTGAATGTAATTTCTCTGATCATGGTGCAAATCGATTGGGCGCGTCTGCCTTGATGCAAGGCTTGGCTGATGGTTATTTTATCATTCCTTACACCGTTGGTACCTATCTTTCAAAAGAAATTCGTACGCCCAATACCAATACCGGTGATGTGGCATTTGAAGAAGCAGAAAAAGGAGTTCGAGATAGGATCAGTCATTTGTTGAATATCAAAGGAAATCATTCTGTAGAGAGTTTTCACAGGCAGTTAGGTAAAATCATGTGGGATTATTGTGGTATGTCACGTACCGCAGAAGGACTAAAACATGCCAGACAGGAAATCAGAAAATTGCGGGATGCTTTTTGGAAAGATGTATATGTGCCCGGTACAGCTAATGAATTTAATCCTGAATTAGATAAGGCCAATAGAGTAGCCGATTTCCTCGAACTTGGGGAGATGATGGTTGTAGATGCCCTTACCCGTAATGAAAGTTGTGGTGGCCACTTCCGGGAGGAATATCAGGATGCTGAAGGGGAAGCATTGAGGCAAGACGAATTATTCGCATTCGTATCTGCCTGGTCTTGGAATGATAGTGATGTGCAATTGACGAAAGAACCATTAGTATTTGAAAACGTAGAGCTTAAATCTAGAAGTTATAAATAGACAATTGGGAAATACAAATTACAAATTACGATTTACGATTTACGAATTACAATTTAGGAATTAGGGAATAATAAATAAAACTTTTAATCAGGATGAAGCTAAATCTGAAAATCTGGAGACAATCTAATCAGCAGACTAAAGGCAAGTTTGAAAATTATAAAGTAGATGCTAATGAGCATATGTCTTTCCTCGAAATGATGGATGTATTAAATGAAGAACTGGTATCTAAAAAATCAGAGCCTGTAGCATTTGATCATGATTGTCGGGAAGGTATTTGCGGTGCTTGCAGTATGGTGATCAATGGCCAGCCTCACGGTCCTTTAAAAGGAACTACTACCTGTCAGCTGCATATGCGACATTTCAAAGATGGTGATACCATCACCGTAGAGCCATTCAGAGCTAACTCATTTCCAGTGGTAAAAGATTTAGTGGTAGACCGCTCTGCTTTTGACAGAATTATACAAGCAGGTGGTTATGTCTCGGTAAACACTGGCCAGGCGCCTGATGGAAATGCAATACCGATAAATCGGGATCATGCCAGCGAAGCATTCGATGCGGCTGCCTGTATAGGTTGTGGAGCCTGCGTGGCTGCTTGCCCCAATGCTTCTGCAATGTTATTTACATCGGCCAAAGTATCTCACCTGGCATTATTGCCCCAAGGGAAAATAGAAGCCAATACCCGTGCTAAAAATATGGTCCATCAGATGGATCTGGAAGGCTTTGGCAAATGCTCCAACACATATGCCTGTGAAGCAGAATGTCCAAAGGAAATTTCAGTGTCTAATATCGCCCGAATGAATCGGGAATATATGGGTGCCGTGTTTGCCGGGGAGTAAGTGAAGAGAATTAATCAATTACTAATTACGAATTTGTTCCCAAATACGAAATATTATTTAGCTTGAAAAACTAGCCAAACCCATTCGATCAAAGAACAGTGATAGGCATCAACCTTACCCAAACAACTATCGGTTAACTGAAGATCACCGATGTAACTGGCCGCGTAATCAAAGCGATAAATCTAGAATGGAACAAAGGCTACAACGAAGTATCGCTGGGAAGAAATGAGATCGGAGCTAAAAGGGTGTTATATTATAGCTTTGAGAGTAAAGGCTTTACTGCGGTGAGGAAGATGATTGTATTGGAATAAATGAGAAATGAAGGAATGAAGAAATGAATGAAGATTGAAAATGATATAATAGAAAAAAGGTAAGCGAAGAATAAACTTAGTTCATCAATTTTTTCCATCGATTAAAACGATGCTGTATCCTGCTCCAAAGCGATCCTTTGTAATAAAATATAGTTTTGAAAGTATAATAATCGGCTGCCCTATCTATCCGATCATTTGTAGGATTTAAGTACGGGGCTGGAAACATCTTACGATCAATTTCAAGATGCTTTAATTTAATGGTCATATTAGTTCCTGACCCAATACCGATATTGGTCACCAGATTTTGCTGAGGTATAATAGCCTTTCCACCACTGTACCAGCAAGCATATTGCCATTGCAAAGACCAATAGTTTTGTACATTCCTTGAAAGTCGATATCGGTTGAATTTGCGCATCCAATATCTCAATTCACGCTTTGAATTAAACAAGTTTGTAAAATCATTCGTTTGACTAAAATGATCCCATTCACATAAATCCAGGCTATAGGTTGACCATGCTCTTTTCCAGGTAGCCCATCCCCAGATATGACTGTATTTTGAAAAATAATAAGAACCGTCACCCCGAGTATGGTGATGTTGAAAGTTATTACCTGTAATGTGCATGATATCGGGGTGATTTTTGAATTGTATCAACATGGCCTCACAAAAAGTAAAAAACGAAATACTCGGTAGGCAATCATCTTCCAATATGATGCCGTACTCTACTTTACTAAAGAACCAATCAATAGCACTGGAAACGGCCATTTTACAACCAAGATGTTCTTCTCTGTATAAAGTCCTCACGTTACAAGGCCAGTGTATATTACTTACTATATCCTTTACCTCTAAGCAGGCAGCCTTTTCGTTTTCTTTATTCGGCGTAGGGCCATCAGCGGCAATGAATAACCTGGCTGGTTTTAGGATTTGAATTTCTTGCCAAACCAGACGAGTTGCATCGGGTCTGTTAAAAATCAAAAAAAGAACCGGAGTTTCAAAAACCATAAGTATAAATATACTCTAATGTTGATTACCTTTTCGAAGTAGCTATAAATAGCTTTGAAGATGAATAGTTGGCAGGGAGAAATCTTTATCTTTAATTATTTATAGGCAAGTTTGATGACGCATACCGGATGAATATAGTGCATTTAAATTCAAATGATATAGGAGGAGCGGCCAACGCAGCGATTCGGCTGCATAATGCATTGATTGAACAAGGGCTCCGATCTTTTATTATCACAAAATACGGACACAGCCGTACCCTCCCTGATCATTATTTTTATTTACATAACCGATCCTGGAAACATATAATCGATTTTGTCCTGGAAGAATATCTATTAAAAAATATTTTTCCACCCCGAAACGGATATTCAGAAGATACTGTCCTGTTCACCTCACCACATTCACTCTTACATCCTGAACAGCATCAAAAATTATTATCGGCAGATATTATTCATTTGCATTGGATATCTCAATTTGTTGATTATGGATCTTTTTTTAAAAGAATAAACAAACCAGTCGTACTTACATTACACGATATGAACCCCTTTACCGGTGGTTGTCATTATAGCGGTACATGCACCGGCTATCAGAGTCATTGTGATGCATGTCCACAACTAAAGAATACCCATCAGCCTGAAGCAGCCCGAATTTATCTGGAGTATAAGATGGCCAGCATTGCACTTTTTCCGCAGTTGTATGTGATAGCACCGACCAATTGGGTTTTGAATCAATCTATTCAAAGCAACCTTTTTATGGATAGACCACATTATCTTATTCCCAATGGAATCGATACTTCAATCTTTACTTTATTAGATCCTGTCCAATGCAAGCAAAAATTGAAAATTCAACCAACTGGATTAAATATCCTTTTTGTAAGCCATTCTCTAAAAAATAAAACGAAAGGATTAGCATTATTTCTTGATGCCATGCAGATATGCAAAGAAGAATTTCCATCTATCCATATTACTATCGTGGGCAAAGGTCTGGGTCAAACCAAAATGATGGGACACTCCTATACCTACTTTCCGTTTATTACAGATGAGTCTAAAATGGCCGAAATATACAATGCCGCTGATTTATACATAAGTCCTTCATCCCGTGACAATCTGCCCAATACTTTACTAGAATCAATTTGCTGTGGATGTCCAGTACTGGTCTTTCGAGTAGGCGGAATATGTGAAATAATCGAGGATGGATTTAATGGACTCTATGCAAATGACATGACGGTGATGAGCATGGTGGAAGCGTTTCGAAAATTTCTACTGAGAAAGCATGCCTTTGATAGGAAACAAATACATCTTAAGGCAAAACAAAAATATGATACGCGGTTGGTCGCGGAAAAGCATGCTGAACTGTACCAGTCCATTCTTCAGCACACAACCACTTGAGTATCTACTGGTATTTAATTTCTTTTATAAAGACTTTGGATCTTCCAAGCGGTGTAAGTAAATGGTATTTTCAGGTGGGCGAGGAGCGTATTCAGGAGCCCAAATTGACTCACCAGAATTTGCCATCTCTCTAGCAAAGCTTCTTTCTTTTGACTATCAGACATGCCACCAAATTGAAAATTGGAGATGGTAAGGTTTAAGTTTTTTACAGATTGTGCTTTTTTTAGAGCGCGAATAGCCCAATCCAAATCTGAAGTAATTTTGTATTGGAGAAGATAATGAGGGGCGATGATTCTTTTTACTAGTAAAGCCTGGTGACAGACGACCATTCCATTTTTAAAACTTTTCCAATTCAATTCGCTGGGAAGACTCTTATGCCGGGGGCTTTTAAAACTACCATCTTTATTTACAAAAACAGCATTACCATACAGGATGTCTTCATTTTTGTGACGCATTTTAATAGTGCGTAAGATCGATGAATTATAAAAAGTATCCCCTGCATTCAAAAACAATATATATTCCCCGCTGGCCATTTCTATGCCTTTATTCATAGCATTATAGACTCCTTTATCTTTTTCACTGAGCCATTTGGTAATGATTTGCTTCTTTGCTTCAATCAAGTGCAAGGTATCATCTGTGGAGGCTCCATCCACAATGATCAACTCAACAAAATCCACTTGCTGGGCTTCAATGCTTTCAATGGTTTTTTTAAGATTCTCACAATCATTGTAGCAAGCAGTAATAATGCTAAGAAATGGATATGATGGCCTGGTCATTTTTTTGAATCATTTAATTCAAATCCACTCTTTTCTTTGAAAGGATTAAGAGTCAATGAGTTGCTTTGTGACATTAGATACTTTCCTATCCCTATTAAAATGATTAATCCAAAAATATTTCCAAACCAATAAGAAATAGACTTATTGGTAGAAATATCCACTGGATCAAATTTAAATTCAATCTCGTGATTCCCGGCTGGAATTTCAATGCCTCTTAAAATATAATTCACTCTGAAATGATCTTTTGGTTTTCCATCAATATATGCTTGCCAGCCTTTATTGGGACCATACCAAATCTCTGAAAATACCGCAACCTGGTTGGTATCAGTTATAGATTGATAGATTAATTGATTTGGACTATAACTTTTTAACACGATACTTCCATTTTTACGATAACTGGTATCCAGGTGAATATCCTTAAAATCAGCTTGAAAGAAAAATGCCGTATGCGATAGATCAGCAAATTGAAGGGATTCAATTTCTTCATTGGGAGAAGCGATTGATACCACTTTGTCTATAAACCAAGCGTTACCCATTGCCCCAGAATTCACTCGCACTTTCCCGCTCTTTTCAATTACATACTTTGTATTCATCATGTTTAAAGTAGAGGTATGATTTTTGCTGAAATAAAAATCTATCATATCTTGGTATCTTCTCAATTTGGTAGGGCTTGATCCGCCAATACATTTATGAAAGTAGGATGCGAAAGAAGATTCAAAAGTATTAATACTTAGATCCAGTACCCTATAAGAAAGATTTTTGTCTTTCCCTATTTCTTCATCAGCAAGCCTCGGCTTAAAATGACTAGATTCGATGCTTTTATCATAGTCACTGGAATTAACATATCTTTTTGCAATAGTCCAAAGATCTAGTGCAATTAAAAGGCCAAATACAAGAATAAAATCACCTAATTTTATTTTTTTTAGACCAAAATAGTACAATAAGGCTATTCCTGCTATCAATATCCCGATGGTACGGAGGGTATCTGATTTAAAAAAATCTTTCCTAGTTTTTATGAGTAAAGCATAAGAGCTGGCGCTCTCATTTTTCCAAACTACATCATTGGTGATCGACTCCATATCCAACAAAATAGGTCCAAGAAAGTACAGAATGATAAGGAATGCGACCAATGGAAATGCTGTTTTTTTAAACAATTCAAAAAGTGAAGCCTTGTTCCAATCCTTTTTGATAAAAAGATATAGGCCATACATAGAGAATATCGGTATTATGGTGGAGGCTACATTGAGGATTGAATTAGGTGTTCGGAATTTATCGTAATATGGTAAATAAGTAAATAAAATTTTATTTAAAATCAAAAAATTGGAGCCCAGTGATTGCGCAATGAGGAAGAATACACTAAATATTGCAAACCATTTTAAGTTTCCTCGCATCAGCGCCAATCCTATAATAAATGTCAACACAATCAATATCCCTATATAATCCGGACTATCAGTAAAAGGCAATTTTCCCCAGTACATGGGAAGTAAAATTTTCGCATTTGGATTGGGATTACTCTTTGAAATTGCTTTTGCAATCTCAGAAGAACGAGGCCACTCTTCACTGGATGATCCCCCCACAGCCCCGGGAACCAACATAGAGAGCAAGTCGATATAGCCTTCACTCCATTTCATAGCATATCCCCATCCAAGGCCAGTTTTACCGCTGGCGGAGATAGTTTGGGACGGATTAGTTGCAATATAAGCTAAAACAGCTCCGCCACGCATGGTATCCTTTGAAAATGAATTCAGCCCCACCAATACATGATAATTAATTAAGAAGGACATCACTGTTCCCAATAATAAGGCCATCAATGGCTTTATCAATTCTAGTTGCCGCCTGGCTTTGAAGTATCGCACTACTTCCGTCATTATGTAAAAAAGTAGAATCAAACCAGCATGATAGGTCATTTGGATATGATTCATACGAATGCTACCTGCCACAGCAAGAGTGAAAACAATACCCCCCAATTTCCAATTACTATTAAAAATCAAATAACAACCCACCAATATCAAAGGCACAAATCCCAGCGCTGCCACCTTGGTAAGATGTCCAGCGCCAATTAAGCCGACATGATTGGTAGAAAATGCAATTGCAAACGCACCAATTAAAGCAAGCCAGGGTCCGATTCCCAAAAAACAAAGACCAATAAACGAAGCCAATGAAAGCACCAAAAAATATCTAATGCTACCTTCTAGGTTTAAGCTGAATATTTTTAAAATGTATTCAAATATTCCTTTTTTTGAATATGGATCGTACAGTTGATAGGTTGGCATTCCTCCAAACATTGAATTTGTCCAGTATGTAGGTTTGCCGGTCTTTTCATAATAGGCTTTTGCCTCATGGGCCATACCGATGTTGCCTATCATGTCTACTTGCTTTAATTCTTGATCACTTAGCCCAGACGAAAGAAAAAGTATATTGACAACAATCAAGATAAAAGCAGCTATCCCGTAAGGCAACACTTTTTTTATTAATAATAACTGCATTTTTATAGAAAATTCAATTGACCGTATAGACTACTCTTTCAATTACGAAAATAGCATTAGTCTATCGAAAATTAAGCGAAGCTCTGAAGAATTAAATTTTAGTGCTTTTTTTAAAATTCCATTCAATATGCTCAATACGCTAAAGTCAGTGATCCAGCTCTCTGATTATTTATTATTAAGTTTTTTCTTCCAAGCTTGTATAGAGTTCATTACTTCTTCAGCACCGGGATTGTTAGGAAATGAATTTAAACTTTGATTGAGTGACTTTTCTGCCAAATCCGGTTGGCCGACAGATAGGTAAACTATAGAAAGTGCCATCGCTGCTTTCTCATTGAATGGGTCATATTCCAATGCTTTTGTAAAATGCCGGATCGCTTCAGCAAGATTCTTTTTGGTGACGGCTTCATAACCCAGGTAGTCATCAATATTTGCCCTTTTTACTATTGCACAAAGTGGGATTCCATCAGCGTCTATGGTATGAACCGTTCCTTCTGGAGGCCAAATATTATGAGCGAGTTGATATTGATCTACAAAGCGGGAATAAAATATCCCATAATCCCATAATTTTTCACCTCGATCATAATACCTGACATAGGCTATCTTATTATCCAATGAAGTATCACTCATAAATACCCGGGAGGGATAAAAACAATTGGTGGCAATGGTGATGGTACTGTCTTTAGGGTGAGTTTCTTCTTCTTGCTTTATCCAGTCGCATGCCTCTTTGACTGAAAGCATCCAGTAATCCGTCTCAAATTTGCCATAGGCTTTTCTTAATCCTCCAAACAAAGGATTAAAGTAAGTATATTGATAGGGATGTAAATGAATAATAGAATAAATATTTTCTAATAATAGGAGCACCAGTAATCCTGACCCAATTTTGTTGATTAAATGAAACTGGTTGTTCCTAAATAATACCAGCCAACCTATAGCTGCCAGTATCACCATTGCTGGATATACAAAAATGAAATGTCGCCAGCCATCGTGGAGTGAGGAATGTCTGATAAGAGTGAATCCAATCGAAAATAAAATAAAAAAAGCCAGAATACTTGATTCCAATCGAGGTATACTTTTATCTTGATACTGTCTTATAAATAAAAATATCCCGAGGATCACCGCAATGGGAAGGGTACGTATTATCCATTCAGGTAAATAGTTTAGAGGTAATTGGGTATTGAGCAAATGTTGTGACTTGAACAGGATCGACAATGCAATTGGTTGATTACTGAATTCGTTCAATGCGTAAATAGGATTAGTCATCGGGTTGACTAATCCAAATGGCCAAAACAATAAACCACCAAAATAAGATAATACACAGGTTACAGTTGTGTATCGGATGCATTTCCACACCTGGTCGCTTCTAAGCCTGGTATCAGATATAAATGACCCACCAAGAAATAATATCACAAAGAAAATCAGAAATAGTATCAATAAAAGACCGCCAGCCCTGGTGCCTATGGAGATTACAGAACCGGCTATCACTCCTGTCATTGTTGAAATAGATGGATTTGGCAAAGTCCGAATAAAATTAGCAATTGAAAAAAGCCCAATACTAAAGCCTGCTGCAAAAGGAATATCTTTCGGATTTACCATAGTATCACCGAAAAATCTTGGTGATAAGATTAACATTACTGCTGTTAAAAAAGCGGCCTGCCAACCACCCATATTTTTTGCCATTAAACTTGCAAAATAGATCGTAATAAATCCAAAGATGGCGCAGAGAATTCTTCTGACAATATGAAAGGCCGGATCGAATTCGTCATTCAGATCCAGTGCCTTTTGAATAGAGATGGCCAATATTTCAAATAGTCCACCATATAAATGCATGTTTCCTTCAGGGACATACAATGCTGAAGTTTCCTTACCGAAAGAAGTATAGTAACTCCAAAGTTTTTTCGAGTAATCTACCTGAAATCGTTCATCCCCGTTAATGCCAAACTTCGGACTTATCCCAATCATAAATACCAATAGAGCAGCCATAAAGAACCGGAAGTTTTTCGCATTAAAAATTGTACTTCCTATCATATCAAATGATTTGAGTTGAACCCTTCCCGTTTTGGTTGAGACAGTTTTTGAAAAATGTGCGACTGTTTTTAATTACCAAATATTTGGAAACGGAACAAAAATATTATTTATTTGAGAATCAACGCTTACAGACGCTTTTTTTTGCCTTTTTGCCTTTTTGAAATTCAGTAAATTATTTTATTTATGTACAAAGTTTTATAAGTTTCTTTCCTTATATTTGATGGATTAAAACAGTAATTTGTACCTGGAAATTCTAATACCGTGTATTAAATTTTAAGTAAAGGGGAGCTACAAGCAAAAACCAACTGCATGATTAAAGCATTAAATAGTATTTTTTCAATTGCTTTCTCTTTCTTTTTTTTGGGAGTGGTCATGTTTATGGCTTTAACGGACCATTTTGAGAGTAAAAAGACAAAAACACACATATCTATTCTCGCTCAAAGAAATGCAGTACCAATTTCAGAACCTAACCAATATTTCAAGGAGTCTCCTGCAGCTACAAATTTGGCTCAAATTACTGTCACCAATTCAACTTTTCCGGTTGTTGGGGATACACTCAAAGTTGCTTGTGACTATAACCCTCCTGGTGCTATAAATGCCATTTTTACACCTCCTGGTGGCAACCAAGTATGGAACTTAAGCAATTTGCAAGTAGAATCATCTCAAAATATTGTTTTCCAACCTCCGAGCGCGGGTACGGCTGCTGCTTCAGTTCCAGGAGCTGATTTGCTCACGTTTGGATCACCTCATCCGGAAGAATATTTTAATGTTACATCTAATGTGATGGAATCTATGGGATATTTTGATAAGGTACTGGGTTTTTCGGGAGGAACTGAGTTGGTAGCTAATACTTTATTTAATTATACTCCTCCGATTGCAGAGCGTCATGCTCCATTACAGTTTTTCGATATTTATTCATCTACCTCTAATTCCCTTGAAGCGTTTGCTCCATTAGATTTAGATTCCTCATTTCAGACCAGTATGTTGGGTCTTGTGCCTACTTTGGATTCTATGCGTTTTCGGGAGACTCACCAGCGTCTTGATGTAGTAGATGCTTGGGGTAGTATGACTATTCCGGGAGGTACGTACGATGTGCTCCGTGTCAAAAGAACAGAATACAGATCGAGGGCTATAGATGTCAAAGTGGTTCCTCTGGGTTGGATAGATATATCGACCATCGGTGGTCAGCAACTCTTTTCTTTGGGTACCGATACATTGACCAGCTTTTTGTTTGTTAACGATCAGGTGAAGGAATACATTGCCGTAGCGGACTTAAATACCAGCCAAAATACAGTCTTAAAGGTGACTTTCAGAAACAGTGCCCCTTTATCGATACCTACCTGCAATCCTGATTCAATTCCTCCTATAATAACTTGTAAAAATCAGGTGACACCGGTACAATGTAGTAATCAAGTGAATTTTATTGAAGCTATGGCTTTTGATTTGTGTGATTCGTCTGTCTTAATTACTGCGAAAAATGACACAATTGAGGGCACATGTGTTGGTAAATTTTCTGTACTTCGGACATGGACAGCCACAGATGGCTCTGGAAATGCTAGTAGCTGTTTCAGAATGGTAGTTGTCAGTGATACTATTCCGCCTGAGATAACCTGTAGACAGATAGATACTGTCGAGTGTGCAAAAGAAATTCCCACATGCTCTCCAGATGGTCTTACCTCTTCTATGGATAATTGTGATAATCAGCTCACAATATCATGCAAAGACTCCCCGCTTGCTTTAGGCTGTAATGTTTCTTTTGTTCGCACATATAGTGCTTATGATGATTGTGATAATGTAGGTACTTGCTCTATTACCATTACAGTGGCAAATAATATGCCCTCGTCCATTACCTGTCCAGAAAATGATACTATCAGGAGTTGTGATGAAGCAGAGATCGCCGAGGCATTTGACTTATGGCTTAATAGTGCAATGGCTTCAGGATGTGGTAATAATGTGGTTACCAATGATAATGTTGGTCCTCCTCCTATCGCTGGTGGAACCGTCACTGTTACATTTAAAAACTCTACTGCTTGTGATACAGTTACTTGCGAGGCCAGTTTTACCGTAGCACCCTTGGAGTCTGCCATTGAGTTGCTAACGAATGACACTATTTGTGAAGGAGCCGGTGATACTGTAAAGATCAAACTATCTACTACAAATGGTAAAGCCCCCTTTGATTTCTTTTTCAATGATATTATCACTGGTTCTACCGACTGTAGCCCGGTAGCTTCGGGTGGAACTTATATTGTAATGGATACATCCATGTTGACTCTATGCATAGCCAATCTAAGAGCGGGAACTTATACATTAACTCTGGATAGTGTGGCCGATATGAACGGATGCTATGATGCAACTAATCGATCTGTTACGATAACTATTTTGCCAAAACCAGTAAGTAAAGACGGTGCTAAATTGATAGAAAGCTGTGTGCAGGCAGGCTATAACCTGGCAGACAGTATTGAATGTAATGTACCTAGTACTTTTATTTGGTATGCAGTACAGGCTGTAGGTTCCAATATTCCTTATAATAATCCAGATGTCAGCGGCGAAACAGTTGATCCACCTGGTACAGACAGTATCATCAGTGATGTTTTGAGTAATTATAGCAATATAGATCAGACAATAGTTTACTATGTACTGCCAACCAGTATGGATGGTTGTCGAGGAGATTCGTTTTATGTATCAGTGACGGTACAGCCAGCCATTATCAATCTGGTTGCCAACGATCAGGTTAATATCACAATGGATGAAAACTGCATGAAAGTGATATCAGCATCTGATGTAATAAAAAATGGTGGCTCCTGTGCTGAATTGCTAACCGATATTACTCTTTCCTATCCTTTAGGCACTAATACCTACTCTCCAGCTAATAAGCTCGATCGCAGTCACTTGGGCTATTGCATGATATTTTCCGTTACAGATAAAATCACCGGGAATAAGACCTGGGGCAAACTATGTGTAGAAGACAAAGCCCCACCTATGATCAACTGTCGGGATACCACTATCACATGCTTCGATCTGGCAAATTTTCCAAAAGACGGAGACGAAGTACCCGATAATTGTGGTAACCCGGTAAAAGTAAAAGTAGCCGAGGAATCCTTTGAAGACTACGGCTGCAACGGAGACCCGTTATTGCTAGGCGTAGTGACAAGGAGATTAATTGCGACTGACCAATGGGGAAATAGTATCGATTGCACCCGGAAATTGTATATCGCAAAGACCTCACTCGATAGTGTACTTTGTCCGCGCGACACATCCGTGGATTGCAGTATTGCAATTATACCGGTTACACTAAAAGATAAGAGCATTATATTGGTACCGATCACCGATCCTTCGCGCAGTCATGCTCCACAGGTGAAAACGATGAATGGCCTGGTAGACATATGGCCGAATAATCCATCCTGCAAACTGACGGTACACTATACGGATGAGAAAGTAATTATCTGTGGTGGTGGCTATAAAGTTCGGCGCGACTGGCTGATCACCGATTGGTGTACAGGAATAGAGAAACATTGTTATCAATGGATAGTGGTGGAAGATAAAACAGCGCCGATTGCCAGAGATACTACCTTACCCGTAGTGTATTCCGATCCACACGATTGTGGCAGGTATGTAGATATCGATACCCTGCCTGTGATGGATTGCAGCCGCGTAAAACAAAACTATTCGATACGATATAGTGAAGAAGGCGGCAATAGAATCATAGAAGGAGTATTACCGGTAAAACATATCTGGTTACCAACAGGTGTTGATACGATCCGGGTATTTTTAGTGGATGCCTGTTTCAATACAAGCAAAGCATTTATCAGGATACCTATAGTAGACAACACACCACCTACGCCTGTTTGCGATGAATTCACACAAGTGACAGTAGATCCGGAAGGATGCTGGTCCAAAGTAGCAGCTAAGGATCTGGACAATGGATCGAGAGATAATTGTTGCAGTGTATTGCATTTTGCAGCAGCAAAAATGGATAGTATCGAATACTGGAGAAACTATTGGAATACCAGATTAGAAGCAGCAGCGGGGAAAGAAAGTTTCTGGAAAGACAAAGCGATTTATGATATTCTCATCGAAGACTGGATCAATTGCTATGTATTTTCAGATACGGTGCATTTTGATGAATGTGGAAGTAATCAGGTAGTATTGCGGGTATACGAAGCTTGTGGCGTGCCGAGATATGATCCACATGTATTTCCTTGCAGCGAGCATGCGTGGTTCTGTTATAATACGTACAATTATATAGGGGACTTCAATTACAATTGGTTTGATGCCAAAGGAGAAAAGTCATGTAGTTATCGACCAGCTTTATCTACTATTGGTAAACTGGATACTTTGTACACTGCGTACTTAAGCAATGGCTATTTTGAACCAAAATATGCAGGAGCTGCGCAATATGAATTTTGCAATGTACCCTTCTATTTCCCTCATTTAATTACGGCTTGTGATAATATTGGGAATATCAACAAAATCGCCCCTGGCGGTTACTGCTCACAGAGATTATACGCAGACTGCATGGTCAATGTCCTGGTGGATGACAAAAAATCCCCCGAAATCAGAGGCCTGGAAGACATCACGATATATTGCGATGGAGCGCCAGGATGGGCCGATTATCCAAGATCCTGTGACAATGGCTACAAAGACGGCAAATGGCCGGGCTATATTGTGGATGGAGCAGGAAGTAAACTGGATGCGAATGGCTATATCTATGGGTATTACGGCGGCAGTGAATTCTTAGGCATCCATCCCAATAGTAATGATCACGATGATCCGCAAGCATGTGCGAGTGCTGCAGGCTGGGCACCGATCTATTGCAGAGCGTGGTTGCTGATAGATTCGTTCGACAAAGCCGGTCATGTAAATGCTGCCGATTATTTCTTTACCTATAAATTTAAAGACAAGAAATTAAATCAAGTAGATGGTAAAGACCAATTTACTATATTTGATAATTGTCATTTGGATACTACTTCATTGGTAGTGACTAACAGTGGAACAATCAATGGCTGTGGTGAAGGCTGGATTTCCCGCACCTGGAGCATAAAAGATAAATGCGGCAATACCACATCAGCTACCCAAAAGATATATGTAAAACACAGATCTGATTTCGAAGTAATTTTCCCTGAAGATAAGATCGTGACCTGTGATTTCCTCAATAGGACCGATACCAGCAGGATGGGAGCCGGGTCACCGATCATTACCGATGACGAATGCGAGCAAATAGGTGTGCGATACAATGATGAAATCTTCACCGTGGAGGATGGCGCATGCTACAAGATAGTGCGCACCTGGACATTGATCGATTGGTGCATATACCTGCCTACCGGACAGGCAGGCGATCCTAATCAACACAATCATAATCCCGATGTGATCGTTAACGACTCCCTGCGTGCCAACAAAACAGACAGATCCTGTGTGTATAGGAATATCAAAGACAATAATGATGGCTATATGCAATATGTGCAGATCATTAAAGTGATCGATGAAATTCCACCGGTAGTTACTTGTGAGGATTATACGATATGCATCGATAAAGATTGCAGTGTGTTGGTGAATATTCCATTGACAGGAACGGATAATTGTGCCGACCAGGTAGTATTCCGAATAGATATTACCAGGCCCGATAAAACACATGATATCCGATCCAATGTAACAGCGATTGCTGGAACATTTACCGAAGGTATTTACAAAGTGCAAATCATAGGCAAAGACCGCTGCGGAAATGAAGACACTTGCAATATGAATCTGACCATAAAGGATTGTAAGAAACCCACACCATACTGCCTCGATGCATTGGCTACAGTGATCATGCCGAGCAAGGGAACTGTAGAGATCTGGGCGAAGGATTTCAACCGGGCGAGCACCGATAATTGTACAGCAGAAGCAGATCTGAAATATTCATTCAACAGTGATGTTACTAAAGCTAGCCAGGTGATTACCTGCGCCGATATGACAGTAGATGGAAGGATCCAGCTCATTACCTTGGATGTATATGTGACGGATAAAGCGGGCAACCAGGATCTTTGCCGCATCAGTATACAAGTGCAGGACAATGGCTCAGCCAGCCAGCCGCAAGGCGCATGCAAAGATACTTCGGCAAGCTTAGGCAACCTCAGGGGACAATTGATGACCGAAGAGCTGGAAGGAGTAGAGAAAGCCATAGTAGAGATCAAAGACGGTTCAAATGCAATACCAGCATTCAAGAGCGGTATCGACGGAGGCTATCAATTTGGTGCGATTCCAATCAATGGTTCATACACCATCAAAGCGCTCAGAGATGATGAGCCCATGAATGGAGTAAGCACATTAGATCTGGTCAATATCCAGAAGCATATCTTAGGAATAGAACGATTGAAGAGTCCATATAAGATGATAGCTGCCGATGTAAATAATGATAATGATATATCAGCGATCGACTTACTGGAGCTTAGAAAATTGATCCTGGGTATCTACGATAAATTACCAGATAATACCTCCTGGAAGTTTGTACCAAAATCCTATGTATTTAATGATATCAATAATCCGTGGTCCTATCCAACAGAAGAGTCATTGACCCATATGGAAAATAATATGGTGAAAGATTTTGTAGGCATCAAGATAGGAGATGTAAATGCAAGTGCGATCCCCCATAGCCTGATGGGTACCGAAATCAGGAGTTCAGAGAAAGGACTGATCTTCGAAGTGGAAGACAGAACCTTCAAAGCAGGGGAGCAGGTAAGTGTAGAATTCAGATCACCGAATTTTGCAGGAATCAGTGGCTTCCAGGGAACGATCAATTTTACAGATGACAATTTACGATTTGACCATTTAGGCGCTGTGCCGTCCATTGAAAAATCGTCCAGTCTAAATAGTAAACTGAATATTACGGATAAGAATATCGGCAAGCGATGGGCAAATGAAGGGCAGATCACCATGAGCTGGAACAGTGATAAATCACTTGATGTAGATTCCAGATCCGTATTATTCACCATGACATTTACAGCTACAAGGCCTGGAAGACTGAGTGAAGTGCTGCGTATAGGTTCACAACATACCATAGCCGAATCGTACGAAGGAAAAGGCGAGCTGGGTACTCTTTCGATCCGCTTTGTGAAGAACGGAAAAGAAATAGCCGGAACGAATACCTTGTACCAAAACTATCCAAACCCATTCGATCAAAGAACAGTGATAGGTATCAACCTTGCCCAAGCCACTTCTGGTCAACTGAAGATCACCGATGTTACTGGCCGCGCAATCACATCCATCGATAGGGACTGGAATAAAGGCTACAATGAGGTATGGCTGGATAGGAGAGAGATCGGCGCTACAGGAGTATTGTATTACAGTTTTGAGAGCAGCGGATTCAATGCAGTAAAGAAGATGGTTATAATTGATTAGAGCATTCACCTAAATAGAATGAAGAACTTTTAATCGTCTTAAACTCGCGAGAGAAGAACACGATTAAAAGAATAGCAAAACAAAAATGGATATATTTGGTATAGTAACCAAAAATGGTTGGTAAAACCTTGCAATTTGCTGAAAGACAGGAAGTAATGACATGTTTGATGAAATACGTTTTTGATAAAAACGAATAACGATCGAATGGCATTCATTCAAATATTTAAACAATGGTATAAAACCAACTCTTCATTTATAAATGAAAAGATAATGAACGAGCAAAGCACCAGGTAGTGGTACAGACATAAAAACCTGAGGAGAGCTGCCACCGCTATCAATACAGCTATTCCCCATTTATTTAATTACTTAGAAAATACATCTATACCCAAATCAACCAATGGTTTGGAGTCCTACTTTGGTCATCTAAAAGATAGCTTAAGTATTCATAGAGGATTATCATATCAAAATAGAAAGAGTTTTATATTATGGTATTTACATTTTAAAAACCAAACTAGGCGATAGGTTTTTCTTAGACATAAAGTCATCCAGTATAAATAAATAAAAAAGCAGCTCATTAAGAACTGCCTATTTAACTGTATTGACATCAACTATATTTCTGATAGGTTGCTCCTCAGCATAGCCTACTTCCTCTTCTAGTTGATTCCATAAAATTACGATTTGAGTTCTAGTAAAATCGCCAAACATTTTTGATGACATTACCATATATTTCCATTACTTTTAAATGACAATGAAGATTTTAATTTTCTTTTCCAAGCAACAAATTTATAGGACTATCAAATCATAATTGTTATTCAATTCCAATACTTCAAAAAAACAATTATCACTATCCCTATCACGACCCTATAGTATCCAAAAACTTTAAATCCATGTTTCTGTAAATAGCGGATTAGAAACTTAATAGCCACAAGGGCAACTACAAAGGCGACCACATTGCCTACAATAAAAGCCGTAAGATTTTGAGTAGATGAAAGTATGAGCTCATATCCTTTAGCCTCGACTCCGTTTTGGTGATAATGCTTTAAAAATAGGGAATACAGGGTAGCTGCCGCCATGGTGGGTACGGCCAGGAAAAAGGAGAATTCTGCAGCCAGTTCCCGGGTAAGTTTTTGTTGCATACCGCCTATAATGCTGGCAGCACTTCTACTCACTCCGGGTATCATCGCTATGGTTTGCCAAAATCCTATCGACAATGCATTTTTATTAGAGATCTCGGGTTCGGTACTGATGGTTTGGGTCTTGAAGAAGCCATCGATAAAAACCAGGACTATACCTCCCAGTATCAAGGTAATGGCCACTGTTAAAGGACTTTCTAATAATTCATCTATTTTGTCGGAAAATGCATAACCAAGTACCAATGCTGGAATTACCCCTATGATCAGTTTGAGATAAAACTTCCAGTCTTTAAAGGCAAAGAATTTATTTCTATACAAAACTATCACAGCTAAAATAGCTCCAAACTGAATGGCTACTTCCATCAATTTGGTAAAATCATCTTTTTCGATGCCCATGATACTACTGGTAATAATCATATGCCCTGTGGAGGAAATAGGCAAAAACTCAGTGATACCTTCTACGATGGCAATGATGATCGCTTTTATTAAATCCATAGTGCGTAAAGGTATGAAATGAAGATAGAAAATATAGATAATTAAAGATGGACTAAATCTCCACAAATTATTGCGGATTAACACCAATTTAGAATTCGTGATAATCGAATAATTGGCGGAAAATAAAAGACCAGAGAAAAGGGTATCCACAAATTATAGGGGATTAACACCAATTTAGAATTCGTGATAATCGAATAATTCGCGGATAATAAAAGACCAGAGAAAAGGGTAATCGCTGATTAACACCAATTTTAGAATTCGTGATAATCGAATAATTCGCGGATAATAAAAGACCAGAGAAAAGGGGTATCCACAAATTATAGGGGATTAACACCAATTTAGAATTTGTGATAATCGAATAATTGGCGGATAAATAAAGGACCAGAGAAAAGGGTATCCACAAATTATCGCGGATTAACACCAATTTGAATTTGTGATAATCGAATAATCCGTGGAAAATAAAAGACCAGAGAAAAGGGTATCCACAAACTATCGCGGCTTAACACCAATTTGAATTTGTGATAATTGAATAATTGGCGGAAAATAAAAGACCATAGAAAAGGGTATCCACAAATTATCGCGGATTAATACCAGTTTAGGATTCGTGATAATCGAATAATTCGTGGAAAATAAAAGACCAGAGAAAAGGGTAATCGCTGATTAACACCAATTTTAGAATTCGTGATAATCGAATAATTCGCGGAAAATAAAAGACCAGAGAAAAGGGGTATCCACAAATTATAGGGGATTAACACCAATTTATTCGTGATAATCGAATAATTGGCGGATAATAAAAGACCAGAGAAAAGGGTATCCACAAATTATCGCTGCTTAACACCAATTTAGAATTTGTGATAATCGAATAATTCGTGGATAATAAAAGACCAGAGAAAAGGGTATCCACAAATTATCGCTGCTTAACACCAATTTGAATTTGTGATAATCGAATAATTCGTGGAAAATAAAAGACCAGAGAATTGGGTAATCGCGGCTTAACACCAATTTGAATTCGTGATAATCGAATAATTGGCGGATAATAATAAAAAAGGCTTCCTGAAAAATCAAGAAGCCTTTCTATAAGTAATCAGTTATTTCTCAATATCCCGGATTTTGCACCAGGCTTTTATTGGTATCGATTTCTCTTTGTGGTATCGGGCTCACTAAAGCAGGAGCACTAAATGGTAATGTTCCAACATCCAGTTTATTTCGCTTAACATCTAACATTAAATTCCCTTCGAAGGCCAACTCAAGTTTCCGCTCCAAAATGATTTTGCTCAAGGTAAGATTTGCTTGAGTTATACTTCCAGCAGCAGCTCTTGACCTGATTAAATTGATATCAGCCAATGGTGTAGCACCTACTGAAGAACTTAATCTAAAATTTGCCTCAGCTCTGTTAAGATACATTTCTGCTAACCTCACAATAGTAAGATCTCCAAATTGGTTGTTAAACTTTTTAGTATACAACCTATTAGATGCTATTTGAGTAAACTTACCTCTTACATCAGATGCAGAATATAATGCGATATGCTTTGGTTGAATCACTAAATCACCTCTTCCTGAAAAAGCGGCAGGAGCAAAATAAGTATTCAGGTTATTAACGCCATCCTGATCAGTGACAGAGATTTTAAATATGGTCTCCGCATCGTAGCCACCTGAATTATCATCAAATAAATCAGCATAGTCTGATGACAAGTCAAAATCACCAGATCCGATTACTTCATTAGCTTTCTTCAATGCTTCTGCATAGTTGCCTTGAGTCATATATACTCTTGACAATAAGGCTTTTGCAGCTACCCTGGAGGCAAAACTTGCACCACCAAATTTAGCAGGTAGAAATTGTTCTGCTTTAGTAAGGTCTTCCAGTATCTGGGTATAAACAGCAGCTACAGAAGCTCTTGGTTTATCGTCTGCTTCTGTTACTGCCAATGTAGGTGAAGTCACTAAAGGTACTCCCGGATTTGCCGCGTTATCACCGTCACCCCAGGTCTTTGCAAATAAATTTACCAGATTAAAATAGGTCAATCCTCTAATAAACCTGGCCTCGCCTTCCACTGGTCCTTTGTCAGCATTATCCAATTTGTCTAAGGCAGATAGTACATTATTTGCCCGGTTGATAGCTACGTAAGAGTCTCTCCAGGTATCTAAGGTCTGGCTATTAGTGGTGGTTATCACTTTTCTCCAATATTCATCCAGAGTGGTGAAAGTGCCTCTAAACACAATCTCTTTATCGTCTGCAATTACTTCATAGGCGATTTGCACACCTCCCCCCAATACATCTCCATCAGAAAGCCCGTCATAGGCTCCGATTAAAGTGACTTTTACATCCTGAGCAGTGGCTAATGCACTGGTCTGATCAATACTCTGGGTAGGCTGCACATTTAGTTCCTTATCACAAGAAGCTGCAAAGACGGTGATTATTAATATATATAAATACTTTTTCATGTTAAATCTGTTTTAAAGGGTGAATTAAAATTGAATATTTATACCACCGGTAATTGTCTTAGGCATAGGTGATGAGTAAAAATCATAACCTTGAGCAATATTGGTTACAATATCGTCGGCATTTACTTCAGGATCCCATCCGGTATACTTAGTGAAAGTGAGCAAATTGAAACCGGAAATAAATACTTTCGCACTGTTCATAGCCACTGACTTCAACAAACTCTTAGGCAATTTGTAGGATAATGTCGCACTCCTCAATCTTATAAAAGATCCATCTTGTATAAACCGACTAGATGGTTGTGCCCCATTATTGTAATACAATCTTGCTTCTGGAATATTGGTATTGGTATTGGAAGGAGTCCAGGAATTTAATTGATCTACAGTCTGATTGTCTTCGTACCGACCATTAGCTGAGCTATATCTTCCTGCTCCATAGAAATTGATTAAATTTCCCTGTACTGTATTCCAAAGCATAGATAAGTCAAAGCCTTTCACTGAAATATTGGCAGTCAATCCACCTATCCATTTGGGAAATGCATTACCTATCACTACCCGTTGAGCCTGGCTGTAAGTCTTCGTGGTAGATCTGTCCAAGGTACCATCCGTATTTTTAGTGTTTTTATACCAGAGGGCATTGCCATTGGCGGGATCTACTCCTGCATATTCTGCAGTAAAAAAAGTAGCTAATGGTTCACCTTCTACGGCTCGGCTCATACTATTCAGGCCAGCTTCGATCACCTGGCCTTGGAGATCAGAGATATTATTTTTATTTACTGCCAAGGTAACCCCTAGATTAAATTTCAGATTTTTACTATCGATTATTGCTCCGTTTAAGGCAAGTTCAATACCCTTGTTTTCCAACTTACCCACATTCTTTACCAAAGTGCTAAATCCAGTGCTGGCGGGTACATTTACATTCAATAATAATCCGGATGTATTTTTTTGGTATACATCTATTTCTCCATTGATGCGATCGTTGAAGAGACCAAAATCCAAACCAATATCGGCCTGATCTGTAGTCTCCCACTGAAGATCAGGATTGGCAAGCTGAGAAGGCCTTTGTCCTGGTAAATTATTGTATCCGGCATCGCCTGCAAACAAGCCTAGTTGAGGGAAGTTACCTATCTCAGCATTTCCTGTGCGACCATAACTTCCTCTTAATTTGAGGAAACTGATTTTCGAATTATCTTTTAGAAATCCTTCTTCTGAAATTATCCAACCCGCGGAAACTGCAGGGAAAAAGCCATACCGGCTATTTGCTCCAAACCTGGAAGAACCGTCCACTCTGGCACTTAAACCCACCAGGTATTTATCGTTCAATTTATAGTTAGCTCTTGCAAAATAGGAGGTGAATCTAAAATTGGTCTGGGTAGAGTTACCAGCAGTAATCTTAGCAGCACTTGCGATTTTCTGATATGCATCAGACGGATAGTCAGTCCCCGTAACCGAGTTAAAATCTTGTCTTGATTGTTGATAAGACATGCCGCCTACTAAATTGATACTATGGATACCAAATGTTTTATTATAGGTCAAAAAGTTATTGGTATTATAGTTTTCCACCCTGGTAAAAGCATTAGTACCTGTTCCCTGATCAAAGCCGGTATTACGCACGGTCTTACTATTGTAAAAAGATTCTTCTTGTTGGTCAAGAAAGTCAACCGCAAATTCTGATCTAAAAGATAGTCCCGGTAACAGTTGTAATGAGCCATATACATTGCTCAAATTTCTGTGTACCGTAGTATTATAGTAAGCATTGCCAATATAAATAAGTGGATTGAAATAGAGTGGTTGATTGAGGTCTCCCGGTGGCGTACCGATGGGTAATCCAGTGGTGGGGTCTGTAGCAGGGCTAAGTGGCGTCAGTGCAATGGCTTGAATGGGATTAGCAAAAGACCGGTCGCCCGAAAGTCTTTCATTTAATGTCCTGGCCAGATTAATATTAGCGCCAATAGACAGTGCTTTACTTACCTGGTGATTCAAATTAATACGACCTGAAAACCTGGTGAAGCCATTTCTTATAGGAATACCTTTCTGATCCAGAAACTGACCGGAAATATAAAATTTAGTCTTTGCGTTTCCACCATCAAAGCTGAGGTCTAATTGTGACTGAGGAGCTTTTTGAAAGCCAATTTCATCCCACTTAGTATCTGCTTGCTGTGGTGTGCCATAAGTACCGAGACTGACATCATTAAAGAATCCTTTTATATATGCTGTAGTACTACCAGGATCAGTAATATCTATCTGATCAATTCTATCAGCGTTAGCCGCTGCTTTGAGATAATAATCAACATATTGGGCAGAGTTTAAAAACTTTACTTTATGAGTAGGAGTGCTGCTCCCAACCTGGTAACCAACATTTACATTGGTGCGGCCTTCTTTACCTTTTTTAGTAGTGATCAATACTACACCGTTTGATGCTCTGGCACCATAGATAGCGGCTGCCGATGCATCTTTTAATATTTCTATGGACTCAATATCTAGCTGATTTATATCAGAGATTGAATTTGTAGCGCCTCCGTTTCCAGAAAGGTTAGCAGTGGTAATTGGAATTCCATCCACTACATACAAAGGCTCATTAGAAGCTGATACGGAGGAATTTCCGCGAACTCTAATTTGCATGGCCTGGCCCAATTTGCCCGTTCCACCATTTACTTGAACACCAGCTGCTCGTCCCTGGATAAGTGATTCCAGGCTATTTACTGGTACATTTTGCATATCAGCAGCCTTAATCTTTGCGATATTCCCGGTCAGGTCGCGTTTTATTTGGGTGCCATATCCCGTCACTATCACCTCGTCAATAGTCTTTACATCATCATTCATGGTGATATCTACCCGGGATCTCCCATTAATGGATACTTCCACTGTAGTAAATCCTAAATAGCTGAATGCCAATACATCGTTTGGGCCTGCCTTTATTTCAAAGTCGCCATCTACATCTGTCACCGTACCTGTAGTAGTGCCTTTTACAGCAACAGCTACCCCAATGAGCGGTTGCCCGTCGGCT
This sequence comes from Chitinophagales bacterium, assembly GCA_038251405.1. Classification (GTDB taxonomy): domain Bacteria; phylum Bacteroidota; class Bacteroidia; order Chitinophagales; family Saprospiraceae; genus JADJLQ01. The sequence continues at coordinate 101,772 of JBBSBH010000011.1, forward strand.
GTAGCTTTCACATTTCCATTGACGGTCTGGGCATAAGCATTTCCCACCACCATCATTGAAAATACAATCATGATTTTAGTAATTAATCTTTTCATATAACTCTAATTAAATTAAATTTCTTTAGTGAGTTTCAGAAGAACTCTGATTAAGTTTTAACGAATCTAAGATAATAAATGTGAATATTTTATTAAGAAAATTGGCTAATTCATTGAATAATAATCGGATATTTTTTTTTCACTTTGTTTTCCCCAAAACAAAAAAGCCCGACTTATTGCCGGGCTCTAATAGCATTTATTAAATGATTTTTTAATTCTTATTGAACTACAATAGATTTGGTTACCACCCCTTTATCAAAGCCAATCTGCAAATAATATATTCCAGCTGGAAGATTATTCCTTTGCAGTACGTATTGATTGGTATTCATTTTCGAAGTACCCAAAGCCTTTCCATTGATATCGAATAAAGTGATAGACTTCATTTTATTTTCAATATTAGTTTGGATTGTAGTATAAGTGGTAACGGGATTAGGCATTATTTTCAAACCCACCTGCGATTCTTTTAAAAGATCCGGTGTAGCAGTAAATGTGCCGAGGTTTAATACAGCAAACGCCCTGGGTGCAAAGTATCCAATAATAGTATCGATATACCTGCGGGCTTTAGCTGCAGACATATCAGGATTTTGAAACAAACCATTTGTATTATTCAATCTGCCAGATTGCTTTTCCACTGCTGACATATAGGTAGTATCCCACCAGGTCCAGGGATCAGAATCCAATGGCTGCAATGCATTGCCATTTAGTGGGTAAAGACCTTCAAGACCATCATTTTTCTTATTAGCTACCTGAGTAATCGGATCATTCAATTGTAGATCTTTCATAGCTTTGTTTAACCCCAATTGGTTGACTTTATAGGCCACTAAGTAAGATCCTTGAACGGTCACCACAGGTAAGGTCGCACCTCCACCAATAGGAACTTGAACTGTACCTTCTTTATAAGGAGCGAAGAAGTCTCTTGGCTCATGAAAGCCGATCATAGGGATATCTGTAGCATCTATCCACTGGGAATCGGCAAGGGCTCCACCTAAATTTACACAGAGTTGGAAATCAGAGTTTATTCCAGGAAAATTTGGATAGCATAGCGTATCGCCATTTATTGGATTCACGCCTACTGAGGTGCCGTAGATATTGCCATGAACTTGTTCTATAACAAAAGGCAATCCATTATTACCAATGAACTTATTACTTGATTTAAGTACAATATCCAGATAAGAATCCATAGTTGCAGCGGCCATGGTAATGTATCCACCTGTGCCCTGACCCCAACCTACTATTTTAGAAGTATCTAATCTATATGGATTACCTGCAGCTAAAACGGTGTATTTAAAATACCTAATCGCGGTGCGAAAATCTTGCACACCTCTGTAAGCAGCATTGATCAAAGTATTTACACGATCCGGTTGATTATCAGCTAGTGGATTCCAACCCGTTCTATTGTCAATCGCGGCTACTACATAACCCATTTTTGCCAACCTGGTACACATTTCCACTAATGCAGAATCTTTGGGAAATCCCATACCCAATGCGGCAATGGCTGCATAGGGTGATCCGGCTGGAAGGTAAGTAGCTCCACTAGCACTTCCATTCAATGGGAAAGGAAGGAAGTTCCCGGTATGAGCATAGATGATCAAAGGTCTTTTTGTAACAGTATCTCCTTTTGGAGCATATATCTCGGCTAACAAAGGAACTTTTAAAGCGTGGCCGGTCACCGGAACTGGAAGTACAGTAGCATTCTGACCATAAGCTACCTGGCTTATAGTAATAGAATCGAATATTTGATGAATGTACCTTACCTTTTGACCAAAGACCGATGAAAAGCAAAAAGCCAAAACGAAAAGGGTGATAATAATTTTTTTCATAAATAGAGTTTTATTAAAAACAGAGCGTTAAATTAAAAATTTATTTTCGGAAACGGGATTAATTCTTTTTCAATTCATATACCAATGACACATAAGCCAGTCTACCGATTCGTGGGCCTCCATAGGCCTGAAATATTTTATTGTTCAAAAGATTAGATGCGCCTAATTTTATTGTAGTGTTTAATGGTCGCAATCTCCAGTTGATCTGCGCATCGAGTAAATCATAAGAAGGGATAAAGCCCGTAAACTGCGGAGAGCCCTCAAATGTAAAGGATTGTACCCATTTATAGTTAATATTAAAGCCAAAATCATTCACTCTCATACTACCTAGTCGCAGCGGAATATCCCGACCACTTAAGCTGAGGTTGTATTTATGCTCCGGTGTATTGAAGGCAGGAATGATGGGGTCATCCACAAAATCTTTATTGAGTTTGTTCCAGGAGTAATTGCCGGATATTTGATAAAAATTGCTGAAATAATAGTTTAGCCCTCCTGAAAACCCTTGTGTAGTCACTTGATTAATGGAGTTTGCAGCAAATCTATAGGCTTGCAAAGATTTTGGGAAACCAGAAACCGGATCAAAAGTTCCTTTTACCCCAATATTGTAACCAATGAAATCATTGTAAAAACTGTAATAATAACTAAGATCGGCATATAGTTTATTAAATAGGGTAGTTCGGTAACCAATTTCAAATGATTTTACTTTTTCAGGGCGAATGGGATCGATATTGAAATACTTTAAATTTTTGGTATCCAGGGTGTTGAGATATTTCATGAGCGACTCTACCGTGATTAAGTTTTGAACTCCTGTTAAATTGCCGGCAAGTATGGCTCTGCCTACATTTAGTGATAAATATTGATCAGATAATGTTGGGTTTCGAAGAGCGGATGCAAATGAAAGTCTCAGATAGTTATTGGCTTTTGGTTTGAATACTAATGAAACGGCCGGACTGAATAACAGATTGAAGTTTTCATTTTTATCTACCCGTGCAGTGGCTGAAAATGTCCACCTATCGTCCATAGTTTTTTTCTGAATACCTGAGTATAATCCAAACTCGGCATTGGTGATTTTAATATCTGCAGAATCATAAAAAATAGTGCCCCTGCTCTGAGGAGTATATAGCCTATAATTTCCCCCCACTGTCCAATAATCTAAAAAGGATGGTTTGAATTTGTATTCTCCTTGTACATGATAGAGCGAGGACCGATCATAAAACCTGGTGCCCCCTCTGTTATTATAAGTATTCTTGATTCTATTGAATTCTTCATCATACCTGGCTGTACCCGGAACAAAAGCATCTACTGTACGCACATTAGGATCGGCTTTATTTGCATAGGCAGCGGCAGCCTCATGATATTGAACTAATAGATCATGATTGTCAACCAACCATTTTGAAGCGGCAGGTCGGTCAAATGTAGAACTGATAGTACCATCTGGGTTTACGATAATCTGTATTTGAGGATAGCCTTTTTCTCTTATTTTAGATTCTACATTTGACTGCCAATAGGTAATATAATCTGCAGACCAAATACTATTAGATTCTGCATTGGTTTGTAATTTTAGAGCTGCAAAATAGGGATCATACGATTTGCCAGCATCATCCTGAGTCATATAGGCACGCAGAAAGTATTTATCCTTTTTTTTGATCTCTGCTTTGGCTTGAAAAAACAATATTCCCCGAAGAGAAAATCGATTGTCTCCCTGGTATACCGTAGTACCATTTCCAAAATTTCCTGCCAGTACTATTTCTGGTGAATCGTCCTTAAGGCTAGGTTTAGTCCGAAAATGGAATGCAGCATTGGCTTTTATATTTTTAGTGGCATAGTCTACCAGGTCTTTTTCTTTATAGCCCGGTCTATACCATACACCCAGGCCTGGAAAAAGCCATGGAGCTGCTGTGCTAAGGTCATTACCTGATTGATATTCATCGCCATAAATATTAATCGCGTCATATCCTCCCGGATTGGTTTTAGCCGAGATGGTTCCCGTCACAGGATCATAATTATCCGCAACCCAATCGTTGGCTTTTAGAAAGCTAAAGTTTACTTTGAATCCAAAATTTTCCACGCCTGCTTTGTTTTTTGTAGTAGCCGCATACCTAAGTGCTGTTTCAAACAAATTTCTTTCGCCATATTTTGCAGAGACACTCAATCCTTTTTGGTAAAATGGATTTTTGGTCTCCATGCTGATCACGCCATTGAAGGCATTTGGCCCATAAAAAGAGCTGCTCGCCCCCTGTACAAGGTCTACTTTTAATACATCCAATTCTGAAGAGCCCAGGAAATTTCCCAATGAAAAATTGAGTCCGGGGGCTTGATTGTCTACACCATCTATTACCTGCAATGATCGTACAGGGCTGGTGCTATTAAAGCCTCTGGTATTGATTACTTTAAAAGCAAGGGAAGCTGCTGTAAGATCCACTCCTTTTAAAGCGCCCAGACCATCATAAAAATTATCACTGGCAGCCTGTTTTATACCAAGGACATCGAGTGACTCAACGGTGAGGGGCGAAGCTTTTTGTTTATCGGAAATGCGCTGCCCGCGAATTTCGGTAACGGCAATGGTGATAGCTTCTGATTCTAATTTTATGGTGATATTGGAATTAGCAGACTTGATATCCACATCTTTTGTTAAATACCCTAAATAGGAAAAGGACAATGTAGCAGGTAGAGAAGGCACTCTAATTTCAAAAGCTCCATCAAAATCGGTTACGGTTCCGGTATTAGTTCCTTTTACTGACACAGCCGCGCCAATAAGTGTTTCACCGGTAACATCGTCAAGAACTTTACCTTTTATTGTTTGCCCAAATGTAGAAAAGCCTAATAAAAAAGTAAAGGAGAATAAAAAAACAAAAGTCTTTTTCATTCAAAGGAAATTTAGGTAAACAAGATATAATTTTTTTAACAACAAAATACTATGAAGGCATTTTGTAGTTTTCAAAGGGTAAAATAGGCCAAAAGCCTGTAAAAGGTCTATGATTTTTTTTGCTCGTGCATTTGGCGCTCTATGAGCTCCTGATCTGCCAGTCTTTGCTCTAATGTCCTAATGTAAGATTTGGCGTTTTTAAGACCATATTGGGTGTATGCATCTTTGGCCAACTGAAGTGCCTGGCTAAGCAATCCATTTACTTCAGCAGCAACGGCCATATTATAGGTGGCCTTACCAGCAGCTTCTTTGTCTGATCCCTGAGCTGCAATTTTTTCCCAAATGGCATTTGCTCTTAGCCATTCTTTGGTATCAGCATATCGGGCGGCTTCTTCAAACTTGTCTTTATTTCTTCCCTTTACCGTTTTAAAATAGCTGCGAGCTACCTGGATATATATGGGAGCTATTCGAGCACCATACTTTGATCCTAATTTTTGAGCAATTCCTCTAACCATTTCATTGGATCGTTGCAAATTATTTACTGCATTTTGCTGAGTATCGGCGGCAGAGCTCGATTTTTCATTCGTGTCACTATCTTTATATTCTTCGATAATAGATTTTGTACTGGGATCATATATTCTCCATCCCAGATTTACCCGACCGTTTCTTTTGCCATCATAGACTATTTTACTGATCTCCTTACCGGTTTTATCTTTTTCCTTTACCGTTCTGGGTGAAGTGCCCGTTTGAATGTCAGAATCAAACATTTCTATAGCTAATAAAGCATCTGCCTCATATTTTTTACAAAGTTCCTCTACATCCCATCCATTCATAGGCGCCATCATGGATCTGCCACCCCGACTGCCTTCAAATTCCAATCCAGGATTGATGATTTGAAATCTGGGTGTTTTGGACAGTGAATTTACTAATGCTTCCATGGCCATTCTTCTGCCTTGTTGGTCCTGCTGGTATTCTTCTCCGCTAAAAAGACCCTCCAGATTAGAAAACCACCCGCCGGAAGGTTTGCTTCTGTCTACGAGTAATATTTTTTGGATATGCTCCGGTATAATGATCTGGGCTGGCTGTAATACCTGGATAGTAGCCACCGGTTTGCAGGCAACTATTAAATATAGAAGGACTGGTATAATGAGTTTGAGAAATTTTGAGAAAGTCATTTCATATTTTTAATACAAAAATAAGGTTTCTCTCTCGTTTCAATGCATGAGTAAATCCATCAGATATACACAAATGCATCCTGCAAAAAAACCGATGGCTGCCAACCAGGAAATCTTCTTGAAATACCAAATAAAATCTATTTTTTCGATACCCATTGCTGCAACCCCTGCTGCAGAGCCTATTATCAACATACTACCACCTGTACCAGCACTAAAAGCTATAAAATGCCACATCTTGGCATCCATAGGCAGATCGTACATACCTATAGTAGCCGCTACCAAAGGCACATTATCTATAATTGCTGAAATTACACCTATCAGTGTGGCTACAATATCTCTGTTTGAAAACCATTTATCCATTTGCTCAGCTAAATTTTGAAGATATCCCAGGGACTCCAAAGCTCCTATCGCCATTAATATTCCAAGGAAAAATAAAATACTGGAGAGTTCGATTCGCGACAAGGCATGTTTTACTGAATATTGATGCCTTCTATCTTCAGTAAAATCTTCTTCCGGATGAATGTATTCTGATATCAGCCAGGTCACACTCAAGCCCAGCATCATACCCATCCACGGTGGAAGGTGTGTAATGGTTTTGAATATAGGAACAAATATTAGTGCGCCTACACCAGCAATCAGCATAGTCTTACTGGATAGTAATTTCTCTTTAAGTTTGTCTTTTTCTCCACTGTCATGAAAACTTTTGATTTCTCCCTGAAATACGGGTAAGAAACTGGCAATTAATAAAGGTATTGCAAGGCAAAATATAGAAGGTATAGCCAGGTTTTCAATCAATTTTCCAGTTCCCACTTTGCCAGCAATCCAAAGCATGGTAGTCGTTACATCACCGATGGGTGTCCAGGCTCCTCCTGCATTAGCTGCAATCACAATGAAAGAGACATACCACATTCTTTCTTCCCGGGTATGTATAAGCTTGCGCAAAAGCGAAATAAAAACAATAGTGGTAGTAAGATTGTCTAATACTGACGAAAGTATAAAAGCTAACCAGCCTAATATCCATAGCAGTTTTCGTTTATCCCGGGTATGAATTCTATTAGTAATTACCGAGAAGCCTTTATGTAAATCTACCAACTCAACGATAGTCATAGCGCCCATCAAAAAGATAAGAATCTCTGCTACTTTTCCCAGGTGATGCAATACTGCATTTTGCATGCCATCATGAGCTGCTAATGAACCATCTTCCAAATGCAAGGGCAACTTCCCTAATGAAATTAGTGACCAGCAAAGGACTCCCATTAAAAGCGAAGGAATCGTTTTATCCATTTTTAATGGATGCTCAAAAACAATCAGTAAGTAACCAATTATGAAACAAATAATCACCAGAGTTGCCATCGCTAAAGGATATTATACGATGAATATATATCTAAAAATGGCAGTTGGTATAATTTTAAAAAGGAATTTTATTATATATTTTATTCTAGAATATTAAATGATATTAAAGTTTCAAAATTTAATATTGAGGATGATATAATATCGATTTTTTTCTCTAAAATAGAGCTAAAAAAAGACATCCAGCAAAATAACCTATGGCAGCAAGCCAGGATATTTTTTTCATATACCATATAAAATCTATTTTTTCCATGCCCATTGCCGCCACACCTGCAGCGGACCCAATAATGATCATACTACCACCAGTACCTGCAGCATAGGCAATGAAATGCCACATCTTGTCATCCAAAGGAATATCGTACATACCAATGGTAGCTGCTACTATTGGAACATTGTCTATAATGGCCGAAAGAACTCCTATTAATGTAGCTACCACACTTTGATTAGGAAACCATTGATCAAGTTTTTGAGCCATATGTTGTAAAGTGCCCAATGAGTCGAGGGCATCGATAGCCATTAAAATTCCAAGGAAGAATAAAATACTCGAAAGCTCTATTCTTGAAAGTGCATGTTTTACAGAATATTGGTGTCTTCGGTCTTCAGTAAAATCTTCCTCAGGGTGAATGTATTCTGAGATCAGCCAGACCACACTAAGTCCAAGCATCATCCCCATCCAGGGGGGAAGATGTGTGATAGTCTTAAAAATGGGAACGAATACCAGGGCACCTATACCTGCCACGAGCATGGTCTTGCTGCTTAATAATTTTTCCTTTCTCTTATCATTTTCCTCACTCTCATGAAAACTTGATAGTTCACCCCGAAATGATGGTTGAAATCCTGCAACCACTAATGGTAGTACCAAACATAATATAGAAGGAAGTATCAAATCCGAGATGAGTCTATCCGTACTTACTTTATTGGATATCCAAAGCATCGTGGTAGTCACATCTCCTATAGGTGACCAAGCTCCCCCTGCATTAGCTGCAATCACTACAAATCCTACAAACCAAATGCGCTCATTCTTTTTATGAATCAATTTTCTGAGCAATGAAATAAACACTATAGTAGTGGTAAGATTGTCCAAAATAGCGGAAAGGAAAAAGGCCAAAACGCTGATAATCCAAAGCAGCTTTTTTTTATTACGCGTATGAATACGATTGGTGATTACAGAAAAGCCTTTGTGCAAATCTACCAGCTCCACTATAGTCATGGCTCCAATCAAAAATATTAAAATTTCAGCAATTTTCCCCAGGTGATGCAGGATAACCGAAGTAAGATCATGTGAACCTTCTGGGCTATGGCTGGCCTCTCCGGCAAGTTCCAAATGCCCCAGTGCAATCATGGCCCAGCAAAGCATGCCCATCAATAAAGCTGGAATGGTTTTGTCCATTCTTAAGGGATGCTCTAATATGATAAAAATATATCCTATTATAAAGCAGACAATGACTAATAACTCCATACCCTAAAGCTTTTTTATTTTAAATTATAATTAGGATTCAAGATAATCAAATGTTAGATTACTTTCTAATGGTTGTATCTTTGCCTTTCCATTATGGTAAGAATTGCTGGCATTGAGTTGGGAGCGTTTCCTTTGTTACTTGCACCTATGGAAGATGTGAGTGATCCTCCTTTCAGAGCCTTGTGTAAAGCTCAGGGATGTGATTTATTATATACAGAATTTATTTCCGTAGAAGGATTGATCAGAGATGCTGCTAAAAGTTTACAAAAATTAGACATTTATCCTGAAGAAAGGCCCATCGGTATCCAGATTTTTGGAGGTGAAATGGACTCGATGATGAAAGCACTACCTTATGTGGAAGAAGCTCAGCCTGAAATATTGGATATCAACTATGGATGTCCGGTAAATGCAGTAGTGTGTAAAGATGGGGGAGCTGGTATACTGAAAGATATTCCTAAAATGATCTCATTGACAAAGGCAATAGTGGACAATACTTCATTACCTGTGACCGTGAAAACTCGACTTGGATGGGATCACAACAGCATTCAAATAGTGGATGTAGTAAAAAGACTTCAGGATGTGGGTATTCAGGCTATCTCCATACATGCCCGCACACGTGCTCAAATGTATAAAGGCGAAGCAGATTGGTCCTATATAGCTACCATTAAAAATGACCCAGGTATTCATATTCCTGTATTCGGTAATGGAGATATTGATACACCTCAAAAAGCAAAAGAGTATAAAGAGCGTTATAGTCCAGATGGAATTATGATAGGCAGGGCTAGTATCGGGTATCCATGGATTTTTAGAGAAATAAGGCATTATTTTAATACAGGAGAATTATTAGATCCTCCATCTCTCGCTGAGCGAATTGATGCGGTGAAGGCACATTTAGATTTTTCTATCAGGTGGAAAGGACCTAAACTTGGTGTATTGGAAATGCGCCGGCATTATAAAAATTATTTCAAAGGAATCGAAGGTATAAAACCATTTAGAGAAAGATTCGTTCTGGAGCCCGAACCTTCAGGTATATTGGCACTGCTGGAAGAATTGGCCTATATATATGACATATATGACCCAATATTAGTATAATAGAATAAAAAGGAGTGATTTTTAATCTCAATACATACGAAAAGAAGCTCTTCCAGGTAATTAAAGAAGCGTCTGAATCACTGGGAGTACGATCGTATGTGGTAGGAGGTTATGTGCGGGATAAATTACTTGGCAGGTTATCACCTGATATTGATATAGTCACGGTAGGCAATGGAATACAACTCGCCCAGGAGGTGGCAGGTAAATTATATCCCATACCCCGAGTAAGCATTTTCCCAAGATTTGGCACCGCTCAAATTTTGCATGAGGAACTCAATCTTGAATTTGTAGGGGCCAGAAAGGAATCTTACAGGGAAGATTCTAGAAAACCATTTGTAGAAGGAGGTACACTGGAGGATGATATCCGGAGACGAGATTTTACCATTAACGCTATGGCAGTAAGTCTAAATGATGATGATTTTGGCCAATTGATAGATCTTTTTGATGGAATGAAACACCTTGAAAGTAAGACCATCAAGACTCCATTGGAACCCGAACGTACTTTTTCGGATGATCCACTTCGGATGTTGCGGGCTATCCGTTTTGCTAATCAATTGGAATATGAAATAGAACCCATCACTTTTCAGGGCATCATTCACAGCTCCCATCGTATTGGCATTATTTCCAGTGAACGGATATTAAACGAATTGGAGAAAATATTAGCCTGCGATAAGCCTTCAGTGGGTTTTAAATTATTGCACCAAACCGGCCTTTTAAAGCTGATTCTGCCAGAAATCACTGATCTTGAAGGTGTGGAATATATTGATGGTAAAGGACATAAAGACAATTTTTACCACACGTTAATGGTATTAGACAATGTATGTGCAAAATCAGACTATATCTGGCTCAGGTGGGCTGCGCTGTTTCATGATATTGGCAAACCAGCTACGAAAAGATATAATGGAAAGCAGGGCTGGACATTTCACGGTCACGATCTTTTAGGGGCAAGCATGTTGCCTCGAATATTCAAAAGGTTAAGACTTCCTACCGATCACCGGTTGAAATATGCCCAAAACCTGGTGCGACTACATTTGAGACCCATTAGTCTTACCAAGGAGGAAATTTCTGATTCTGCCATTCGACGAGTGCTTTTCGAAGCGGGAGAAGAAATTGATGATCTGATGATCCTGTGTGAGGCAGATATTACCAGTAAGCGGGCTGAAAAAGTGCAAGCTATTTTGGAAAATTATCAACTGGTGAGGTCCCGCATGCAAGAGATAGAAGAAAAGGATAAAATGCGATCGTGGCAGCCACCGATAGATGGTGAAGAAATAATGGCAACATTTGGTTTGCGGCCGTCGTTTCAGGTAGGTGTAATCAAAACTGCAATTCGTGAGGCTATTCTCGATGGCAAAATCGATAACAATTACGAACAAGCTAAAGCGTATATGATAGTCGAAGCCAGCCGATTAGGTCTTAACCCGGTAAATTCAATTGAAAAACAACATTAATAAAAACAATACATGAAACTTTTCTTTCCACTTATTCTTTTACTGACAGTAATTAGTTTTACTGCTTGCCTTGGTCCTACACAGGATGAAAAGGATAATGATATTATTCAAGAATATATTACCAAGAATAAAGTAGATGCTACCAAGCATTCCAGTGGTTTGTATTATGTAATTAAAACCCCTGGAACGGGAGTAAATCCAACTGCACAGAACACCGTTACAGTACATTATAAAGGATATTTCACGGATGGGACGGTTTTTGATGGAACCACCGGCACTCCAGTGAGTTTTATTTTAGGAGGTCTTATCCCCGGTTGGGTAATTGGGATTCCTTTGATCAAAAAAGGTGGAGAAATACAATTGATATTACCAAGCTCACTTGCTTATGGTCCCAGAGGACAAGGGGGTATTCCACCTAATACGGTTTTGATATTCGATATTACCCTGGTTGATGTAAAATAATTTGGTAGGTAGATTTTAAATAGTTGGTATTCCTATTTATCGAAGGATAAATTGTAAATCAATAAATTGTAAATCAATAAATTGTAAATCGAACTATCCTCGGATAGAGCGAATGATATCATATTGAGTAATTACATGCCAGTTGCCAGCAGTGTCTTGCGCCATTACAGCAGGAATTTTTCTATCAAAGTATCGGCTCACATCCTGGATGCCCATATCCAACGGAACATGAGGAAGAGGATCATCCATTACAGCAACTATATTTTTTTCGAGATTATTTACCGGATTCTCTAACACATAAGATAGTACTTTGCTTTCTGTGACTGATCCAATAAATTGTGAATCAGCGTTAACCGGAATTTGCGAAATATCATTTTCTTTCATCAGGTGGAGAGCCTCCCTTACCGTATTGGAGGCAGTAAGGCTGAAGAATCTTTTATCATCTTTCGCTCTTATCAGATCTTTTACCTTCATCTCAGTCTCCAGGAACCCACGGTCACGCATCCAGTCATCGTTAAATATTTTTCCTATATAGCGAGAGCCATGATCATGGAAAATAATGACTACCACATCATCTTTGCTGAGCTGATCTTTCATTTGAATGAGGCCTGCCAGCGCTGAGCCGGCGCTATATCCAAGTAATAATCCTTCCTCCCGGGCCAGCCTGCGCGCTGCTAATGCTCCATCTTTGTCTGTAACTTTTTCAAAATGATCGATTACCTGGAAGTCAACATTTTTAGGAATGATATCTTCACCTATGCCTTCCGTGATATAGGGATATATTTCTTTAGGATCTATTTTCCCGGTTTCGTGATATTTTTTCAAAGCAGAACCGTACGTGTCGATACCCCAAATTTTTATATCAGGGTTTTTAGATTTTAGATATCTTCCTGTGCCTGAAATAGTCCCTCCCGTACCTACACCTACTACTAAGTGGGTGATTTTACCATCAGTTTGTTCCCAAATTTCAGGGCCTGTGCTTTCAAAATGAGCTTCGCTATTGGAAAGGTTGTCATATTGATTTGACCAAAATGAATTGGGTATTTTTTTGCTTAATTTCTCTGCTACTGCATAGTAAGACCTTGGGTCATCAGCGTCTACATTAGTAGGACACACGATGACTTCTGCGCCAAATGCTTTCAGCAAGTTTATTTTTTCCGAGGACTGTTTGTCGGTAGTAGTGAATATACACTTGTACCCTTTTACGGCAGCTATTATGGCCAAACCCATTCCGGTATTTCCGCTTGTACACTCTATTATAGTGCCTCCTGGAAGCAATTTTTTACTTTGTTCAGCATCAGCCACCATTTTCATAGCCATACGATCTTTTATCGAATGACCGGGATTGAAAGTTTCTACTTTTGCTAATACCAGCGCCTGTATTTCATCACAAACTTTATTGAGCTTTATGAGAGGAGTTTGACCAATGGTTTCGAGGATATCATTATAGATTTTCATCACTGCAAAAATAGGAAGATTAATTTAGAGGGAAGCTCAGGAAAATCATCCCTATTGAAAACTCTCCTCCACGTATCTCAGCTTCACATAAAATTTACTGTCAATCACTCCTAATAAATTGGCTACCCCTGGTGACACCACCACGCTTATTTCATCACTGTACAATTTTGGAGGCATATTAGAAAGCACTTTTGCATAAATCTTTCTATGAGTCATAGGGTTTGTAATCTCTACCACTGAATTTATGGGAGCAGTAGGGTGGAGTACATAGAGATCGCTGCTGGGAGAATCAGTCTTTATCCATTGAGCCACTCCATTTTGAGTCACCATTCTTCGCTTGAGCACATGACCTTTTACCTCTGGTCTGATTACATTTGGATTATCAGGAGTGCTTTTCGAAGGAATGTTCGCTACATTTTTTTCAGGAGTTATGCTGGTCGATATCGTTGGTTTTTCTTCTTTTCTTTCTTTTATCTTAACCTCCTTAACCTCTGGATTGATATTAATAATATGGTTACGGCTATTTTCTTCTTTGCTAAATTTTGTCAGCCCATCTTTAGGAGCGAGATCGAGTGCTTTGTATTCCTCAGTAAATGGCGCTGGATTGGCTATTGTCCATTTTTGTTCGAGATTGGCTTGCTCTGTCTTTACCGTATTTGGTTTAAAATCAGGGGTGCCCGATTCTTTTTTAGTAGGGTCAAACCAACCTATCAGTAATTTTTGGGAAACCTGGATATTATGAGAAGTAAGATTATTCCTTTTCATCAGATCCTCAAATGACATATTGAAATACACTTTAGAGATTCGATATAAATTGTCTTTGGGTTGAATGATGTAATAGATGGGATGATATTTTTTATCCTTTTCAAGTTGATTTTTATCAGTAATAATGTAATCGTTTGAAATGGGCATCCTCAACTCATCATTTGCTTGCAGAATTCGGGATTTCAATATGGGATTGTAATCATAGACATCGTACAAGTCTATGCCATATGCATTAGCCAATGAAAATAGAGTCTGTTTTTTCTCCACTTTATGATATGTAAATTTTCCAAAAGTCTCATCAAGGTTTACATAAATAGTATCTTTCAGCCAGGATTCGTTGGCAAAACCGCTAATGGTAACTAAAGTCAGAAAGGTTAGTTCAAAAAATTTTAACCTATGCTTTTTCATATAAAATACTTAATATTAGCAACAAAAATATTAAATAATATTGTAATATGATTATTATTTTGAATAATTTTATTCTGTGAAAATAATAGGAGTGATACCAGCCCGGTATGCATCGTCAAGATTTCCGGGGAAGCCGTTGACCCTGATAGCTGGTAAAACCATGATAGAATGGGTGTACCAGGCCTGCCGTGAAAGTAAAAAATTGAATGATCTGGTAGTAGCTACTGATGACAGGCGAATACTGGATGCGGTGCTGAGTTTTAATGGGAAAGCTGTGATGACGGATACTCATCACCTGAATGGGACAAGCAGATGCATAGAAGTATTCAATACCTATTATTCTCAGGACAACAAAGCCGATTGGATAATAAATATTCAGGGTGACGAGCCATTAATCACGGGAAAATACATCGATGAATTGATTGAGAACATTGAATCAAAACGTAACGTTGGCATCATTACACTAGTTAGAAAATTGGAAGATCATGTGGCTGCTCAAAACCCAAATATTGTAAAATGTGTTTTCGATAGAAATCATCGAGCCCTATATTTTAGTCGTAGTCCCATACCTTTTTACCGTGGACCATCAAGGCAAGAGTATTTTCAACATGTAGGAATATACGCGTATAGCTGTAAAATTTTGATGTCACTATCCGAATTAACTGAGTCTCCCCTGGAGTCAGCAGAAATGTTAGAGCAATTGCGCTGGCTGGAAAATTCAATAGATATTCATGTAGGCATTACCCAGTATGAATCTCACGCTGTGGATGTACCAGGTGATGTAATGCTTGTAGAGCGAGTGCTAAAAAAGAAATAATTAATGGGTATTTAAATTTTTTCCATTAAAGGCATCGGGTAATAATATTTTTATGGAATCATAAATTTTTATATCCTTAAAATCGACTGTACTCAATATAATTCTAATAGGAGCATTTTGCATGTCTTCAAATTCACTGATCACCTGGCGACATGCCCCACATGGTGTGCCTGCATTAAGCAAATTATTTTTATCACTTGAGCATACCACGGCCATGGCTAAAATTTTAGATCTTGAATCCACCACATAGGCATGTGCCAGGGCTGTTCTTTCAGCGCATAAACAGAGTGGATAGGAAGCATTTTCAATATTGGCTCCCTTATAAATTTTTTGGTTTGATTTTAATACGGCAACTCCCACCTTAAAATTGGAGTAAGGAGAATAAGAAAGCTTAAGTGCTTTGATGGCCTCTTTTATCAAAGACCTGTCTGTCACCTTAGCTCTTTTTATTGATTTCTTATTTGCGATCTTTGTACCCATAAAATTTTAGCATCTATCGATTGGTAAATTTTAATTTTACATCATTCTGGATTAATTCAAGATATGCGTTTCAGTTTGGTATGCTGGCCAGACCCATGGCTTTGCTTTTCCTTACTGTGATCATTGCTCATCGATGGCCAATGGGGGAGATTGCAAAATTCGAATCGTTTGGCCTGTTTCAATATTTCATCTTTTTTTCCTGGCTTCCGGCGTGGGGATTGAGTTTTATCCGAATGGGAAGCAAAAGGAATAGTGAAGATCAAAAATCGTTCCTGTTTTCCGTTTTTATCTCTGGCTTTGTATTATCTCTGGCTCTTTGCTTTGTTTTATTGATTTTTATGACCGGCCTACTTCCCTGGGAAAGTAAGGATTGGCAACTGACTGGCAAAGCTTTTACCATCCTTTTGTCCTATTTTATTTCAAGTGCGAGTATATATCGATTTTATCTTCAAAAGAAAATGGCCAGTCAATGGCTTTATGGGGGGATACAATTTTTAGGTATTATTTTCTTCGCGTGGATCTGTTCAGATTTTAAAGCGTTTATTCAGCAATATTTTTGGTTTACTTGTGCTTTTATTATGTACGAATTTACTCAACAAAAGTGGAGCAGAACATTTTTCAATTTTGACTTTTGGAAAGAAGTGGCGGTCTATAGTTTATATTTTGCCATGGGTTCGTTCATTACCATTATTTGCGCCTATGCCGTGCAGCGTAATTTTGGATTGGGAAATGAATTAAGTGTGTATAGATACGGTACCCGGGAAATTCCGTTGATCCCTGTTTTATTATCTGCTTTTGGTTTATCATTTTTAAAGTCATCTGCAGAAGACATTCTCCCGGTCTTGTCTCAAATGAAAACGGGGATGGCTAAATTGATTCTTTTAATGGTGCCTGTCTTGTTGATAATCGTAATTTTTGGTAAAGAAATATTTGAGTTCCTGTATGGGAATAATTTTGACCAATCCGCATACCTTATGGCTACATTTTCCTTGATCTATTTATTCAGATTTATACCTTCCAATATGGTACTGCAATTGTTAAATGATAAAAAAAGGATCTTAATGATTAGTATTTTAGAGTTAATATTTATTCTGGCGGGCATAGTCTTTTTAAATGAAAGTTTAAACTTAATACAAATAGTATGGCTGATCATTATAGGTACCTGCTTAGAAAGAATGCTGCAGGTCTTTATTCTATGGAAAAAGTATAAAATTCCTATTCAGCAATATTTACCGGTAAGATTATTTCTTATTTGCTCATTCATAATGCTTATTTTTTATTCAATTGTATGGACTGGGGCACATTAAAACATAAATCATTCAATGCTTTGAGTCCTTACTTTGAAGAAAGGGAAGCGCTATCTATCCTTAGAGCTATGCATGAAGATCTATTGGAAAAGGATTCGGGGGAGATTGTGCCCGAAAAGTTAGATGCATGGAATAAGGCTATCAGCAGAATTATTATTCATGAACCGGTAGCCTATGTTACCGGGGTTGCTTTTTTCTTTGGGCTAAAATTGAAAGTAAATCCCCAGGTATTGATACCACGCCCCGAAACGGAAGAGTTGGTAGATGTAGCAATTAAAAGGATAGGAAAAAGGAATTTAAGGATATTAGATATTGGTACTGGTAGTGGTTGCATAGCCCTCGCGATTAAGCAAAATACTCCACAAGTTGAAATTTTAGCAATAGATATAAGTAAGGAGGCATTGGAGGTGGCTACATCAAATGCTAAAAAATTGAACCTGGAAATTCAATTCCTTCAAATGAATATTTTAGATAAATCTGAATGGAAAAACGTAGGAATTAATTTTGACATGATCATCAGTAACCCTCCCTATATAGCCCGGTCAGAGTCTTCTCGCATGGGAATCAGTACAGTACAGTATGAACCAGAAACGGCTTTGTATGCAGATGATGATATTTTGATTTTTTATAAGGCCATAGCCGAGTTAAGCGAGCTCATTTTAAGACCAAAGGGAATAATACTAGTAGAAATAAATGAATTCCTGGGTGTAGAAACAAGTGCTGTTTTTAAAAATGCTGATTTCCTATCAGTACATTTAATCCAGGACTTGAACCGTAAAGATAGAATGATTGAAGTGCAGAAGCATTAAGATCATTTTTTTATTATCAGACTATCCCAAAGAGGTTTCACCGGTCTTGTTTCATCAATGGTAATATTGGTATCGACCATTGGCTTGATGGGTTTGGAAGGTACTACGATAGAATCATGCAAATATTGCTCTCTTATAGATAGAAAAAATGAATCCACAGCTTGCTCTGCTTTCTTAACAGCTACACGCTTGCAAACAGAATCTCTTTCGATATAGTATAACTGCATTCTCTCTTCGACTAAATTAGATACTTCTTTAGGTATTTTACTCCGGGTACAGGCTAAGGAAATGAGTAAGCATAAAAAGAATATATACTTTTTCATTGCTGATTTATTGAGTCCAATAATACCTGCATTTCTCCCAGTCGCTTTTTGTAGATGCTATCATAGGCAGCTTTATATAAACTGTCTGATTTTTTAATACAAATATGATCTACACTATCTTGTTCTAATTTGATTCTATTTCGGAGCAAAGTATCACTCATGCTTACCCACGATTTTATCAGTCTCGGGTTAGATTCTCTGCAAGAGAAATTGAAAATGGAAAACAATAAGCCATAAAGAATGATTTTTTTCATTCAATTATTTTTTTTCTCAATTCAAAATTAGCGCCTAAATATACTTTCCTTACTAATTCGTCTGCCGCTAATTCCTCAGCTGTTCCCTCTCTTAAAATGCTTCCCTCGAAAATAAGGTAAGCCCGATCTGTAATGGACAATGTTTCCTGCACATTATGATCTGTTATTAATATCCCTATATTTTTAAGTCTCAACCTGGCCACAATACTCTGGATGTCTTCCACGGCGATAGGATCTATTCCAGCGAATGGTTCGTCCAGCAAAATAAATTTTGGATTGGTTGCTAAAGCACGGGCGATTTCCGTTCTTCTTCTTTCACCGCCAGATAAAGCGTCACCCATGTTTTTCCGTACTTTATCGAGACCAAATTCTGAAATCAATAATTCTAATTTATCTTTTTGTTCTTCTTTAGTAAGATCAGTCATTTCCAATACGGCCAGAATATTGTCTTCTACGCTTAATTTTCTGAATACGGATGGTTCCTGGGGCAGATATCCAATTCCTTTACGGGCGCGCATGTACATGGGTGCCGATGTAATCTCCTGATCATTTAAGAAGACTTTACCTTCATTGGGCTTGATGAAACCTACAACCATATAAAAAATGGTCGTTTTGCCTGCTCCGTTAGGTCCCAAAAGACCGACAATTTCACCTTGTTTTACATCGATACTGACATCCTTTACTACTTGTCTTTGGCCATACTTTTTATACAAATGCTCACTTCTAAGTTTCATTCTTTTATTTTCTTCACTCATGGTTTCCAAATTATTTGTTCTCGTAATTCCCAATTAGCTCTTACATTGAAATTTCCCTGAGTAACAGTCTTTTCAGGAAATATGTTGTATCGGTAACTGCCGCTATCCCATTTTCCATTTTGATTATTGTCTTCGATGATTTGTATCGAATAGGTAGCTGGCGTCAGATACGTATAATTTAGAGTGGTAGCAACAGTTTTATGGAGGAATCTTGTACTTACAGGCTTATTGTCCTTTAAAAGATTCACGGTGTAATTTTTGACACTATCCAGGTCAGAAATGGTGATGAACATAGTACCGGATTGTTCTGTTTTGAATGCCCTCATTTTTATTACAATAGTATCCTTATTTACCGTGCTATTAAAGCTTTTTATTGACCCCGGTAAAAAAGTAACAGTATAGGTTTTGTTTTCAATACAGGGGCATATGACCTCAATTTCGTTTTGGTTATCCGTAATTTTAATACCTACAGGAATATTCTCTGCAGTAGAATCATCAAGCAATGTAATAGCTGAAGTATCAATACCTATAAGGGGAATATTAAATTCAAGCTTTCTAATACTATTAGGAGCGAGCGTCTTGACTTCTTTGAAATCAGGGTGAATTTTCAAACTATCAATAGTATTTATTTTTACTCTGTTTACTGGTATTGTATCTAATATAGAATCCTTATAATTTACCAACAGGAGCCAATTTCTTGCAGTAGATGGTGAATAGAAGTACATCAGAGTATCCACTATTTGCAATGGGATAAGATGAACGGAGTCAGCTAATACCTGGTAGGTAAGATCTTCCAGATTTACATTTGATTGTATTTTTAGCACGCCGGCTTTATCGGTATTGTAAGCCGTAATTCGTGGGCGTACAAATGATTTAAAATAAGGTATTAAAATAGTGGTACTGTCTTCTCCCGTTTTTACTCTGCGCCTGAGATATCCTATTTCTTCTTTGTCCTGATCGTACTGATAATTTGAATTGGCATCATTCAGTACAAATATTTTGTAAGTAGTGTCTTTTATATTTTTTATACTGAACCTTCCGCTTTTATCACTTCGTGAAAAATAAATAGGTTTAGACTTGTAGACCACACTATCCGCTTCAGCATAATAGAGCATAATGAGAATGTCTTCCTTGGCTTCATGAGTTAGTGCATCATAGATTTTCCCACTTACCTCACCTGAATCTATTACTGGTCCGGTACTAAATACAAACCTTAAATCCCTCGCTTCATTACCCTCATTCAAATCTCTGATGGCACTCCCAAAATTGATGGTATAGGTGGTATTATCCAGTAATACTTCTCTGGGGTCCAATTTTATTCTAACACCTTTGCCTCTTGGTTCTATTTTGGGGGGATAAAGTAGGGGTGGTGAAATCACTATTTGTTTTTGAGCCTCCATCAGTTTCACCCATTCATTAAAATTTATTTCAATTACCGTTTTATCCAGGTCAGGATGAAAATTGGTTTGCATCATTTGGGTAGAATGGAGACTATCGATTACTGGAGGTATTTTGTCCCGTTCGCCGCCTTCTGGCCTGCCGATATTGGCACATTGCGAAAGACAAACTAGTAAAACCCCTGAAAAGAAAACCTGTTTGAATACCTGCATGAATTGAAAAGAGGAGCAAAGGTAAAAGTATCCGGCGATCCCCGCCCATATCAATGTACAAATCTTGGATGGTAGCGGTGTAAAGTCTCTCTCAAGTAGTCGGTGTCAAGATGCGTGTATATCTCTGTAGTGGTAATAGATTCATGTCCAAGCATATCCTGTACTGCTTTTAGGTCGGCTCCACCTTCCACTAAGTGAGTCGCAAATGAATGCCGAAATGTATGTGGACTTACTTTTTTCTTTATCCCGGCTTGCTTTGCCAAATCCTTTATTAGTTGAAAGACCATCATCCTGGAAAGTTTATTTCCTCTTTGATTTAGGAATAGAATATCTTCAGATTCTTTCCCGATTTTGGGCAATCTCCGTCGCACTCCTTCTACATAAAGTTGAATGTGCTTCAAGGCCTCTGATCCTATGGGAACAATGCGTTCTTTGTTGTTTTTTCCAATCACTTTAACAAAACCCATATCAGTAAATACCATCGACAATCTCAAAGTTATTAGTTCAGTCACCCGAAGGCCACATGCATAAAGGGTCTCCAGCATAGCTCTGTTTCTTACTCCCGCATCCGTACTATGATCTATAAGAGTAAGGATAGCATTGATTTCATCAAGTGAAAGTACATCTGGAAATTTTTTAGTCAGTTTGGGTCCTTCTAATAATTCAGTTGGGTCATCGATACAGATATCTTCAATGATTAAATATTTATAGAAAGCTCTAATACCGGATCTGATTCTGGCCTGGCTACGCTCATCCTGGCCTTCTTCATCAAGATATTTAATAAATGCTTCCAGGTGATTCAATTTTATTTTTTCCGGTCCAAGCGATTCAAAGTTCTCAATACTGAATACGGCTAATTTTTCAGTATCCCGTTTATAAGCCTCCACAGAATTCCCTGAAAGACTTCTTTCAAGTTTAAGATAGGCAGTGAATCCATTTATAGTTGATTTCCAATCCACCATGTAAATATATATTAAATTTTATCATAATATGAAAAATTGAAATTACTCCCATTCTTACTTTATCTTATTCGGATTTTTTTCAAAAACCTTTCTCCTGTATATTTGTTAAGTAATCAACTAATCATGCTGCACTGGTATTTTGGAAAATTTGATCCTAATCTCGAAGGCCAAACGCCTTTCGATAAGCTATTCAAGCTATTTAAAGAATTATTACTACATACTTCCGGTGATGTGACAGAAGCACTTTCCTGGCTTACGGATTTAGACAAAAGATATAAGCTTACTACTGAAGATTATGGTATAGCTGATTTTATCAGGGACTTAATCGACAAAGGATTTGTTAATGAAAACCGAGAGGGAATTTTAAATCCCATGCCCAGTTCTAAACTCGAAATAGCCTTGCGCAGGCAAGCCCTGGAGGATGTATTTGATCAGTTGAAGAAGAGTAAAAAAGGAAATCATACAATTCCAAAATCAGGTTTTGGAGATGAATTTACATCCGAGATCCGGCCTTATGAATTTGGTGATAGACTTGATCAATTAGCACTTACAGAATCCATTAAAAATGCACAGATTCATCATGGGGTAGAAGAGCTTATATTACAGGAAGATGATTTAGAAGTATATGAGACCTATTTTCAAAGTCAGACCAGTACGGTATTGATGATTGATATTTCCCACTCCATGATATTGTATGGTGAAGACCGCATCACCCCGGCTAAAAAAGTTGCACTGGCATTAAGTGAATTAATCACCACCCGTTATCCAAAAGATACATTGGATATTATCACTTTTGGCGATGATGCCAAAGAAATACAAATGAAAGATCTCCCCTATTTGCAGGTAGGCCCTTATCATACTAATACGGTCGCTGGTTTAGAATTAGCGATGGGAATCCTTCGGAGGAGAAAAAATCCCAATAAGCAGATTATGATGATCACTGATGGG
The DNA here is from genome assembly GCA_038251405.1 of Chitinophagales bacterium. Taxonomy (GTDB): domain Bacteria; phylum Bacteroidota; class Bacteroidia; order Chitinophagales; family Saprospiraceae; genus JADJLQ01. Next base: position 124,438 of record JBBSBH010000011.1, read on the forward strand.
AAACCCACTTGTATCAAGGTGGGGAAAAAGTATTACAAAAATCCCTATGGCATGGATCGCAAGATCATTAACAGGACACTGGCTTTAGCCTTGGCTTGCAGGAAATTACAAATACCCATTACCACATTTATGGTGGCAAGGGATCCTTACCTGGCAAGTTTTGTTGATGCTTTTACCACGGCTAATAATGGAAAAGCATTTTATAGTACGTTGGATACATTGGGAGAGTTCATTTTTATGGACTATAAAAAAAGTAAGAAAAAAAGAAGATGAATCATATTAATATTAACACATTAGGAGAACTCATTCAGTCAGGCTATAAAGTACAGACCATCAAAGATGAAATGCGTACTAATCTCATCAAAGCCCTTAAGAATAAGCAAAACATTTTTGAAGGAATTCATGGATTTGATGATTCGGTCATACCTGATTTGGAAAGAGCTATTCTCTCCAAACATCATATTTTACTATTGGGTTTGAGAGGCCAGGCAAAAACGCGGATTGCCCGCATGTTAGTAAGGTTGTTAGATGAATACATTCCTGTCATCAAAGGCAGCGAGATCAATGATGACCCTTTTCATCCATTGTCCCCGTTTGGTAAAGCCACTGTTCAAAATCTAGGTCATGATACACCAGTAGATTGGGTCCATCGGGATGAAAGATATGTAGAAAAGTTAGCTACACCGGATGTAAGCATTGCCGACCTGATAGGTGATGTAGATCCTATAAAGGCAGCTACTTTGAAATTACCTTATGCTGATGAGCGGGTGATTCACTACGGAATGATACCACGCGCCAATAGGTCTTTATTTGTGATCAATGAACTGCCTGATTTGCAGCCAAGAATTCAGGTCTCTCTTTTCAATATTTTGCAGGAAGGTGATATTCAGATAAGAGGTTTTAAAGTAAGACTCCCATTGGATATTTTATTCTTATTCACGGCCAATCCTGAAGATTATACCAATAGGGGAAGCATTATCACACCCCTTAAAGATCGTATCGACAGCCAGATTATTACGCACTACCCATTAGATATCGAAACGGCAAAAAAGATCACCAGGCAGGAAGCCCGGATCAAGCCCGAACAAAAAGATATCATTGTGCCTGATGTAATCAAAACTTTATTGGAACAGATTTCATTTGAAGCCCGTACCAGTGAATTGATCGACATCAATAGCGGGGTCTCAGCTCGATTAGGTATCAGCGCTTACGAAAATTTGATCAGTGCTGTTGAAAGACGGATGCTGAAGAACAATGAAACAACGGGCATAGCCAGAATTTCTGATTTAGTAGGTGTGGTGCCTGCCATTACCGGTAAAGTAGAACTCGTATACGAAGGCGAGCAACAAGGGCCTTACAAAGTGGCATTCGAGTTGATCAATAAAGCCATCAAGACGGAGTTTTTAAAATACTTCCCTCATCCGGAAAAGCTGAAAAAAAATGATCGCGATCCTTTTGGAGTTATCAAAGCCTGGTTTGCCGGAGAACATGAATTGAAAATGGCGGTAGATGCTACGAACGACGCTTATGCCTCTTCCCTCGATCAGGTTTCAGGACTGGAAAGACTTATCGCTAAAGGAACTAATGTTACAGAAGAAGATAAACCTATCTTCAAGGAATTGGTCCTGCATGGATTGGCGGCTTTCAATCTTCTCAATAAAGAATTGCATCAGACCAGGATAGAATTTACCGATCCTTTGGGAGACTTGGGAAGAGGAGATTTGGGGCTTGACGATTAATCTGAATCTGTATAATCAGCCAAATGGGGGTGTGGAAGTATAGATTTGGCTGATTATGACTTATAATCAGCCAAATGTGCTATATTTTTACTACTTTTGGCTATTTATAAATAAAAATGATTATAGGCAGAGACAAAGAAAGAAAAAGACTAGCTAAAATAATTACTAGTAAAAAGTCTGAATTTGTAGCAGTATACGGTCGGAGGCGTGTGGGCAAAACATTCCTTATCCGAGAATTTTTTAATTACCAATTTGATTTTCATCATGCAGGTTTGGCAAATGGAAATACTATAAAACAATTAGCTAGCTTTCATGATACTTGGACGGAGTATTTTTCTGAGCAATACGACGCTGCTCCTAAAACCTGGTTAGAAGCATTTAAAAGATTGAAGACTAGCTTGGCAAAAAAAGCCAGATCGAAAAAACTGATCATATTCCTGGATGAAATGCCCTGGATGGATACTCCCCGATCAGATTTTATGATTGCGCTGGAAAGTTTTTGGAATGGCTGGGCGACCAATAGAAAGAATGTGATTTTAATTGCCTGTGGATCGGCATCATCATGGGTGATAAATGAATTAATAAATAATCATGGTGGGCTTCACAATCGAGTGACGCAAAAATTTAAGATCGAGCCATTTACCTTAAAGGAAACCGAAGAAATGTTACTGTCTAAAGGGTGTCTACTGACAAGATACCAGATTGCCGAATTATATATGGCACTGGGAGGAATGCCTTATTATATAGAGGCGATCACTCCTGGTAAAAGTGTCGCTCAAATAATTGAAGAATTATTTTTCATAAATAATGCTATACTAAAAAATGAATTTAGCAACCTTTACCGGTCATTTTTCAGAAAATATGAAGCATATGAAAATGTGGTAGCGGCTTTGGCCCAAAAACTTAAGGGGATCAACAGGAATGAGATCGTAAAAGCTACTGGACTTCCATCAGGTGGTACCCTCACAAAAATTCTTCAAGAATTGGAAGAGAGTAGCTTTATAGCATCTTATACATCACTAGAAACCAAAGCGAAACTTACACTTTATAGACTGTCAGATTTTTATACTGCATTTTATTTTAAATTTATAAAAAGTGCAAAATATAGAGGTGAAGGAGCATGGACGCATTTCATTGACAATCCCAGCCACAGAGCCTGGCAAGGATACACGTTTGAGCAATTGTGCATGGCTCATATCCATCAAATTAAAAAAGCGTTAGGAATTAGTGGAATTTTATCAAGTGAAGCTTCCTGGCAGAATGATAAAACACAAATTGATTTACTTATAGATAGAAGAGATCAAGTGATCAATTTATGCGAAATGAAGTATTCAATGACGGAATTCACTATTAATAAAGACTACGCAAATCAATTAAAGAAAAAAATCTCCATATTCAAACAAAATACAAAAACTAAAAAAGCTGTATTTCTTACTTTGATTACTACATATGGAGTAGAGAAAAATGCGTATGCGCTTGAATTAGTACAAAATGAAGTATTGCTTGACGAACTATTTGAATAATATCACATCCTTTTCTGTCTCCGCATTCGCATCATACTGGGGTCACCACCCATCATATGTTTTTGCTGGCCGCGTTGCTGCATGGCCTTTTCAAATTGTTTAATTTGATCCTTGATCATAGGCTCGGTGACTTTATATTCTTTGATCTCTTTCATATAGATCTGAGCCTGGTTCCATTTATTTTTAAGAGCAGCAAAATTGGCAAGTTGTAATGCTACCATGGCCTTTTCATTTCCCGTTGGGAGGCCGATTTCTTTAGATTTTGTGAGGAATGCCTCCGCTTTTTCGTAATTTTTTTGTTGAGCTGCTATAGAACCTTTAATCATGTTAAAATAGGCGCGATTGGGTTTATAAAGCCACTGAGGGAAAAAAGTAAGATCTAGTCGTTTTTCACTGCCTGCAAAATCAGACTTTTCCATCATTTGAGCGGCAGACTGTACGGTACCTAATAGAATATAACTGGTCAGTAAAAGTAAGCCAGCCAGAATAAAAGGGAAAGCCCACCAAAACCCAAATGCAAATGCCAGACCAATGCCTCCAAACAAGCAAACCGCTATGGCTGCAAATTTTAAGTAAATATTAAAAGTAAACATGAGGGTGCAAAAATAAGCAGAAAAAATCTGGGGGTTAAATAAAATATAATGCCAGGCGTATGCATTCTCAGACGGGTGGTTGGTAACATAGAGTTAAAATAATAGTATTGGAAATCTTACTTAATGAGGAAGTCCTAAAAATAGACTTACCTTTGCAGCCCGAATGAGTCGCAATTTATTTCAGGATTTTTTATCCCTATTTCCACCCGTAGAACTACCTGTTTCGCTTACTTTAGAGTCGCACAAAACCTTTGAACAAATAAACGATCTGATACCCATAGATCTGGCTTCTATGTTTATCATGCAGGAAGATGAATTGCCGGAGGAGGAGTTTACTGAATTTTTACCTTGCTTTAGATTGCCAGCAGGCAAAGAAATTGACTTTATCGCCTTGGTTTATTGGAAAGCTTCCCTCATGAGGTACGATTTTATATTGGCTACCTATACTAAAACAGGAATTCCTATTTCTAGACAAGTGATAGCGGGCACCTCCAGCGACAGTAAAACTATAATAAAAAAAGTGGCTACCCTGGAGCAAGATTATTCTATTGAAGTAATAGCTTCTGAGCAAGATGTAGATCAGATCCATTTTGATCCATCTTCAACAAAAGAACTAAGCTATGAACTTTTGCCTAACGGCTTTATCTTCCATTTAAATGAAAAAGACTAATAAGAAAAATATAGTATCTCAATCACTGCATTTCGATGCATTGAAAACATTGACTTCCGAATACCTTAAAAATAATTCAAGAAACGCTTTTACGCCCGGACAAATACTTCATGCGGTGCATTCAAATAATAGTATGGATGAAATGAATCAAGTGCTCCAACGGCTGATTCAATCTAGAAAAGTGTATGATCACAAGGATGGAAGATATCAACATGGCAAAGGCCCTGATGGTCATCCATATAAAGAAAAACATCCAAAACAGGTAAATACCGCAGGCACTATAGAAGGAAGATTGGAAGTGATCAGAAGCGGCGCAGGATATCTTATTTCAGATCAAAGTGCTGTAGATGTTTACATTCCTGAGAAATTTCTCAACGGTGCTATACATGGTGATATAGTAAGAATAAATGTGATAGCATCCCAACGAAGAAAGCCAGAGGGTAAAGTAACTGAGATCATACGCAGAGAAACAAATTTTTTTGTAGGCACATTTTATAAAAAGAAAACCACTTGTTTTGTGATTCCCTCCAGCTTGAATCACCGATTTGAAATTCACATTAGTATTGCTGATAGTTTAGAAGCAAAGGAGGGTGATAAAGTAATAGTAGAAATCACTAACTGGAGAGATGGATCACATCGCTTTCCCAAAGGCAAGGTAACTCAAATAATGAATGCTGAGTCTTTGATAGAAAATGAAATGAAAGCCATCCTTATTAATAATGGATTTGCATTAGAATTTTCTCCAGATGCCATGGCTATAGCTAATGAGGTTGCAGGATCGATGAAGGATGGATTATTCTGGCCTGAGAGAAGAGATTTTCGATCAGTCACTACATTTACCATAGACCCTGAAACGGCGAAAGATTTTGATGATGCATTATCATTTGCTCATTTACCAAACGGCCATTTAGAAATTGGAGTGCATATTGCAGATGCTTCGCATTATTTACAAGAAGGCACTGCATTGGACCATGAGGCATATGCTAAATCTACCTCTGTCTATTTAGTAGATCGGGCATTGCCTATGTTACCTGATATTTTATCCGGAGATGTTTGCTCATTAAAGCCATTAACAGACAGGCTTACTTTTTCTGTATTATTTACTATAGATCCGGTAAAAAGCAAAATAGTAAATACCTGGATTGGGAAATCAGTAATTCATTCTAATTATAGATTTACGTATGAAGATGCTCAGGAAGTCCTGGATACTAAAAAGGGCCCATTCTTCGATGAATTGAATCAAATAAATCTTCTTGCAAAGCATTTTCGAAAGAAAAGATTTGAACATGGGTCTATAGGTTTCGATTCTCCGGAGTATAAATTCAAATTAGATCCGGTAACTGGAAAACCGCTCTCATTGCATCTAAAAGAGCATATAGATACTCATGCATTGATAGAAGAGTTTATGTTATTGGCTAATAAAGCAGTAGCAGAATTCATTCATCAAAAAGAGAAAAATCAAGATTCTATTCCATTTGTATATCGGGTGCATGACCTGCCAGACCTGGATAAATTGAATGACCTGGCATCCTTTGCCAAAGAATTAGGCTTTCAAATGAATCTGAATACACCCAAAGAAATCGCTAAGTCATTGAACAGGCTTTATGAGGAGAGCATGAAAAATGATGCATTGAAAGTACTCCAGCCATTGGGCATTCGATCTATGGCAAAAGCGGAATACACTACCAATAATATCGGGCATTATGGATTAGCTTTTGAACTGTATGCTCATTTTACTTCTCCCATTCGAAGGTATAGTGATATTTTAGCCCATCGGATTTTATTCCAAAACCTAAACGATACTTTCCGTGTAAACAAAAAGCGATTGGAGGAACAATGCAAGCACATCTCTAATCAGGAGCGCAAGGCTATGGATGCTGAGCGTGAATCAATAAAATATTTTCAATTACTGTTCATTCAGGATCATATTGGTGATGAGTTTGTAGGGTTTGTATCGGGTATGATAGAAAAAGGTTTGTTTATAGAGCTGGAAGAAAATCACGTAGAAGGATTTATTCCATTTGAAGAAATGCCAGAAACATTTTACTTGGCAGACAACAGGCTGAAGGCTTTAGGCAGGAAGTCAGGAATGGTAATAGCTATGGGTGATAGATTGAAAGTGAAAGTAGCATCAGCTGATTTGGACCTAAAAAGAGTGCAGCTGGCATTCATAGATAAAGTATGAAGTCAATCTTGTATTTATCGATTATTCTGGCAGGATTTACTTCATGTGCATCCAGCTCAAAAATACTTCCTTATGGCGCTCTGGATACTGACAAATCGCTTTTTTATTATCATACAGGAAAGGGCGACCCTATCATTTTTGTCCATGGTGGTCCCGGATTGAATCATAGATATTTTCTTCTGTATTTAGAAAGATTAGCCGACTCCAATCATTTGATTTTTTATGATCAAAGAGCTTGTGGAGACTCTGAAATACCGGTGGACACCAATAAAATGAGTATTGCGGAATTTGTGAATGATATTACCAGGATTAAAGAAAAATTCAAACTGAAGAAGTTTCATTTGCTGGCTCATTCATGGGGGGCTACTGTGGCCCTGCGATATGCTATGGAACATAGTGATCAGCTTTTATCATTGATTCTTGTAAATCCGGCTGCTATTTCATCTGCAGATACGAAGGAAGCAAGTAAGTTACTGAGCTCTAGATTTGATTTTTCAGATCAATCAAAGCGAAGTGAAATATTGGAAAGTAGTGCGTTTAAGCAGGGTGAGCCATCTGCTTATGTGGAATTATTTAAACTGGCATTTTCAAAAAATATGTCAATACCCTCGCAGGTAGATAGTTTGAATATTTATTTACCCATGGATTATTTAAAGAAAAATGCCGCATTGAGATATTTATTCAAAGATTTGAATGACTATGATTTATACCCACAGTTAAATAAGATCAGTTGTCCTGTTTTAACTATTTCTGGAGACAAAGATATAGGCGTTACTTTTATAGATAAGATAAAAAAGGAACTTCCAAACGGCAGATACGAAATCATTAAGGAATCCGGTCATTTTCCATTTTTAGAACAACCAAAAAAATTCGACCAGATCGTGAAAGAATTTATCGATAAATTTAAAAAGTAGCGAAAATATCATTCCTTCCCCTTCGGATCACCATCCATATTTTCCTCTAAATCATTATCATGCCCCATGATCCATTTCAACCAGGGTAATATATAAAAAGGTAGAAAACCGAATATAATAGCGAATAATACATTTTTGATTTGCACTTTCTGTGGACTTGCTTCACCTTGAGTCAGGGGGATAAAGTATCTCAACAAAAAAAAGATAGTAAGAGCCAATATGATGGAGGCAATAAGACGATATTTCTTTTTTGCCCTATGGCTAAGCTTTCTGGAGAGCATATCAGTGTTTTTTTGTAAATGCCAAATTAATGATGTTTTGGAAAATTATCAATAAAGAATTAATCCATCCTATTCACCATGAGCCTCAAGGGCACGCTCATCATAAAAATGCATGCTTTCTGCTCTTTTCCATTTAGTAAAATAGACTATTTGGCCAGTGTGATAGGAAAGATGTTCGGTGACATGAAGTAATATTCCCACACCTGATTCTTCGTAACACTGGACGGGTCTCTTTTTTTCCAGTTCGGCTTCATCCATTTTTGATATTAAATGACATACTTCGTTTACCACCTTGTTAAATGATCCTGCTAATTCAAGTTTTGGAATGGGGCCTTGCTCTGTAAACTCTTGTGATCGTTTCCTATGATCTTCCTGCCCTCCAATACTACTCAGCACATATTGGGTCAGATTGCCACAAAGGTGAAGTAAAATATTACCCATACTATTACTTTCTGCATTGGGCCGATACCAAACCTCGTCTTCAGACAACTTTTCTAAAGCAGTATTGATCTTGGATCGACTTTCATTGATCCTGCGCAAACATTCACCTCTGAGAAGTTCAGCAAGCTGATTCATATAGCTAAGATAATATTTATCTGGTGTGCTAAAAAGATAAACCTATGCCCAAGGTAAACATGCTGATCTTAATATTTGGAATGTCTAAAAGCAGAATAGCACAGGCTTCTAATGTGGCCCCGGTAGTTAATACATCGTCTACCAATAGAATGTGCCGGCCGGTAAGATCATATTTTTGTCTGAGCGAAAACGCTTCCTGCATGTTTTTCAATCTTTCATGCCGATGGAAAGTTGTTTGACTTTGGGTGGCATGTCTTTTTGTGATAAGTTTATTTATTGGGATATCTAATGTAGATGAAATACCTCTTGCAATTACTTCAGCCTGATTGTAACCTCGGACCCATTGCTTTTTTTCATGCATAGGTACGGGTACGATCAAATCAGGTTTACTCCAGTGTTCTTTGATTTTTCTCCCAGCTACCCGACCAAGATTTTCTCCTATTTCAGGCTTATTTTCATATTTTAATTTATGCACCAATTTTTGAAAAATGCCACCGGGCACGAATTTGTATAAAGAGGCTCCATTAGCTAGAGGTAAGCGACCCAGGAATTTATTAGTAAAATCATTTTCGACAAATTTCCAGTGATCGGTAGTAGCTACTTCATATGTACATTGCATGCATAATACATGGTCATACATTTTGTTTCTGGCTTCACAGGCATGACACACGGATGGGAAGAAAAACTCGGATGCACGTGTGTAAATAGAATTTGAAAACTCATTTGCCCAATTCAGTAGCCTGGATTTTATCGTAATAGTTTCCACCAAAATCCATTTACTTGTTCTTTAATTTTCTTTGCAGCCTGGTAATCATTATTATTGGAGTCAGCCAGAATACTATCCAGTCTTTTCTGAAAGTCTGCATCGGGTTTATTACATTTCATTTGACAGAGCAATATCCCTAATGTCACATCATTGATACCATAATCATGTGCATTAGCATAACTCTTTAGGGTCTCTACGCAATTGCCTTGTCGTATGTAAAATTTAGCTAAGACTGATTGGGCTTTGCCATAATTCTGATCCATGCTATCAATTTTTTTAAGTTCCAAAATTGCATCCTGGGCTTTATTTTCATGGTCAGCTAATATTTTTGAAATCTTGTCTTGTTGTTCGCCGCGCGTAGTTTCAGACAAAGGTAGGTTGGTGGCAATCATACTATCAACTATTTTATTAATTCGATAGTTTTGAAAAGTAACTAATGAAATGACAGCAATTATACTGGCAGCAGCAGCATACTTTAGCCATGAAAGCTGAACGATCTTTGGTTCTGCTTTAGATTCTGATTGCCATTGTTTGAGCGTATCACGCAGCCCTGCCTCTATTTTTTCATTGATCACATCCCGGGATATTAAAAATGCATCGAAAGAGGAGTGAAATTCAGGACTTTGCAAAAGCTTAGTCTCGAAAGCTTGTCGCTCTTCCAAAGACATTTTAGCCAATGTGTACTTTTCAAACTGGTCTATTTGGGATTCGAAGTTTGAAGTTGATGTGTTCATTTTAGTTCAGTTGATATAGTTGGATTTGATTGAATAAGTTTTATTAATTGTTGTTGGCAATCATACTTCGCTTTTCTTGCTCCTGAAGCATCATGAAAACCCATGTTAGCCGCAATTTCTTCCATGGAGTATGATAGTTGCCATAGTTCCAGTATTCCCTGGCATCTTTTTCCTAGTTTTGCTAGTATAGTATGTAGATATTCTTTTTTTTGGGCATCTATAAGCAATGATTCCGGTTGAGGATTTGAAGTATTTTTGACCACGGTAGTGGCAATATCCTCCACTAAAGTCAATCTCTTTTTGCGCAAATGATTCATCCAATGGAATTTGCCAATAGAGAACAGATAGCTACTTAAACTACCCTCCAACCTAAAGTTTCCTTTTCTGATATTACTGTCAAATATAATGATGGCTTCCTGGTAAAGGTCTTCTCCATCCTGCTCATTTCCATGATTGTTTTTGGTAAAATAGATAAGTTTTTCTTTCATTTTGGAATCTAAATAAACTGTTTTTAATGCTTTCTCTCTGGCTGTACCGCCTTCAAGTATCATCGCTACCAGATCTTTTTCTTTTTCCGTTTCCATATAATGTAATAAGCAAGTTAATTGTCGGCTATCAAAGTCTTAAAATTTCATGCTAATGTATAAACAATTCTAAATCAAATGGTTGTGGTTCAATAAATTATTTTCAAATAATTTCCAAATAAATGGGTAACATTTCCTAATTTGGTTACACTAGATCCTAGTATAAATCATTAAAAAAATACAATATGCCATTTACTTGCCAAGGGGGGCCGCCATGTACATCGGGTGGAGGAGTCAGATCTGCTACTGTAACTTTTGCTCAACTAACCAGAACTATTATCTCCAATGATTTTGCAGATGTGTTTATTTTAGACTCATCTGGAAAATTGATTGCTACCTATTCCAGATCATTTATCCAAGGAACTAATCCGCTAACTTACAAGTATAATTTGAAGCCAGAGCAGCTCATTCGACTCATTGATTTTGTGGATTCCACTATTCAAATTTTGACTACATTATATGATCAAAATTTCAATCCTTTTCCTGCTCAGCCAGCTTATAATTATGTTTTGGAACTAACCTAAAGACTTATCATTTACTATTAATGTATTAATTTTAAACTATAAAATCCAACTAGTATGCCATTTACTTGTCAAGGTGGGCCGCCATGCACTTCAGGCGGAATAAAAACGGTCATTGCAGATAATGCAATGATGAATGTTCAAAATTTAAAAGGAAGAAAGCCATCTATTCTGGAAGCAAAGTATTCTGAACTAACCAGGGTAGTAGTATCTTATGATGAGGCAGATATCTTTATAATACTGGATAAGAAAAATGTCTTAAAGTATGAGCGAATGGCAGCAACCCCTTTGACCACTCCAATATCTTTTAGCTACTATTTAGATGAATATAGCGCGGAGTTATTAGAAAATTATATTGGAAAGATTATTGAGATTGAAACCATTTTTTATTATTGGCAGGGCATGGAATTTGTGTCCAAATCTCAAATGATAAAATACAAATTGTGCTAATCAATTAGTATTTTCAGCCAATATTAAATTATTCATTGGCTAGATTCTTTTTTTGTATTGCTTTGTTCTTTTTGGGTATTGATTCATTCGCTCAAAATGACAGATATGCGCAAATAGAAGAAAGGATATGGAGCAATTATGAAAAAACCAATTTCGATTCTGTAGTCATTCTTTCTAAAATTTGTTACGATCTGGCAAATATTGCGCTGAATATAGATAATCAGAGTATTGCTTTGCAATACATGATTGAAGGTCTAATTAAAACAAATAGATGGAATGATGCTCAACAAGGGTTGAAAAGGTTGGAGTATTTAGCTTTTGAGCCGAATGCAGAACCTTCTCTTGAATTGCCTGGTGGAATAAATTACAAAAGAATATTTGCTTTTTATTATTATAAAGCGGATATACTTTATAGTGGTAATCTAATAGACTCTGCTCTAATTGCCATTAAAGAATCGATAGATTTTGTTAATGCTCACCCAGAGCATTATCGGAATTTTGCAGTGGTTGGTGATCTAAATAGCATTTTTGAAGTAAAATATAACAGACTTAGTCAAGCTCATTTGATTCTAGGAGATATATACTCCAATTTAAAGGATAATGAAAACGCTAGTAATGCATATGCTAAAGCCTATCAATATGGAAAACTTGCTGATAGCATTTCTATTCATGCATTCCATGAAAATTTGGGTCGTCGAATTTCTGCATTAGAAGCTTATATTAATTTTGCATCAACCACCAATCAACAAAAACTTAAAGAACAATTATTAAACCTGGAGCCAGAATCCAACACTTCTACTTTTTATAAATTACATAAGAATACTCAAAATCTCACGCTTATAAATTCAATGGATAGATTATCTGAAAAAGCTGTGAACATAATAAAATCATTTAAGGAATCCGATTTAACTAAAAACAATCCAAATATATTACTTGCAATTATCAAATTTTATTTGAGATGTGGAAGATATGATTTAGTTCAAAATGATTTAAATAGGTATTCGCAAAAGATCAAACCCGAAAATGAAACCATTTGGAATAAAATAAATTTTTATACAGCTAAAACAAGGCTGTCGTTGCATAGTAGGAATATGAATCTTGTAGAAAAATACATGACTGATTTAATGAAGATTATTGATAGTGATATAAATGCAAGCTCCATGTCAAACACCGGGGAATTGAAATTGGATGTTTACAAAGACCTGGTTTCCATTTATTCAACTGCATACCTTGCTTCTGGTAATATTACATTTTTGAAAAAAATTGATCATGCTGCTATAGAGTTACTTCCTTTGTTAAGTTCCCTTAGGTATTCCACAGAACAAGGAGAAGATCATTCTTTACTCATGATAGAATTTGATAATTTTATTAACCAGGTATTAGCAGCTGAATATAAACTTCAATTAAATGGAGAAAAAATAAATAAAGATTTGATTTTCCAATACATGGAATTGAATAAGTCATTTAACCTGCAAAATGAAATTTTGTTAAAGAATGGGATGCTGGATCAAGGTCGAAGAGATAGGTTTAATGCTATTCAAATAAAAATCAAAGAAATTTCCAGTAAAATAAAAGCCTCAGGACAAACCGATGAATCATTATTGTTGCATTGGAGTGAACTAAAATCTCAAAAAAGACAATTAATTGATTCTATTCGAATGCCATCCATTCAGTTAATTAAGGTGGCTGACATCCAGTCTCATTTGTCTGATGGAGACTCATTTATTGAATTTAAGTTTGGAAGCGATTTTTTATACACCCTTCAATTAGATAAAAATGAATTTCATTTTTTCAGAGCTGAATTGAATGCTTCCAGAGAAAACATCAGTTTATTAAATTCACTAGTTGATTATGAGCATCTCATGAAGGATTTTACCAACCGGAATCCAGTGGAGCGAGATTCTTCGTGGTGCTCCTTGTCTTATAGGATTTACTTAAGTACATTGAATCCCCTGTCCATTCATAAGTTTTCCAGATTGATTATCATACCAGACGCTTATTTAAATCTGATTTCATTTGGATCACTTTTAACAACCCCGACAAATAATGCAAAATATAAGACCTGGCCATTCCTGATGAAATCACATCAATTATCTATTCAGCATTCTGCAAATCTCTGGTTTGAATACAATTTTGATTCCGTAAGTGGGAAACAATCTAGACTAGCTTTGTTTAGTCCTCAAATGGCTGATTTAAAATTTCATAAAGAAGAGTGTAAGTCATTGAATGATGCGTATCAGAATACCCAAACTCTTTATGATAGTAAATCATTTGCTTTGTCTTTACTTTCCAGAAATTCCAATATTCTCCATATAGCTACACACGCCCAATCCGATCCCATATTTGAAGAAAAGACATTTATCAGAACAGCCACTGATACATTATATGCAAATGAAATTGCCTATGACGATTTTCACCAGGACTTAATTTTTCTAAGTGCGTGCGAAACTGGTACGGGTGAGGTGATTAAAGAAGAAGGCGTCTTTTCATTGGCGCGATGCTTTTTCAAAGCCGGTGCCAGAAGTGTGATCAGCACCTTGTGGAATATTAATGATCAAATAAGTAAAGAGCAAGTGCTTGCCATCTATGATAATTTGTCCAGAGGAATGCCAAAAGATGAAGCGATCAGACAAATGCAACTTTCATTCATTGATAACCCTGATGTATCAGGTAAGTATGCAATGCCTTATTTTTGGGCGTCCTATCAATGCCAGGGAGATCTAAGGCCATTAACAGGTCTGGTCAAGGCAAGATTTGTTCAGAAAAACTTATCCGATATGCTGATCGGATTTGTGATAGTGGCCACAGGTCTTTTACTGTACTTTAGAAAAAGAATAGGATTTGTAAAATAGCAACTCTACAGTTCTCTAATCCAAATATTTCTGTAGCTTACCGGATGGCTATGATCTTGTAATGCAAGTGGCAATACTCCATGTGCCTCATACTTTGGCTGACCTATATACGGTGTGTTACCAGTCAAAACCCAATGATTTTGTACCAAGATTCCGTTATGTAAAACAGTGATATCTGCTGGTTTTGTGAGCCTACCTTCAATATCAAACTTAGGTGCATTCCAAATGATATCATAAGTCTGCCACTCTCCAGGTTTCAAACTTGCATTTACAAGTGGAGCGGTTTGCTTGTATATAGATCCCGCTTGACCATTAGTATAGGTTTTGTTCGTATAGTTATCCAAAACCTGGACTTCATATTTGGATTGCAAAAAGACCCCACTATTACCACAATCCTGTCCCTCTCCATGGGGAGGATTAGGAGTACGCCACTCTATATGTAACTGGCAGCTACCAAAATATCTTTTAGTTTCTATTCCACCTAAACCTTTAGGTACAGTCATGCTTCCTTCTTGCGTATTCAATATCCATTTACTTGCCGATTTATCGCTGCTTGTTATCCATTGATCCATGTTTTTTCCATCAAACAGGATCACGGCATCAGAAGGAGGTGCTGTGCCTATACCCGGTGTTACTTTTGGAGGCACGGGTGTGTAATATTCTGTTTCTTTAGGATCTGTTTGAGCAATTAGTACATGTATAAACACACTCATGCAGAGGGTAATAATTATAATTTTCTTCATTTTTTTAATTTTTTGTTTTGTTAAAGCGCCCAGGTACCACCTACCTCTGAAAATGGAATACAAGCTTTGTATTCACCAGGTACGGGTAGATATTTTAATAGTTTGGTGGCTCCTTCCTCTGAGGTACAATATCCGGTAATAGTCAGCTCTTTAGCCATTTGGTAGAATGATTTTTGATCAGGTTTTTCTACTGCTACTATCACATCATCTTCTTTAGTATTTGCTGGCATTTGAAGTTTAGCCGGAGGAGTTACTGCTTTTCCGCGTAAAGCATCGTCCATCGCTTTTACCATTTCTACACGCTGTTCCCCAGTAATTTTAGCAAAAGACTTTCCGAACTTTGCCTGTGCATCCTGGTCAAGCTGGAGTAAACCTGCTTTGAATTTTTCACCATCTTCAGGTTTATAGACATCCTTAAGCATTACATCTATAAATCTATCTACTTTGGCATCTTTAGCTCCTGGTGTTTTGCCTGCAGGCAATATGGTTTCGCAGAGTTCTGCCAGGGTGGCTGCTTGAGCTGCCGGAATATAGGCAGGCATCCAATCTGCAGTCTTGGTATCTGCTTTACAACCATTTAATACTCCAGTGATGGTAGCCGCAGAAAGAGACCCACCTAATAGTATGCTGCTCAGTCTTAATGCTTCTCTTCTATCCATGATTTGGTTTAATTTAATTTTTCAAAAGATTTAAAATTACATATTCATTTTTTTCAATTCACTCACCGCATGATCCGCTGCACGGGCAGTGAAAGCCATATAAGTGAGAGAGGGGTTTACACAAGCGGCAGAAGCCATAAATGAACCATCTGTTACATATACATTAGTACAATCCCATACCTGATTGTATTTATTCACCACACTATTCTTGCGATTTGTGCCCATCCTGGCCGTACCCATTTCATGTATTCCTAAGCCCGGTGCATTGTCTTTAGGATCATTTAGCTTTATATTTTTAGCCCCGGCGGCTTCCAGCATTTCCCCTGCAGCGATCATCATGTCTTGCCGCATCTTCATTTCATTCTCTTTGAATTCACAATCAAATATGACTGTCGGCTGACCCCATTTATCTACATTTTTTTTGTCCAGGGTCAATTTGTTTTCGTGATAAGGAAGTGTTTCGCCAAAGCCTGTAAATCCCATTACCCATTGGCCGGGTGTATTAAGGTTAGCTTTTAGATCTTCTCCTATGCCGAGCTCTTTCACATTTTGTTGCCACCCTGTTCTGGATGCACCACCCTGGTATCCATAGCCTCTAAGGAAATCTTTACTTACATCTTTACCAATATTTCTAAAGCGGGGCATATAAGTACCACCAGGTCTTCTTCCCAGGTAATACATATCTTCCATGCCAGGTATTTCACCACTACCACCAGCTCTGAAATGGTGGTCCATAAGATTATGGCCCAATTCCCCACTGGATGATCCAAGACCATCCGGATAAGCATCGGATACACTATTCATTAAAATAGATGTGGACGCTACGGTAGAAGCACATAAGAAAATTACTTTTGCATAAAACTCTTCACCTTTATTAGATTCGGCATCGATAATTCTTACTCCTGAAGCTTTTTTGGTTCCGGCATCGTAGATAATGGAATGTACTATAGAGAATGGTCTTACAGTAAGATTGCCCGTTTTTTCTGCAGCTGGTAAAGTAGATGAAAGTGAGCTAAAATAGGCTCCATAGGGACAACCTCTGATGCATAGATTCCTGAATTGACATTTTGTACGACCATTATGATCCTGAGTAAGATTGGCTACCCTTCCGGTGGAAAGTACCCGATTGGGAAATTTGGCAAGTACAGATTCACGCACCTTTTTTTCTGCGCAATTGGGTTCTATGGGAGGTAAAAAATCACCATCAGGTAATTGGGGCAAGTCTTCTTTGGTACCGGCTACACCTATCCATTTCTCAGCAAGGCTGTACCAGGGCGCAATGTCTTTGTATCGAATAGGCCAGTCTGTACCATAGCCATCTTTTGCATTCGCAGAGAAATCGATATCACTATGTCGATAAGAGTGCCGTCCCCACATAATCGATCTACCGCCTACATGATATCCCCTGATCCAGTCGAACCGTTTTACTTCAGCATACGGATGTTCGGTATCTTTTACAAACCAATGTTTGGAAGCGGGAAGTGAAGTATACCCTGTTCGACTTTGTTTAGGTAATTCTGCTAGTTCTTCCCGGGTAAGTCTGTTGCGATTGGGCAATTGCCAGGGGGCCAGGGCAGCAGTAGGATATTCGCCATGCTTTACCATGCGACCCCGCTCAAGAACCAATACTTTCAGGCCTTTTTCTGTGAGTTCTTTAGCAGCCCAGCCACCGGAAATTCCGGAGCCAACTACTATTGCATCATAGGTATTCTCAGCTTTCAGATCAGAGTTAAAATACATTCGGTTAGTTTTATTTAATACAAAAATATAAATGTATTGAATTTTGGGATAATATGGATATAGTTTTTACTCTTTATTAAAAAATTAAGGCATTGGATTTTATTTAAGAAATGCTTGAAAAAATAGTTTTTAATTGACTAATACACAATTTCGAACCAAGCTTATTAAGTCTATAAAGAACCTGGATGACCAAATATTTTAAAAATTTGTGGGTAGGGAAAATATTTCTTATTCAATAAATCAGAATCTTGAAAACCAGTCAATTATGGGGTATGTTTTCTAAAATCCATCCAAAAATCCCCTGTATTTCAATAATTTATGAAAATTTACTTGCCGGATTCGGGGGAAGATCCTACATTTGCAGCCGCTTTCATAAAAAGACTTAAAAACTTAGTACAGTGAAAACATTATCTTATAAAACCATTTCGGCCAAAAAAGAAGATTTTGATGGTAAGAGAAAATGGTTCGTAGTAGATGCTGATGGGGTGACTCTTGGCAGACTTTCCAGTAGAATAGCTTCCATATTGAGAGGCAAAACCAATCCGGCTTATACTCCTCATGCCGATACCGGGGATTTCGTGATTGTGACCAACGCAGAGAAAGTAAGACTTACAGGAAAAAAATCTTTGAATAAAGAATACCAGACTTTTTCAGGATATCCAGGTGGTCAGAAAATAAAAACGGCCAAAGAACTTTTGATCAAAAAGCCCAAGTTTATTTTGGAGCATGCAGTAAAAGGGATGTTGCCAAAAAATAGTCTTGGCAGACAAATGTTTAAAAAATTATTCTTGTATACAGGTGCTGAACATCCGCATGCAGCTCAAAAGCCTGAAACATTAACTATTTGATTCTTAAAAGCTAATAATATCCAATAAATGGAAATAATAAATAGTGTCGGAAGACGCAAAGCAGCAGTAGCCAGAGTGTACCTTTCTAAAGGCGTCGGCAAGATCAGGATAAATGGTCGTGAAGTGGGCGATTATTTTCCACTAAAAAATATGCAAGCCAAGCTCATGGAGCCATTTGAGGCTTCTAAAGTGGAGCAATCAGGTTATAATATGAAAGTGCTGGTATCCGGTGGCGGATTCAAAGGCCAGGCTGAAGCTATTCGACTGGGTATAGCCCGATGCCTGGTGAAAATAGATGGAGAGCATAAAAAACCACTGAAAGATCTGAAGCTTCTTACCAGGGATGCCCGTGTAGTGGAGCGTAAAAAATATGGTAAGCCAAAAGCAAGAAAGAGCTTCCAATTCTCTAAGCGTTAATCATTTAAAAAAGTATTCAAATCAAAAGATAAATCTGATGAAAATTCCAACCTATCAGGAAATGTTAGATGCCGGTGTTCATTTTGGTCACCTTAGAAAGAAATGGAACCCCAAAATGCGCCAGTATATTTTTGCTGAGCATAAAGGTATTCATATCATCGATGTGAACAGAACAGCTGAAAACCTTGAAAAAGCGGCTTTGGCTATTCGCAACATCGTAAAATCTGGCCGAAAAATAATGTTCGTGGCAACTAAAAAGCAGGCTCGTGAAATCCTGGCCAATGCTGCAAGACAGGTAAACATGCCTTTCGTCACTGAAAGATGGTTAGGTGGTATGATGACCAATTTTGCTACCATCAGGCGTTCTGTGAAAAAAATGCACAATATCGAGCGCATGCTGGCGGCCGGAGCAGATCAGGTGAGTATTACTAAAAAAGAAAGATTAACCCTTGATCGCGAGCGTCAAAAATTGGATAAAGAATTAGGCGGTATTTCGCAATTGAACAGATTGCCAGACGCTCTTTATATAGTTGATATCGGGCATGAGCATATTGCCTTGCAAGAAGCTAACAAACTGGGTATCAAGACTTTTGCAGTAGTTGATACCAACTGCGATCCAAACCTGGTAGACTTTGCAATTCCTGCCAATGACGATGCTACAAAATCTATCATATTGATTACTAATGTCATAGTGGAAGCCATTAAAGAAGGTCTGGAAGAAAGAAAGCAGATGAAAACTGAATTGGAAAATACAGCTGCTGCTGTCAATTCATAATAATCTCAAAACATAAAATAGCTGTATGATATCCTGATCTGAATGGTCGGGATATCGTTTATAAATCAAATTTTTATTCATCACTTATAATTTATTAAAATGTACGAAATATCTGCTGCTGATGTAAAAAAACTCCGTGAAATGACCGGGGCTGGAATGATGGATTGTAAATCTGCTTTAACTGAAGCAGAAGGCAATTTTGAAAAAGCAATCGAAGTACTTCGTAAAAAAGGTCAAAAGCTTTCTGTAAAAAGAGCTGACCGCGATGCGAAAGAAGGCGTGGTAATAGCAAGTGTTTCTCCGGATAAAACTAAAGGTGTGGTAATCAGATTGAGCTCTGAGACCGATTTTGTATCAAAAAATGAAGACTTTATCAATACTGCAAAGCAGATAGCTCAAATCGCATTGGATAATTTCCCGGCAGATCTCGAAGCTTTGGGTAACCTGCCCATTAATGGTGTAGCTATCAAAGACAAAGTGACTGACATGGTCGCAGCTATTGGTGAAAAGATTGGTTTGGAATCGTATGAAAAATTAGAAGCTCCTCAAATCGTGTCTTATATCCACATGGGGAATCGTGCTGGTGTGATCGTAGGCCTAAACAAAGCTGACGATGCATTTAACGAAGCTGGTAAAGATGTGGCCATGCAGATTGCAGCTATGAAACCAATAGCAGTAAATGCAGATGGAGTAGACAAATCGGTGATTGAAAAGGAAATAGAAATTGGTAAAGAAGTAGCGCGACAGGAAGGAAAGCCTGAAGAGATGTTGGAGAAAATCGCTATGGGGAAATTAAATAAATTTTATAAAGACAATACCCTATTAATGCAAGAGTTTGTAAAGGATTCTAAACTGAACGTAGATCAATATTTAAAGAAATTTGACAAAGATCTTACCGTGATTGCATTTAAGCATATTATGAACGGCTAGGAATTTACATTTAGATAAAATATGAAATCCTGCTTTGGAATCAAGGCAGGATTTTTTATTTCAAGGGAATTACAAAGTCTTGGCTATCACTGTTTTTTAGGATCAGTTTGATCTTTGGCAGCATTTTCTACCATGGCCTTATACTCAGGATCATCTGAAAATACTTTTTCAATGATTAAAAGATCCGCCAGGCCTGCTTTCGATTTTCCGCTTTTTACCTTTTCGAAAGCTTGATTTTTAAAGCCTTCCCATTCTTTTGGATTGAAACTTACTTCCATTGTTTTCTTCACTGCATTGGGATCAGGATCATCAATAAAGCTTTGTGCGTATTCCCGGGAGTTGATCGCATTGATATTGTTTGGCTCCCTGCTGACCACGAGATTGTAATCTTTGATAGCGTTTAGATACTCGCCTGTACGCACATAAGCATTCGCCCGATTCAAATAGTATTTCATAGTTTTAGGACTGAGCCGGATGGCAATAGAGTAGTCTATGATGGCACCTTGATGATCTTCTTTTTTGGTCCTTACTATGCCCCTGTTAAAATAAGCCTGGTCAAAATTGGGATCAATCTCCAGGGCTTTATTGAACCCGAATAAAGCTGCATCCAGCTCGTTATTTTTAATATAAAGTATACTTCTGTTGAGTAAGGGCACTTTATCCATGGGATCGATCTCCAAAGCTTGTGAAAAAAGCTCTTGGGCAGATAGATTGTTTTTGAGCCTCATCTCTATGAATCCCAGGTATTTCATAGCTTTTATAGATGATGTATCGAGTGATAATACTTTGGAAAAATCAATTTTAGAACCCTCAAAATCATACAATATAAGTTTGCAGACTGCCCTATTGTACCAGGCTGATTTCATAGTATCTGCCAGTTCAATCACCCGATCATAGGAAGTAATGGCTTCTTTGAATTTTGAATCGCTGAAATATTTTAGCCCATCTTCAAAAGATTGGGTGATTTCATCTTTGGGAGTCATTGTTTGACCACCAGCTGGTGTATAATTGAATAAACTGGTAAAAAAAAGAAGGGTGATCCAAATTCTAGATCTGGAATTGGGTCTTAATTTTTTAAAAAAGGATTTCAATTTCAAAAGAATTTTAGGAAATGTAAGAATGACATGTTTTTTTGAATAAACTAAATTTTTATACAATCAGTTCATTTTTTTACAAAAGATTAAATCTTCCTAATTATAGTAATTTTTACTACAATGGAATGATAATCATTAAATTATTCAAACTTTCACGATAAAATCTTGTTTTCATTAATTATTGCGATTTTTACCTCGCATTCAAATGGATAAGAGAAATAGTGCATCAATACTGGATCAAAGGAAAAAAGATCATATAGATCTTGCCCTGGCTTCACAGATAAGTGCTGCCACTGCAGATAAACGGTTTTATTATGAACCCATTTTGAGCGCTTTTCCCCATGAATCTGCTAGTTTCCCAAAAACCATTGCAGGTAAAAAATTAAATTATCCCATTTGGATCTCATCTATGACCGGAGGAACAGCCTTTGCCGGATTGATAAATCAAAGACTGGCCAAAGTATGCAAAGAATTTGGCCTTGGAATGGGCCTGGGCTCTTGTAGAATAATACTGGATAATAATCAATATCTCAAGGATTTTTGTGTAAGAAAATACATAGGAGAGGAGGCACCATTATTTGCAAACTTAGGCATTGCTCAGGTGGAGGCAGTCAACAAAAAAGGGAATTGGGAAGTAATCCACCTGCTGCTTAAAAAATTAAATGCTGATGGTCTGATCATTCATGTAAATCCACTGCAGGAATGGTTACAGCCAGAGGGTGATAAAATAATCGTTCCACCATTAGAAACAATCCAAGCAGCGCTTATAAATGTGGGTGCTCCTATTATTGTAAAGGAAGTAGGGCAGGGGATGGGTCCTAAAAGTATTGATGCTTTATTGAGGTTGCCATTGGAAGCAATCGAATTTGCAGCCCTGGGGGGAACTAATTTTTCCAATTTGGAAATTAAACGCAATAATAAGTCCGTTGCAACTGGTGATTTGAATGTAATCAGCACCATCGGTCATACAGCAGATGAAATGATAGATTTTGTAAATGGTGCCGGCAGCGCTTTGAAATCAAAAATGAAATGCAAGAAATTTATCGTTTCTGGCGGTGTAAAAGACTTTTTAGATGGATACTATTTTACTCAAAAATTGAAATACGATGCATTATATGGTCAGGCATCACGATTTTTAGGCCCTGCAAAAAAAGATTATAATACATTGTATCAATTTGTAAGAACACAAGTGGCTGGCTTACAGTTGGCTTATCAATACTTACGTGTCAGATAAATAGGAGATACTGCATGGATAGACAAAAAACAATAGCCGGATTTTCAAAGCTAACTAAAATAGGGAAGATAAAATGGTTGGTAGAAAACTTCTTTAAAGACCCTGAGATAGTAATGCAAGAACTTAAAAGCTATTGGCTGACGGATGTTCACCAGCAGGAATTATTGGATGGCATCAGTGAAAACACTATTAGTAATTATCCTCTGCCCCTGGGTATAGTTCCTAATTTTGTATTGAATGGGAAGACCTATGCAGTGCCCATGGTAATAGAGGAAAGCAGTGTAGTGGCTGCCGCCTCCAGCGCTGCCAAATACTGGATGTCCCGGGGAGGTATAAAAGCAGAAGTAATTGATACGATCAAAGTTGGTCACGTGCACTTCTATTGGGGTGGTGACCCGAATAGAATGAATTCGATATTTTTACTTTTAAAACCCATATTAATTGCAGAAGCTAATCCAATCATGCGGGGAATGATAGATCGTGGAGGTGGATTGAAGTCATTAGCGGTAAAATCCTTTGTAGACCAGGATCCTGGATTGTATCAATTATTTGCAGAATTTGATACTTGCGATTCTATGGGGGCCAATTTTATCAATACGGTTTTGGAACAATTTTCAAAGACCTTACAGGATTTTTTTAGAACTTCTGATTCGATTTCTGCAGAAGAGAGAGAGTTAGAAGTGATCATGGCAATTTTATCAAATTACACGCCGGACTGCCTGGTAAAAGTATGGGTTGAATGCCCTGTACAGGATTTGACTGATATAAAAGATATGTCTGCTACTACTTTTGCAGAAAGGTTTTATCATGCTATTCGAATTGCCCATGCAGATCTGTATAGAGCTACGACTCATAACAAAGGTATTTTCAATGGTATAGATGCTGTGGCATTAGCCACCGGAAATGATTTTAGATCTATAGAAGCCTGCGGGCATGCCTATGCTGCAAAAGATGGTAGGTATAAAAGTCTCAGTTCGTGCAGTTTAGAAAATGATTTTTTCAAATTTGTTCTGCAGGTGCCATTGGCGGTAGGGACTGTAGGTGGTCTTACTAAAGTGCATCCAATTGCTAAACGCTCACTTGAATTAATGGAGAACCCAAATTCTCAGGAGCTTATGATGATCATTGCAGGTATGGGTCTCATCCAAAATTTTGCGGCTGTTAGATCCCTGGTGACTACCGGTATTCAACAAGGTCATATGAAAATGCATCTCAATAATATTCTGCACCAGCTGAATGCGACGAGCGATGAAAGGACTGCTGCTATAGCCCACTTTCAAAATAAAACGGTGTCGATGAATGGTATAAAAGTCTTTTTAGATGAATTTCATCAGGAAAAAATTAAAATCTAGCAGCTACATCTACACTATCATTTTGATCCCGGATAGGATCTTCGTCCAATAGATCATTATCCGGATCCATTTCTTCTGTAATTTTTTGAACTATTTTATATTCACTCAAAAAGGCCTTCGCGATCACTCGTAACACCGTATATGCCGGAATCGCTAAAACCATTCCCCCAATTCCACCAATTTTTGCTGCAATAAGAATCACTATAAAAATTTCCAGCGGATGAGCCTTTACCGTTTTTGAAAACAAATAGGGTTGCACTAGCCAATTGTCAATTACCTGGGCAATAAATATGGATCCCATAGATTTTACCACAAGGGGAAGAATGGTCGTACCTAAATCATTTCCTACCATAGAAGTCACCGCAATGAAAGCAGCAAAAACCATTGAAATAATAGGCCCTACATATGGAATCACATTCATGATGCCCCCGAAAAAAGCAATTAATAATGCATTGCGCACCCCAAACAGACTCAACGCAATATAGGCTATCAAGCTGAAAATAGAGGCCTGTATCAGAATAGCTACGAAATACCTTCGTAAGAGCCTGCTGGAATCCTGTAATATTTTTAAGATTTTTTGCTCATGTTTTTTAGGAACTATAGCTACTAAGTATTCTTGAAAAAGCCCCGATTCCTGTAAAAAGAAAAAGGTAATAAATATTATAGTACCTACTGCTAATGTAAGATTGCTGCTTATTTTTAAGATGGAGCTAAAAATATTGGAAACTCTTTCTGGCCTAAACCATTTTTGAGCAATGTCTTTAAATTGATTGATCACATCCTGCTCTGAGGTGATGAGTCCAAAACTTTGCAGCTTTTGGCTGATATAGGTGATGGGTTGCTTGAGGGACCCCACTATTTGAGTATAATCCAAATTGACCAGATGTGAGCCTTGCTCAATGATTACAGGAATAAATAAGACCCCAATGAGCACAATAATGGTAAGATACAGTAGTATAGTGATGACTGCACTTACTGTATTTCCCCAGCTAAACCTTCTAAGCCTTAACTTGTCGAGTAAAAAATGTAATAAGGGTTGTCCTAACATGGATAAAACCCATGATGCCAGGATATAAATTACCAGGTCTGAAAAATAGTAAATAAGATAAGCTCCTATAACGGCGGAAATCGCAATCCAAATAGATCTGGTGGGTAGCTGCATGACGACACCAAGTTAATAGGATTATTTATGAATAGGGTAATACAATACCTTGTTTTATCCAATAAAATTCCACGGTAACAATCCTTATCTTTGTGCCTCAAATGATAGATCTACCAGTGACTGACCTTTCACCACCCAGAGCTAAAAAACCAGATTGGCTGCGGGTAAAACTACCTATAGGCGAAAACTATCGTAAAGTGCGGGAGCTCGTAGATACTTATAAATTACATACCATATGCCAGAGTGGAAATTGTCCTAATATGGGTGAGTGTTGGGGTGAAGGAACAGCCACTTTTATGATATTGGGAAATGTATGTACCCGATCTTGTAGTTTTTGTGCCGTAAAGACGGGTCGTCCCAATGAATACGATGTCGATGAACCAAATAGAGTAGCTCAGGCCATATTTTTGATGAAAGTAAAACATGCCGTGATCACTAGTGTTAATCGTGACGAACTTTCTGATAAAGGAGCTGACATCTGGCATCGAACGGTAATGGAAGTAAAACAGTTGAGCCCATCTACTACTATTGAAACATTAATACCAGACACTAAAGCAGACTGGAATGCTCTTGAAGTTATGATCAGTGCGGGTCAGGAGGTAGTATCTCACAATATGGAGACCGTACGTAGATTATATAGGCCAGTAAGACCTCAGGCCAAATATGATCGTTCCCTGGAGCAGATCAAACGCACCAAAGAATTTGGTAAACGCACTAAAAGCGGTGTAATGCTGGGACTTGGAGAAACCAAAGATGAAGTATTACAAATAATGGATGATTTGGCTGCTAACCAGTGTGATGTGCTTACGCTGGGCCAATATCTGCAACCTACGAAGTTGCATCATCCAGTGATGGATTTTATTCATCCGGATCAGTTTGCTGAATACAAAGAAGAAGGCCTGAAACGTGGTTTCAACTATGTAGAAAGCGGACCATTGGTACGATCATCATATCATGCTGAAAGACATATCTAGGAAAAGGCTTATTTTTGAAAATGTCTTTAGCATTAAAATACCCTCCCCATAATACTGTTGAAGAATGGCGTCATTGGGAAGGTCGTTGGGAGTTGATTGAAGGTATGCCTTATAATATGTCTCCAGCCCCTTCAAAAAGACATCAGCAAATAAATTTGGAATTGGCAATAATTCTCAAACGGGAAATCAAAAATTGTAAAAATTGCGAAGTTCTTCTGCCTATTGATTGGGAGATTGCTGATGACACTGTCGTACAGCCTGATTTGACAATAGTTTGTA
>JBBSBH010000012.1:0-143059 GCA_038251405.1 Chitinophagales bacterium
CCACACAGAGAAACTTCTGAATCTGTCTAATACCTCTTCGTTAGAAACATCTGCAGGCATGCTGTAATCATTCTGATCACATGGATCAGTAACGGTGCCGTGCTCATCAGCGTGTCCTATACTTGCCCCACAGCCATAGTAACCATAGTATTTGGCTTTGGTACCATCTAAGGTATCTGAAAGGTCAATATCGTTTTCTATTATACACTCGATCAATCCATAGGGTTTACCATCCCTGTCTACACATCTATAATCCCGTGCATTATCTTTTATATCACTGGTGGTATTGTGCACGAAATCATTATCATAATTAAAGTCTTTACAAGCCGTATAGGCATATTCATAATCGCGGTTGGCATTTCCTTTGCCCCCTACATTGTCACAATACCAATAAATATCCCCTGGCGCTTCACACACGGGTGGAGTCTTATCGTCTACTAATACGTTGACCATGCATTCATTGTAGATCGATTTGCACAGGGCCAGGAAGAATGCTTCAAATCCTGAGGCTGCTTCTGCTGCTGTAATATCACCATCACTGCCTGCATTTCCTGCTGCATTAAATATTTCTCCTGTTTCGAAATTTAGTCTTAGTTTGAATTCCGGGATACAGAAACTTCCAATACCTTCATTCTGGAGCCCTTGTATCAGATCAATCAATACGGTAAGGTTTGGATTTTCCGGATCGATGCCAATACCTGGCCCGGGAGTAATGTATACATATTGGGAAGCAAACTGGCGAACGAATTGTCTGAAAACAGACAATAGTTTTAATACTACCAGATTTTCACAATCACCGGCAGTTACTACTAAGGTATCTCTGAACTTCTTCAGATAAGCAGGTGCTGTATAGTTCAGTGCTTTTTCTACTTCTCTTAATAGGATCTGATCCGGATCAAATGAACTATAGGGTATAAAATAAAAACCATATACCTGGGCCATGATCCATTTATGTTCATTCAAGGAAGTGATATGTGGATCGTAATTAGCAGTAGTACAATTATCATACACCCGCAAGTTCACTCTTTTGGCACCGCATTCTGTAAGATCCAGATAATCACTATATACATACACACTTAATAATTCATTGACTACAAAATCATAAATATATTTTCTATTGGCATATTCCTGCCAGCCACATACTTTGATGATGTGGTCGGTGAACGCTTTTCGATAGTAATCTACAGTGTCCATATCGGCCACGGCAAAGTGTAGCTTGTCACAGCAATTGTCGCGGCTGCCATTGTCCAGATCTTTGGCATAGATACGCGCCCAGCAGGTCTGTGGATCTACCGTAGCCTGGGTAGTTTCATCACATATTGGTGTAGGTGGGGTCATATCTTCTACCAATACCACTAATGGGAAATTACACGTATTGTAGCAGGCATCAGTAAGGGTCATTTTACCAATATGAATACCTACCGGTAAGGTGATCGGAGCTCCGGTGGCACCTAATTCTTTAGTTTCTACAATGATCTTTCCGGGATGTGATTTATCACCGTAAACAAATGTATAAGTCTGTTTTACATCGCTGCAATCCCAAACATTCATTCTATTGATATTGATATAAGCATAACAGTCGTGTGGGCTCACTACTGCTAAATAACCTACTGTATCTCTCAAGCCTGTGATCAATGAGGTCAATGGGCCAGGAGCATTTGGTGACCCTGCTATCACAGGTGATGGATCCTGGTGATCTTCAATCGCAATGTATTGCACACAGATTCTCTCTTTCTGGGTACACCAGTCGAGTATTTTCCACTCTCTCCGGATCTTGAAGCCTGCACCGCAAATAGGCAGGATCTCATCCGAGTAGCTTACGACTAGCTTGCAAAAGCCACCCAAAGCGGGATACATCAAGGTTTTTTTCTTTACTTGCTTGCAATAGTTTGGATTTTCCCGGGGAATAATCTCAATACCAGTTTCATCTGCAAAACAGCTAAAACTCAAGATCACTTTATTCAAGTCAAGCGCTGAATCAGCCAATGCAGGTACTACCAAACTATCCTTTGATATACATACCCTATCTGGATTAAAGCTCCCATTGAGAATAAAATCTGGTACAACTACATTATCCAATAGTATTTTGGTACCAGACAATCGGCCGGGAGTAACTCCAAGTTCCACCAGAGGATCCCCATATCCTTGAATAGCTAGTAATAATTCAGGGCTCGGGTATAAAGGACTGTTTTTGTCTTTTGAAAACTGATACAAATCCCAGTTGGCGGCATTAAATAATTCCAGGAAAGAAACATTAGTCGTTTGTATCGCTTTTAAGATTTTATTGCCATTCAGGCAATATACCCGGCAGGGCAAAGTAATCGTACTGGGGCAACATACACTATCCAATACATCTTTCCTGATAGTGAGTGTATCGGTGCAATTACTATTATTTCCCCAGGAATCAGAAGCTAATATGTCTCTGATCACGATCCCGATCTTGCCTATACTATCACAGCCATAGTCTTTCCAGGTAAGTTTGGTAGCCACTTTACTGATACCATCACTACAGGCATCTTTTGTATCGGCGGTCACTTTATTGATCTGGCCTACCTGGAAGCAGCTGATAGTAGCGCTTTTACAGGGCACTGGCGGGCCGCTTTTATCTTCGACAGTAAGATATCCCCAGCAGGAATTTCCGTTGGCGTCTCTCACACTGTAAACCATACTATAGCCCAGGTGTGAGCGGTCTACATTATAACCATTAAGTTTATTGGTACCAAAGGGATAAGACAGATCCACGGTGTAGCCACAAAGGGGAGTTGCGTCTTTTATGAAATCCAAATAGGTGAATTCCCGTGCGCAGACAGTGGCGGGCATGCTGGCATTTACTTGCCACAAACAGATAAGGTTGCAGGACTTGCATGTATTTCTGACAAACTGGCTACAACTGCTACTGCATCCTCCCGGATAGGTAGCAGTTACAGTATAAGTACCTTCCGTATTCACAGTGATGCACTGTGTGGTTGCGCCTGTACTCCATAAATAAGAAGCTGCTCCTGCTACTGCACATAATTCTGTGGAACTTCCGTTGCATATTAATGAGTCACCTGTAATCATGCAGGGTGGCATGTTAGTTTCTATTACTTCCAGGCTGCAAGTGCTGCTACATCCGCCACCGTAGGTAACGGTGACAGTATCCATTCCTGCCATATTCACCGTGATGCATTGGGTGATTTCGCCTGTTTTCCATAAATAAGAAGCTGCTCCTGCTGGTGCGCATAATTCTGTGGAACCTCCGGTGCATATAAATGAGTTACCTGTAATCATACAGGCAGGCATATCATTAACTGTTACATCCTGGCTGCAAGTGCTGTTGCATCCTTCTGCGTTAGTAACGGTGACAGTATAAGTTCCTGCCATATTAACTGTGATGCACTGAGTGGTTTCGTTTGTGCTCCACTTATAAGAAGCTGCTCCCGCTGGTGCACATAAATCTGTGGAACCACCGTCGGAGCATATAAATGAGTTACCTGTAATCAGGCAGGATGGTCCCTGACTAATTGTAACAACATTATTGTGCGTAGAAATAGCTCCCGAAGTAGACAGCCCTCTGCCGAGAAGTGATGAACCTTCTAATAAAATAATTGCTCCGTTAACAAGAAGGGTTCCCCTGAAAACAGAACCTTCTCCTAGTTGCAACTGGCCGCCTATCTGCCAATATACATTACATGAGGAAGCACTATTGGTCAGGATAATGTTTGAATTCGTGGCAGTAGATAAAGCACCGTCTATTTTGAAAATAAATATTGCACTGGGGTCAGCTCCAGCATCTAGAATTAAATCTCCGCTCAATGATGAAGCTGCGCCGAGACAATAAACACCTGGGCTAAGAGTCTGCCCTCCTCCTAAGGTAGTGCCTATAACAGTGCCGCAGGTAAGTCCGAATAAATAACTATAAGCAGTAAGCACATCAGCTGCTGCCTGAGCAGAAACAACATCTGCTACATGCTTATTTCCAATCAATACTCCTGGAGGAAATGCGTTGAATGCACCAGCATTGGTACCCACATCGCCCGTTACTATGGAGGCACCGGTATTATTAAATGCTCCGTTTCCGGTAAATAATGCAAAGCTGGAGGTAGTGCCAAGCGTAGGTGGAGATTGACTGTATGCCAGTGTAGGCATTAAAAAAATTGCTAGCACACATATTAGTAGGTGCCGATTCATTTTCAGGGTAAAATTCACCACGGGTATATTTATTTTGGGTTATAAAAAAAATATCGTGTTGGCAACAATATATAAAAGTAAAGCTATACAGATATTTTCTAAATGTTAAACATTTTTCAAAAAATATTACATAATCATCACATTTTAGTTAAAATTATAATTAGCAGGCAGATTTCCAGTTATACTATTTAGCAACTATTTTCAATAGGTAATTAATTCAAATATATATATGGTAGCAAGGATGTTATGTAAAGTGCTGGTATGTTTAACGATTTAGGTGTTAACTAGCGAAAAAAGTTTTTCAAAAAGTATATACTGGAAATTCTTTAAAGCGCTGCAAAAACACAATTTCATTTTATTAGCGTCGGGAGGGAGTGCCAGAAAACAATGTATGCCTCGTCAGAAATTATCTAATTTGATGACGATATATTACAAATATTCACTAGTCTTTAGTCGCTTTTACTTATCTCCTAAATAAATAAGGGTATGGGTGAGTCTATTGTCCTCGAACTTATTCGGGTGATAGAGGTTTAACAAAGGTGGTGAAATTTGGAATGGAGATACTTTTTAAACTTTATTTGCCCAAGGATATAAATGGGGAGAGAATGGCAATTTTAGATTTTAAAATTACGAATTACGGAGTGATGTCGGGGAATGTACACTCGGGTTTACTTGAACGAAGGGGAGGGAGTGGCAATTTTAGATTTTTGAATTACGAATTACGAAGTAATACCGGGGAATGTACGCTTAAGTTTATTTGAGCGAATGGGAGGGAATGGTAATTTTAGATTTTTGATTTACGAAGTACGGAGTGATGCCGGGAGGGTAGAGATGATCTCATCAAATTTTGATATCCTCTTCCAGAAGGAGTTTAGCTAAATTCAAAACACAGCCATCCAGTAATTCAATATCGCAATCAAAATCTACGATCTGCCAGGGATCATGTTTGTTACTTATAAAAATCTTTTTAGAATTTGTAGTAATCCAGATTAATTTTTCTGTCCCAAACTCATGCAGCTTTTTTGACTTAGCTAATAAATAGTCTAAATCTCCTCCAAATGGTGTTTCAGATAAATCTACTTTCAAATCTACTTCAATTACCAATAGTGGTGCTTGTCTAAAATACTGCGTATCCAAAGCTGTTGTACTTTTCTCAAATACTGTTAAATCATTAGCAAAATGGTTATTTAATTCCAGGTGCACACCAGCCTCATTAGAAGCTACTCTAAATTTTTTTCTATTCATGTTAAGACCTAGAAATAGGCCAATTGCGTATACAATAGTTGATTGTAAAGAACTACTTCACACAATGTCTTCAAAATTAATATTTCCAGATAATACTTTTTCATATACTTTATAGGGAATGGGCAAAGCCATCTATTTTCTCATAAGCCAAATAGGCCGGGATTTTTTTGATAGATTTTTTTTCTGGTATTTCTAAAGTCAGCATTTTCGGAAATAAGAAATTAAGGTATAAAAAGTTAATAAATCAATCTACAATCGCCTTTTCAAAATAAGCTTTTACCTCCTCTGCTGTAAGTTGATTTGCAGGGCTTAGTACTCTAAATCCTACATAGGGTGAATCGGTATTCCACCATTTACTTTTGGGTATTTGCGGGTCACGCACCTGCCATTTGGGCTGCGATTTTAGTCGGTAGGTAGGCAATAGCTGCGATGGATCGTCATCTACATAAGAACCTCCTTTTACTGTACGGCTATGTTTTCTGGTGGGTATCAACCACGGATTATCAGGCGAAGCGCTTACTAGATCATAGTAATTGTCCTGGTAGTCATCTGCCGTCCATTCTGCTACATTTCCCAGCATATCATAAAGCCCCCATGGATTTGGTAGCTTCTCCCCTACTTTGTGGTATTTGTCATCCGAATTTTCATAGTACCAGGCATTTTCACTAAGTTTGGAGACATCATCACCAAAATAATAGGCAGTAGCGGTACCCGCTTTGCATGCATATTCCCATTCTGCCTCTGTAGGTAATCTGTAAAACCTTCCCGTCTTTTCGTAGAGCCATTTGCAATATTTTAAGGCAGCCTGTTGGGTCATACTCACCATAGGAAATCCGCCCCGATCGCCCATGCCGAAAGTAAGATTTACGTATTGAGGAGTGGGTCTTGTGACAGCGTCTGCTTTATAGGTAATCGTGGTATTGGCTGATTCATCTTTGTCTTGTTCTCTTTCTTTGAAGCAATTAAATTCATCAAAAGTGACTTCGTACGCACCCATATAGAAAGCATCCAATTTTACCTGGACTTTATCCCCTATTTTATATTCTCCAGCCGGGATCTTCACCATCTTAAAAGCGAATGCAGTTCCGGGTATATTTTGAGTAAAATCTTTCTCTTGTGCAGATGCTATTTTCACCAAACTTATACACGCAAAAATCAAAAAGTAAAGTTTCAAAAATTTCATATTAATCCAAATAAAGTGCAAAGATATCGTATATGTTTTATTCTACTATTTTTACATAGTTAATGAATGAGGGTATAAGACTGGATACTGACTTTTTCCAATCTACAGATGTAGTAAGCATATGTAAAAAATTGATAGGGAAAGTATTAGTTTCTATTATTGATAATCATTACACTTCTGGCATCATAGTGGAAGCTGAAGCCTATCGCGCGCCGGAGGACAAAGCCAGTCATGCCTATAATAACAGACGCACTGCCCGTACCGAAGTCATGTTTCAGGAAGGTGGGCATGCTTATATTTATCTATGCTATGGAATTCACCATCTGTTTAATGTGGTCACTGCCCCTGCCGGTATTGCTCATGCAGTATTGATCCGGGCCCTGGAACCACTCGATGGATTAGAGATCATGATGGAGCGAAGATCACTGTGTAAATTGGAAACCAGAATTACAAAAGGTCCTGGTTCATTGGCCACTGCACTAGGTCTGCGCACATCTATGACTGGTGAATCACTAATCCAAAAAAAATCCAAAATTTACATGGAAGACAGGGGAATAAAATATCCATCTTCAGATATCATCCAAACTCCCAGAATAGGGGTAGGCTATGCTGAAGAATGTGCCCACTGGCCCTGGAGGTTTTATGTAAAGAATAACAACTATGTGAGTGCTACGAAATCATGAATCACAGCAATAGAAAAATATACTCCATCAGCGCAGCTGTTTCCTCGGGAATACTAGGTTATGGATTTATCATCATTAACAGACCGTTGCAATCGCCCGCCGTAGGCTGCTTTTTCAATCAAACATTCAAGTTTCCATGCATTGCCTGTGGAGGAAGCCATGCTATTCAATCACTTTATAAACTAAATATGATAGATAGTTTATGGTATAATTCATTTGTAAGTATTTTGTTCTTAGTATCCGTTATAATATTTATCCTGATCATGGTCGATCTTTTATTTAATAAAAATTATTATTTAAAATTATACAAAAGAATTTACGGCCTTTTACAAATGAAAAAAATTACCTGGGGGCTCATCATTGTATTAGTACTTTTTTGGGCAATCAATATTTATCACTATCCCAGTTACTTCTGAAAAAATAATCCCCATCTTTGCAAAAAGCTTTTATTTAATCAGTGCGCACCGGGTTTCCTCAAATAAATTTTAGTGGAAAAGATAGTCGATGGAAGATTTATCTTTCTATAGCTGGTGTAGTGATCATGTTACTTTCATTATTATATGTAAATTTTCTGGCCCAAAACCTGGAACAAAATGAACGAGCAAGTGTCGAACTTTATGTAAAAGCGCAGCAAGCATTGTCCAAAACCAGTAACGACCTCAATAAAGATGTCACGTTTGAACTCCAGGCTACTGAGTCAAATAAAACACCCATCATTGCTACTGACGAATACGATCAGATCACATTTGGAAGAAACTATGGACCCCTAAAAGACAAAGACACTTCCTTCTTAGCCCGAAGATTGCTGAGACTTAAAAAGCAAGGTATTCAACCTATAAAATCGGAACTCAATAATGTATATTTTGAAAACTCCAGGATTTTAAACTGGCTCAAATTTTTTCCCTTTATTCAATTGATGCTTTTATTAGGCTTTCTCACAATAGGTATTATCGGGTTCAGCGCCAGCCAGCGCGAGCAGCAAAATCGGGTGTGGGTAGGCATGGCCAAAGAAACTGCTCATCAGCTGGGCACGCCCATACAAGCCATAGTAGCCTGGGTAGAAAACCTGAAACTGCTTTCCCAGGATGATGCTGATAAAATGGAATTGCTGGAAGAACTGCGCAGTGATGTAACCCGACTCGAACTGATAGCGGAAAGATTTTCAAAAATAGGATCCCGGCCCAACCTGGAATCCACTAATATCAATGAGCGACTGGATCAATGCCGAAGTTATATGGAAAAAAGGGCATCCAAAAAAGTAAAATTTGATTTTCCTGATCCTCAAAAAAACATTTATATCGCCAAAATCAATGGCCCGCTCTTTGACTGGGTAATGGAAAATCTCATGCGCAATTCACTCGACGCCATGGATGGCACCGGCACCATCAAAGCCGAAATCTATAAAGATGATAATGATATTTGCATCGATCTCAGTGATACGGGTAAAGGCATGTCGAGCAGTCAATACAAACAGGTATTTGAGCCCGGCTACACTACCAAAAAACGGGGCTGGGGACTAGGCCTGTCTTTGGCAAAGCGTATCATAGAAAATTATCATAAAGGAAAGATCTATGTAAAAAGATCTGTGATTGGTAGTGGGACCGTATTTGGAGTGAGGATTCCTGCAGAATGAAGTTTTTCTTTTATTCATTATCCATAAATTCTAAGAATATTTCTTTCAATTCCAACGGTTTATCTGCATGCACCCAATGCCCAGCGCCTTCGATGGTTACAATTCTGGACTCAGGAAACAGTTCCTTTATCTTTGCTTCGTCAGATTCTTTAATATAATTTGATAATGATCCTTTTACAAAAAGACAGGGCTTGGTGAAAGGGACACTGGAAATCACCTCTATATTGATCTCCTCATAGTGCTGATACAAAGCCTCGAGATTGAATCTCCATTTGAAATTTCCTGCATCATCCCGCGTCAAATTTTTCAATAAAAATTGACGAATGGTTTGATCCTCAATATGTGTTTTCAGCGAGTCTTCGGCTTCATTTCTGGTGTGCATACTGCTCAAGTTGATAGCTAATAAAGCATCAAAATAAACCTGGTGATGTGGCGGATATGACCTCATCGCAATATCTATGACCATCAATTTTTCTACCCGCACTGGAAATTTCAATGCAAAAATAGCAGCGGCTTTACCTCCCATTGAATGGCCCAGTAGATTACAAGTCGAAATCTGTAACGATTCCAGAGTCTCCCAAATATCCCTGGCAATCAGATCATAATTAAACTCGGGGGAATGCCCGGACTGTCCGTGATTGCGAATATCCAAAGTAAAGACCTGAAAATGGTCGGCGATGCTTTTGGCAAAAGTCTGCCAGTTATCAGAAGATCCAAATAAGCCATGCAATATTACCAATGGCTTTCCAGACCCATATGATCTAAAATTTAGAATCAAAGCAGTGCCTCTATGATTTTGTCTTCAGAGATACCCTCTGCTTCAGCTTTGTAGTTGCGGACTATGCGATGTCTTAAAACTAATTTGGCAATTGTTTGTACATCTTCAATATCTGGCGAATATTTTCCACTAATGGCACCATGAGCTTTAGCCCCAAGGACTAAAAATTGGGATGCCCGGGGACCAGCTCCCCATGATATATATTGATTTACCTCTGCAGTTGCCCGAGCAGTGTTAGGTCGGGTCTTTGAGGCCAGATTTACAGCATATTCCAATACATTATCTGCAATGGGAATCTTTCTAATAATATCCTGGTAATAACTTATATCAGCACCATTCATCACCAGCCTTAGCTCAGGCACGTAGGTAGAAGTAGTATTTTTTACCACCTGTACTTCATCTTTAAAATCAGGATAATCTAACATGATATTAAACATGAACCGGTCTAGTTGTGCTTCTGGCAAAGGGTAAGTTCCTTCCTGCTCTATAGGGTTTTGTGTAGCCAATACAAAGAACGGACTTGGCAATAGATGGCGTTCGCCACTTACTGTGACTGATCTTTCCTGCATAGCTTCCAGTAGTGCGGCCTGGGTTTTTGGAGGAGTTCTATTGATTTCATCTGCTAATACAATATTGGCAAATAGAGGACCTCTATTAAATCTAAATCTTCTGTCTTCATCCAGGATTTCAGATCCGGTAATATCACTGGGCATCAGGTCGGGAGTAAACTGGATTCGATTAAATTCCAAATCCAACACCCTGCAGATGGTAGACACCAATAAAGTTTTGGCTAATCCGGGAACTCCTACTAAAAGGCTATGACCATTGGAAAAAAGAGAAAGGATTACTGCTTTTACCACTTCATCCTGACCTATGATCACTTTACTCACTTCCCGGTTAAGATCTTTATAAGCCTGTCCTAGTGCATCCACTGCCTGCACATCTGATAAATTCTCTCGCTGCATGTATTTGATTTATTAAAGTGTACAAAAATAGCACAATTAGAGGTAGCTGCAAGGTTTTAAGATATCCTTAAGGCTTATGGGTGATTTGGACAGGTATTGCGGAAAAATTAACTTTGGCAAGGCTAAAAAAATATTATTACAATTATTATCTATCGAAAAATTTTATCCTATTCCCTAAACTTTCGATTGTTTGGGCCATCCGCTCTATTTTGGTGTTTTCTGTTTTTGCAGAATAAATCCAATCTAAATAAGATTTCTTTTTCCCTTCGTCAATCCTCAAAGTATCTATTGGGCAATTGTCACTCTTACCCCATTTGGGTACAGGGATGTAGTACCTCATACCGACCTGGAAAATTCATTTCTTCCATAGCCATGATACTTGGATATACTAATATTACAGTGTGTACCGGAATCGTCCCAGTAGAAATGAGAAAGGCAATGGATAAAAACATGTGTAAAACGCGTAACGCAGCTATTCTATACAATTCAAAATATTGTCCAGCCTGTGGATTAAAAATATAATTTTAGTATGAAGGAGATTTTAAATTTTGATTTATTTACTATAAGCGAACAACAAATTACGGTATCCTCTTTAGTGTTTTTGGCTTTGTATTCTGTTGTCATGTATTTGATTTTACGGTTGATCAAAAAAATGGTTTATAGAGTAAAGAAATTTGATGTTGCCAAGCAGTATACCATTTATAGTTTGATCAAATATATTGCTGTAGTACTATTTATAATTTCCGGATTGCAAATACTGGGATTCAATCTTTCTGTATTACTAGCGGGGTCAGCTGCATTTTTGGTCGGTATCGGTTTGGGTTTGCAAAATCTTTTCAGTGATTTTATCTCGGGCATCATTATTATGGCGGATGCTACTATTAAGGTAGGTGACATTTTAGATATCAATGGACTTGTATGCAAAGTGCAAGAGATACATTTGCGTACTACTACAGTACTCACTCGAGACGATAAATACATTATCATTCCCAATAGTGACTTTACCCGGAATAGATTGATTAATTGGTCACATTCTCTAATCACTTCCAGATTTGAAGTTTCAGTAGGGGTAGACTATAGTTCTGATCCACTGTTAATTATGAAAATTCTAAAACAAGTGGCTGCTGAACAATCGCAGATTAATAAAGACCCATTACCCTTTGCACGTTTTAATGATTATGAGGATTCTTCCATGAAATTTACGCTTTACTTTTGGTGCGATGATCTTTTTAGAGTGGAAAATTTAAAAAGTGAATTACGTGTGCGGATCTATCAATTATTCAAGGAAAACAATATTATTATTCCTTTCCCTCAGCGGGTCTTGCATATAAAACAATCCTGATCAATCCCTTTTTATACCCTGCAATACACTCACTCCGTTTGGAAATGGATTACCAGATGATCGTCTGAATGATACCACCTGGCCAATATGCCACAAAGCATCTGCTATGGGTCCGTTCACCAGGTTCCAAAAAGGAAATTCGTTGGTGCGTTCTCCATTTTTGAAAATCATTTTATACTTATTGAGATCTGCATCGGCCATTTTGAGGATATCACTTGATTGTTTAAGATTATCCAGCGTCTTTGCTCTCATTTCCTCATAAGTAAGTGGAGTTGGATTCGCATTATTTTCGTTAGGTACCTGCCTAACTGCATTTAATAATACGGATGTCAGCCCCATGATATGCTCCAATGTATTGAATGAAGATCTTGACTTTTCTCCCGGAGACCACTCTAAGTCTTCCTTTCGCAATCCTTCCGTAGCCCAAAAATATCTAAATCCGACGCCGTCTACCATTCTTGCGGCTACATTGGCTGCAGAATAGCTTTCAGGATTTGCAGGGATCTCATAATAATAAGGTTTGTCCTGACTAAAGGCATAGATAGAGTTCATGATTAGAATTAGTATACCAAAGTATTTCATTGAAAAATATTTAATAGCTAAAAGTAAATATATTAGTTTTCTCCTAAACGAATAGTCTCGATGTATGTGAGTTACCATATATTTATATTTTAAGTCTATCTTTATTTAAAAAATTTTATCCATGAAAAGACTTACGCTCACTTCCCTCTTTTTCTTAGTACTCACCTACTTATTTGCTCAGGATGCAGTAGATGAAAAAGCAAATGCCATTATTAGAAAACAAGGAATGGAAAACAGCAAAGTCATGTACTATGCATCTAAGATCATAGATGAATTAGGTCCCAGGTTAACCGGTTCAGATATGCTGGACAAAGCCGGTGAATGGGTAATCAATGAAACTAAATCAATGGGTTTGGCCAATAGTCATCTGGCTTCATGGGGACCTTTTGGTAGAGGGTGGGAACTCAAACATTTTGAAATGGGCAATGAATCACCAGTGTATTATCCCGTTATAGCCTACCCCAAAGCCTGGTCGCCATCTACTACTGGTCAAGTAACAGGAGAGGTGATTTATTTAGATGCTGTGACTGAAGATCAAATCAATTCATATAAA
Source organism: Chitinophagales bacterium (assembly GCA_038251405.1). GTDB lineage: Bacteria > Bacteroidota > Bacteroidia > Chitinophagales > Saprospiraceae > JADJLQ01. The sequence continues at coordinate 13,135 of JBBSBH010000012.1, forward strand.
GGAAAATTAAGGGGGAAATTTGTATTATTAGATACTATTCGGGAAGTAAAAGAATGGTTTGATCCTTCTGGTACGCGGTTTAATGCCACTGAATTATTGGATATGGCAAACAGCCCCATGCCTGCCCCTCGAACAGGAAGAGGAAACCTGCCCAGAAATTTTGGAAGAGGAAATAGCTCTACTATTGCATTATGGAACCTGATCTATGATGAAAAACCGCTCGCTGTATTAGATAGAAGTTTCAAAGGAGACCTGGGTACTATATTCGTTTCCGGAGCAAGAGCAAAATCTGGGAGTGCCTATGCCTCAAATGCAGAAGTGATCCCTCAGGTAACTTTAGCTATTGAGCACTATAATCGGATTTTGAGAATGGCGCTAAACGGAATTCCAGTAAAATTATCCATGGATTTAAAAACAGTATTCTCTAATCCTGGTGGAATGGAAAATAATATCATTGCCGAAATTCCCGGTAGTGATCTTAGGGATGAAATAGTCATGTTTGGTGCTCATTTCGATTCCTGGCATTCTGGAACCGGTGCTACCGATAACGGAGCCGGCTCGTGTGTAATGATGGAAGTAGCCAGAATTTTACAGGCCACCTATAAAGAATTAGGCATAAAACCAAAACGAACATTAAGGCTTGCCTTGTGGACTGGTGAGGAACAAGGCTTACTGGGTAGTCGAGCCTATGTGAATCAAAATCTGGTGCAAAGAGACTCTGGAAATAATATTACTTCTCTAAAACCTGAGCAAGGAAAAATCTCTGCTTACTATAATCTGGACAATGGAACCGGCAAAATCAGGGGTGTTTATCTTCAGGGAAATGATAAAGTAAGTAATACATTTCGCACCTGGCTGGATGCATGGAAAGATCTTGGCGCTACCACGCTCACTTTGCAAAATACCGGAGGTACTGATCATTTATCATTTGATGCAGCTGGAGTGCCTGGTTTTCAGTTTATACAAGATGAAATAAGCTATATGAGTAAAACGCATCATAGTAATATGGACAATTATGATCATCTGGAAGAAGAAGATTTGAAGCAGGCGGCTACTATCATCGCCTCTTTCGTTTACCATACGGCGCAACGTGATGAGCAATTGCCCAGAAAAGCACCACCTATAATGGAACATTAAGAAATGGTTCACCTAAGTGTAGTGAAGCACTAACTATTCTTTAGTAATGTGTTCTAAGACGGTAATATTTTTCTTCAGCGATTTAGATGTATTAAATGATGAAGTGGTAAAGTCTATTTTTTTACAGATCATATCTTTTAACTCAGACAATAATTTTTTTCTGGGATAATTTTTAAAAGTAACCAGGCTGATTTCACGTACAGGTATAGGAGGTGCGAATTCATATAATTGGGTCTTTTGGCTTTCGCTTAAATTCAAAGTTGCCAGTTTAGGCAAAATGGTAACTCCATTGTCTTTATTTACAAGGTTGATCAATGTTTCAATGCTTCCGGCCTCGTACCTGATCGATTGATGGTGAGCATCATTCTTCTTTCTCATTTGACAAAAATTGAGCATTTGATTGCGCATACAATGGCCTTCCTCCAATAACCATAAGTGATCGGGATTGATGTCTTCCGGTAATAAATATTTCTTCCTTTTCAGATTTTCACTACGGGATGCATAGGCATAAAATTGTTCATAAAATAAATGATGTTCCGATAGATTATTTTCAAATAATGGTGTGGCCAATAAGCCCATATCCAAATCTCCACTTTTTAATCCTTCAATGATATCCGTGGTAATGAGCTCTCTAATAGTGATTTTCAGTAGCGGGAATTTAGTAGATAACTCATTTAAAAAAATGGGGAGCAAATAAGGAGCCAGGGTAGGAATGATACCCAGCCGCAGATCTCCCATTACTTCATCCTTTATCTCCTGTAGGGCAAGCTTCATGTTTTTTACTCCGGCTAGTATTTCTTTAGCATAGTTCAAAACTAATTCGCCTTCTTTGGTTACGGTAACTGGCTTTGTAGTTCGATTAAAAATCAATACGCCCAGTTCTTCTTCCAGTCTTTTTATCATCATACTCAGCGTAGCTTGAGTAACGAAGCATTTATTAGCTGCCTTAACAAAATGTCTTTCTTCACTCACTGCAATTAGATAATCAAGCTGTTGTAAATTCATGTCACTAAAATAGGCAATATCTATTTTGATAGCAGAACATTGAAATGATCGAATTACGGACGGGTACTACTCTGGTACCAGATTGATAGTAAAAGATTATTTCAATTTAGGATTAATTAAATTCTAGAAAAATATAAAATCGAAATCTTTGTTTGTTAAAATACTTTATTTAAAACTGTTTATTCCTCTCCGAATTGTAATAAAAGTAACATAGCCCTAGTCAAGAAAGTCTAACTTTGCTAAAAATAATATTTTATGTGCATCCACCTTACTAAGCTAAATGCGGCCTTTTTAATTTTCACTCTATTGAGTATTTCCTTGTCTTCCATAAATGCACAGACCAAAATAGATGCATCAAAAGTGCAGGAAATGCTAACTCAAGACAAGACTATTCAGTTAGTAGATCTACGTACACCTGGTGAATTGGACAAGACAGGTAAAATACCCGGAGCTATGACTATTAATTATAGCTCCCCCGATTTTCAGGAGCGAATTACTAAACTGGATAAAACTAAACCCATCATTGTCTATTGTGCCAGTGGAGGAAGAAGCGGTAAGACTGCGGGTATTCTCAGCCAGAGTGGATTTGAAAAAATATATGATTATTCGGGAGGCATGATGGATTGGGCGACCAAAGGCTTGAAGACAGAGAAAGTGCAGTAGCATGAAATATTGGGAACTTTTTTACAATAGTTTTATTGGATATGCCAATTACCTATGGCACGAAATCTGGAATCCCCATTGGGGAAACTATTTTTATTGGTTGATATTTGTTTCGGCCCTGGTTTATTGTCTTGAATTGCTTTTCCCCTGGAGAAAAAATCAACGGCCCATTAGAGAAGACTTTTGGTTGGATACTTTTTACATGTTTTTTAATTTTTTCATTTTTGGAATGATCGGATATATTGCAGTTTCTGATGTAGTGAGCAAAGCCTTCAATGATTTTTTAGCCCATGTATTTGGAATACGCAATCTGGTCGCCATCAATATTGCTCAATTGCCCCGCTGGGCTCAATTATTTACATTATTCATTGTGCGGGATTTTGTTCAATGGAATACGCATCGGTTATTACACTGGTCGCCCTGGCTTTGGAAATTTCACAAAGTGCATCATTCAGTGCGGGAGATGGGCTATGCAGCACATTTACGGTATCACTTCATGGAAACCATTGTATATCGCAGTATTGAATATCTTCCACTGGCGATGATTGGTTTTGGAATAAAAGATTTTATCATCGTGCATTTGTTTACTTTACTGGTAGGTCATTTTAATCATGCTAATCTTAAAATCCCACTTGGTCCATTAAAATACATTTTCAATAGTCCTCAGATGCATATCTGGCACCACGCCAAAGATCTTCCTCAAGGCTCATACGGTGTAAACTATGGGCTCACCCTTTCAATATGGGATTATCTTTTCCACACCGTCTGGATGCCAAAGGATGGGCGCGATATTAAACTAGGATTTGACGGGGTAGATCAATATCCGCATAATTTTTTAAAGCAAGTGATAAAACCTTTTGAGCGTTGAAAATTGTATTAAACAGTCCTATTACTGTATTAATAGCTTGTCTTTCATTAGGACTTGCACCATTTTTTCCTGAACCTCATATTTGGGGTAAACTCAAGTGGGTAGTCGGTGGAGCGCGTGGGATGCAACTAATAGATTGGTTAGATCTTCTATTTCATGGATTGCCCTGGATATTATTGATGAGGATAGTAGTATTAAGGATAGTCAAGAAGCAAGCTTGATTACTGGTAAAAAAGAATTTTAAAATATTTCGGTGCTCTGGACTTATAAAAGGTATGTTTTAAAACATAGAGTTTGGAGCTTTGTTGCTTATTTAAAAAAAACTGGAGTTGGCTCCTATAATCTGAATCATTTTGCCATCTGAAATTTATTTTGATACTTTATTCCCAAAAAAGCATTAGCTTTTTTTATCTAAGGTCTATCGACCCTGACGAGTATCAAACACCTAAGAGCTGTTTAAACAAATTTAATGGAAAATGAATTTTTTATTAGGGTTAATCTCCAACAAGTTTGGATGATGAATATCAGTACCTGAGATTGATTTTGAATTATCTAATTTTATTAATTAAAGTCAATTTAACTAATTCAAAATCAGTTGTTGCTTAGAAAAAACTGAATTACAATTTGGGTTAATTAGAGAAATTTTAAAGGGGCAGAGCCCCGTAAATCTTTGTAATAGGCTTACAAGTATGTTGCCCAGGGGCAGAGCCCCGAAATATTAATCATCTTACCATACTTTTTCCAATTCAGAGTTTGACACCCATTTAGACCATTTTTTGTTATAGGTGTGTATTTGATTGGTTTTACCACTCCTGGACTCTAAAGCATTGCCTTCATTAGCCCACTCAAATATGCTTCCATACAAGTTCAACACGTGAGTAAATCCCAATGCTTCCAATTTTTTTCCAATCTTTTCACTCCTATACCCTACCGAGCAATAAACGATCAGCGTCTGATCTTTTGATATATTATGTAGAGAGTCAACAGACCAGTGATTGTATCCGATAAAATGCGCTCCTGGAATATGACTTATATCAAATTCTTCCTTTTCGCGGGCATCCAGGTAAACAGCATCAGGTACTTTTTGTGCATCTGATACTGAAATAGGTTTTACACTAAAATCAATCAAAGCTGCAATCGTCTGGTCAAAAGCAGCATCTTTTACCATGCCTGTATGTTTTGATTGGCTGGTGCACTGAAAAAAAGAAAGACAAAGGGTGAAGATTAATAAACCATGACTTCTCATTATGCAAAAGTATGGGTTATTTAATCCTAAACCAGCATATTGCATTAAGTATCCTCCCCTCGAGAAATTAGAAATAATGATTAATTATTAAGTGATTAGTACCTTTGTAATATGTCCTCCAAAGTAAAGCCTGTATTTAACAAACGCATCTTCTGGGATATAGATTTTGAAAATCTTGATTATGATTCCAAAGTTAATTTTATCATCGAGCGAGTATTTGAACGCGGTGATGTGCCGGATATACGCAACTGCAGACGATATTATGGAGATGATAAAGTAAGAGAAGCCTTGCTCAATGCAAAGTTTTTACCGGAAACAAGAATGTATCTTGCTAGTGCTGTGATTGATAGACCCATAACTGATTTTAGATGCTATACTTTGAGACAGTCGAACCCAGCGCTCTTGCCATACTAGAAATGCTGACGACAATGCCGGAATTAAAGGCATTTTCATTGGTAGGTGGTACAGCCTTATCATTATTGTATGGTCATCGAAAGTCTATTGATTTAGATTTGCTTTCTAGTGAAAAATTTGAAAATGGAGTTGTTTCAAAAGCTCTCAAAAAGAAATTTAAAGAAAAGTATATTTATGAAGCGAAGCAGCCAAAATTTGGGTTATTTTGTTATTTAGATGGCATCAAAGTCGATATCGTGAGAGTGCCAGACCCAATCATTCGACCCATCCAAACTATAGATGATGTCCGAATGTACTCTACAGAAGATATTATAGCCATGAAAGTGCAAGCTGTATTGAATAGAGCCAGGAAAAAAGACTTTTGGGATATCGCCGAATTATTAAACTATTATTCAGTTCAGGATTTTATTGACTTTCATAGAAAAAAATATGAATCTCAGAGTCTTTTGATCTCGGTGCCTCAAGCGATTACTTATTTTGCTGATGCAGAAGACAGTGAAGACCCGGTGAGTCTTAAGAAACAGACCTGGCCAGGTGTGCAGAAAATTATATCAAAAAAAGTAAAGGAATATTTGAAGTAGGGTAAATCTGTATATCGAAATTTATTTCGAGGTTTCCAATTGCGCCCTACTAAAATGACTATTGATATTGATCTTATCCTGCTAACTAACTAAATAAAGTCAGATGAAAAAAAACAATTGTTTTTGGAGGATTAATATTCCCAAAGGTCGTGCTCAAAATTGAAGAGCTTATCTTTGATTTTATCGCTTTCTCTAAGCCTGGCTACACCATCTTCCGGAAATAAGTCTTTTAGTCTCAAATCCTGGGCGTTAGTTTCTTTGAAAATATAGCTGTCAAATCTCCTCATTTCAAATACATCATCCCAACTAAGTGGAGATGCATCATTAAATTCATTATATGCCTGTTCTTTGGCTAATACTTCTCTTATCTGAGGATAATACAACCAATACATAGGTTGTTCCTCGGCTTTCCCAGCAATAATCCGTTCTCTTACAGGAGCAATTCCCAAAATTCTCACTTTCAGTCTGGAAGACTCTCTATCAAAAAACCAAACTTCTTTTATTCTGTAAAATTTGATATTATCAGCGCTTATTTCATTTCTAACTACCTGTAACTTAGTCTCATATGTTTCCGGATCTACTACTGATACGGTATCCATTTGAAACATCATACCTTCTACATCTGCCGGAGGTAATATATGCTTAAACTCATCATCGGTAAATGCAGCTACTAATCCTTGAGTAGTAGCATCATTTAATATTTTAAACAATGGATTTTTAGGATAAACGAAAGGTAAATTCAATTTCTCTCTCACATCTATCACTTCCCATATACGTTTCTCCCAGGGAATATCAGCCTCCCTAAGGCTTTCATATGCTAATACCCTTTGATCCCGGATAGTACTTCTTTGTACTATATCATCCATAAATATGGAACTATCTGCTGGTTCACTAGCTTCCGTTAGAATATTTTCCGGTCGTTGTGCATTTGCCATAAAGACAAAACACAAAGAACCAAATAGTATGAAAGAATATTTTTTCATTTTTACACTTATTGAATTAATACATAAATATCACTTAGCTTTCTGTTGACTTCGTCACCAGGGCACTTACATTTTATATTCTGAAAAATATATGAATTACCTGGCTTTGCCATGGCAATAATATTTGCGGCCTGACCATTGAACCTGGAACCCGGATTAAGTGCTTCCATGAGATCCTCACCTTTTGCGGCTCTTACTACTGTAAAACCAGCTATATCACACTTTGCGTCAAAATCAAAGTTTTCAAGAATAGCTGCTATACCTATCTGAGCTTTGAACTCTCCATTTCCTACACGATTTTCTTTTATACCACCAAGTCTTGGCATTGGATCTGGGATAGCCTTGATTCTAAAAGCCTTCTTTGTGGCCTGAGCACCATTTGCACTTACTATTACATTCGCACTAGTTCCTGGTGGAGCATTATTATTCAATGTCACGGAATAGGTTCCATCACCATTTCTCTTGATTGTGCCTGGTCCATCAAATGATACGTTTATTTGATTCGATGAAATACCTGCTGCCGATACTTCTATTGGATTTTCAACCCCTTTGTAAAGGACATTCATTTTGGCCGCAGATACGGTAACAGATCTTTCACCCACTTCATATTCAAATTCTTTTTCGGCTGTAGTGACCTGACCTGTGATAGGATTCACTACAGAAAATTTAGCAGTATATTTTTTTATACCAATCCCCGATGGGGAGGAAGAAAATTTTGCAACTCCGTCAACAACTGGAACATTTGCTCCATTAATAGTTGCCGTCATATTCGTTCCTACGTTCGAAGATGACGCTGATAAATAAATATCTGATTCAAATTTTTCGCCATTGATGATATAACTCTTCTTAGGCGCGGACACCACTTGATATTTATCAAATTTAATGTCCTCACCACCTACTTTTCCCATTAAATAATTTAGTACAGCGGACTCCGTGCTCTTAGCATCATTTTGTAACTTGTCTAATATAGGTAAAGTAGCTCCCACTGGCATATGGTCAAAATTGAAATGAGCCCAGTTTTTCTTTTTTGTTGATACCCAGGCGGAGTCAACTACCATAGACACTTTACTCATAAAATCAGGTCTGTCTTTCTCATCGATGAGTTGGATAAACTTATTTCTTGTTTCATTTATTCTTTTTTCAATCTCTGCACCCAGACCATTGTTAGCTGAGGGTTCTTTGCCTACTAATAACCTGGTGGTAATTTCTTTATTTTTTTCATCTTTAAGTGAAGTAATACCGGTGCGTTTATCTAAAACATACCCTCCCGCGACGTTTACCAAAGTATCCACAATAATTTGTACATAATCTGTAAATTCTTTACTTATGGCTCTTGCTGGATAAGCTCTATCCGCATAAGTTCGTAAAGCAGCTTCATCTTTTTTTGCCAATTTATCTACTTCAGCAGGGATCTTTACGTTGGCATCATCCAAGGACCTATTACTTTTTACAAGACCTTTGTCTACTACGCGAAAAGCATTGAAAATCTCTGCTGATACATTCAATGCCAACAATGCTGTAAGCACTAAATACATCAGATTGATCATCAATTGTCGCGGTTGCTTAGGTATAGACATATTATATCAAGTTCTGTTTTTAAATTAAATTTTTATGACAAAGAATTATTTAGAACTCATGGCAGAAAGCATGTTTCCATAAACTTTGTTCATAGATGTAAGATTTTGAGCAAGTGCTTTTATTTGTTCCTGAGCCAATTTTGCATCATTCGAAGAGGCTTGCATGGCCTGGAAAGTTTCATTCATTTTTTCATAAGCTCCATTCATTGAATTCAAGCTTTTTGAAAGTAGGCCAAGTTCCACTTGTGTCTTTTTCGCATCTTCTACTGAACCTTGCAAAGCCATAAATGCTTCATTCATCTTACCATAAAAATCATTCACTGACTTTAGTTGGTCTTTTGTTTTACTAAAATCAATTTCCTGAAGTGCTTTCAGAGAAGACATGCTTTTACTCATACCTTGCAATTCCATATGAATACCGTCCAATTTATCTTCTACTTTATCTGCATCTAAAGCTCTCATGGCCTTATGGGCAGCGTCTATAGCTCCAATACCTGGTAAAATCGCTGGAACATCCCCATGATAATCTTCAATTCCCGGGTATAATTTTTCCCAATAGTAATCTTTATCAGGAGGCAATAATCCCAACATTAAGAATAAGATAGCTTCTGTAACCAAACCAATAGTAAGAAATTCACTAGAATAAGGTAAACTTTCAATTTTGAAAAGTGCGCCTAACATTACTAATGCTGCACCTACTCCAATGATAAGATTTTTTAAGTATTTAAATGTGGATGTTTTGTACCAGGTTGCCATAAAATAAATAGAATTTTATTTAAATATAAATTTGTTAAAAGATTTTAAGTTGTAAGTTGTATTCACCTAAGAAATTGCTCAAAGGTCTATTTAAAATCATTGATAGATCTCCCAAGGAATGATAATACATTTCTAAAACCTACATAAGACTTTGTAGTATCTTGATATTCATATGTTCTTGTCCCATTTTGCAAATAATAAGAAATGTCTTTCCAGGAACCACCCCTTATTACCTTTCTCTTATAGACTGCTGGATCATTTGATTTTGCATCATATTGAATATCTGGATTCATATCGTGTGTAAAATTGTTTGCATTATCAAAGTATGCAGTCACCGTCCATTCTGCTACATTTCCAGCCATATTGTACAGACCGTATTCGTTTGGAAAATAAGAATGTACTTCTACTGTATATTGACCTCCATCTTCGGGATAATTACCTCTTCCTGGTTTGAAATTAGCAAGTAAACAACCTTTGGCATTACGAATATAATAACCTCCCCATGGGTATGGAGCTAAGTCTTTTTTACCTCTTGCGGCATATTCCCATTCGTACTCGGTAGGTAATCTAAATCCTTCTGAGTTAACTTCATCTGTGCGGGTATTATTCCACATTTGTGTTCTCCAGTTACTAAAGGCATTTGCCATTGACCAATTCACGCCCACAACTGGATAATCGTCATAAGCTGGATGCCAAAAGTAATTTTTGGCAATAGGATCATTATAGGAATAGGCAAAATCTCTAATCCAGGTCAGTGTATCAGGATAAACCTCAGAAGTTTCTTTTTTGATAAATGATTTTCGCGGTGCATTTCTAGGTGCTTTAGCTGCAGCTCTTAAGTCAAACCAGGTATAGGCATATATTAACTTTCGAATATCAATTTCATTCGCTGCAATTCTATCTTCTCCCTGGTAGTACATGTCGCTTAATTCTTCCGCAGACCAGTCAATATCCAACTCCCAGTCTATAGAGGTTGATCCATCATCGTTTTCTATCACATCACCCATCAAAGTATGGGCTATCGAATCACGTACATAGTCTACAAATTGCCTATACTCATTGTTGGTGATTTCTGTGTCATCCATATAAAAGCCTGAAATCGAAATTGCTTTGGGTTTTTGTACATAAGTACTGAATATGTCCTGGTCACTCTGGCCTACGGAGAGGGTACCCGAGGGGATGTAAACCATACCATAAGGATTTATGCCTTTCCATTTTGGCCTGTCTTTGACGCCTGTCAGATACCCAGTCTGCTTATTCCCCCCACAAGCAAAAATTACTAAAAGTAACAGAGATGAAATTATCCATCGGATGTTTTTCCTTTTCATGTTTAGATCTTAACTAATTTATTTGGTTCTAAAAATAGGATCATAAAGATACTTAGTTGTTTCCTAATTGATTATAAATTTTTTACTTATTGACATTTTGGTATTTAATTGCAGAAATTTCCATTTATATGATCTTGATTAACGTATTAAAAATGAGTAAAGTACATAAACCGTGCCTGAGTAGATTAAACTTTAGTTAAAAAAGGTAAAATATTCAATATCTGGGGTTGTATATTATTGGCTCTCGCTCAATACCACCAATGGCCTTATTCAAATTGTAATTAATCATCAGTTCATGGGTTCCCTGTTGAGTTGTTCTCAATGAAGATAAAGTAAAGTCTGTTCCATAAAATACTTTCAAATTTTCGCTGATTTTTAGACCCCCAATCAATGTAATGGCATCAAAAGTAGTACCTGAATATCCACGCACTCCCAACCCTGCAAATACTTTAGCATTGATGGTTGCCATGCCAGTAAGGTCGATTTGATATTTTATCAAATTTGATTTTACAAGAACACTCGGAGTAAAGCTGATAAAGTTATTAATGTCCAATCTATACTCAGCATAAAAATTCGCTCTTGGCTTTACATTGTATACTGCATCCGACCTATTAAAATGTACTGATGGGCTCTGAAAGTTTTCAAATGACAGTCCCATCTCAAGCTGATCCTGAGCAAAATAAATGCCTGCACTAAGCTGTGGACTGATGCCAGTGAGCTGAGTTTCAGCCAGAACGGGATCATTATGTAAAACCAAGCCTCCCTCATACTTGCCTTGAGGTGTCTTGAGTACTGATCCGTCTAGGGATTTTTGAATAAAACCCACACCTAAACCAGCCGAAAAAAGTCCAATATTACTTTCATATACATAATTATAAGAAACCAGACCTCTTACTGTTTTTTCAGCACCAAAATTTTCTTGTTCAATTTTAATTCCCCCAGCTCCATTTAAATAATAAAGGGGTAATTGAGCCATAATTATTTTACTATTTGGGGCTCCGGGAAGTTCTTGCCATTGAGATCGTACTGCACCTGTAATACTAAGCGTAGACTCCAGGCCGGCATATGCGGGATTCAGTGCATACTTTTGACCCATATAGATGGTATACTGGCTGCTTTCCTGAGCCAACGTATGCATCCATCCAAAAATGAAAAATCCTATAAAAAAGACTATTTTAAACACTCGTATGATAATGTTTGTCTAAAAGTAAACGAAATTTTTGAATTGATTCTTCAGGCATTTCGCAAATAAATTTATGACAAAGTGAATATCCATTTTCAAAATCAGTGGAAGCATGAAAAATGGGGTTAGGAATATAAATAGTTAATAACTCAGCCATCTTTTCAAATTCTTTAGTTTTTACCTCAATCCATCCTTCTTTTTTGCATAAAAGCATGGATGCCCAGTGGCTTAAAGATTCTGGGTATTTTACAATCGAACCCGCCATATTCTCTAGCATCCTTTCACCAATTTCTTCCCATTCAAATTTGTTTAGTAACCTTCCCAACCGAATTAGATTGAGAGCCATCATTCCTGAGGCAGAGGGCATAGTTTGGTCATACAAGTCATCGACTTGAGCTATCAGATCATTAGATTGAGAATACTTAAATGATTGGTTAATAGGGTCATAGAAATATTGGAAACTATAATTCATTAATTCCCCGGCCTTTGAAAGATAATGTTCCTTTTCGGTTAACAGATATCCGTGCATACAGGCAGATATACCAAATGCAAGATCATCCAACATGGCAGGAATAGGGCTATTCAACTGGTGCAAATAGTTGTTAGGGGCTAAACATTTGGCTACCAAAAAATCGAGTACTCGATCAGCTTTGTTCAAATATTCAATTTCAGAAAAAGCTTCATATGCTTGAAACCAGCCCTCGATCAGTAACGCATTCCATGACACCAGTATCTTGGTATCGATTAATGGGTGAACTCTTTCCGACCTGATTTTCAGTAATTTATCTTTAATTTTTTGAAACTTATTTGAGTATAAATCACGCTCTTCTTCGAGGTTTGGTTTTATCCACAAAATGTTTTTAGTCCTTCCATCTGAATGAAATGGGTCCCGCCAATTTCCTTCTTCAGAAATTTCGAAAATAGAATCCAAAATATTGTATTCTGTATCGGAGAGAGCGGATTTTAATTCCTCAACAGTCCATACATAATATCTTCCCTCTTCACCCTCACTATCAGCATCTATAGCGCTAAAATATCCACCTTCGTTTGATTTCATTGAATAATCAAGCCAACTTGTAGTCTCCATCACTACTTTTTTAAACAATGGATCTTTTCTATATTTATACGCCTTACTGTAAATGGAAATTAATTGAGCATTATCGTAAAGCATTTTTTCGAAATGAGGAATATTCCATTCTTTATCTGTAGCATAACGGGCGAATCCGCCTGCCAGTTGATCATAGATACCTGCCCGGGCCATTTTTCTCAAGGTAAAAAAGACAAAATCCAGAGCATCTTTATTACCTGAAAAAAAATATATATCTAATAATAGCGTCAATGAGTGAATCGATGGAAATTTTGGAGCTGCGCCAAATCCCCCATGCGCCCGATCAAAGCGAGAACTAATGGATTGGTAGAGCTTATTGACGATATCATCTTTTGCGATGTCAATTTTCTCCAACCTGGATACCTGGCGTAAAGTCTGGGAAGCATTGGAAATGTATTTTATCATTCGATCAGCCTGATCTTCTATTTCTTGTTTTTTCTCATGAACCATTTTTACAATGAATTGCAAAACTTGGAGCCAGGAAGGTCTTTGATGCATAGGCTGAGGTGGAAAATAAGTACCTCCATAAAATGGTTTGAGTTCTGGAGTAAGGAAACAATTCAAAGGCCACCCACCCTGACCCGTAATAGAAACTATGGCATCCATGTAGATTTTGTCTAAATCAGGTCGCTCCTCCCGATCCAGCTTTATACAGACAAAATTTGCGTTCATATACTCGGCCACTTTAATATCACTAAATGATTCATGTTCCATTACATGGCACCAGTGACAACTACTATAGCCAATACTCAATAAAATTGGCTTGTCTTCAATTTTAGCCTTATTCAGCGCTACTTCACCCCATGGATACCAGTCGACAGGATTATTTTTATGTTGAAGTAAATAAGGGCTATGTTCAAATTGTAATCTATTCAATGCAAATTAATTGTAAAATAAATATACTTAGGTTTCGGATTCATCAGACTTTAATACTCAATGTATCATATGCCAATCGCACATTCAAAGGTAGTTCTTCTTCAATGGTTTGATGAAAGCCCATTTGATGGCTCATGTGTATAATATATGCCTGACGAGGATTGATTTTCTTTATTTCGCTTAGCGCTTTAGCCAGAGTAAAATGGGAGTGGTGGGCCTGATGATGGAGGGCATTGATCACTAAAGTATCTATCTTGTAAATTGAATGTAAGGTAGACTCTGGAATACCATTGGCATCCGTGATATAAGCTAACTTATCGTCGAATCTAAAGCCTAAAATATTTAAATGGCCATGCTGAATTGCCAATGGATAAACTCTAATTGTATCCAGAATAAATTCTTCGAATGGATTGATAGTAAACAAATTAAACTTTGGAGCACCCGGATACTTTTGCACTGTAAATGCATAATCAAATTTAACTTTAATGATATCATGAACATATGATTGGGCATAAATATCCATGCCCTGATGATGCTTAAAACCAAGTGGTCTGAGATCATCTAATCCACCTGTATGATCATAATGTTCGTGCGTGATCAACACTTTCTTTAACGCTGAAATACCCGTTCGCAATAATTGTTGCCTAATATCCGGGCCGCTATCTATTAAAATGGTGGAATCATCTTTGGTGATTAAAGCCGCACATCTTAACCTCTTGTCCCTATCGTCGATAGACTTGCATACTTCACAATCGCACCCTATTACTGGAATTCCCTGCGAAGTGCCCGTTCCCAAAAAGGTCAGCTTCACACCATTTCCTCTTTTTCAGATTCTACAAGTATATTCTGATACAAAGCCATTGAAGATTCGCTGATCACCTCAGTGTTAATGGCCAATTGTGGGATAATATCCAAAAATGCAATTATTCTTCCTTCAGCCTCGAAAAATCGATTGATGATCACCAGGTTGCGACTTTCCAATACACAGAATCCCGACTGAAAATTTCCCTTTTCATAACGAATGATATAGCCTGCTTCATGCAGCAATTGTTCTATTTTGTCAAGGGTATTTTTGGTAAATCTTATTTTTGAAGCCATATCTTGCAAATTTGAAAAAATCAAGGACGCCTTGTTGTTATTTTTTTCGTTTAGTTAAATAGTTTTCCTATTATGAGTTGATTAGAAACATTTTTCTATAGAACCCGAGCAAAAATCAGAAATTACTCGGTGTAAGTGAAATTTTTCTATATAATTTTTTTTAATATGTTGATCCGTTTCATATTGGTGTCGCTTTGTGTGCTGATTATCAGCCACTCAGCTATTTCACAAAATTTGAGATTTGGATCTGGTTTGATCGCTGGAATCAATCTAGCTCAGGTAGATGGAGATGATATGCAAGGATATGATAAATCCGGACTGAATTTCGGCCTGAGAGGAATTGCTTTTATACTTCCAAAATTAGAGATTCAGACAGAATTGACATATTCTCAGCAAGGAAGCCAATCAAAAAGTTTCAAGCAGGAGATCCATAATGGTAGAAAATTATACCTGGATTATGGGGGGGTCACTGGTTTAATAGCTATCAATGATTGGTATCATCCCATTAAAGAGTTTTATAGATTCCAGCTTATTGGTGGCGTTTCACTGAAAAGATTGATTAGATCAGATTACTATGATGGAATTCGCTCAGATACCCGAAAAGTGAATTTCAAGGATGTAAGTCCTTATTTTTCGACTACTGATTTTTCCATGATATTAGGAGCAAATTTCAAATTAACTCCAAAAGCAGGTTTGTCATTTAGGTATAATAGATCATTTAATTATTTATTGGATTCAGAAGCAGTACAACAATACTTTGAGCGAAAGCAAATCATTTCTATGAAACAGTATTTTCTTTCAGCGGATGTATTTTATCAGTTCTAGGTTTAGTTGATTAATTTTGTTCAATGAAATTTATAGCTCTTTTTTTATTATACGTTGGCTGTATAATAACCGCTTGTAAAGACAACCCAAAATCGTCAGCCGCTGCTAATCCAAAAGCGATTGAAAAATCGGTAGTTACAGCTGAAGATATTGAAAGAATTGCCCATGAAGCAGATTACGTAGATATTCTATTTTTCAATATGGCAATCAGTGTAAGTCAGACCGACAGGGCATCCATAGTACAAACTGCCCATTTTTTCAGTCCTGAAGTAAAAACAAATACTTCAACTTGCCCGTCTATGGGCAGGATCACTCTACAGTCTAAAGGAAAAATCCTGATAGAAGCAGACATCCATTTTCAAGGTGTTTGTAAGTATTTTACAATCATAGAAAATAAAAAACCTATAGGGGTTACGATGATGACAAAAGAAGGTGAGTATTTTCTGTCTTCACTAATAAATAATTACCAGCCAGAAAAAAAATAATCAACTATTTAATGGAGAATTATTTGATCCTTCGAGCTTCTTAAAAAGAGCATCAACTCGATACATTTCGTCCAATGTTTCATCAATAAAAAATTCGAACACAGGCATTCTTCTTAATTGATTGCGCAATCGATGATACATACTTTGTTTCAATCTATGCTCATTTTCTTTTATTAGTGCCAGCACTGCATTTTTATCTTCTGTATTATAAATGCTGATATATATACGGGCAAGTTGTAAATCAGAAGCTACTTTAACTGAAGTAACCGTCACCAAAGGTTCTTTACCATATATATTCAGGCCCTCCTGTTGAAATACAAATGAGAAATTTCTAAGTATCATTTCCGCTACCTGCAATTGTCTTTTTGATTCCATATCTATACGATCAGTTAAACACAAAGATACAAAGTATTGGGTCTAAAAAAGTTTAAGATGATCATAATGCTTTAGTCTTCAATCTGTAATTTTGGCATGTCATCTTCAATCAAAAGTAAATTCATCGAGTGAATTACCTGGATAGTCCTATAGAGTATCTGAAAGGCATAGGCCCGGCAAAAGCAGAATTACTAAAAACTGAATTGAACATTTTCACTTTTTACGATCTTCTGCAGGCATTTCCATTTCGATATATAGATAGGTCAATAATCACTTTGGTAAAAAACATCAGAGATGATGGTGTACCCGTACAACTAAAAGGTAAATTAGGTAAAGTTGTAGTGTCTGGTGCAAAATATCAAAAAAGAATAAATGCATCCTTTGGTGATCATACAGGCACTATCGGATTAGTTTGGTTTCAAGGAGCCTCCTGGCTTGAATCATACCTGATCCCTGGGGAAGAATACCTTATCTATGGCAAAATAGTTTTTTCGGGCAATAAATTCTCAATGGCTCATCCAGAGATGGAATTGGCCTCTGAGATTAAAAGAAACCCTGGATTAGAACCTGTATATAGCAGTACTGAAAAACTAAATAATAAAGGCCTGGATGCAAAGGGGAGGAGAAAAGGAATAGCAGTACTTTTTGAAAAACTGTCTGAGCGGGACCTACCCGAAACACTACCAGCTTATCTGTTGAAAATGAAGAAACTATGCACTCGATATGAGTCTATGAAATGGATACATTTGCCCTCATCCCAGCACGAACTAGAGATTGCTTCTACCCGAATAAAGTTTGAAGAATTGTTTTTTCAGCAACTTAAAATGCTCTCTTCAAAGACGATGAGAAAAAAATTGGTTCACGGACCAATATTCAAAGCTGTAGGTGACTTCTTCAATCAATTTTATCATAAGAATTTAAAATTCGAACTTACTGAAGCTCAGAAAAAAGTAATCAAAGAAATAAGAGCTGACACTGCATCGGGCATTCAAATGAATAGATTATTGCAAGGCGATGTGGGTGCAGGTAAAACCATCGTCGCTCTAATGGTGATGCTGATCGCTATAGACAATGACTATCAGGCCTGCTTAATGGCTCCAACAGAAATATTAGCCCAGCAACATTTTGCATCTATATCTAAAATGCTCAAAGGTATTGGCCTGCAGGTTGGCTTACTCACGGGTAGTGTGAAAGGAAAGAAACGAAAAGCAGTATTAGCCTCTGTTGAAAAGGGCGAAATAAATATTATGGTGGGCACTCATGCTCTTTTAGAAGATCCAGTTCAATTTAAAAATCTGGGAATTGCTGTAATAGATGAACAACATAGGTTTGGAGTAGCTCAACGTGCCAATCTGTGGCAAAAAAATGAAGAAGTATCACCTCATATACTTGTCATGACCGCTACCCCTATACCACGTACATTAAGTATGGTCTATTATGGAGATCTCGATATAAGTATCATAGATCAACTGCCTCCGGGCAGAAAGCCTGTAAAAACCATGCATTTTTATGAACCCAGCAGACCCCAATTAAATCAATTTATCAAAAGCCAGATCGAAGAAGGAAGGCAAATTTATATAGTATATCCATTGATAGAAGAGTCTGAAAAATTAGATCTCAAAGATTTAAATAATGGATATGAGATATTACTTCAACATTTTCCCAGACCAAAATATCAAATGAGTCTTCTTCATGGGAGAATGAGATCATTGGACAAAGATGAAGAAATGAGAAGATTCACCCATGGCAAGACTCAAATACTAGTGTCTACTACCGTAATTGAAGTTGGGGTAGATGTGCCTAATGCCAGTGTGATGGTGATAGAAAATGCCGAACGATTTGGACTATCTCAATTACATCAACTCAGAGGACGAGTGGGAAGGGGAGCTGATCAATCCTATTGTATTTTAATGAGCAGTTACAAACTTTCAGAACAAGGCCGAATCCGTTTGAAAACAATGTGTGAGACTACGGATGGATTTAAAATAGCAGAAGTAGATCTTGAACTCAGAGGGCCGGGTGATATAGAAGGTACCCGACAGAGTGGAAGTGTTGATTTCAAATTGGTAAATTTAGCAAATGACTTACCCCTGCTTGAACAGGTAAAATCTATCGTCGAAAAAATTTTAGACCGAGATCCGGAACTGATTCATCCAGCCAACCTTTTATTAAGAAAGTATTTAATGAAAGATTCCAAAGACAAGCTGGCCTGGAGCAATATATCATAGACTTATTGATTTGTCGGTGATTGTATCCCGTTAATAGATATTATTTTTAAAGTTTATATTAGTGGGATAGATTTGATGTTCAAACTAAATTTAATACCATGGCATCAAGACCATATAAAACGACAGGCTGTTTCAGATTTGCTATATTCCTTCTCATTTTTGCTCCATTGGCTTACTTAGGTGCCGCCTATTATAATGGCCAGGATGGAGTCGGAAATATTAAAAACATGTTCAATAAAGTTGTGAACGTATTTTCATCCAATAAGGCAAATGATACCCAAACGGTTTCAATACCCGTGGAATCTAATAAATCTACCAATACCGCTAATCCAGCACTTTCTATTGAAATCGCAGATTTAAAGTCAGCCGTGGAGAGGAAAGATAAAGAGATCAATACGTTGATCAATGAAAATCTGGATTTGAAATTGAAACTGAAGGAGTGTGAGGTGAAAAATACACCTGCTAAATAAGTATTACATTTCATCTCAGACAAAACATTCGTAATTTTAATCCTAAAATCTTTAGATATGGGGTTAATTTATGCAGATATAGAGTTAATAAATGCAATTGATATCGGACTAGCTAAGCGGAATATTATTGGGGAAGAGGAAATAAAACGCATGAATGTGAAGATGTTAGTAGATACTGGTAGTATTTATATGTGTATAAATGAAACTGTACAGGAACAATTACAACTATCAATAGTTGAAAAAAGAAAAGGTCAATTAGCCGATGGGAGCATTGTTGAATACGAGGTAGCGGGCCCCATCGAGGTTAGATTTGAAAATAGACGGTGTGTAGTGGATGCAATGGTTTTACCAGGGGACAATGAAATGCTTTTGGGGGCAATTCCTTTGGAGGATATGGATGTATTAGTCCATCCTTATCGACAAGAATTGGTGGTCAATCCAGATCATCCATATTTCGCTCAAATGAAAATTAAATAAGTTTTAGTAATCTTTTAGATAGTAAGTTATCTATCGATTTATTATTTCCCTATTTGCCCAAATAGCTCGTTATTTGCATTTGATAAAATCTGATATATATATGCAAAAACGAATTTTAGCCAATGATGGCATTGAAATAGATGGCAAAATAGCTTTGGAAGCTGCCGGATTTACAGTAGACACCGCCAAAATAGAGCAAGCTGACCTTACGGAAGGTTTGAAAAAATACGAAATCCTTATTGTTAGAAGTGCTACTAAAGTACGCAAAGACCTTATAGATGCCAATCCTCATCTAAAGATTATAGCTCGTGGTGGTGTTGGCATGGACAATATAGATGTAGAATACGCTCGAAGCAAAGGAATAAAAGTAATCAATACACCCAATGCGTCTTCAAGAGCTGTTGCCGAATTGGCGATGGCTCATATGTTTTCCCTATCCCGCATGATAAACCAATCGAACTCAGAAATGAGATCCTCAGCTGCCGATTTTGCTGCATTAAAGAAAAAATATTCCGCTGGCACACAACTATCAGGCAAAACATTAGGCATTATTGGTTTTGGTAGAATTGGCCAGGAATTGGCCAAGATGGCCATGGGTATTGGAATGAATATAGTAGCTGTAGATCCCATGATTTCAAATGCAAGCCTGAAGTTCTCCATTGGTAATCATGAATTTGCAATAGATCTTAGAACTTCCTCTATGGAAGACCTTTTAAGTAATGCAGATTATATTTCATTGCATGTACCATCCGGTCAAAAGCCCATTTTAGCCGCTGCCGAAATGTCAAAAATGAAAAAAGGTGCTTGCATTCTCAACACTGCCAGAGGTGGCACCATAGATGAAAACGATTTATTGGCTGCTTTAAAATCAGGCCATTTAGGTGGAGCCGGAATAGATGCTTTTATGAATGAACCGACTCCATCTGAAGAAATATTATCCAATTTAAAGATTTCACTTTCGCCACATATAGGAGGATCTACTGCTGAGGCCCAGGCTGCCATTGGCTTGGAATTGGCAGAAAAGATAAGTGCGGCTTATTAATAAATCAATTCTGATGAAAAGCCTGGCTCACAAAATCTAAAACTTCAGGTAAGGCTGCCCGCCAATATACCCACGAATGTCTTCCATCACGGGTACGATATTCATGCGGAATATCTTGCTTACGCATGGCAATATGTACCAATGAATTTCCTTCGTATAAAAAATCATCGTCGCCGCAATCAATATACCAGCGAACTGCTTTTTTCAAACTATCCGGCACATTATTTACCAACAGTGGAACACTTTGTCGATTGTAAAATGCTTCTATTTGTGTATCCGTCGCAGTTGAATCTGATCTTCTGACATTAGTTTTTGCAGCCTCCATAGTCAGGGGCCCGGTACCTGCGCTTAATGGACAGGCTGAAGAAAACATTTCCGGATGATGCAACGCATAAGTAAAACTTCCATCACCTCCCATAGATAAGCCTGCAATGGCACGATATTTCTTTTCACCTTTTATACGATATTTTTTTTCTACAAAAGGAACCAACTCTTTAAAGAAAAAATCTTCGTAATTCCAGGTACCTGTTGCATTGTTTGAATAACCTCTTCTGCCTGTATTGGCATCAGGCATTATGATGATCATAGGCGTTGCTTTACCTTCAGCAATAGCTTTATCAGCATAGAATTGTACTTCTCCAAATTGAACCCAGCCTGTCTGATCATCACCTCCACCATGTAATAGATAAAGTACAGGATAGGATCGGGATGAGGTTTCGTAATCAGGTGGAAAGTAAGCCGCATATTTTCTTTCCATATTGAGGATTTTGCTTGGAAGGGAAAGATTGTCGTACACTTTGGACTGAGCTGAGAGTAAATTAACTGTGGCAAATAACGCCAGAACGACAACTATTTTTTTCATACTATAGATTTTCAAGTTTAACAAATTTAAGCAATTGATGATGAAATTTTGATTCTTTAATGCTTTACTCAACCATATTTCATACATTTATCTACCTCATTTTTTTTAGTTATGTATAAATCTTTTATTCTGATTTTATCTATTATAGTTATAGCTCCCTCCTGCAAAAATGAAACACCTGCCTTATCCAATGACACCTACTCCACCTGGCAAATCAAAGGTGGTGACTACGGCAGCAGGAACTATAGCTCCCTCGATCAAATCGATCTTTCCAATGTAAATCAATTAAAACCCATATGGACATATAGTTGTGGAGGAGCAGATACTGCCGGCCGAAGTCAAATCCAATGCAGTCCTATCATAATAGATTCTATTTTATATGCAACCACCCCAAATATGGAATTGATCGCTTTGAATGGTGCTACCGGCAAGGAGATTTGGAGATCTAAGGCTCCCGGTAAAAACCCCTCCGGTCTGGGTGTCAATCGTGGTGTAATGTATTGGTCAGACGGTATCCAAAAAAGGATATTTTTCCCCTTTACACATAGACTATTTTCATTTGATGCCATGACTGGAGCTCCTGATCTCGATTTCGGTGACAAAGGAAGTATAGATATGCATGACGGGCTTGGAATTGCAGCTGACAGCCTGTATGTAGGAGCTAATACTCCAGGAGTGATTTATCGCAATATTATTATAATGGGATCGCGTGTATCGGAAGGCCCGGATGCTGCGCCCGGATATATACGCGCATACAATCTACATACGGGAAAATTAGTCTGGGTATTTCATACGATCCCTCTTCCAGGTGAGCCTGGTTATGAGACCTGGCCAGAAGATGCCTATAAAAGAATAGGCGGTGCAAATAATTGGTCTGGTATGTCACTGGATACTGCGAAAGGTATGGTGTATATTCCTACTGGTTCGGCATCGTTTGATTTCTATGGAGGTAACAGGAAAGGGCAAAACTTGTATGCCAATTGCATTTTGGCAATAGAAGCAGCTACAGGTAAACTGAAATGGCATTTTCAAACTACACACCATGATATATTAGATAGAGATTTGCCTTCTCCCCCGGTTTTAATTACGGTGAATAAAGATGGTAAAACAATAGATGCCTTAGTTCAGGCTACCAAGCAAGGTTATTTATTCGTATTAAATAGAGATACCGGTGAGCCTATTTGGCCAATAGAAGAAGTACCCGTGCCAAAATCAGATCTTCCGGGAGAGGATTCGTGGCCTACCCAACCTATTCCTACAAGGCCTAAACCGTATGCACGACAACATTTTACGGATAGTATGATTAACAAATTGATTCCCGGATCTTATGAATTATTCAAATCCCAGTTTGCCCAGATTAGAAATAATGGGCCCTATCTACCTCCTGGTTTGAAATCCGGACTTGTATTCCCCGGCTATGATGGTGGGGCAGAATGGGGCGGCCAATCCTACGATCCTGAGTCAGGAACTTTTTATTTGAACAGTAATGAAATGCCCTGGATATTGACTATGATAGACCTTACTCCGGATAAAAAACTGGACAATGCTAATAACTATGCCCGGGGGTTATTTTTGCGTAATTGTGCAGTATGCCATGGTGCAGATATGAAAGGTGATGGCAATAAAGTCTATCCGGCACTGGATAAAATAAAAACTAAATATACTGCTGATCAAATGTACCAATTACTACATGATGGTCGCAGATTGATGCCCTCATTTAAATATATAGGGAAACAGGATGTAGAAGCCATAGTCGCCTTTGTGCGCCATGAACCTATTAAAAACTTACCTGCAGCTACCAAATACCAACCAGATATACCATACAGTATGACCGGGTATAACAGATTTACCGATGCAAATGGTTTCCCGGCTGTACAACCACCCTGGGGCACACTGAATGCTATCAATCTCAATACTGGCGAATATGAGTGGACTGTGCCATTAGGTGAAATAGATTCTCTCACTAAAAAAGGGATTCCAATTACGGGTACAGAAAATTATGGTGGTTTATTGAATACCAAAGGAGGATTACTATTTATAGGTGCTACCAAGGATGAAAGATTCAGAGCATTTGATAAAAAGACGGGCAAGCAACTTTGGCAATATGACTTACCTGCGGGTGCATATGCTACGCCTGCTACATATGCTATTAATGGAAAACAATATGTAGTGATAGCATGTGGCGGTGGTAAGATGGGGACTAAGAGTGGGGATAAGTATATGGCTTTTGCCGTGGAGTAGCATGTTTATGTCCATTTTTTTGTCTTATCTGTACTTCATGTAAAAAACTAATAATGAATTAGATATGCTTATTTTTTCTTAAATATTTTGAAATATTAAATTTAATTTAATTTTTTTTGACTAATTTTATTGTAGAAATTATGTCAAAAAAGTTGGTTCAAAAATATCCTCACATTTTATTTAAAAAGATTTGGAAGTTAAGTGAAAATGCCCTTATGCTTCTAGGTCAATGCGAAGCATATATAAAGTCTATTATTGATACCCCGATTTCGCCAGATCATTAGAGTAAATTAATGACTGTTGCCTTATTAAAAGGTGCACAATCAACAACGGCTATTGAAGGGAATACTTTAACTGAAGAAGAAATAAAAAAGATAATGCAACATGAGAAACTACCTCCAAGTAAAGAATACCAGGAGATAGAAGTTAAAAATATTCTGAATGCTTTTAATGAAATTCTCTATGAAATTGTTCAGGATGGCAAGGAGCAGTACATCACTATTGATCTTTTGTTAAGAATGAACAAGATGGTAGGTCAAAATTTGGGCAATCATTTTGCAGCGATACCAGGTAGATTGAGAAATTCAAACGTAGTGGTAAGTACATATAGATGTCCCGATTATGAAGATGTACCGATACTATTAGAAGAACTCAATACATGGCTAAAGAAAGAATTTAATTATGGCGTTGATGGACAGCCTCGTTTATCAAATGTCATTATACAAGCAATTGTAAGTCACATTTATATCGAATGGATTCATCCATTTGGTGATGGAAATGGAAGGACTGGTAGGCTTTTGGAGTTTTACATTCTATTGAGAGGAGGTAGTCCAGACATTGCATCTCACATACTTTCTAATTATTATAATTTGACCAGGAGTGCTTACTATAAACAAATAGAAAAGGCAACCAGTAATAAGGATTTATCGGATTTTATCGAGTATGCATTACTTGGGTTTCGAGATGGCTTAGTACAGACATTGCAAATTATTCAAAAAATCCAGTTTCTTAATACTTGGCATAAATTGATTTATGATAAGTTTGATCAGATTAGGCAAGTTACACATGCTGAAGTTTTCAAGCGACAAAGAACACTTGCTCTGGAGTTCCCATTTGATAGATTTATGCAAATCAATGATGTACCTGATATAAGTATTCCACTTGCCAGAATGTATGCTACCATTACTGAAAGAACTATACAAAGAGACCTGGACAAATTAGTTGAATTGACATTATTAAAGAAAACGAATGAAGGATATATTGCCAATATTGATATCCTCAAAGGTATGATTGCTAAAAGGAAGATATAGTCAGATTAATTATTGGCTTATATCTTTGTCAAATTTTAAAATATGGAATTCACATCCCTAGTTATTATCTACAAAGAATTCAGTCTAGATGGAGAAAGGTATAATGATAAATTAGCGGTCGGAAAAGATAAGATCAAAGAAGGGTATCAAAATTTTATCGAAATCCTCAAAGATTTTACTAACGGACATATTATTATTAATCCAATATATATAGAAGAGGAAATTTTAAATGACCCCGAATGGCCTGTAAAGTGTTTAAATACAGAAAAGAATGCTAATGACCAAAAAGATTTTATGTATTTCAAACCAGAATCAATTCATTCTAAATTTCAAAATGGCAATTGGGACAACATCGTAATTGTTTATCCTTGGGCAAGAAATAGCCTTGACAATGATTTTCATGCAATTTCGGGAGGTGGTTTCTATTCAGATTGTACAATATCGCAAATCCCAGAATTTTTTCTCTCATTGAATAAGGACACTCCAGGAGAAGTATTTTTACATGAATGGTTACATGGGCCTCTAAGTTTTTTTGAAAAGGAAGGCTTGTTAGAAAAAGATGAAATTAATATTGATAAGGCGGAGGAAAAGTATGGCTATAAACAAAATCCAGATTGGATTCCTTTTTTGAAAGATGTTATTCAAAATAAATTAACCAACCAAAAGAAAGGAGTTTCGGAAGAAATGTGGCAAACATTTATTCCAATTCAATTAAGAAATGAAATTTCGGTACGAAATATGAAGTTCGTAACCCCTACAATTGCACTGCCTTTTAAAAAATAGAATTAATACAGATAATTGCTTCAATTCGCAGATTGCGAATGCAGTAATTCCAAACCCAGGCAAGCTCTCGGCTTAAAACCAGGCCAAGCTTTCCCATTAGATTTCTCTGCCACATTAAGGTACTTACCATAATCCTTCTTCTGTAACAGCATTCCTAAAAACGCAGTCACAAAATGTTGATTGATATTATTGATTCGCTTTTCATTCCATGCTGGTTCCGAGTAATGTTCATAATCTTTTGCTAAAGAAGCTTGAAATAAAGTAATTGTTGGTGGGGGATTAGGTGCAATATTGTGCCTTGCATTTTCATAAGTCAATAAATACCGGTTGGCGTTCTTCGAACCGAGAAAGATTGATTTGATGCCTCCTTCATATCCTGAGACATCATCCTGGTCACCGGCAACGAATAAAGTAGGTACTTTCAATCCTTGCAATCCTACACTGTCCCATACCCCATTTTTCATTCCCCAGGGTGCAAAAGCCACCACTGCTTTAATTCGGGAATCAACACTGGATAGGTAGTTAACCTTATGAACACATAATGGATCAATGGCTTTACTCCCCCCCGTAGAAGCGCTAAAAAAACCAGCCAATTGATCGCTATATCCGGCTCCGGCTACATTCAGTACGCCGTATCCTCCCATAGAATATCCGATCAAAGCAGTATGGTCGGCATCTAGCAATCCAACAAGGAAAGATCCTCCTTTTACTTTACCTGGTTCTGCCATTTGATTTAATATAAATTGTATGTCTTTGTTTCTATTGAGCAATGTAGAGGTAAATCCTTTTTGGTCCCTATGGGTAGATTCTGTATGATCTATTGCCACTACTACATAACCTTTAGAGGCAAGATTTTCTGTTAGGTAAGAAAGCAAAACCCTTGATCCAGTATAGCCATGGGAAACAATAATAAGAGGATACGCTTGAGGCTTTAGATCTGGCTGAGCATCTCGCAATGCTCTACCACTGAATGTAAATGGAATGAGTGGTCGTGTGCTATCCATTATACTCCCCAGTACATCTTCATAGCTCGCTAGCTGATTTTTGCCCTCAGGGATCAAGGCGGGATACCATATTTCCACTTTCAATGGCCTGTCATAGAAAGTATCTCTACCATTTTTAGAATTCAAAATATCAATTTGATGCTTATTGATAAAATCAAGTGTGCGAACACCTACCTGGTACTCGCCTCTTTTGGAGAGTTCCGGTGCATCTGGCAGTCCATCACCATTGATAAAAAGACTATCAGATTGGGCTTGAGATAATGAATGATTTGATAAAAATAGAAGTATCAACAGCATGGATACAAAAGAATTCCAGAGTTTCATAATTGGAAAAGTATAAAGAATTCTCGGTTTTAATATAAATTTAGAAGCTAAATTATCAGAATTGATCACCAAATCTCTCCGAAGTCAATATTGGCCTTACACTCATCTTTAAATTCAAATTCAAATCGATTGTTTATCAATGGACACAATACATACTCTCCATTAATTAATTGATAAATATCTACCTGATTACTATCTGCATCTACGATCAAATAATATTTTACTCCTTGAGACTGATAAATCGAAAACTTGGTATTCTTATCCCGTAATGCTGTGGATGGAGACAAGATCTCTACTACAAGGTTAGGTGGAAAATCCAAATAGTTTTTTGTGATTTTTTTACAGGAAATAAGGATATCTGGAATCAATACAATATCGTCCTCTATTTTAAAGTCTAATGGGTCATAGACTTTGCAATTTTTACATTTTTTTAAAGCCAAATAAAGTTCTCCCCTCAAGGCTGCTGCCACTTGCTGGTGCCTGGGAGCAGGAGATGGACTCATAGCCACAGGAAACCCATCGTATAATTCAAATCGATCATTCCAAAGTTGGATAACATCGTATGTATAATGTGGAAGGATTTTATCAGAAATTGCCATTTTCCAAAGATAATCAATTTAATATGCACCTTAAGCAAATAGAACAAAACTGAAATGCAAAATTTCCTAATAAAATCATTAAGTTTAGCTCAATGAAATCCTCCTTTTATTTAGCAACATTTTATCTAGGTGCGCTATTTTTTTCCTGCGTAAAAAAAGAATCCCCCGATCTCATTTTATTCCATGGTAATATCCACACGATGATTGCTCAGGATGATTCCGTGCAAGCTATAGCTATCCAGGATGGAAAAATTCTGGCCATAGGAAAAGACAAGGAAATACTAAAATTGAAATTCACCTCCACTCAATTAATAGATCTTTACGGTCAATTGGTATTACCCGGATTTACCGATGCGCATATACATCCTGTAAGCGGAGGACTTGCATTCTTAGAATGCGAATTGGAAGGATTGGCAACACCCAAAGAAATCTTAGACAGTCTTAAGAGATATGCTTTACTTCATTCTGAAAGAAAATGGATTCGAGGTGAAAACATGTGGCTGGCAGCTTTTAAAAATGGGAATCCTTTAAAAGAAGATTTAGACAGTATCATTTCCGATCGGCCAGTCTATGTATCATCCAGTGACGGGCATAATGCGTGGGTAAACAGCAAGGCATTGGAACTTTCAAGTATTTCGAAAGAAACCCCTGATCCTTTACATGGAGTGATAGAACGAAATAATAATTCCAGAGAGCCATCCGGTACCTTGCGGGAAACCGCGATGGATTTAGTTCGTCAGCATTTACCGGCATATACTGATGATGACAGACTAGAAGCTTTGAAAAAATCAATTGCCCTTGCAAATCAAAACGGCCTCACCTCTTTGAATGAAGCCTCTGCCAATCCAGATTATATCAGCGCATATTACACCCTAGAGAAAGAAGGCAAACTCAATGCCCATATCAATCTTTCTATTTATTGTGATATAAGTAAGGGTATCCCTGATGTAAACAGGGTAATAAAAATCAGGGACAGCCTGCTTAAAATAAAAAGCAATATCAATCCAAATGAGGTGAAATTATTCATGGATGGTGTAGTTGAAGGAAAAACAGCAGCTATGCTCTCTAATTATGCCAATGATCATCATGCCGGAATAGCAAACACTTCGCCTGACATTGCTAAAGAGGTGATAACTGCATTTGACAAAGCAGGAATGCAAATCCATGTTCATTCGATTGGAGACCGGGCTACACGAATGACTTTAGATGCTTTTGAAAATGCGTTAAAGATAAATGGAGCCCGGGACAGCAGGCACCATATTGCGCATCTTCATGTCATTCATCCTGATGATTATCCAAGATTCAAGGCATTACATGTGATTGCAAATTTTCAAGCTTTATGGGCTACCTGGGAAGACAGTTATATGACTGAGCTTAACCTACCCAATCTAGGCCCTGAACGAATGGAATGGCAGTATCCAATGGGGTCTTTACTAAAGGCAGGTGCCACGCTTGCCTTTGGAAGCGACTGGGATGTAAGTACTCAAAATCCATTTTATGCTTTACAGGTCGCTGTGACTCGTAGAGGACCAGATAGTATAAAACGTGAGGCCTGGACTCCACAACATTTGATAGATCGTTACGAGGTAATCAAAGGATATACGGTGAATGGTGCTTATCTTACATTCAGAGAAAATGAAACGGGGACCTTACAGCCCGGAAAATCTGCTGATATCATAGTAGTGGATCAAAATATACTTACCTGTGATCCATTTTCCATTTACAAAACCAAAGTCATTAAGACCTTCTTTAAGGGCAAAGAAGTATATTCACTAAAATGAAATAGCCAATGAATCTGCAACCGGTACTTAAAAACGATACAGTTACCCTACTTCCATTAAAAGTGGATGATTTTGAAAAATTGTATGCTGTAGCATGTGATCCACTAATCTGGGAGCAACACCCAAATCCTGATCGATATCAGCGAGATGTATTTGATATTTTTTTCAAGGGAGCTATGGAATCAAAGGGAGCTTTCATAATATTTGATTCAGAGACTAAACTACCGATTGGAAGTTCACGATATTATGATTATGATCAAGAGAAGAAACAAGTTTTGATCGGTTATACTTTTTTCGCTAGGGATCACTGGGGTGGAAAGTCCAATATTGCAACTAAAGAATTAATGATCACACATGCTTTCAAATATGTGGAAAATGTATACTTCCATATTGGAGCTACCAATTTTAGATCTCAAATTTCTATACAAAGAATTGGTGGTGAAAAAACCAGGGAAATAGAAGTAGAATATTATGGGGAACAAAAAAAAATGAATTTTGAATTTGTTATTCGAAAAGAAAAATGGAAAGCAGCCCCATAGCCATCTTACATTTCATGCAACTCCCAATAGTTTTGGCTTTCAATCTCCTCTAGAATGGATAGATAAGTCTCGTATCGACTGGTGTGTACCATCCCTTTCCCAATGTCTGCCTTTACTGCACAACCGGGCTCATTTCTATGAATACAATCACCATATTTACAATTCTTGGCAAGTAGAAAAAATTCTCTGAAATTATGTGCCACATCCATGGGGCTAAGATTATTAAATGAAAGAGTCTTTATCCCGGGAGTATCTATAAGTTGACCGCCAAAATCTAATGGATACATCTCAGCAAAAGTAGTGGTATGGGTTCCTTTTCCACTATGCTCTGATATATCTGTAGTGCGCAAATCAAGATGGGGCTGCAAATAATTAATCAGGGTAGACTTACCTACTCCACTTTGACCACCTATTATGGTTACTTTATTTGAAAGAATGCTTTTAAGTTTTTCCATTCCTTCCCCGGTGACTGAAGATGTTTTTAAGATCAGATAACCTATACCTTCGTAAATACTTTTTAGCTCATCGTATAACTCACTTTCGTACGCTTCAAAAAGATCACTCTTGTTAATAATGATTACCGTAGGAATATTTTGAGGCTCTGTCATGAGCAGATACCGATCTATGAAACCTTGCTTGAAATTTGGCTGTAGCAAAGTGACTACCAGCATGGCCTGATCAATGTTTGCTGCAATCATGTGCAGGTGATGTTTCTGTCTGGGTGATTGTCGTACTATATAATTTTTTCTTGGAAGTATTTTTTTAATCAATCCATTATTATCTTTCTCCAGTTCAAACTCTACCTGGTCTCCTACTCCTAAAGGATTGGTCAATATTTTATCATCAAGCCTGAACTTACCTATTATTCGGCATTGAAATATTTCATTTCCCGATTGGACTTGATACCAATTACCTGTTGATTTAATCACAATTCCAGTTAGTGCCATAAAACCTTCAGTAGGTCTTTACAAGTTTGAAAGTATGAACCGCATCGGCCATTTCATGAATCAAACCCGGATCTTTTTCAAAAGCGTTTCCCACTACTATCAGATCGGCCCCTGACTGTAGATTTGAGCGTACTTTCTCAGGAGTTTTGATACCTCCACCCACGATTATTGGTACTTGTGTATTAGCTGAAACTTTCTCAATAATTTCAGACGAAACCGGGTGCTTTGCTCCACTACCTGCCTCGAGGTATATCATTTTAAGGCCAAGCATTTCACCTGCAAGTGCTGTGCACAATGCAATATCTGATTTATCTGCAGGGATTGGCCTTGAATTACTCATGTAAGAAACAGTAGTTTCTACACCCCCATCAATGAGAATATATCCAGTAGAAATTATTTCCAATGGACTGACTTTCAGGAAAGGTGCTGAAATCACATGGTGCCCAATCAGAAGATCTGGATTCCTGCCCGATATCAGTGACAATAAAAGAATAGCATCAGCTTTATCACTTAGTTGAAAGGAATTACCAGGAAACAAAATCAAGGGGATATTGCATGCCTGCCGGATAATATCCAGGCAATGATCCAACATATTATTTACTATAAGGCTACCTCCGATCAAAAAATAATCTATACCACTGGCAATAGAAGATTTGAGTATTCTATCCAGATTGCCCAGCCTTACTTTGTCGGGATCTATGAGTACTCCAATTTTTTTATCGCCTTGTCTTTTAGCATCAAGGAGAGATGAATAAATGGAAAGATTTAGCTTTTTTGTCATGGTATGAATCACAACCTAGTCAAAAGTAATTATTAATTGACAAAGTCGGGTAGACAGTTAAAATTAGACATTTTAATTAAGGGCAGCACGATCATGGAGATAGTCATTAATAGTCAATACCTTACGGGCATCTTCTAACAAATTTTCGGGCACTAACAATCTCACTTCTCCTAAAAATATATAAGAAGTATCTTTTTGATTGAGTACCTGCACCGGAATGGCATGACTCTCAAGTAGTTGCTGAATCATTTGCGCTTCTATTTCAAAAGGAGATTCCCAAATTATTACCCAATTCATATACTTAATATTAACTTAACATTGGCATTCTTAGATTTATCATAAAATGTAAACAATCTGAAGTATGAATCTAACCAAGATACTGACATTTCTCGTACCTAAAAATTCGAAGTTTTTTATACAATTTAATAAAGCAAGTGCTAATCTTATTAAAGCTGGTGATTTGTTACAAAAAATATTCTCAGACGAGTCCTTTGAGGATCGACTAGAGTACGCTGCTAAGATGCACGAATTTGAGACCTTAGGAGATGAAATTACCCATACCATTTTCAGCGAACTAAGTGCCAATTTTATTACTCCTTTTGACAGGGAAGACATTCATGAATTGGCTTCCAGCATGGATACGATATTAGACACTATGGATGGTACGGCAAAAAGGGTTAAGCTATACCAAATGGATGAGTTGAGCCCGGCAGTTGTAGCTTTGGCAAGGCTTGCCAGGGAAGCTATTTTAGAAATCGATATCGCATTAAAATCTTTAGAAGGCTCTAAAGATCCTGCCCGGGTCCTTTTGGCAATTGATAAAATTGATGATATTGAAAAGCAGGCAGATAATATTCACAATGAAGCCATTGCAGAGCTTTTTAGAAACGAAAAGGACGCCATCCAACTGATCAAGAAAAAAGAGATTTTACAAAATCTTGAAAAAGCTGTAGACTTTTGTTTAGATACAGCCAATGTGATTGAAAGTATATTGATAAAAAACTCATAAAAGTATAGTATGATGACGACTATGCTTGTGGTGATAATTGTTTTAGCACTAGCCTTCGATTTTGTAAATGGTTTCCATGATGCAGCTAATTCCATAGCTACTGTAGTTTCTACAAGGGTGCTTACTCCATTGCAGGCCGTACTCATGGCGGGCACACTCAATTTTGTAGCCTATTTTATTTTCGAATTAAAAGTAGCAGATACTGTAGCTAAGACTGTTCATAGTGAGTATATTACTTTGATGGTAGTTTTGGCAGGGCTTATAGCGGCAATCATTTGGAATTTGCTTACCTGGTGGTGGGGCATACCCAGCAGCTCTTCTCATACTTTGATAGGTGGCTTGGCTGGAGCAGGTATTGCTCGCGCGGGTACATTTGACGCTATAGCAAATGATAAGATAAAACAGATCATGATGTTTATAGTGCTGGCCCCTTTGATTGGTATGTTGGTTGCTTATTTTATCTCGTTATTAATGTTATATATTACAAAATGGCTAAAATGGGGTCCAAAACGAGTAGATAAAATTTTTAGAAAATTACAAGTATTGTCTGCGGCTTCTTTCAGTTTGATGCATGGTGGAAATGATGCCCAAAAAGTGGTAGGTCTAATTGCCGCAGCTATGTTGTCCCAAGGGCTAATTACAGATATGCATGCAATTCCTAAATGGGTGCCTTTTGCCTGTTATTTAGCAATTGGGCTGGGTACTATGATGGGAGGTTGGCGAATTGTAAAAACAATGGGCCACAAAGTAACAAAACTCACTCCCTTTGAAGGATTTGCTGCAGAAACTGCTGGGGCCATAACATTATGGGGTACAGGTATTTCTGGTATCCCGGTAAGCACTACACATACTATTACAGGAAGTATTATCGGAGTAGGTATGATAAAACGTTTGAGCGCAGTACGCTGGGGAGTTACTATAAATTTATTGTGGGCATGGATCCTTACTATACCGGTATCTGCATTGATGGGCGCTTTGTTTTATCTTATTGGTAGCCAGTTTCATCCATAAAGCATGACCGTATCTGATCTTTTTATATATCCTATCAAATCTTGTGGAGGTATACGAGTTAAGGATACTTTAGTAGAAAAAAGAGGGCTTGCATTCGATCGGCGCTGGATGCTGGTAGATGAGCGAAATCGATTTATAAGTCAAAGAGAAAACGCCGCATTGGCTTTACTGGATATCTCCATAGAGAATAACCAATTGATCGTTTCAAAGAGGTTTACCGATCAAAGAATATTAGTCCCTTTATTGACTAATACTGAAATCAATGACGCTGAGCGTCTTTCGGTAACTATATGGGAAGATGAATGCCTCTCCATAGAAATTGATAAGAAAATAAGCAATGATTTTTCCCAACTCTTAGGCATGACCTGCAAATTGGTGTATATGCCTGAAGACTGCATGAGACAAATAGACGAAAAGTATGCTACTAAAGGCGATATCACATCCTTTAGCGATGGTTACCCCATCCTGCTGCTTGGTCAGTCAACATTGGATAATCTCAATAATAAATTGGAGACGCCCATTACTATAAATCGATTTAGACCAAACCTTGTTTTTACAGGTGGTTTCCCACATCAGGAAGATGAGTTTAAAAATTTTCAAATCAATGATGCATTATTTGAAGGCGTGAAACCTTGTAAAAGATGTATTATACCCAATATCGATCAGCATACTGCCCTGGCTGGTAATGAACCTACTGCAACACTTGTAAAATACCGACTTCATGAAAATAAGGTTCTATTTGGCCAAAATGTATTGGTGAAAAAAACAGGCACCATTTCATTTGGTGATATAATCCAATTCTAAGGATATCGTTACCTTAAGCCTAATTTGTTTTTAATACCTTTGCGTGATTGATTTCAAGATTGAAAATGATGCCATTATCGGTGGTTTGTTCGCTGTAGTTCTTTGTTTGCTATTTATCGTTTCCGATAGCAAGCACAAGTTTTGGACCAGACTTTTTGGAATTGTTCCTCCTTTATTATTTTGTTATTTAATACCTGGATTACTTAATTCATTTAGCATCATCCAAGGTGAATCCTCTTCATTATATTCATTTTCAACTAAATATTTATTACCGGCAGCACTAGTACTACTACTTTCTACAGCTAATCTCAAAGCTATATTTGGTTTAGGCAAAAAAGCATTGATTATCTTCTTTTCCGGATCCATTGGAATCATTATTGGGGGCCCTATTGCCCTTGCATTGGTAGATAATTTTTCTGTATCCTTTCATACTTTAGCTCAAAACGAAAGCTATTGGAAGGGATTGGTCACTATTACCGGGAGTTGGATTGGCGGTAGCAGCAGCCAATTAGCATTGAAAGAGATCTACGGCTGTTCTGAAGAGTTATTTGTCATCATTCTGGTTATAGATGCTCTGGTGGCAAACATCTGGACAGCATTTTTATTTTATGGTGCAGGTATTACTCAAAAAATAGACCAATGGTTGAAAGCAGATTCTTCATCAATAGATGCAGTAAGGGAAAACATACTTAAATACAAAGAAACCAAAGACAAACCAGCTGACTTAAAGGATATTTCAATCATCATAGCTGTTGGGTTTGGAGGTACTGCAGTAGCTCACGCCTTAAGTGCTTTTATATATAAATTATTTTTACCTCATAAAGAATGGTTGGTTCATCATGGCCTGGAGCCATTTTCTTCACAATTCCTATGGCTGATTCTAATTTCTACCACTTTGGGGATTGCACTCTCATTTACTCGTATCCGGAAATTGGAAAAGTTGGGTAGTACAGATTTTGCCACCTATTTTATTTACTTTTTGATTATGACTATAGGGATGAGGCTCAACCTTTTTTCTGTTGGTGCCAATCCGGGACTTTTACTAGTGGCTATTATCTGGATGTTGA
Organism: Chitinophagales bacterium; assembly: GCA_038251405.1. Taxonomy (GTDB): domain Bacteria; phylum Bacteroidota; class Bacteroidia; order Chitinophagales; family Saprospiraceae; genus JADJLQ01. The sequence continues at coordinate 48,922 of JBBSBH010000012.1, forward strand.
TTCATATTATAATAATGATAGCTGTAGCACGATTTATAAAGGCTCCCTTTTTCTTTGTAGCCGTAGGAAGTCAGGCTAATATCGGGGGTGTTGCCACCGCTCCGGCCGTTGCCGCTGCTTTCCATCCCTCTTTAGCACCTGTAGGCGTCTTATTGGCAGTCCTGAGTCATGTAATAGGCACATATGCCGGACTTATTTCGGCCTGGCTGATGGGTTTTGTAAATTAACTACTTTGATTTTCACTTTTATTTTTTACCTTAATGCAATGAAATATTTTTTAATTATTATTTTAATAGTTGGGTTTTCTACCACTACTTTTTCACAAAGTTGGAACAATCTTTTGGTAAGCAATTCATTAGAAGGATGGACAGTACCTGATAATAATATATGGTATAAAAACGAAAAGGGTGTATTGCATATTCAAAGCAGTCCCGATCGAAAAGGCTCTATTCTTTGGACCAATAAAAACTATAAAAATTTTGTTTTTGAAACCAGATTTAAAATGGGGGGAGGTACGGTCGATTCTGGTGTGTTTTTAAGATCAGAAAGTGATCAGGTTCAAATTGGCATAAGTGGCTCCTTAAAAAGAGATATGACTGCGTCGCCATATATACCTGGTATGGGATATCCTGTAGAAGCCAAGGGAGTAGCTGCGATCCTTAAACCAAAGGATTGGAATAAAATAAAAATAGAAATAAAAGACAAGACCTATTCCGTATGGTTGAATAATAAAATGGTGATGACTTACACCTCAGACAAAATACCAGATAGTGGGCCTATCGGCATTCAATTACATCCCGGCAAAGACATGCAAATTGATTACAAAAAAATGCGTGTAAAAGAAATATAGTTTAAATAAAAAACATTTTTTATCTACATTTACGTAGAACTACTTAGTAAGATTACGCTGATCTGATCATAGTAAGCGTAAAACTCTGCAATATCTTTGAAACCAATATATTAACTATAAACGCAGTATTACTATGAAAATTTTAAAATGGATTGGCATCATTATAGGAGCCGTACTACTAATTGGCCTTATCAGTGCCTTTTATCTCAAATCAAAATTTGAAAATGGAGCACAAAGGAATTTAACTCCAACTATCACAGAAATCAAAATACTAAATGATAGTGCTTCGCTGGTAAGAGGTAAAGTACTTTCTGTGGAATGTCGCATTTGCCATGGAAATGACCTTGCAGGCCAGCCCTTTTTTAATGATCCTCAATTAGGATACATGTCTAGCCCTAATCTTACCAGGGCTCTCGGATCAAATACAGAAAAATATACTGACCAAGATTATATTAGGACTTTGAGACACGGGGCGAAACCAAATGGGCAACCCGTGATGGTGATGCCATCTGAAAGTATCGGACTAATGAGTGATGAAGATCTGGGCTGTTTAATCGGATATCTGAAGACTGTGGAGAAAGTAGAAAAGCCTCTAGGCTCTACTAATTTTACCATGTTTGCCAAAATACTGGCGGGTGCCGGAGCTTTTGGAGATATGTACCCCTATGATATAATAGACCATAATGCTGTGCAATCGATAAAAGCTCCTGAACATTCTACTTCAAAAGAATATGGGGCCTATATCACCCGCTATATCGGATGTGCAAAATGTCACGGTGAACATTTTAATGGTGGTGTATCACCTGATCCTATATCCCCTCCACCGACTAATATCACCCCTACCGGGAATATAGGAAAGTGGAGTCTTGCTCAATTCAAAGAGACTATGCGAGGTGGTAAAACACCGGAAGGCAAAATATTAGAAGATAAATTTATGCCCTGGTCTGGAATAGCAGCTCATGATGATAGTGAAATTGAAGCATTATATAATTATCTGAAGTCTTTGCCACCATTGCCCAACTCGAAAGAATACGAGGCAAAGGCTAAAGAATGGAATAGCAAATAATTACTAAGATTTCCTTGCTACCGGGCTTCTATCAGGCAAAGGGAAAGCAGCACTTCCATAATTGTAAAAGGCAGCATCAGCAGATACTGGCATTTTATAATTATTAATAAATGTTTGAAGAACTTCAATAAGAACCTTTTGATCAATAGATTTCGATCCGTTTTTTGGAAAGAAGGCAAAATGTTTAATAGTACCATCTCCATTCCAGAATACTGAAAACCAAAACTTAGAACCCTTCAAAGACAAGCCTACTGATTCTGAAACAGATTCTAAATCTCCCAACATGTGCAACCATTTGTCATAAGCCAGGTAAACATCGTTTTGGCAAACTTGCAGTAAAGTCTGGTTAGTGGCATTTAACTTTTCAAAAGGGTCTGTGAACTGTCCAATCATAAATACAGCCGGTAATGTATCACTAGCAACAGTAAAAGAAGGGATATATAAATCCTTTGAATCAGGATTAGAATTAGCTTGTAATCCTGAGAAAATCAAAATGAATAAAATGGTACAAATCTGTTTCACAAAATATGAAATTATAACTATTCGCATCATTATGCAAGTTTTTAGACATATTTTAATTTTTATATTTTAAAATTGTGTTTCGTCGAATTCTTTTCCTCTTTTGATATTCTAACATTATTATTGACGGTTCAATCTAACTATTTAATTTTACCTTCATGACAATAGACATTTTAGCTGCCCTCATTGCTGTATATGGCTTTTATCTCGGCTTTACCAAGGGTATTGTGAAGACCATATTTGGCATTGTGTCGATTTTTATAGGATTACTTGCAGCATTGAAGCTTTCCCCTTATTTAGTCAAAGGTCTTGAGAAAGTATCAGGCAGCAATAGTCCACTGATATTTCTATTAGGCTTTGCTTTGACTTTCGTATTGACTTTATTTCTAATTCGATTTTTGGGAAATAGATTTGAAGATTTGCTGAAAGCTATCAAGATTAATTTTTTCAATCAGGTACTTGGTGGTGTGGCGCTTAGTTTGATATTTCTCTTATTATTCAGCTATGGAATGTGGTTTGCTGATCAGGTAAAATTTATTCCCGAGTCTGCTAAAAAAGCAAGTTACACCTACACAGCATTGACTACTTTGCCAGATAAATCTAGAGCGGCCTTTTCTTATTTAAAACCACTTTTTACTGAGTTCGCCAGCAAAGCAAAGGAAACCATGGATCGTGTAAAAAATGAGTAGTCTTACTTTAAAGTGGTATATTCCTTTTTTTATCCTGAGTGCTTTGCACTTGGGCGCAATTCTTAATCAACAGGACAATCTTACGGATTTTACTAAGCCACTATTGGTATTAAGTTTATTTGTTGTCGTTGGGCTCATCAGACCCAGTTCGCAGAAGGAGATCTTGGGATATCGATTATTATCTCTGGCATTGGTTTTTAGTTTATTCGGAGACATATTTTTATTATCAGAATATAGATATGGTTTACCCTTCATGTTTTATTTGGGATTAGCGGCATTTCTCGCAGCACATATATTTTATATTGTTTTATTCTCCAATTTTGGTCAAATAAAAATTTCAAAATACTGGTCAATATTGTATGCTATTTATTTGGGCTTATTTATGACTTTGCTGTATCCTGATATGGGCCTTTCCCTGAAAATTCCTGTCACTATATATGGAGTTGTGCTGACTCTAATGGCTTGGTACAGTTGGCGAAGTGTCCATGCTATTACAAAAAATAATTTGATTATCGTGATGGGATCTTTACTCTTTGTGGCAAGTGATAGTGTATTGGCTTACAATAGGTTTAAATTTCCTATTCCGTATTCAGGTTTTATCATTATGCTTACTTATCTAGCTGCACAATTTTTAATCACTTATGGTGTGATTAGACATTTTGCAAAAGAAAAATACATTGTTTGAACCAATCCTGCCAGATGGGAAGGCAGAGATTTGTCGGATTTAGAGATTTTACAGATGTAAATATTTCTCTTTGATGAACTGTCATTCATAAATCAGCGTCATCTTTTAATTTAATCTTTTTAGTCCGTGTTTCAGACATGCATAAAAAAGTCTACCATCCGATACCATAATCATCGCCGTGATTGCTTGCACCGCCCCAAATCGTTTTGGTGATTTGATCAAAATATATGGCTGTAATTGGCCCTGAAGTCCGATGAAGTATTTCCAGGGTATATCCTTTTCGAATCAATTCATCTCTTACTGTCTGTGGAGTTGAAGCATTGATCATGATCTTGCCCGGTATTTTTTCATGATCACCGAAAGCACTTTTCATTTGGTAGCTATTGATATTGGATGCTTCACATGCTTCCTGCACATTCATACCAAACTCTACCACATTCAGGAAAAACTGCAATAAATTTTGATCCTGACTATCCCCTCCCTGCACTCCAAATGCCAAATAGGGAGCTCCATTTTTTAAAGCAATCGTTGGAGTTAATGTCACCCTTGGTCTTGCCCCTGGTGTGACCACATTGAATGGACACTCTGCACTATCCAGGACAAATGATTGCATCCTTTGACTCAAGCCAATTCCCGTATTCCCAGCAATGCATACAGGAACCCAACCACCACTGGGTACTACACTTACCACCCAGCCCTCTTTATCAGCAGCAGTAACTGAAGTAGTACCCGCATAAAAGTTTTTAATAAATTCTTCATCGTATGGTGGCACTGAGGAATTTGCTTTTTTCATTTGGTCTAAAAGATGTAAATACGGATTCACTTTATTTTCAAATGGATAGGGATCACCAGGTAATGTATTGGCATCATTTGCTGCAGTATCGATTTGCTTTATCCTGCTTTTGGCATATTCCTTTGAGAGTAATCCCCTGATGGGTTCTATTGGACCATTGTAGGGATCTCCATAGTAAAAATCCCGATCAGCATAACCAAGATTCATCACTTGATAGAGTATGTGAATATATTGTGCGCTATTGTATTTCATTTTTTGCAAGTCGAAATTTTCCAGCATGTTTAGATTTTGAAGCAATACTGGACCTTGTTGCCACTCCCTTAGTTTGTATACTTCTATACCTTTATAATTTGTTTTTAATGGGGTCTCTATGATTACTTTCCATTTAGCGAGATCTGACTTTGTAATAAGGCCACCTTGTTCCTGAGTACCTTTAACAAAATCATTAGCAATATCTCCCTTATAAAATCTTTCATAGGCAGCCATGATGGCTTCTTTTCTAGACTTCCCTTTTTTTAGCGCAATTTGTTCCGCTTCCACTAATTTTTTTAACGTGACTAACAGATCTGCCTGTTTTAATAGATCACCTGGTTTTAAAGTATTCCCATCGCTAAAAAAAACTTTTTTTGTATAAAGCCAACCCATCATCTCTTCTTTATTACTTTCCATTGATCTATACAAATCATAATCTACTGGAAACCCTTCCGCCAATTGGATAGCTGGAGATAAAACATCTTTTAAACTCAGCGTCCCATAATTAGCCAGCATGGTCATAATACCACCTGGAGTACCGGGAGTTACAGCTGCTAACGGCCCGGTAGCGGGTGGATATTTCATTCCTTTGTCTTTAAAAAAATCAGCCGTTGCTCCAGTAGGCGCAATTCCTAAAGCATTAATTCCTACCACTTCTTTCGTCTTAGGATTAAAAATCAATGCCTGGGTCTCACCCCCCCAGCTCAACACATCAAACATTGTACAGGTGGCCGCTATCATGGCACAAGCTGCATCTACCGCATTACCCCCCTTTTGAAAAATCGTAGATCCCGCTGTAGCAGCTAATGGCTTGCCGGTAATTGCTACCCAGTTTTTCCCCATGATCACAGGTTTTTGAGTACGAGGAGTATTATTGACAGGATTGGGATTTACTTGGGCTTCGATAGCATTGACAAGGACTAAGGTTGCAAGAAGGAGTCTGATTTTCATAAATTTTAAACAAGTTGAATATTTCAAATTTAATCAAAAGCTATGATTTCATGTAATGATTTAGCCATAGCATTAACTAACCGGTATCATACGACTATAAAAATGTTTATATTTGGAGAATGAGTACAAAATGCCTGGAATGTGGCGATAAAATAATTGGTAGAGCTGATAAAAAATTCTGCTCCGATCAGTGCCGAAGCGCCTATAATAATAAATTGAACAGTGATCATACCAATCTTATGCGTAACGTAAATAATACACTTAGAAAAAACAGGCGCATTTTAGAAGAATTCAACCCCGAAGGAAAAGGTAAAGTGACCCATGAAAACTTATTGAAAAAAGGATTTAAATTTGAATATTTTACTAATCTTTATACTACCAAAAGTGGACACTCCTATTACTTTTGTTATGATCAAGGATATTTGCCTTTAGAAAATGATTGGTATGCCTTAGTTAAAAGAAAGGAATATATTATCTAAACCCCGCTATCTTGCGTTTGATAATTACTCATGCTTAAATCCATAGTTCTAGTCTTCCTCAGTATTGCAACCTTAAACATGTATGGTCAATCACCTACATGGAGTGGTGAAATCGCAAATCTTGTTTATAAAAACTGCACCTCTTGTCATCATAGTGGTGGGATAGCTCCTTTTTCACTGATGACATACAATTCAACTTTTATTGAAAGGTTTGGGATCAGATCCAGTGTTCAAGAAAAGATCATGCCGCCGTGGCCTCCTGATAATAATTACAGAAGACATGGTTTTAATCGTGCTCTTTCTGAGTCAGCTATCAATGCATTTGTATCCTGGGTAAATGCGGGTGCTCCTTCAGGAGATTTGAGTAAAGCCCCTGCGGCCCCTGTTTATGATAATATGGGATTTATAACAAATCCTGATCTTATCATCACCATGCCTAAGTATACCGTTACCAGCGAAGTGGATGAATATAGATGTTTTCCAGATAGTACTCAATTAAGTAAAGACATGTGGATGACTGAATTTGAATGTATCCCAGGCGATCCTTCCATAGTTCACCATGTATTGGTATTTAGAGATAAGGGAACTAAAAGTTACAGCCTGGATGCAAAAGAGCCTGGACCAGGCTATGTTTGCTTTGGTGGCGCAGGCACCAACGATGCAGAGTTATTGGGAGCATGGGTTCCTGGATCAGGGCCGTTCACTTTGCCAAAAGGATTTGGAATGAAACTACCCGCACACAGCAATATTATTATTCAAGTTCATTATCCTGCAGGTTCTAAAGGAATGACAGATCAGACCCGGGTAAAATTTAAATTAACCGACCAACCACAACGAGAAGCATACCTGGTTCCAGCTCTAAATCATGAGATCAACCTCACCAATGGCCCTATGGTGATTCCGGCCAATTCGGTAAAAACTTTTAATGAGCAATTCTTTTTACCCTTCGATGCATCCTTGATTGGAGTAGCTCCGCATATGCACCTCTTGGGACAATCCATTAAAACCTGGGCAGTGGCTCCGGGAAATGTAACTATTCCTTTGATAGATATTCCTGAGTGGGATTTTCACTGGCAGGGGGTCTATCAATTCCCTATGATTCAATACCTCCCTGCTGGTACATTTCTTTACTCCAAGGCGGTCTATGACAACACCACAAATAATCCGGAAAACCCAAACACACCTCCCAAACAAGTTACTTCCGGTGAAGCTACGACTGACGAGATGATGATAACCTATTTTTTATTTACACTTTATCAGGCTGGGGATGAAAAAATTGTAATTGACAGTACGCAAGCTATTACTACCACTATTAAATCAAGGGATGCTGGTGGTAACCTGTTAACGATTTCTCCAAATCCTTCGAGCGGTGAAAATGTACAAATTGAGTTTGTATCTAATGCTAATGAATCAGTCAGAATACAAGTATACGATGTTCAGGGAAGAAAAGTCTTTGAAGATCGGAAGAATTATATAACTGGAGGCAAGCAATTAATGAGTTTAGCATCAGATAAATATATTAGGGGGCTATATTTAGTGAAACTGGAAGGAACCAATTGGGCAGCTGCAGGTAAATGGATAAAACAGTAAATTAAATAATTTTAAAAACCTTCCGAAATCACATTCCATTTTCCACCTTTAGGGAATCCGGGATTTGAAATGCCGTTTGATTCTTTGCACATAGTAGCAATGGCTGCTAGTAAAGCACCATTACCTGGAAGATAAATAGTAAGCCGACCATCTTGATAATTGTGGCCATTCAACAGATAAGTATTTTTTTGAGCATTCATCATTAAAGCGTCGACTGCAATTTGTGGTTCATTCAATTTTGTTGCAGCCATAGCTGTCATTGGAAAATCCCAACCCCACGTGGAGGCCCAATTCCATTTTTTCATGATGGTATCCAAAGTGTGTTTCATAATTATAGGATCCAAATAGCATGACTCAGGCAAGCAGGCTATAGCTGCTAATACAGAAGGATGATCTCTCAAATATTTTTCATTAGAATAACTATCAGGAGCAGATAGTGCAGCGAGATATAATCCATCCTTAGTAGGAAGAGGTGAGAGTCTGTCCACTTTATTTTTCCATTCACTATGTAAGGGCAGTTTTAATCTTTCTCGCCAATGATTAGCTACTTCAAGGCCATATTTCCAATAAGCCAGTTCAAAAGTTGGATTGATAGTACTTAAAGCATCATGACTTTCCTGAGCGGGAATAATTCCTGGGCCTAATCGATAATGATGTAATGAATCCCCGACTAAAAAATCGCTCATAAATGCGGCAGTTTCAAATACCAATTCTTTGTATTTATTCAATACATTCAATGATGGATTTTGCCCGTACAATAGTTCACACATGAAAATAATATGAGGTTGTTGCCAAATGAGAAATGAGCCTACACTGGAAGGGCTCTCATTTCCCTCCCCATCGGTCATTTTTTGCCAACGTACTCCTTTATACCCTTGGCGGGAAGCAAGAACCCGGGCATTATGAAATGATTTAAAATACCATTGCATACTTTTTTCCATTAATGCTGTTCTATTCCACCAGGCAAAATGCACTGCATGCCACCAATGCATTTCCATATGTGGTCTGCCATACCAACTATTATAAGTAAGTCCTGTTTCCTGAGCAGGATTATCAGAAGCAGTCTGAATACGCGTGAGATATAGAGAAAGCACCATTCTCCTCTCGAGCTCAAAAGCACGCACATCGGTACAATTTGAAAAATCTACAAAAGCTCCTGATTTCCAAAAATTATTCCAGGCGATTCTATTCGCAATACTTGTTTTTTTAAACCCTGGATTTGATTTCTTTCCAATAAATTTTTGAAATTCAATGGTGCATTCAAAGTCATTTGAACTACCAGGTGTAATAGAGAAAGTATTATTTCCCTCTGCCAAAATGCTGGCTTTTCCTTGCCAATGAATACGAATGTAATAAATGGATTCATCAATTTTTACCTCAATTTGTGCAGCATGTTTGTTTGAAATAAGGTTTGTAGATAATCCTTGATAATTTTCCCAATTCAGTCCGACATCCTTCCAGGCACCTGTGGGCACTGGAATTCGTATTTTTATACTAAACAGATTTTTTTTAATTAAATCACTTTTTACCCTAAATGAAATAGCATCTCTATGTGGATCTGCCAGCGTTATCACCTGGGTTTTATTTCCTTCTATTTCAAATGCGCTTTTGATTTCTCCATTCCAAAGATTTAATATTTGGTGTATTTTTTTTAAATCATCAATGTGGGCAATTTTACCATCTGTCTTTACCATTTCAAAGCCAATATTAGCCAACTGTAACCGATGTGGATTAGATCTGAAATAATCGGTAGCCCGGTTCTTTCTATCCGATTCATGTCCCTGTACGGAATAGGAGACATTCCTTCCATTCAATAGGTAAGACTTATAAGTTTCTTCAAAGGTGAAAAGGGAATCATTAGGAAATCTATGCCAGCCCCAATCCGATTGCGTTCCCAAAGGAACACCATTTTTATAGAATTCCGGAAAACTTTGTAAACCGGTAGGATCTATTGTAAAAGCAAAATTTCCATTACCCACTGAGAGTGATCCCATGCTATCGATTTCGCTTATGACCACATTATGCCTTGAAACAATCCGGTGTCTATCTATTTGCGCATAAATACAAACATGGATGCAAAAGAAAGATACTGTACTAATGAATAACCTACGTTTTATCATCCTTCCAATTTATCTAAAACGCCAAAGGAATCATGAATGATTTGGTAATCGATTTTTATTTGTTGCATTTAGCTAAAATTTTTAGATCCCTTACAAATGAAGGTATAATTTCGTTTCAGAAAGGAAGGTATAAATACCGCATGAAAGTTTCCGAAAAAACTACTTATCTTTCGATCCGATAAACATTCAAATGTTAAGACACAATACCAAAATAGTTCTGATTTTACTACTTACTGTGATTTCATTAGGTAGTAAAGCACAGGACATCCATTTTACCATGTTTGATCTTTCTCCCCTTACATTGAATCCGGGTTTGATTGGTGATTTTAATGGCACCTTTCGTCTTACTGGTAATTATAGAATTCAATGGCCTACTATTGCAAAATATCAGACTCCTTCGTTGGGAATAGATGCACCTTTGTTTAGAGGGTTTAGAAAAAACGATTGGATTAGTTTTGGAATTGCTGTTACTCAGGACAAGGCCGGAGATGCATTTACATTAAAAAAGTCATCTGGTTGGATTGGAGGTTCGTATCATGCATTAATGAATAAAGCAGGTACTCAGGTATTGTCTATCGGCGTTCAGACCGGAGCTACCACCAGAAGTTTTACTGACAATCCACGCTTTGCTGATCCTAGTGATCCTGCCTTTCCAAGTAGTGGAGGAGGCAAAAACAAAAAGTCTTACTCAGATTTCAATGCTGGCATCGTATATGCTGCCACTTTGAACAAGGATAAAACCTCTGCATTAAATATGGGACTTTCCATGTACCATTTGACCAAGCCAAACGGATCGTTGGGAAAGGGAGGTACAGGAGGAGGCACTTCAGGTGGGAGTTCATTTCAAGACAAGCAGCAAGTATTGATGAATGCACATGCTATCATGAGTATTCCATCTGGAGATCTGCTTAAATTTTTCCCTGGGATAGTAATTCACAGGCTTGGAAACAATTTTGAAGTAGCAGGCCAATTGAAAGGGGAGTTGCTGGTAAATAAAGAAAAAGACTTTGCTGTTCAAGGAGGCATTGGATATAGGCTGGGTGATGCCGCATTTGCAATTATTGGTGGTCGCTTAAAAGACCTCAAAGTGGGTGTGGCTTATGATTTCAATCTTTCTGGAGCTACTCCCAGCACTTCTGGAATAGGTGGATACGAACTTGGAGTATCCTATATTGCTAAGATTTACAAAAAGCCTGTAGTAAAGCCAGTGATCTTCTGCCCTAGATTTTAATATAAGTGCAAGTTTTGATTAGACTTTTCATTATTTTTTATTTTATTTTTTCATTTCTTTGTGATCTTCTCACAATCGAATGACGATGAAAAATCTATTTATTCCTGTTCTTGCCTTATTATGTTTCACTCTTCATGCTCAAGAATTATTGCGTGATCCGGCTATAAATCCGAATGGTAGTATGATTGCATTTTCTTTTCAGGGTGATATTTGGACTGTTTCTGTCAACGGGGGTCGAGCCAATCGTCTTACTATCCATGAAGGTTATGAGTCTAATCCAATATTCAGTCCAGATGGAAAGTCAATAGCTTTTAGTGGGTCCAGGTTGGGTAATAATGATATATTTATTATCCCTGCAGAAGGAGGCACTGCCAAAAGACTTACTTATCATTCTGCAAGTGATAATATTAGCAGCTGGACTCAGAAAGATAAAATCATTTTTTCCACGAATCGTGAATTCCGTCAAATTGAAAGGCCCTCTGAAGTATATACTATTAGTCCTACCGGAGGGACAGAATCCAGAATTTTGGATGCTGTGGGTTTTGATCCTGTGCTTTCACCCAATGGTCGGTTTTTAGCTTTTGTTCGGGGCGATATCAATCCTGTAGCCCGAAAGGATTATAAAGGAAGTAGTGATCGCGATATTTGGATTTATGACACCCAATTAAAAACATTTGATAAACTGCCAGGATTTGAAACCAATGATATATTGCCTCAATGGGCCAGTAACTCAGAATTGTATTTTTTAAGTAGTATTGAAGGAGAATACAACCTCTATAAAATAGGTTTGAATGCAAATGGCAAGTCTTCTGTAAAGCCCCAAAAGCTCACCAATTTTAAAGATGAATCAATAAGGCATTTCAATCTTTCAGCGGATGGGAATACGATCGTTTTTGAAAAAGATATGAATCTGTACACTTATTCCACTACTTCAAAGTCAATTAAAAAAATAAACATTGACATTAATGCTGATGATAGAATGGATCCCACCGAAAATAAAACCATGGCCAATGGAGCCGGTGAGTTTACCGTTTCACCCAATGGAAAGCTTATCGCATTTTCCATTAGGGGAGAAATATTTATTTCAGAAGCCGACAAGGACAAATCTCGTAGTATCAACGTATCGAATCACGCTTATAGAGATTATCAGCCCGTGTGGCTAAATGATAATGTACTTATTTTTAACAGTGATCGCAATAATGGAAATTTCGATTTGTATGCAGTAAAATCAGCTGATACCTCCGAAAAAAATATATTCAGAAGTCTAAAGCATGAAATCATTCAAATTACGCACACCAGTGTAGATGAAAGCAATCCGGAAGTTAGCAATAATGGTCGTCAAATTGCCTATACCAGGGGGAAAGGGACACTGATAGTAAATGATATTGATAGTATGGGGACACTCAGCAATGAAAAAATATTAAGTGATACCTGGGCACCAGCCAATAATGTGGTATGGAGCCCTGATGATAAATGGATAGCATACAACCAAACTGATTTGAATTTCAATAATGAAGTTTTCATTCAAGCAGCAGACAATTCCATCAAGGCTGTTAATATATCTATGCATCCCCGGTCAGATAGTAATCCTTTTTGGAGCAATGACGGAAGCAAATTGGGCTTTCTATCTGAGAGATCTTATTCCACTGGCACTGATGTGTATTTTATTTGGCTAAAAAAAGAAGATTGGGAAAAGACGCAGCAAGATTGGAAAGAGGATGATTCCACTCCTTCTGAAAGTGAAAAAGCCAAGGATAAAAAGACCATTAAACCTATTGTCATTGATTTTGAAAAGATATATGATCATCTTGTACAAGTAACTAATCTTCCCGGCAATGAAAGCAATTTGATCATTGGGAAAGATGGTAATACCTTTTATTATACTGCTAATAATAGCGATGCTAAAGGAAGGGATCTATATAGCATAAAATGGGATGGTCGCGATCTAAAAGAACTTACCAAAGGTGGAAGCAATCCAAATAGGATCAGTATGGACAAAGATGGAAAGTACTTGTATTATTTTCGAAACAATGGTGCTATATTCAGGATGGATACTAAGTCCTCCTCGTCTGAAGCTTTGCCCTATATAGCTAAAATGAAAATAGATTATACGCAGGAAAGAACCCAGGTATATGAAGAAGCTTGGCGAACTATCCGGGATGGCTATTACGATCCAAATTTAAATGGTTACGATTGGAATAAATTGCACGATAAGTATAAAGAAAGATGTATAAAGGCCAGTACAAGCACGGATTTCAGAGATATGTTTAATAATCTGTTAGGCGAGCTCAATTCAAGTCATATGGGAATGACCGCAGCAGACAGAACGGAGACCAATGAAGATCATACAGGCTGGCTTGGTGCAGAATTGGCACCTGATGCTGAAGGAATGAGAGTGTTGCGGATAATCCCTGAAACCCCTGCAGATAAAATATTAAGTAAATTAATGGTAGGTGATTTGATCAATGGTGTGAACGGTGAAAAAGTAGACCCTAAGGCAAATTTTTATGCCCTACTTTCTGAAACTGCCAATGAGAAATTATTACTCGATGTAACAGATACTGCAGGAAAAAAGCGTGAAGTGGTGTTACGACCGGCTTCATCTATATCCAAAGAATTGTATGAAGAATGGGTGTCCAATAGAAAAAAATTAGTGGATCTATACTCTGGTGGAAAATTAGGATATATCCATATACAAAGTATGAATTTCCCAAGCTTTGAAGTGGTAGAACGAGCATTTACCGCAGCTGGCTATGGCAAAGAAGGGCTGCTTATAGATGTGAGGTACAACGGTGGGGGCTCTACGACAGATTATTTAATGACAATACTCAATTATAAACAACACGCTTACACAATCCCAAGAGGAGCTAGTAATAATCTCGAAAAAGATAAATTAAAATTCAGAGAATATTATCCGATTGGGGAACGATTAGTATATGCTGCGTGGACGAAGCCATCGATCGCTTTATGTAATGAAGGAAGCTATAGTAATGCGGAGATTTTCAGCCATGCATACAAAACACTGGGTATTGGTAAATTAGTAGGAACACCCACTAATGGATCAGTAATATCTACTGGAGGCAGAGCATTAATGGATGGTAGTTTTGTTCGTTTACCCTTACGAGGATGGTTTACAAAGGCTACCAATAAAAATCAGGAACTTGGCCCGTGTATTCCTGATATTATTGTTGAAAATTCACCTGACTGGATAGCAAAAAATACGGATGACCAGCTAAAAGCCGCGGTGGATGAATTGATGCAGCAGTTAAAAAATAAATAGATAAAATCTATCTTCTCATAGATTTTATTCTTAGTCTGTTGCCACTGTCTACTATTAATTCTTGTAATCTCCGCTCTCTGGTTTTCTCTTGCCTGGCACTCATTACCCAGTGGATGGAAGCCTTTCTATAGGATGGGGCTAATGCCATAAACCAGTTAAATGCTGATTTGTTAACTTTAAATTTTTTTAGATAATTTGTGCTTAATTCGGGCTCTTTTTCTTGCTCGAAAGAATAAAGATTTGCTTTTTTCAGATCTCGGTTTTTATATATTTCAATTCCCGCAGGATAAACCAGGTTTTGAGTAATTAATTCCTCTATTTTTTTCAGATTCACTGCACTCCAAATGCTTTTAACTTTTCTGGGAGTAAATCGAATACAATAAGATTCATGATCAATGGACCTCCTGACCCCATCTATCCATCCAAAACAAAGAGTTTGTTCTACAGACTCTGGCCATGTAATGCTTGTCTTTCCTGCACCTTTCTTATAATACCCTACTAATAACTCTTTCTCTTTGAGATGATTTCCCTCGAGCCATTTCCGGAAATGATTTGGATTCCTAAAAAAACATGCCTTCATTTTAAAATTGAAAGTAATCAACTTGAATCACTGTACCAATTTTGTATATTTATCAAATGCAAAAAAATAGAATTCTAATTATTACAGGTGATGCCGGCGAAAGCTTAGAAGTATTATATGCTAAGCAACGATTTTTAGAAGATGGATATCTTCCTGTAATTGCGGCTCCACAGGTAAAGGCACTTAATTTGGTTATTCATGATTTTGAACCAGGATGGGATACGTATATTGAAAGAAAGGGATATTATGTCACTGCGGATATCGATTTGGACCAAGCCCTCAAAGAAGAGTTTATAGCCATTTTATGCATAGGAGGTCGTGCTCCTGAATATTTACGACATGATGCTCGTGTAATAAAATTAGTGCAGACTTTTTATGCACAAGGAAAACATGTATGGGCCATTTGTCATGGTGTTCAAATCTTAGTAACTGCTGGCATCCTCACTGGAAAAAAAATTACATGTTATGAGCATGTACAGTCAGATGTTACGGGTTGTGGCGGGCACTACATTCCAGATAAACAAGCCGTGCAGGATGGAAAAATAATTACGGGACAAACTTGGCAATCACACCCAGCGTTCTATAGACTAGTCATGCAAAGTTTAAAATCATTAACCTAAATAAATTCTCCATAGCTACAGCTATATATATATCTGAATAGTTTTTGACATTAACTAATAAGCATATTCAATTACTTATATTTGCGTCTTAATACTAACATTGGGCTGAACTCCAATAAAACCAAGATGCACAAGTATATAAATAGTTCATTATGAATCAAGTGCAGAAGTATCGGGGGGACATGAAATTCGTAAAATTCTTTGGGGTAATGGTACTTGTAGCGGCATGGAATCTTTGCCTGGCTCAGCTAAAGTTTAAATTAGAAAAACTAAATTCATTAATCAATTCTGATGTTTACGATGAAATATCCCCTGTAGTTACCAGGGACGGTCAAACACTATACTTTACCCGTGTGGCTATTCCAGATTTCAATCGTACTTTAATCCAGGATAATGTAGACATCTCCAAGACTCTTTCTGAGGCTGAATATTTTGAGATGCTCAAAAATGTATACTCTCAAATAGCCGGAGAGCAAGTTTTGGATCCGGTTTTATCTCAAATCAATCAAGAGATAATGGTAGCCGATACCAAGCTAGAATTATTTGACAGGGTTTATCATCCGGGATTCCCATTAAATAATGCACTTCCTAATAGCGTTTGCTCATTAGCACCTAAAGATAATGGACTGATAGTGATCAATCATTTTTACACAGATGGTAGTACAAATAAAGGTTTTTCTTTTTTAGATAGAAAAGAAGATGGATCATTTACTTTCCCAACACCTATCTATGTAAATGATTTTTATTCTCATAGTACGGATGTCAATATATGTATGAGCTACGATGGAGACATCATTATACTTTCACTTAACAGAGATCAGGGTTATGGCGATGCGGATCTTTATGCATGTTTTAAATTAAAAGAAAATCTTTGGAGTGAGCCGATGAATCTTGGGCCCCAGGTAAATGGTCCTCATAGAGAGATTACACCCTTTATTTCACAGGACAAAACAAAACTATTTTTTGCAAGTAATCGCCCCAATGGTAAAGGTGGCACAGATATATATGTTACAGATCGACTCGACTACACATGGACAAATTGGACAGAGCCCCGGTTACTTCCTGAGCCGATTAATTCAAAGTACGACGACAGCAATCCAGTATTGGTAGAGCCTGGCTCCTTTGTATATTTTACATCACGCAGAGATGGAAGTAGTGATATTTTCAGAGTAAGATTTGAATTCAAGGAAAAAATAGAAAATGCAATTACCATAAAGGGCAATTTTATAAATAGCATTACCAATGAACCACTGGATGGTACTTTATACTACGGACTAACCAAAACCAGAACAGCAGATACTTACGATACTAAACCTGACGGAAAATTTGAAATAGTCATAGACAAAAAAGGTACCTATAGATTGTCACCCGTAAAAAATGGATATATAGGTAAAAATCAATTAATCGATTTATCGATAGTATCTCAGTCTGAAATAAATACATATGAAATAGATTTTTACCTGACACCTCTAGGTGAGGATCAAAAAATAGATTTAAAACAAATTTATTTTGAGCGGGGCACGCCTGTGGTATTACCTGCATCATTTGAAAACTTGGATAAACTCAGTTTAATTATGAATGAGAATCCCAGTATAAAAATAAGAATTGAAGGACATACGGATAGTGTAGGTACTGTGCATGAATTATTGGAACTTTCAAGAGATCGGGCAGAATCAATAAAAAAATATCTGGTGCTCAATAAAAATATTGGATCTAATAGAATCAGGACGGTAGGTTATGGCGGTAGCCGACCCATTTCATCAAACAATTCTGAAGAAAATAGAGCTCGTAACAGGAGAGTGGAAATATATATTGAAAGTGCCAATTTAGCAAATAAGATTAATTTTAATGATTTACCTAATCCTATCGTAAGACCAATATATGTCCATGCTGAAAATAGCCTTGCAAGTAGCAAAAAACAATTGGTAATTAATCCCGGGACAAATAATAAACCCATTCCTGCTCAGCGAACTTTCGAAGAAAATTCAGTGCGGTATAAAAATGATGTACAAAAAGATGATTTAACTAATTTTTCAATGTTTGGAAAAATTAGTTTTAATAATAATGCTTTATCTATTAAGGAATATTCGTTTGAAACCATTAGAAGTCTGGTAGATTATTTAAAATTAAATCCTACTAAAAATATTACCGTTCTAGGTCAGGCTTCCAGCTTAGATGAAGAAAACAATACTTTCGAATTCGCGACCAAGCGGGCAAAAGGAGTGAAAGAATATCTGGTATTCAAATCAGTGCCCTCTGAACAAGTAATTATAGGAGAATCAAAAATCAATGCTGATTTTGCAGGTGTAAATGTCCTCATATTTAATTAATAAGAATTTAATTTAAAGTTTACTTATTATTAATATTTTACTTTAAAAGTATATGAATCTGGTTAAAATATTAACTAATTTAAAGTATTAAATTTTTTAACACACCATTTTTTCATTGGCTACCAGACACTTAGCTGTAATTAATAAAAACTTTAAATTTCCCATTAAACTTTAAGCCTATTTTTGCGGTCTCTCTAGGCAAATAAGTCTGCACAAAAATAACAAATTCATTCTTTTGAATGAACCTGTCAATTTATTTTATTGGATAAGTAATATGTTTAAATCAAGAGAAATATATAAACTCATATGGTCGCATAAGCAAAGGCTGGCACTGACTTATTTATTATTTTCTCTTGAAATGGCAGGTACATTGGGAAGACCATTTTTCATTGGCAAGGCCATTAACGATTTAATAGATCATAGTTACCATTGGCTATTTATTTTGATTATTGTCCATTTTATTTGGATGATCATCGGATTTTTTCGACATAAACTTGATACTCGTACATATTCACAGATTTACAATGATATCATCTTAAAATTTGTAACTGACAAAAATAAAAATGATGATGTCAGCAAAAAGAGTGCCTTATCCAGTCTTACAAAGGATATGATAGATTTCTTAGAATACGATGTATACTTTGTTATTGAAGCAGGCTACAATATAATCGGGTCACTTATTTTTTTAATTATTTATCAATCTGCTATTGTTTGGCTATGTTTGGGAGTAATGCTACCAGTCGCATTATTAAGCATGTGGTACGGAAGAAAAATGCGTCAATTACAAAAGCTTAAAAATGACGAGCTGGAAGCGCAAGTAAATGTATTATCAAATGGCAATAGCAGAGAGCTTTATTCCCATTTCTCTAAACTCCGGAAGTGGCAAATAAAAATTTCAGACCATGAGGCTGTAAATTTCGGACTAATGGAACTTATAGTCATTAGTGTAATTACTGCTTCCTTATTACTGAGTACAAATGCATCTGGAGCCTCTATTCAGGCTGGTGATTTAATTGGAATTTATTTTTATATTCTAAAATTTTTAACTGGGTTGGATACTGTTCCATATGCCCTGCAACGGTGGAGTAATATTTCAGACATTATTCAACGGCTTGAACCTTCCCGTGATGAACCTATTTGCCCACTACCCCATCGGGTCAATCCTACTATAGCTACTAAAAGTATTGCAGCTTAAAAAATAGTGATTCATCATATTGTTTAGGATTGACTAAATTTGTACAGTGGCCAACATTAAAAATATTATTTTCGATCTTGGGAATGTAATTATAGATCTTGATGCAGGTCGTACCCGTCAGGAAATGGGAAGATTAATGAGGCATCCGGATAAAATGGAATCCACTTTTGACGAAATTGAAAAATCTATTCATGTTTATGAAACAGGTGATATTTCAGATGAACTTTTTATTAACCAACTGATCAAACATGCACATCCAAATGTATATGCTCAGCAAGTGATCAGAGCCTGGAATGCCATGCTGATCGATATTCCAGAAGAAAGGCTTTTTTTTCTAAGCGAGCTAAAAAATAAAGGCTATAGGGTTTTCTTACTAAGCAATACTAATGGAATACATCTGGACTGGGTAAATAATTACATGAAAAAAAATTATAACGCTCCATCTCTTGATTCTTGGTTTGAGCGATCATATTATTCGCATCTGATCAGAAGGAGAAAACCAACAATTAATTGTTTTGAATATGTTTTGCAGGATGCCAGCCTCGAGGCTCTTGAAACATTATTCATTGATGATACCTTTGAAAATATAGAGAGTGCTCAATCACTTGGAATCAGAACAATCTATTTGACTGGAGGACATGATGTAATCAGTTCTTTAAAATCATATTTATCCCTTTAGATGGCTGTAGGTCTTACAGTAGAGGAAGGCAAGTCTCTAATGCGCCAATATTGCAATTTTCAGGAGCGTTGTCACAAGGATGTTCGTACTAAAGGTTTAGGGCTAGGATTTAGAGGCGAAAACCTGGAAGAAATAATCGCTGCGATGATTTCTGAAGGATTGTTGGATGAAGAAAGATATGCCAGAGCTCTAGCCCGTGGAAAATTTAGAAATAATTATTGGGGTCGTATTAAAATAATACATGCTTTAAAGCAACATGCAATCCCTGAATATTGCATCAAAAAGGCATTGACGGAGATAGCCGAAGATGATTATCAGGCGACGTTAAAAAAACTGATAGCGGCTAAGCAAAAGACAATAAGTTCTTCCCTTAAAGATCAACAAAAGCTAATTACATATCTCCTTCAAAAAGGATTTGAATACGAAAGCATTCAATCTGCGCTTTTGATGGAGCGTTGAGCTCTATGAAAATCAATTGTCCATCGAGCGTAGAAAAATCTTAAAGCTCAATTTGGGATAAAAATCTTTTGTACAAAAGGCACATTATTCAATTCCGTCTGGATCAGATAGATACCTGCGGCTAAATTTGAAATCGGCACTGTAGAATTACTATTTTTTAATTGAACTATTAGTCGACCTTCCATCGTAAATACGTTTATCTCTTCGCTGCGTCCACTCCAGTTACCAATAAAATTTATTTCATTACTTGCTAAATTAAAATATATAGCCTTATTAGTATTAAACTTTATTCTTACCATATCGGAGTATTCAAAACTGCCATCCAGATCTATTATTTTCAATCGATAATAATTATCTCCTGGAAAAGGATGTAAATCATCTAACCTGTAATCATTTCCGGTAACTAGATTTAATGCTTGCAGAGTTGTAAATAAATTAAACAGGATTCCATCTTTGCTTTTTTCAATTTGATACTCATGTACATTTCGTTCACTGGCCGTACTCCAACTCAATTGAATTTTATTAATCAAATCTGCAGCATCAAATGTTGTGAGTCTTACCGGCAAAGCAATTGTCGGCTCTACCATGCCCAGATCTCCATTTGACTGCCCGGCTACTATCTCACCATTCTCTAACTCACCAAATGAAGTGATCCCATTGGATGTAAGTCTTGGAATAGTCTTAACATCTAAACCACCGCCTCCGGAAGTCTGCTTTAAGATCCAGGCATGCCGAGAAACATAATCCGCAAAAATATAATAGCCTTTTAGAGAAGCGTTAGCTGGGTTTTCACCTCTATAAACAAAACCGCCCGTGATACTATTGCCAAATCCTGGAGTAGAACACATTCCCGAGCAATGTGTATAGTCAAAAATGGGGTCTTTAAAGCCACCATTATTTTGACACGAACTTGGTGGGTAACCATTAATTCCTTCCCTGCAATTCCAGCCATAATTAAACCCACCAGACCCAGCTGTTTCGACATTTATCTCTTCTCTAAGGTTTTGTCCTACATCAGCTATCCAAAAATCGCCATTAGACCGATCAAAGCTTATCCTCCAAGGGTTACGTACACCCAGGTCCCAAATTTCATTCAGCACATTTGGGTTGCTTATGAACGGATTGGTGGCAGGAATTACATACGGGTCTGTTGTATTTATATCAATTCGCAAAATTTTAGCCAATAATGTATTACCATTTTGACCAGATCCCTGAGGATCTCCTCCACCTCCACCATCACCAGTACCTATATATAGATAGCCATCAGGGCCGAAAACCAGATCACCTCCTTTATGATTGTCGTTTTGAGCACCTGTGATAGTAAGAATTATTTTTTCAGTATTTAAGTTAACCGTACTATTTCCTGAAGGACTGGAAGCTGTAAATCTTGATATCCTTGTATTTCGGGTACCCGTAGGGTTATAATTAACAAAAAAATACCCGTTGCTTGAGAAAGAAGGATGAAACGCTAAACCCAGTAAGCCCATTTCACTGGTAGTATTTATACTGGATGATATATCAAATAATGTACCCAATGTATTATAGTCTTGATCCAGAATAGTAATAATTCCGCCTTTATTGGTTACAAAAATGCGATTACTGCCATCTCCTGCATTGCTGATATCTGTAATTATTCCCAGCCCAGATTTTTTATTAGTATATTTTATTTGGGAAAAGCTTAGTAAAGGAATTAGTAAAATGATAAGTAAATTATATTTCATAGTGTTATGGGTTAATATGATAGCAACTATTTGTTTTTAAATATTAGTATGCACGTGTACTAATTTAACTAAGATAGCTCCTATTAATGATCTTTGAAATAGTCAAAATCAATCCTTATTGGCTAATTGACCACAAGCTGCATCTATATCTTTCCCTCTGCTTTTACGAACAGTTACATTTACTCCATGTGTATAAAGGTATTTGGCAAAAATATCCAGGCGATCTTTGGGTGATTTGATAAAGTCGACCCCGGAAATAGGATTATATTCAATGATATTTACTTTGGCAGGAAAATTCCTTTTACATAATTGAGTAAGATGTTGAGCATCCGTCAAATGGTCATTGAATTGATTGAAAGCAATGTACTCAAAAGTAATTTCACTCTGTGTCTTATTATAAAAATACTCCAAAGCTTCCATTAATGCTTCGAGATTATTTTGTTCATTGATGGGCATTATTTCATTACGCTTTTTATCATCAGCAGCATGTAACGATAGAGCCAAATTGAATCTCACCTGATCATCACCCAATTGGCGAATCATTTTAGCTATACCTGCGGTACTTACTGTCAGTCTACGAGGACTCATATTTACTGTGGATCCATGAGTCAATAGGTGCACACTGCGTATCACTTCCTTGTAATTTAACAAAGGCTCTCCCATTCCCATGTATACCACATTTGTAAGAGGGGCTTTAAATTGCTCCAGGCATTGTTCGTTTACTTTAAAATACTGATCTACAATCTCCGCTGCATCCAAATTACGTATCCTTTTCATCTTACCAGTGGCACAAAAACTACATGTAAGGCTACACCCTACTTGAGTAGACACGCACACGGTAAACCTTTTATCTTGCTCTACAGGAATTAATACAGATTCTATTTTGTGGCCATCGTGTAAAGTAAATCGTGATTTGATAGTACCATCAGAACTGATTTGTGACTTATCAAGTTCTATTGGTTGGGTGTGGGCAAGTTCCAGTAATTTTTCTCTAAAAACTGTCGATAAATCACTCATGAAATGAATATCCGTCACATTTTTTTTCCAGAACCACTGATATATTTGTTTAGCTCGATATTTTTTTTCTCCAATTGATTCGACCCAACCTTCCAGCTGAGGTAAGGTGAGTGAACGTAGGTCGATCAAATGAGTAGTTGATTCCATAAAAATGGCAAAGATAATCCATTCAAAATTGAACTCTTTTTCATATTCTGGGAATCACAAATAATCGTTGCTTTATTAAAGCTTTATTACTATTTATATTCCGCTTTTCCTAAATTGGGTTATTATCTAACCATATAAATCAATATCTATGAAGTTATGTATTGCTATCTTGCTAATCTTTATTAGCCTCTCTTCAAATAGAAGGACTGGATCTCGGTGAACATGGTCATAAATCATATGGTGGATTTATGATGGAACCAGAACCAGGTCATCATGATTAATAAATAAAATGTAAGGAATTGATTCGTGCTTTTTTAAAGCAAGGCCTATTCGGGAGTGTCTAACAATTTATTTTGTTTAATGCTTCCGGATGGCTTTAATTAAAATTAATCTGATCTGGTCTTTTAAAAAATAACTTCGCCTAAGTAAATGGCTTATACTTAGAAACCTTTTAACTAAAAATAAACTAGGCTACTTTCTTCACTTGGGCTGAATAACCAATTTGGTGACTATTTCTATGCATTATATGAAGCGTCTTAAGCTCAGCAGGTGCAATATTTGTTTTTAGCACCCAGCCACTACACTCTTTTCCAATCACAAAAGCCCAGTTATCGATCTCATTTAGGACGCCAAACCATGTACCTGAGGCTATAGTTTTTACAACAGCTGCATCTTGAGAAGGGTCGGCATGTACATCCACTCCTAAAGAAACTGCGTGCCACAATATTTTATTCATCATTTCAGATTTTTGAACAATTATGTAAAGACTCTTCAAATATTATAAACTTTCATTGATAACGCTCATTAATTAGATCAATATTGCATTTGTGTCGTCAGAATAAATGTAAACTCGGTTAATTAACTTACTCACCTTTATATACGTGTAAAATCAACCCTTGGTTTGCGCTTTACCTCATTTTCTTCTACCCCCAATTGTTAAACTTATATTAATATACGAATTTTTTCGTAATATATTTTGATAAAAGCCGAATCGAATGACTATACTTGCATTACGAAAATATTCGTATTTACAAAATATATAAATGAAGAATAATAAACCCACAGAAAGTGAATTAGCTATTTTACAATTACTTTGGCAACATGGCCCGTTATCTGTGAGAGCCATCAACGAAATGCTTAATGAGGTATCAGATCAAGTGATAGGATACACTACCACGCTCAAGCTGATGCAGATCATGCATGAAA
This sequence comes from Chitinophagales bacterium, assembly GCA_038251405.1. Taxonomy (GTDB): domain Bacteria; phylum Bacteroidota; class Bacteroidia; order Chitinophagales; family Saprospiraceae; genus JADJLQ01. The sequence goes on from JBBSBH010000012.1 coordinate 73,381, forward strand.
AAGGACTTTTAGTACGAAATACTGACCAGCGATCCCATATATATCGATTCGCAGTAAAGGAAAATGAGACCCAGCAAAATCTTTTAAACGAATTTTTAGATGCTACCTATCGGGGCTCTGCTTCGAAATTAGTAATGCAAGCGCTTGGTCATCATAAGGCAAGTAAAGAAGAGCTACAAATGATTAAAGATTATATTCAAAATCTCGAACTAAAAAATAAAAAGTAAAACCAGACTAAAATTATGATAGCCTTCATTTTATCAGACAAGCAAGTCTTATTAACAGCCTGGACCTGGGCTTTGATTCATTCCATGTGGATAGGTTTAGTATTGGCCTTTATGTTCTATTCTTTTTTAAGATATTATTCAGGGTTGCCGGCAAAAATGAAATACGCTGTAGGCATATGCTTGTTCACCGTTTTGCCCATTTCTACCTTTACTATCTTTATATACAACCTGTTAAAAGGATCAATTCCAGAAGTCCTAAATATAAATGCAGCCCCTGGCAGATTAATAGAACCAGTGATTATCAATGCCAGCACGGCAGTTAACTTACCATGGGTAAATCAAATCAGCCAGTATTCGGATTCTATATTTTTGGTTTATACTATTGGTGTTATTATTTTAAGTCTGCATATGATGATCGATTATCGTAGGGTAGAAAAATTGAGAGTAACTGCCTCAGAAATCAGCAACTCCACGTTGCTTTCAATTTTCAATACGATCTATTCTAAATCTTCACTTTGCAAGCCGGTAAAATTAGTGGGCACCTCCTTGTCTCAGATGCCCGCCACACTTGGATATTTAAAGCCCCTAATTTTAATGCCTGTTAGTATTATCAATCAATTAACCATTGAAGAATCTTATGCCATCATTGCTCACGAGATGGCTCATATTATACGCAAAGATTATTTACACAATTTCTACTTAACATTTATTGAAGTTTTGTTTTTCTTTCATCCATCAGTATGGTGGTTCTCATCCACCATCAAATCTATTCGGGAACAATGCTGCGATGATATAGCTATTCGATTAGGAGCAGAAAAAATCGCACTTAGTCAAGCCTTAATACGCCTGGAAGAACAATCTCCCAACCCGGTATTTGCCTTGGCCTTCTCTCAAAAACATCAATTATTTAACCGCATTCAAAGATTATACAATCCAAATATGAAAAACGAATTTAACATTAGTCGAAGTCAGGCTCCTATATTAATATGTTCCCTGGCACTTCTTCTTGTATTGTTTAAGCCGCTTAGCAATATGCATTTTGAAGATAATAATATGTCCATTCTCCCTGCTTTTCTGTGGGATTCAAGAGCCAATCCTGACACGACTAAGCCAAAGATCGAGAAAATCACAAAAGACAATGGCAAAGAAAAAATAGAACTTCAGTTGAGGGACAAAAAGATCGAAGAGCTGAGGGTAAATGATCAGGTAATAGCTCCTTCTGACTATATGAAATATGAAGAAAAGACTGAGGCACTTAAAAAGGAGCTTACAGAATTAGAAACTCCTGATCGAAGAGAAAGAGCACGAGTATATAATGATTTTGATCCTGCAATAGCACCACAATGGTCGGATGATGATACTGACAATGAACTAATCGCAGCACCGAGGTCTGGCAGATCCAAAAATTCAAAATCAAGAGTATTTGTACTTCCGGGGCACAAATCGGATCCGCTAATTTTCAGATATGGATCAAAAGATAATTTTGCTTTCAATTTTGGGCAAGGTCTCAATGGAAAGATTTGGCCAGACGGCCACGATGATATTCATTGGATATTCGATGGTGATAGTTCGGGAATAGCAATAAATGGAGATCGATTGATTATCAAAAATGATAAAGGTGATATCATCATGGATTTGGGTGAGCATAATACTCCCAGGGCATTTGCTTATCGTTTTCCAGGATTAGCTGATATGAAGGAATTTGAAAATTTTCCTGATGATATGAAAATTAAATTGAAGAGTAAATTGAAAGCTCTTGACTTAGATCAAAGGCTGAAAATGGGAGAATTCAATCTAAAACATTTAGATGAGTTGAATTTAGATGAGCCATTATTAAATAAATTAATGGAGGAGGATCATCTTCATAAGTTAATGGACGAAACTCGTATGAAGCAAAAGAGATTACATGAAAAATTGTTTGATAACAATTTCGAAGGATTAGGAGAAAATTGGAAGTCGGATAAGGCTCAAAAGTGGATGGGTAGCAAGAAAAACCTTAGCACCTATATTCAAGAAAGCCTTTTAAAAGACAAATTGATCAAAGGAGGTGAAAATTATGAGTTTAAGATAGATGATAAAGGCCTTCGTGTAAACGGGAAAAAACAGTCAGACGCTTTGTATAACGATTATAAAAAATTGATAGAAGAGCAAACTGGATTTGATATGGATAAAAATTCTTCATTTATGTTTAGTGGTTCTACCTCAAAAGATAACTAAACCGATTCTTTAAAATCGTTTAATTTTGAGATTTTAAAAAATACAATTTAACAAATGAAAAAATTTAGTTTAATAATAGTAAGTGTATTCTTTATTAGTGGCCTAACAATAGGTCAAAGCGGCACATCCGTAAAGAAAAGAAAAGTAGTGACTATCGAAAAAAAGATAGATAAGAACGGAAATGAAGTGATAGAGAAGAAGATTCTGGAGGATGATGCAGTAAAAAAAGATGTGGACTGGAACGATAAAGAAGGTACAACCATCCACATAGATGCCGATAGTTCTGGCAAAAAGACTAAAATCATAATTAATGAAACGATAGAAAATGATAACCATGGGGATACTCCTGTTTTCTCAGGTTCAAATCGTGGATATAGGGAGCGAACAGTAATCGTGAAAAAAAATGATGATGGCAGTGTAGAAATAAGAGAAAAAAATGGTGACGATATCTCGAAAGAATTTAATTTAAAAATCGACAGTAGTGAAGCTAAAAGACCCAATATAGGAGTCGTTTTAAATGATGAAATGAGAGTAACCAATGTGATCAAAGATGGAGCAGCCGAAGCAGCTGGGATCGAAAAAGGAGATGTACTCACCAATTTAGATGGAGTATTTATAGAGGACTATGATCACCTAAAGGATCTCTTATCTAAAAAAAGAGTTGGTGATAAAGTAACTCTTAGTTACCTGCGTGAACGTAAAGAAATGAAAACTTCTTTAACCCTGAAAGGAGGAACGACCAGGGTGTATTTTAACAGATAATCTTTTCAAATCGTTAAACTCAAAAGGTTGTATGTTAAGAAAATATATCATGCAACCTTTGTTGTTTAATTTACATCTTTAATAAGTCGTACACTTTTCCTAATTAAGAACTTGCTCATTATAAGTGATTGTCTTTCATGGATAATTGCTTAGTACTAATTGGTATCGTTTCGGCTGTGGTCGATAGGATGTAATGTACTTGTATATAAACTCGGATTTAGTGAGTCTTTTCATATAACCCCGGAAAAATGGCTGAAGAGTTGTTTGCCGGGGTTTTTTATTGAATAAATAAATAGGAATTTTGAAAACTTCCAATATCACAAATACATAAAAAATAACTTTCCAATCCTTAATACGAAGCAACCCATTATCTTATCCCATTCTACTGCTCTGACCACCACCACATAAAATAACACCTATCATTTTGAAGTCTTAAGATGTGAGGGCGTATCTGCATGACCAAGATTTATTTCCGGAGCCACTATATCCCTTACAAATTGTTTCAATACTTTTATTTCAGGAAATCCACCATATTCCTTTCTATCAAATATTTTTACATCATCCACATACATTATAAAAGCACCATTTATTTCACTAGGTTTGAGACTTACAATTTCCAAGTTTTCTTCAAACGATGCTAAAAACTCCTGAGCAAAATATGCTGCTCTTAAGAGCCAATTGCATTTTGGACAATACTCCAAAATAATAGTATGCTTCATACATGGATATATTTATCCAAAAAATACAATCGATAAAACAGTTCAACCAAATTTAAAGCATATCTCATCACACATATGCGTCGAAGCCAGCCTTTTGGACAGGTGTAGCTGATAAAGTATCATAATATGTCCAATAATGTGTAATATATTACTCCCGATGAAATTAAATCCTTTTACACATTTGGGATCATCTAACATGTGTTTCTATCTTACATTTTTGTACATTTGGTAAGCATTATTTAAATTATTAAGCTGTGAAAAAAATACTTCTGGTAATTGATTTTAGCCCTGCTACCAAGCAGACTATGGAATTCGCATTAAAATTCGCTGAAAAAATGAAGACCAATTTAATGGTGCTTAATGTGATAGACTTTATGGAAAAAATGGTAGGATTAAGGTCTGTAAACAAGATAATCCAGGATGATGCTACTGAGCGATTAGACAGTTTTTTAGCTCCTTATAAAAAAAGTACATCAGTAAAAATATTATCCAAAATAGCTAAAGGTGATGCCTACACAGTGATTTCCCGACAAGCTGAGGTAAACAATGTGGAATTGATCATTTTAGGAGCAGAAGGGGAAGACAGTGAGGAAAGATATTTTTTAGGTAGAGTTGCTGGTAGCGTCATTAAATTTACCCACTTACCAGTAATAGCCATTCCTAATAATTACATACCCAGGGACATCACTAATATTGTTTTCATGTATCGCAATTTGCACAAAAGTATTTTTGAAGTAATCAATCCTTTACTTGAAGTATCCAGCACTTATAATGCCAAAATACATTCTGTCCATCTCACTGGCAAACACTCCGGTTCAGTAGCCTATTCACCCGAATTGATTTTCGAAAACTATGACTTTGATCATTCAGAGCTTACTAATGATAGCTTTACAGAAGGCATCAAAACTTTGATAAAAAATGCTGGTGAACCAGACCTGATCTGTGTGCTTAAACGCAAAAGAGGTATGTTAGAATATATATTTGAAAGCAGCCCTACATCAAAAGAAATAATTGATAGTCCGGTACCAGTACTTTTCTTAAACGATGATGAGTCGTAAAAAAAAGTACCTTTTAATAATATTCTTGTAACAGAATTGAGTACCATTTCGTTTAACTAATCCATTAAAGGGATTAGTCTCCATATACATGACAAATTTTTTATCATTAGTAGCTGTCTTATCCATCTGTCTTTATGTACAATATGATGTAAATCAAACTTCTGATTTTTCATTTAAAGAAAATCTCTATCTACAAGATACGATAGCCCCGGAGATTCTGGCCCGGGAATTAGACAGTATATATGTGACTACTAAAAATGGCAAATTCTATATTGAAGGCTCAGCTACTAAAGTGTCTAAAAAATATGGTGGCACTCCGCCTTTTATTCAAGAAGTCACCCGATGTTTTCCATGTGTTACCGATTCAATACGAGCAGATACTTCTAATATTAAAAATTAGCTAAAGAGGTAAATTTAAATAAAAAGAGCCGATGATTGTATCAGCTCTGGTAGGGATTGTAGAATTCAATTAATTCTATACTAATTTCAATTTTGAAATTCGCTTGAAATTAGTCTTGATAGCATCTAAAGAAGTGGTTCGATAGGCTTCCTGCTCCACTATATAATACTGTGCACCACTAACTTTACCTTCTTTAAATATTTTATTGAAATCAATAGTACCATCACCGATCTCTATACTTTCACGCTTATCCGTTTTGGCAAGATCTTTTACATGGTATAAGGAGAATCGACCCGGATTTTGCTTAATAAAGGCAATGGGGTCAACATTGGCAAAAACTACCCAATACAAATCCAATTCATAGGATACTAAAACTGGATCAGTCTCCTTCATGAAAATATCAAACATATTTGTCTTAGAATCGCCAATTGGGGCAAATTCAAAATTGTGGTTATGATAGCCAAATCGCAGCCCTCTTTTCTTAGCTTCTGCACCCGCTGCATTAAACAAAGCTGCAAATCGTTTTGCATTATCAAGATCATTTCTAAATGGAGGCATGATGAATGGCCAAACAATAAATTTCTGGCCTAAGAACACAGCATCATCTAAAGCTTTGAGGTACTCATCGGAAAGTTTATTTTCTTTAAAAAATCCAACTGGGTCAACCATTACATGACTACTCAAAACCTTCATCCCCAGGCCATCGGTAAGGTTTTTCAATTCTTTGGCAGGTAATCCATAGAACTTTCCATCATTATAACCCGCTAATTCTACATTTTTATATCCGGCTGCAGCAATAGCTTTAATACCACCAGTAGCATCTTTTTGAAGTATATCTCTAATGGTATAAATTTGAATTCCAATATTATTTTTCTTACTGGCCTGTAAATCTATATTGCCAATTAAGGGTGCAGATGCGGCAACTGCAATACTATTTTTTACGAAGTCTCTTCTTTTCATATTATTCTACTTTTTTTGATTGTATAATCCACGAAGTTATACTAAATTAGGTTGTTCATGCAATCGATTGAAAAATTTAACCCAATTTTTACTAGATCACATTTTTCCAGGAAAGATCTAAAATATAGTAGTGGCTATTTTCCTGGTAGTCTCACTATCTCCCATAGTATAGAAGTGAAGTGAAGGTACATTGGCAGCTTTGAGTTCCTTTCCCTGCATTACGGCCCATTCTACTCCTATTTGCTTTACCGCCTCGGTTGATTTAGCGGCTTCTACTTCTCTGACCAGTTCCGCTGGTAAATTGATATAAAATGCTGCTGGAATAGAAGTCAACTGGCTTTTTCTGGTCAATGGTTTAAGGCCAGGAACTATTGGAACTGTTATTCCATGATCTCTGCAAAGTTTTACAAAATCAAAATACTTCTTATTATCAAAAAACATCTGAGTCACTATATACTCACCACCGGCTTCTATTTTTTGTTTGAGGTATTGTATATCGCTTTCCATATTAGGAGCTTCAAAGTGTTTCTCCGGATAACCCGCGACTCCTATGCAAAAATTAGATTTGGCACCTTCTTTTATATCAGCATCGATATATTTCCCAGCATTCATTGATTTGATTTGACTGATCAGGTCCAATGCATAATAATGCCCACCATGCTCTGGGATGAATTTCCCTTCAAATTTTCTTGCATCTCCTCTCAATGCCAGCACATTATTTATTTTAGCATAAGCCATATCGATCAAAGCATCCTCAGTCTCTTCCCTGGTAAACCCACCACACAACATATGAGGCACCGTATCTACTCCGTAACGGTTTTGGATCGCTTGTGAAATGACTACTGTTCCGGGTCTTTTACGCATAGAGATTTTCTCGAAAAAGCCCTCATCCGTTTTTTTATAAATAAAATCTTCTCTATGATAGGTGACATCTATGAAGGGTGGTCGAAATTCCATCAATGGATCTAATATATTGAAGATGGAATCTATACTACCGCCTTTCAATGGAGGTAAGACTTCGAAAGAAATTAGGGTATTGCCGTTGGCACGCGAGAAGTATTCAGTTACTTTCATTACTATTTAAAAAATTGAGGTGCAAATATAGAATGATTGCCTCTATTTATTCACAGCATTCATAGCCACCCGCAAACGAAGATTTGTATTGGCAGGATTAAAATTTCTCAACTTTATCTTTAATTTCAAATTAAATTTTTCACCGGTAAAGATATCGGACCCATCTACAAGTGTAGGAAATAATTGTAAAGAATTGGCGGAGACCAAAGGCACCGGCTCCAGATATCCGATTTCGACTTCATTTATAAAATTAGGCTTGCTTGCTAATAAGGAGATTTTTTCTACTTTGATAAAATCAAATTGATTAAAATCATCATTTAAACGAATAGAGCCAGGTCTGATATTCATGATCGCCGCGGCTGATACATTGAAAGTAGATAATAATTGATTGAAATTAGTAGGGATATTCTGAATAAGAAAAGAATAAGTTTCCACTGTATTTAGCCCACCGGGTACATTCATCAATTGGTCATATTCCATTTTAAACAGTACCTGACCATCATTTTTATGACACCCCGAAATCGAAATAGCCAGTATTAAAACAATGAATAAGGAAGGTAAGAGCCTTGGTATGCGGTACATTAAAGTATAAAACGATTATTTCTTAAGTTTCATATTCACTGGATCCCAGTTTATGATTTTGTTTTTAAAATAGCTTTCATTTGCAGCGAGGCAAGGAGCTGCAGCCCGGAAGCCAAATGTAGCATCTTCAATATTAGGTTTGTTGTTCCGAATCGTTTCAAAGAAATTATTAAAATGATTTACATGAGCATTATGTCCTTCCGGATTGGTAAATTCTATTCCTTCCTTTGTCGGCCTTTTTTTATCATCAGCAGACCATTTAGCGTTATAGGCAGTCATCATCCTATCCTGCATTTCCTGAGGGAATGTAAATAAAGAATCATACCCTCCCATCCCGGGAGCTTTTGCCATCAGGCTATGACTTACTTTTAATCCATTTCCAGTCTTATTCATTACCCCTTCGCTACCGATAAATTTTACACTGCTTGATCCGCCGGCACCACTCACAAAGTTCACCCGTAATGTCACTTGAAAGGCAGGAGATGTAGCTGTGGCAGGATAATCCAATAAAGTAGTCATGACATCAGGTACATCGCGACCATCCTTCCAATAACACAATTGACCGGAAGATAAAATCCTGGAAGGCCCTTTGGACTCGGTTACGAAGTGAATACCCGTGACTAAATGCACATAAAGATCACCTGATACCCCAGTTCCAAAATCCCGGTAATTGCGCCATCGAAAAAGTTTTTTTGGATCATACGCTGGCTTTTTATTCATAATACTTACATAGGTATCCCAATCTACCGTTGAAGTAGATTGATCATCGGGTATGGTGTACTGCCACGCACCTATGGCATCCTGCCGATCATTAGTAGCTTCGATGCAATTAAGTTGGCCTAAAATGCCTGATTGATAAATCTCCTTAGCTTTAGCATAATCTATTCCACTGATGCCCTGGCTACCTATTTGGAGCACTTTACCAGATGCTTTCTGAGCATTAATCACTCCATGGCCCTGGTCAAATTTATGAACCATTGGCTTTTCACAGTACACATGCTTCCCGGCTTTTAATGCATCAGTGGTGATCCTGCTGTGCCAAAGGTCACAGGTAGCAATAATCACCGCATCAATATCTTTTCTCTGTAGTAATTCTCTATAGTCACGGCTAGTGTATAAATCATTACCATATACTTCTTTCATGCGCGTGAGCCTCCCAGTATAAAGATCACAGGCACCAGCTATTTCAGTTCCAGGAACTTTCAAGGCTGATCTCAGGTCAGAATTTCCCTGAATACCACAGCCTATTACCCCCAGCCGAATAGTATCACCTGCAGAGTATTTCAATTCAAATGGAAGTACTTGTTTTTCGTAGTATTCTTCTGCAAAGGCTGATGTGGCGAATGGCGATGTAACGGCTACCGAACCTATGCTGAGTTGTTTTAAGAAATTCCTCCTTGATTTTCTATTCATTTTCATGATCTTAAAATTTTGATGCGATGAATATAGTAAATAGTATTCAGAGTTTTTCCCATACATTTTGTTGGATTAGGCTTGTAAGTATATAATATTTGCAGATATAGATTTGATCCCTTGTAAACAGGTAGACATTTTTAGAATTATTCTGAATTGAATGGTCAATTTCTTGAAATCAAAGGCGTGCGTAATGGTAATATGATCCATCCTGCTTCCAATCCAAAATTATTAAACTAAGCATTTTCCAATGGAATGTATTGGCTTTAAAAAATCAGATGCACGGATCATATATTCACCCTGCACCGCCTTGCACTACAGGGTGACCAGATAAAATTTGAAAATCGTGAAGGAGAAGGGCGATTTAATAAACCTGAAGGATACTTACACCTCTGTAAGAAACTATTAATGCAATTTATCGTTTCTCATTTCCAAAATTGATCTCTATTCCATTTGTTTTCTTGAATCCTCTTATAGAATAGGTAAGGCCCAGCATACAATATCTTCCCAATGCATTGGTACGCAATACTTCCTGGTAATTGAGTTGGCTCGAGCGGGTAATCCCTTTGTTTCGATCCAAAATATCAAAAGCTGAAAATATGCCTCTAAATTTTTGATCCTTGCCAAAGATGCGGGTAATACTCGCTTTCCAAAGGGGTACTCTGAAAGTATTGGACTGGCCGGATTGATTGTAAGAAATATCATCATATTCTGACTTAAATATCCATTTGGCATTAGGTGTAAAGCTCAATTCTCCAAAAAGGTTAGTCTCCGAAAATTTTTGATCCAGATTATCCTGAACAGAATAATGTGTGTTACTCTTACTCAGCTTGATTCCTGCCAGTACATCCCATTTTTCCTTCCTACGATTTTCTATAGAAAACAATAATGAATTACTTGCTCTGTTAACAGTATTCTCCAATTCGTTTACAAAAAGTATGCCTTGGGATAGCTGCGATCGCAATCTTATTTTAGTGGTAATTTTTAATGGTCGTATAGGTGTGCCGAATTCAATGCTTCCATTCAAACCTTTTTCATAATCTACATTTACGGGGCGAATAGTTCTCCTAAATAAGGAGTCTACATCTACCAAATCGGTGATTCTGTTATTAGTATAGGTAGCTCCAATATTGGCAAATAATGAAGTAAAACTAAACTGATCATATAAAAAGTATGATCCTCGAAAAGCATGCACATAGGAGTGCTTCAGATCCGGGTTTCCAATATAAATGTTTAAAGGATCAGAGTTGTTAACGGTCGGTTGCAATTGTTGCAGGGAAGGCTCCTGAATATTGGTATAGTAATTTAAATTAACATGATTTCCCGTCTTAATATCGTATTGAAAATTGGCCTCAGGCAGTAGACGATCGTATTTTATTTTAATGGGATTTTCAGCATTGTTGAGCATACCGTTTAATATGGATTGTTGCCAATTAGCTCCGTACGATAGATGATACTTTTCTCTGTTCTTAATCAATTTCAAGCCAGCCTGATATACTGAATATCCCCGATTATAAGCAGTAGAAAGTAAATTGTTTCTGATTTCCGTAGTCTGGTCAATGATGTCAAAATAGTCGGTATTCGTATTATTTTTATTCTTGGAAGCAGACCCACTTAATTCTACAAAATTCCTTTTCCCCAATGGTTCGGTATAGGCGATTCTTCCATCTATTTGATTGTTTTTGTCATTAAATAGTTGATTTTGAAGAATGGTATCTGTAAATGATATTCCAGTGAGATATTGATTCAGGGCATTGATATTTCCATTCCGATCTGCATTACCCATTCTCAAAGTACTATTAAGTGATATTGACCTGCCTGCTTTTTGAAATCTTTTTTGAAGCGTAAGTGTAGTGTTGACGGCAAAGGAATTTCCAAATGCATCGAAGAGTCTATTACTTTGATTTGCAAGGGCATTTGATGCATTAAATGTAGCGTTGGCTAATCTGCTATTGTAATTATTATTACCGAGATTCAATCCACCACGCCAAATCAAATTAATGGATGAGTCCAGTTTTGATTTCAATCTGAAATTGATATTGTGACCCGTATTTCCGCTAACTCTGTTTTCATTTTCTTTGGTATTGTAAAAACTTTCCGTAAGAATACTTTGTCGTTCAGAATTTCTATCCAACGTATTCTTCATATCGTTCGCCAGGTAACTCAAATTGAAATCGGTTTTGGGGCTTACTGTTTTATTTAGATTTAATCCTCCAGCCCATGATCGTTGAATGCCTTGCGTATTTCCTCCACCCATAAACATGCCGGCGTTATCACTAATTTCAATACGCCCACGGCCTCCTGACATGAACGCTCCTATGCCTCCCATAAAATTCATGTATTCATCCATGGAGAAACTCTGCTCATTGATATTATTTCCAAGCCCAATAACGGATAGCCTATTACCGGGTGAAAATCGATTGATATTGAACCTTGCTTTGTATCGATCACTCGTTCCACCGGCAAGCTCAGCATTACCAAAATAGCCATTTTTTCTATTGGCTTTCAGCTTTAGGTTGATCGTTTTTTCTTCCTGACCATCATCCACGCCGGTGAATTCAGCCATATCAGATTTCTTATCAAAAACCTGTACTTTATCTACGGCATCTGCATCCAAATTTTTAGTAGCCATACGGGTATCTTTTCCAAAAAATTCCTTTCCATCTACTAATACATTCTGTACATTTTCACCATATGCTTTCACAGATCCATCGCGCTGCACCTCAAGACCCGGTAACTTTTTTAGTAAATCTTCTACCAGTGCACCGGGTTGTACTTTAAATGCTTTTGTATTGTATTCGACGGTATCTCCTGAAAGCTTCATCATATCATACTCTCCCCGTACTTCAATAGCAGGGAGATCCGAAGTAATAGGTACTAATCTTATTTCCTCCAAATTGATCGATATATCTACTGTTTTAATGGCCTCCCAAAAAGTCTCGAAACCTAAAAAGGAAACTTGCACCAAATACGATTTATTCTTTTCAGCTTCCAGTGTGAAGGCGCCTTTACTATTGGTAGTAAAAAAAGTTTGCATCACAGAATCACGGGCAGACAGTAAAAGGATCATTGCAGAGGGAAGTGGTTGATCCGCGGTATCCCTTACTATTCCTTTGATCTTCAAACTTTGGGCATTTGCCAAAAGATGAAAGAAAGTAAAGAGCATGATAAAAAATTGTTTCATTGAAACAAGAATAAAAAGTACTGAATTATTTTTGGAAAAGATTAATTATGCGCGTCTTGTCTTATCATTATTCTCATCGTACCGCCTTTGCCCATGGTACCGCCCATTTCTTCCATTTTATCTTTCTTTATTTTCTCAAATTCTTCTGGTGTTACTACCTTCCCTTTTGTAGGAATAGTGATTTCATCCGATTTGAGTTCCCTGATTTCAATCTTGTTGGCCGTAATGATTCTTTGGCCATTGTCTATGTCCACAAGCAAAATAGCTCCAGGTAATCCCGTATAACTCTGAGGGCCAAGATTAGCGGGCAATTTGGTAGTAAACCAGGCGACGACCTCATTAGCAGTATCCTGGAGGATTGCTTTTTGACAGGTATAATCGAGCAAAATTTTTGATTCTCCTGTCATTTTCCACATTCTCTTTGTCATATCGCCTTTTACTAAAAACTGTTTTCCAAAAAACTCCTGAGCGTTTACCATTTTAGTATTTGCAAGATCATTGTATAAAATGCTTTCAGGGCTTTTTACTACAAATTTCATATCATTTCCACCCTCGTTATTAGATACTTCCAGGTCCGTATTTTTGTCAGCATTCTTATATAAAGACTCTTTGTCATTAAAAAATAGTGTCTTTTGAACCGAATGGAATTGAGGAATTTTTTTCATCATTTCGGCATCACCGCCTTGCATGTCTAGTTGCAATTTGATTGCTTCAGAAAAATTGATCACGCCAGAAGACTGACCAAACGCGCATTGAAAACTAAAAACCAATAAGAGAAATAGAATTTTTTTCATGTTACATTTTAATTTAATGATGCAAAAATAAGCTGCCTGCTTCTGAATTCAGGTTAATCAAACTGGATGCAAGGTTAATTAAGGTTAATAATATCATTTGAAGATGTATTTTCGCAAATCCGATTTTATAAAAATTCATACCATGAAATATTTAATGCTAATTTTATTGGCTCTACCCTACTCGCTGCAATCACAAACTGCCAAGCAAAAAGTCATTTTCGATTGTGATTTAGGGGATGATATAGATGATGCCTATGCACTGGGATTATTATTATGTAATCAGGACAAATTTGAAATATTAGGTATTACTACCTGCTATGGCCGTACTGATGATAGAGCTATACTTGCCTGCAAAATCTTATACGAAACAGGTCAATCCCATATTCCTGTTTACATAGGTCGCAATACATCATCTAAAGACGAAAGAGCCAACTGGTATGCAGACCAGTTTTATTATGCCAAAGGATTTAAAAAGCTCAAAGCTCAATCAAAACCTGCTGCTGATTTCATTCTTGAAAAATTAAACCAGTATCCTGGAGAAATAATTGTTTTCACTGTAGGCCCGGTTACAAATATGGGCGATATCTTAACCAAAGATGCTGGTGCATTAAAAAAAGCCAAAGCAGTATATTCCATGTTTGGATCATTTTATATGAGTTATAATAGTGGTCCCACCCCTGAGCCAGAATGGAATGTACGATGCGATGTAGATGCTGCGAAAAAATTTGTCAACTGTGGAGCCAATATCATTTATGCGGGGTTAGATGTCACAGCAATGGTAAAACTGGACAAAGCAAAGCGGGATATGATATTTATGCGCCAATCTAATCTCACCAATATACTAACTGGTTTATATACGTTATGGGGGCACGAAACTCCTACTTTATTTGATCCTGTTGCTATTGGAATGGTTTTATATCCAGCATTGTTTAAGACTAAAAAACTAAGGATAAGCGTGGACGAAAAAGCTAACACTAATGTAGAAGAGAATGGCATTCCTAATGCTGAAGTAGGTGTCTATATTAAGACAAATGATTTTTTATCCCGGGTAATGGATAACTATAAACAGCAAAATCTAGAAAAATAATCGACTCTTGATACTAAGGTTAACCAACAACAATGCAAGGTTAATTAAGGTTAATAAAGAATAACAACTACTTAGAATAGAAGTAATTTTGTAGGGTGGTAAAGTTTTCCGGAGAAAAAATTGTCAATCAATTAAAATGGCCTAGTTTGATCATTGTGACGATATTAATATCCTGGTTTTTATACAAGTCCTACAATTCCGAGAAACAAAGAATCAAAAAAGAAGTAGGTCTATTATTTATAAATTCCATTCGTGGAATCGAAGGAGATTTTTTCAATAAACTTATTATTAATCGAAGCTTAGCAGATACCAATATTATTTCTTCCATAGCGGGGAAAAAAGATTCATTGAAAATTTTTACTTTTATTGCTCATCCAAATCAGGATGAAAAAGAAGTAGTAACAAACGATTGGAAGAGTAATGACAGAGATTCATTAAAAGTAATCGTTAGAAAAAATCTGGACTTTATTCAAGGTAATGAATCTTCAACTTCTTTGAGTGAAACAGATGGAGTGATTTCTGTGGTCTTCAAGTCTACTATCGATAATCTCCATCATGGGGACACTAATTTCTTGCATCAGGTAAATCATGGGGCAGCATTAGAAAAGAGCTTGCAAACCAGATTTGACCAGAATCTTCAATCAGCTGGAATGCATATTTCTTATGATCTTAATGTAGTAAAAGACACTATCCGTGAATCTAAAAATGAAAACATTGTAGGAGTATATAAGGATCTGGCTTCCAGAGAAAAGTATCAAGTAAATTTAAAAAATAATTCTACACTGGCTTTAATGGCAATTTGGCCGGAGATTTTATTGGCATTTTTGCTTTTGACCTTTCTATCTCTGGCGTTCTATAGCATGTCCCAAACTATAAAAAACGAAAGAAATCTGATGGAATCTAAGAATGATTTCATACAAAATATGACGCACGAACTGAAAACACCTATCTCTACAGTAAAAGTAGCTCTCGAAGCATTGAATGAGTATGATGGTTTGAATGATGCGGTTCGCCGAGAGGAATACTTATCCATATCCCGAGTAGAGCTTGATCGCCTTACCTGGCTCGTAGATAGGGTACTTTCCATATCCAAAATCGATCAAGATTTGCCATCGCCACAGAAAGAATCAATTGATCTCGCTGAAATGATTCAGCAAATTATTCTAACGCTTCAATTGCAACTAGATAGAAAAGATATCAAGATACAATTCAATAATGAAGGCTCCGACTCAATGATATCAGGTGATCGTCAATGGATTTCTGGTATTGTATATAATTTGTTAGATAATGCCATAAAATATTCAGATAAAACTGATCCGCATATTA
Source organism: Chitinophagales bacterium (assembly GCA_038251405.1). Classification (GTDB taxonomy): domain Bacteria; phylum Bacteroidota; class Bacteroidia; order Chitinophagales; family Saprospiraceae; genus JADJLQ01. The sequence goes on from JBBSBH010000012.1 coordinate 89,184, forward strand.
ATATCTCTATAAACAAAAAAGAGGGCTTGATAAATCTAATAGTAGAAGACAATGGCCCTGGTATTTCTCCTGAATATCAAGCAAAGATTTTTGAAAAATTTTATCGAATTCCTCAAGGAAATATACATACGATAAAAGGGCATGGATTAGGTTTAGCTTTTGTAAAAAGATTAGTAGACGAAATGGGTGGGAAAATCAATGTGTTCAGTGAAGTAGGGAAAGGGGCAGCCTTTAATATATCATTGCCAGTATGATAAAAGTACTCTATGTCGAAGATGAAACCAATTTAGCCAAGATCGTAAGTGACACGCTTTCGCATAGGCAAATGAAGGTACAATTAATCCAGAGAGGTGACCAGGCCTTTCAGGCCTTTCAATCATTCCAACCAGATATCTGCATTCTGGATGTGATGCTGCCCCATGTAGATGGGTATACTATTAGCAAACAAATCAGAAGTGTAGATCCACAAGTGCCGATTATTTTTCTAACTGCAAAGAGTCTTTCTGAAGATGTACTGGATGGCTTTCAAGCTGGTGGAAATGATTTTATGCGAAAACCATTTAGCATGGAAGAGTTGATAGCACGAATTAAAAATTTGCTTTCCATTACTGGTAAAGCTTCTATGCTCGAATCTACTAGCGAAGGTGTTACCATTGGAAAATTTATTTTTCACTCAGGGAGACAAGAGTTGATATTTAATGGAAATACAAAAAGATTGTCACATAGAGAAACAGAATTACTTTCCATGTTTGTAGACCATAAAAGTGAAACGGTCCTTAGAAAAAATATTCTTGATAAAATTTGGGGAAACGATTCCATATTTAATTCCCGGAATCTGGATGTTTATATTACTAAAATACGCGAATACTTGAAAGCAGATGCTACTATCGAAATCATTACATTGAAAGGTGTTGGATACCGATTGATTGATTAAATTTCCCAATTCCAGTTTTCTGAAGAATTTTTATATTCTTGCTTGGTTTTTATCCTTTCGATTTGCCGGTCTACTATTAATACTGCTAATGCATGAGCTACTCCGGATCCATTATTTAGTGCCTCTTGAATTTTACGCTCATCCACATCTAATCTGTACAGATAACTAAATAATAAATCTGGTTCATCGGTCAAAAATTTACCTACCCTGTCTTCTACCATTTGGGTGAAAGTAGCTCTATCCAGATATGCATCACCTGGTATAAGGTCTCCGAATATTTCATTTTTGTCATCCCCAATCATTTTGAAAAAATTGAATTTTGAATCATTGAATTAAAGCCGTTGAAAGTTTTGATTTAATATTTATCCCTTTTTGATTGACAGCATGGATAAAAAGTATATAGATTCCGTTTAAAGCTAACGTCCCATATTCATCTTTACCATCCCACTCTATGAATCCTTCACTGCCGAGGGACACATTATTCAATAATTTTCTAATGAGTCTACCCTGGTCATTAAATATATCTATTTGAGTCAAAAAACCTGCTCCAGGTAACTTATAATCCAATACCAGGAGGTCATCAATCCCATCATTATTTGGTGTGAACGATACTTTTCTTAATACAAAACTAGATGCATTTATAGTTGAAGATAAATATACGGAGTTCTTACGTGTAGGAGTGCCATAACCTTCGCTTCCGGCAGCAGAATGCCAATTTGATTTGACAGGATCAGAATTGGGATTGATTCTTTCTAAAGCAACACCTTCTTTAGTATTAAGTAATCCATCATGATAACTTTCGTCATATGAAAATGAATCTATCAATGATCCATCACTAGTCCAAAGACTTGCCTGGCCGGCATTGTCAGCAAAGGAAGGCAAGGCGATGCCAATCAAATGACTGGCATTGACTTTTATATAATTAGAATTCAACCAATCCGTATTGTCAGTAAGCACCCAATATGAATCGGGAAGTATAAAAGCAGTATTTCGAATAACCTGTCTCTGACGATTAGATTCATTTGAAATAATCATATTATTCAATGAAATTACTTTTGAGCTACGATTGTAAATTTCCAGATAGTCAAATCCTCCTGAATATGGATTAAACAAAATTTCATTCAATACTAAATCCTTTTTAGTGGCTAATTCGGTCTTTGCAAAATCACCTTCAATAAGATTTAATGGCCGTCCCAGGCAATCATGTGCAATAATCTGAAAATGATAGACTATTCCAGACAAAAGAGAAGTGCTTGGATAGATTTCAATTTTACTGAAAGTATCGCTATACCTACTTTGAAAACTAAGGTTAGGATGGATTGTAATCTGAAAATCGGGATTAAGCTTTTTATTTAAGTAAAGAACAATCAACGGATCATCCTTTACCAGTATTGAATCTATTCCAGGGGGGATTTTAAAATTTAAGTCCGTTACTGAATTTACTTTTCCCGGGCTGCCTCCAATGAAGGCCTTCGAAGCAATCCAATTATTCTTTTGATCACATACATTTAGGAGATTGATCATTTCAAGCGACCATCCTCCATTCTTCTTTTGACTATCTCTGTACCAGGAATCATCATAGCTGACACTATTGATTATTTTACCACCATCTTGAATAATTATAGTTCCATTAGTATTTCGCAGTGCAGGCCATCTTTTCATTCGAAGCACTCGCCCATAGGATTGCAAAGCGGTCACTGCATTTATTTCGCACAGCAATAAATATTCACCCGGCAGGAATGGTAATGAACTGGTATCGAAACTATATGCATTATTCTCAAATAATAAAGTCAACGGTGCTAGATCAATTACTTTATTACTATTATTAAATAACTCTATGTATTCAAAATTGGGGAGACCGACTACCGGGGAGGGGTCAATCATCAACTCTGTGACTAAAATATCATTTGCCCTGATGATTTGATTTACTTTGTGTATCCATACTCCTCTTAAGTTTGAAACCGCATTTCCACTTCTATCAGAGATCCTTTTACATATTACTTCATACGTTCCAACGGTCAGATTTTTAGCAAAAAATAATACCACTGAAGAGTCATTCAAAAGCTCTACTCGCCAGGGTTGATTTAGTCCATTAGATACCACGTAATTTTCAGCATCAGTTGCTGATTCTATTTCAAGTCTTTTATCAAATGCAATAGTTACCTGGTTGGAGTCTGAAATGATGGATTTAATTTTCGGTGGACTATCTTTTAAGGTGTCCTGAGCAATAAAAATATCATCAAATAGAAACTTATCTTTTCGGCTGGATGTATACACACATTGAATGGCAAATATACCTGAAGAGTCTAGCTGTATACTATTATCGTCAATTGTCCATTCTTCAATTAATATAGTACTCCCCGTATAATCGGCTGATAGCGTCCACTCGGTATTATTTTTTGTGATTTTTATTCTTGCCAGTGCTGGTTCATTGGCTAAAGCACCAGCCCCCCCAGTTGCTAATAAGGTCTTCTTTCCTTCTATTTGCTTATAAAATTGAAGTGCATCCAAACTGCCGTTTTCCCCAATTCGAATAAAGTATGCATTTGTTAAAGAAAGGGATGTATCATCAGCAAACAAATAAATGCGCAATTGGTTACTTTCTGAAGGAGCAAAATTCATTTTAAACCAAAAATTCCATTCTTGTAATGCATTTAATGTATAGTTTGCATAAATAGTCGAAATGCCGGTTTCATTTCCTAAGCTTTGTAATTGATGATCGATATTTAAGCGAAAGTCCTTCGATTGTCCATACCACACCCTATTTTCGTTCCAGGAAGAATCATTAAATTGTTGATTTATCGACTGAGAAACAACAAAAAAGGGCATTAAAAAAAATAAAAATTGAAGTGCGCCAGGAAATGGCAAATTACAAATGGCTTTTGAATCCATTTCCGCTCGATATAAGTGACACTTCATTATAAAAATTAATATATGTCTAATAAACGACCTAAAAGTAGAAACAATCTGAAACTCCTTATATTTGCGTCCCTTTAAATTATAAAAACTTAATAATAATGAGAGTTGCATGCGTTGGCGCAACCGGTTTGGTGGGTACGGTAATGTGCCAGGTTCTTGAAGAACGAAATTTCCCTATCACTGATTTTATTCCGGTGGCATCAGAAAAATCTGCTGGTAATAAGTTCACATTCAAGGGCAAAGAATACATTATACATTCACTAGCTCAGGCTGTTGCAAAAAAACCTGATATCGCATTATTTTCTGCAGGAGCAAGTGTATCCACTGAATGGGCTCCCAAGTTTGCTGAAGCAGGTACTATAGTGGTAGATAACTCCTCTGCATGGCGCATGGACCCTTCTAAAAAATTAATTGTCCCGGAGGTAAATGGAAATGCTATTACGAAAGAAGACAGGATTATTGCCAATCCAAATTGTAGCACTATACAGATGGTTGCTGCATTGGCTCCCCTACACAAAGCATATGGCATTAAAAGACTGGTCATATCTACCTATCAATCTGTAACGGGTACCGGTGTAAAAGCTGTAAAGCAATATGATAGAGAAAGTACCGGAGAGCATGTTCCTAATGAAGAGAAAGCCTACAAATACCCCATATATGAGAATGTAATACCACATTGTGATGTTTTTTTAGACAATGGTTATACCAAAGAGGAAATGAAAATGGTAAATGAAACCCACAAAATAATGGGTGATGATTCTATCCGTATTACAGCTACAGCTGTCAGAGTGCCTGTGAAAGGTGGACATAGTGAAAGTGTAAATGTAGAATTTGAAAAAGAATTTGATATAGATGAAATTAAAAGCCTTCTTGCTGCCTCTAAAGGCATAGAATTGCTGGATGACTTGGCAACTTTTAAATACCCTATGCCGTTATATGCTAAAGGGAAAAATGAAGTGTTCGTGGGAAGAATTCGCCGGGATGAATCACAAGACAAAACACTAAATATGTGGATAGTAGCAGATAATCTTAGAAAAGGAGCGGCTACTAATGCTATACAGATAGCAGAATATATGATAGAGCATGAATTGATACCTTTAGAAGCGATGGCCGTTTAAACTAACTCTATTTTGTACTATTTGATTTATTTACATAACCGTAACTGATTATACGCATGAAAACTAGAATTGTCTTTTGGGGCACCAATGCAACAAACGAAAAAGTACTTGTAGCTCTCCAGCTAGATCCTGATCAAAACAAAGTGCAAGAATGGATTTTTCCCGCATCTATTGTAACCGAAGATTTTGCCAATGCCATGATGAAAGAATGGAGAAACGAAAAAGATGTTCCATTTCCAGACACCATAACGCCTACTGTAAAGGCACTTACAGCATCAGAATCACTGCTCTCTCCTGACATTAAACCTGATAAAGAAGATATCATATCCAGAGCACAGTCTGAATGGCATTTTATTGTACTTTCTCATAAATTAAAACAAGGTTTTGAGAATGAATATAATGACCTGAAAGAAAAGACTGAAAAATTAGCTAAGTACGATAATGAACTTTGGGAGGAACTAAAAGGATTTTGGGATCGGGTACAAAATCAGGTAAGAGAAAGAAATCTCTTCAGAGAGCATGCACAAATATTGAGAGATGGTACAAATGCCTTATTTGAAAATCTAAAGAAACTAAGAAAAGTAGTAGATGATGAATTTGATAAATCCTCTAAGGAACATGTAACTAAGTTCCAGACAAAGCTGGAAGCTATCAATGAAAAATTGAGTAAAGGGCTAAGTTTGCAACCTATTTTTGATGAACTAAGGCAGTTGCAACAAAATTTACACAAAGCCGAACTCAATAGAAATGATCGTGGATTTGTATGGAACCAAATTGATGCCCTGTTCAAACAAATTAAAGAAAAAAGGGCTGGTAATCGCGAGGGCAAAGATGGGGCTCCCGGTACAGACAGACTTTCCAGGAGATTTGAAGGATTGATAGAAGCTTTGAATAAAATGCAATCTTCCATAAAGCGAGATTATAGTGATTTGGAATTTGAAAAAAGAAGAGTAGCTAATTCAGATGGACAATTAGAAACACAAATACGGCAGGCCAAAATAAAAATGATTGAAGAGCGGATCAAGTCGAAAGAAGAAAAGCTCAAAGACATGAATGATACTAAGACTGATCTTGAAAAAAGGCAAGAGCAGGAGAAGCAAAAAGAAATTCGCAGAGCAGAGAAAGAAAAACTAGAGCAAGCAAAGCATTTCGCTGAAGATCGCATCAAAGAAGAAATGCGCAAAGCTGCTGAGGCAAGAAAAGATGACGCTCGAATTGAAAAAGCTGCTGAGGCCATTACGGGCAAACCTTCACCTAATGATAGTGTGATAGATGTGATAGGAACTACCTTGGGTGAAACCCTGGAGGATGTGGTAGACACCGTGAGAGCCGTGTCAGAAGTAATTTCTGATAAAATACATGACTTCACTGAAGGGTCAAGATCTGAAAGTGATGAAACAAAAAGCTGATTTTAATATTACCAAATATCAAATCCTGTTGCTTTATAGGCTACAGGATTTTTTATTTCAGTATCACCGTATTTTCAACTGGTATCCAATAAATATTATCATTCCCATTCCATGGGCTACTGGCTTTTAGTTTCAATTCCTTCAAATTCATCCTTTTTTCAAATGGCGTTTGGAAAATTCCCCGTGATGATGCGAAAAATAAATTTTTTTTATCCGGACTTACATAGGGGCAATAGGTTAGGCCATTTCCATTGATGGCACCTCCCAGATTTATAGCTTTTTGCCATTTATTGAATTTATTTTTTTTGCTGATAAACAAATCACCTGAGCCGAAATTTCCAGGTCTTTTATATCCGGTAAAGATGACATACCCTTCATCAGGATCCACAAAAGCATTAAACTCTGCCCCTTTTGAATTAATCTCTTCAGGCAGGCTTTTCGCTTCCACATATTTTCCATTTTCTAAAATGCAAACTACTATGTCTTCATTACTACCCTCCATATCTCTGGTAAAATATATATTGCCTGACTTAGTTACAGAAGGGTAAAATTCATCTTTGTCCGAATTTATTGGTGAGCCTGCATTTATAGGACTTGTCCACTTCCCATCCATTTTAGTTACAAACCAAATATCATAATCTTTATGTTTTGATCCGGATATTGGCCTGGATGAGGCAAAATATAATCTATTGCCATCTGGCGAAAAACTAGGCTCCAGATCATTGTAAATCCCTGAAAAATCCGCCACCTCCGGCTTAGACCACTTTCCATTTTTCCTGGTAGCATGCATGATCACACTATATCCGAAACCGCTTCTGTATTGCAAAGTATAAAACAGATCATGGCCATTTGGGGAAATGGCCACATCCCGGTTACCTAATTCATCTGAGATGGTACCAGGCTCAAAAAGTTGAGGGATAGTATCTGCTATTAGACAATTTGACAAAAAAAAGGTGAAAATCGAGCTGAGAATAAGACTTTTCATTTTACATAAATATTTAATGATTGAAAAGGTAATGCAACTACCCCAATTAACTCTCATTTCTAAAACCCAATAAATAAAATTCCCCCTGATAGGGTGATCAATCATATGATTTATCTGTCAATTATATTAACTTCGATTGGTTACATAATTTCATGGTTTATGAAGAAATTGATAGTATTGGCGTTGATTTTAAATTATTTTTCTATACATGGTCAAAAAAATAGTAAGCCCAATATCATCTATATCTATGCAGATGATCTCGGCTATGGAGAATTAGGTTGCTATGGCCAATTAAAAATAAAGACTCCTAATGTAGACCGTTTAGCTTCTCAAGGAATCAGATTCACAAGACACTATTCCAGCGCACCTGTATGTGCCCCTTCAAGATGTATGTTGCTTACGGGCAAACACCCTGGTCATAGTTATATTCGCGGAAATTATGAGTTAGGTGGGTTCCCGGATAGTACTGAAGGAGGACAAATGCCATTACCTGAGGGTACTATTACGATAGCAAAATTATTAAAAAATAAAGGTTACAAAACTGCTGCCATTGGTAAATGGGGACTAGGAATGAATAATACAACAGGCAATCCAAATGCACAGGGCTTTGATTATTTCTATGGATACCTATGCCAAAAACAAGCGCACAATTATTATCCCACTCACCTATGGGAAAATGGTAAATGGGACACCTTAGATAATCCAGAAATAAATGTTCATCGAAAAATAGATGTTGCCCAAGTAACTGATGAAGACTATGAATATTACAAAGGAAGTGATTATGCCCCGGATAAAATGATCCAAAAAGCCCTGGCCTTTATAAATCAAAACAAAAAAAATCCATTCTTTCTTTATTTTCCTAGTCCTATACCGCATCTTTCTTTGCAAATACCAGATCGATATTTGCAACCATATTTAGGGAAGTTTGAGGAAAAACCTTATCTGAGTCAAAATGGGTATGCTATGCATAAAACGCCTTCTTCTGCGTACGCCGCCATGATCACTTATTTGGATGCTCAAATAGGACTAATCCTTAAAAAAGTAAAGTCCGAAGGCTTAGAAAATAATACCATCATCATGTTTTCAAGTGATAATGGCGCTACTTTTACAGGAGGTGTAGATGCAGCCTATTTTAATAGCGCATCAGGCTTGCGGGGATTAAAAATGGATCTTTATGAAGGTGGCATCAGATCGCCCTTTATTGTAAAATGGCCTGGAAAAATCAGAGCTAATACTTCAACGGATTTAGTAAGTATACAATATGATCTCATGGCCACCCTCAACGAATTATTAGGATTGAATGCACCCACAAATGATGGGATTTCTTATCTGCCCACTTTACTAGGAAATTCAAAAATGCAGAAAAGAAGGCCGTATACTTATTTTGAATATCCTGAGAAGGGAGGTCAACTTGCCATTCATTTTGAGCAGTGGAAAGGTGTGAAAATGAATATGAAAACCAATAAAAATGTTCCATGGGAACTGTATGATTTACAATCAGATCCATTGGAGACTAACGATGTAGCTTCTATGCATTTAGATATACTCCAAAAATTAGATGCCATAGTTTTAAAGGAACATACTAATTCTCACGTGCGCGAATGGGAATTTGTAAATCCAAAATTTTGAATATCAGAAACGATTTAAAATTAATACTTCATCCACTTCAATGTCTTTATGCCTGAGTGGTTTTGCATGGTTATCAGATAAGTTCCATGGATTAAATCATTGGGTAAGTGGAACAAATAATCTCCTGGTTTCATTATTTCACTTTTTAATAAATTTATCATTCTGCCATCCAAGGAGGTAATCTTTATGCTAACTTTGCCAGCCTGGTTTAACACAAAGGATATACTTGCCTTGGAATTGGAAGGATTGGGAACAATTTTCATTGAAAAATCAAGAACCTGTTCACTTTTATTCGAAGAAATAATCTGATCCAAAGGCCTGTCGAGATACACATGATATTCTCCCGGTTGAAAAGTCATAGTAGTAGTTAATTGATTGATGGATATAGTTTTACCATCTTTAAGATCAATCCAATTACCTGTCTTAGGAAAAGATATTGCCCCGGTTACAGACTTTACATCAAAATTGCCTGTTACTATTACATTCAAATCAGAATTTTCTTTGAAACTTATTGATTTTATTGCAGAAGTTAGATTGAAATTGATATTTTTTGAGGCAGATTGCCAGGATTTTGCCTTCCTCAAATTCAATAATTGCGCATACCATTCATATATTGATTTCCTATTGGGTTCACTGAAATAATTCCACACAATGGGCTTATTGTCAAGCCGGCATCCATTATCTACATTTCCATTGGTGCATCTATTAATAGAATAATCAAAGCCCAGCTCTCCAAACTGCCAGATCATTTTAGGGCCGGGGGACATTAGGAAAAAAGATGCCGCGAGCTTCATTCGATCCAGCGCTGTTGCCAGATTCCTCGTATTGTATGCGCCCAAACTATTACCAAATTGCAGATTTTTATACATTAACCTTTCCTCATCATGGCTTTCCATATAGGATACCAGATTGGGTTCACTCCAACTTCTTGCTTGATAAAGCGATCTTGAAAAATCAGAGTTTGTCAGATATCCCATTGTGGCTTCATTGTAGCTGGCATTGCTATTACCCCATAACATCATGCCTGCATCAGACAATACTTTCTCTTCAGCATCATCTGCAAAATGCTCTAATATGACATAGGCATTGGGAGAATATTTTTGAATACTATCATAATATTGCCTCCAAATATTTATACGACTTAGATCGTAAGCACTCCATGCGCCGACATTATTAGGGTTATTTTTTTGAGTAAACCCCTTTGATAAATCAAATCTGTATCCGTCTATTTTATATTCTTTTAGCCAATATTCCATTACCCTGTTTGCAAAATATTTAGTTTCAAAGCTTTCATGATTAAAATCATTAAAAACGCTAAATGGATGTGTGGCTGTCACATTAAACCAGGGATTATCTGCCGCAGGCCTTTGATTTACACCATCCCAATATAAGGCAGCTAATGGACAAGTACCGGTTGCATGGTTAAGTACCATATCCATGATCACCGCTATGCCCCTTCCATGACACGAATCTATAAAACGCTTAAAGCTGGTTTCAGTGCCATAATATTTATCCACAGCAAAAAAGAAATTCGGGTTATATCCCCAGGATTGATTCCCTTCAAACTCTGAAACAGGCATTAATTCAATGGCATTGATTCCTAATTTGGAGAGATAGTTAAGTGTATCCATCAAAGTAGTAAAATCATGGTTGGATAAAAAATCCCGCATGAGTAATTCGTATATAACTAATGAAGATTTATCTGGTTTTGAAAAATTATTTTTCCATTGATAGCCTGATCTGGGCTCTATCACCCCTACTATTCCATTTGTTTTCCCCGATGGATATGATTTTAAATTGGGATAGGTAGCTGAAGAAATGAATGGATCATTTACCGGATCTAATATTTTTTCCACATAAGGATCCGTGACTTTTATATTTCCGTCTACCAGGTATTGAAATCCATACTCTGCAGTAGGTAGGAGTCCTTGTATTCTTAGCCACCAGGTCTTATTATCCGTATCGAGATTCATTTGATAATTGATATTCTCTTTCCAATCACTACCAGGAAAATCTCCTATTACACTCACTTTGCTTTTTCCGGGAGCTACTAATGCTAATATAATCGAAGTATCACCTGGCTCCCGGTTTATCCCGGGCCTTACTCCTGAGGGTAATGGTTTTATCTCTGTGGTACCAGCAAGTATGAATGAAAAAGAATCACTTACATACTCGGATCTGTCACTCGCTAGGCCTTTAATGGAGTAATTTACTGGTTGCAAAAAACCAGTCTTTACATTTACATTTCCAGCAAAACACGGAAGTCCCTTATTGCCTTTACAGACATCTGGCGCAGTTATAATCTGATCAGTTTCTTTCGGAAAAGCGGGCGACCAATTCAGTAATTGTTCCTTAGAAAAATTATCAAATGTCAGAATTAGTAATAAAGTACAAAAAGGCTTAAGCATAGAAAATGTCGTGTCGGATAAAAACAAATCTAAGGTTATTAAATATGAGTACAAATTAAATATTCATTCAGAATACATCAAAGTAGCTACTATAAATTGATGATCTAGTATTACCTTTATCAAATACTAAAACTAAAAATTTATCCAAATGAAATATTTTTCCTTTATCTTTTTATGCTGCCTGACAATCCTTAGTTGCAAAAACAAAGAAAAAGATCAAGCTTCTTCAGATCAAATGGCTGCCCCTGCAGTAGATCCCAATCTTCCAGTCTTGACAGATGACGAGAAAGCCAATGGCTGGAAATTACTTGTCGATGGAAAGTCAACTGCTGGCTGGCATACCTATGGTGGTGGTCCTGTGGGTGAAGGTTGGAAAATAGAAGATGGGGCCTTGCGCTTAGACGCATCCGTGAAAAAAGGTTGGCAATCTCATGGTGGAGGAGATATTGTAACTAATGAAGAATTCGGAAATTTTCATTTGAAACTAGATTGGAAAATTGATACCTGTGGAAATAGCGGTGTAATCTTTTGTGTACAAGAAGACACGATTAAATACCCCTATGTATGGCATACCGGACCAGAAATGCAAGTATTGGATAATGCTTGCCACCCCGATGCTAAAATCATCAAACACCGGGCAGGGGACTTGTATGATTTAATTTCTTGTAGTAAAGAAACCGTGAAGCCTGCTCTCGAATGGAATAATGCTGAAATAGTTTTTAATAATAATGTTTTAGATCTCTATCTCAATGGTGAAAAAGTAGTAAGCACTACTTATGGTGATGCGGCCTGGAAAAAATTGGTAGCTGGCTCAAAATTTAAATCCATGCCGGGGTTTGGCGCATTTACGAAAGGAAGAATTTCTTTGCAAGATCATGGTCATAGCGTTTGGTTTAAAAATGTAAAGATCAAGGAGTTGTAAGGAAAATCTCCTGTTCCAATTTTTCCACGATCATTCATTTAGCATGTCTCTGATACAAGAAGAGATAGTAACCATATTGTATCTTTGCGCCTCATATGAATATTTCACTGAATTGGTTAAAGGAGTTTATACCGCTCGACTTATCCCCGATAGAAATTGCTGAAACACTAACTAGTATTGGCCTGGCAGTAGATTCAATAAACGAATACGAAAGCATTCCAGGAAGGCTGAAAGGAGTTGTAGTTGGCAAAATAACGGAATGTAGAAAACATCCAAATGCAGACCGATTATCTCTTACAAAAGTAGATATTGGGACGGGTGAATTATTACAAATAGTATGCGGTGCACCAAATGTTGCAACTGGTCAGACTGTATTGGTTGCTACTATAGGTAGCGTATTACATACCTCCAAAGGAGAAGCTCTGGAAATAAAAAGAGGCAAGATTAGAGGAGAAGTATCAGAGGGAATGATCTGTGCAGGAGATGAACTGAGCTTGAGTGAGGACCATAGCGGTATCATGGTATTAGATAATTCATGGAAGGCCGGCATCCCTGCAACAGATGTTTACCCGGTGTATACCGATACTATTTTTGAAGTAGATCTTACTCCAAATAGAAGTGATGCCACCAGTCATATCGGAGTTGCCAAAGACCTGGCAGCTTATCTCGCTATTCATTCTCCGGGAAAATATGCTTTCCATGTAAGTGAAGAAGAAGATTTTACCATTTCTAACCATGATAAAGCGGTAGAAGTAATCGTAGAAGATACAAAAGCATGCCCCAGATATAGTGGTATCAGTATGGAAGGTGTAGTGATCAAACCTTCTCCGGATTGGTTACAAAATAGATTGAAAGCTATTGGAGTAAAGAGTATCAATAATGTAGTAGATATCACTAATTATGTATTACATGCTTATGGCCAGCCATTGCACGCTTTTGACTATGATAAGATTGGAATTGAAAAAACTTTTCGGGTAAAAAAATTGCCTGCCGGTACTAAGTTTTTGACATTGGATAAGGTGGAGCGAAATTTACATCAGGATGATTTAATGATTTGCAATGCGTTTTCCGAGCCTCTGTGTATAGGTGGTGTATTTGGTGGCTTATATTCTGGGATTAGTGATCAATCAAAAAATATATTTTTAGAAAGTGCTCATTTTAATGCTTCTTCCATTCGCAGAACCAGTATGAGACATGTATTGCGTACTGATGCTGCTACACGATTTGAAAAAGGAACCGACCCCAATCTTACCGTTAAAGCACTAAAAATTGCTGCGAGTATGATCATTCAGATGGGAGGAGGAAAATTGGCTTCTGACATTGTAGATATCTATCCTGATCCGCTAAAACCGGTTGAAATTAAGATTCATTTTGATCAGGTACGAAAGATTATAGGACAAAAAATAAGTAATGATCATATCATTCAAGTGTTGGAAGCCTTAGAAATGAAACCGAAAATTGTTGACGATAATTCAGCTTCTGTTTATGTACCTACAAATAAAGCTGATGTAAAACGAGAGATAGATGTAATAGAAGAAATATTACGGATACATGGCTATAATACAGTGCCTATGCCTTCCAAAATGGAAGTATCATTTGCAATTTCTTCTGACGCCAGCAGAGAGCAATATGCCAAAGAAGCCGCTTCTGATTTATTGACCAATATTGGATTTCATGAAATGATGGGGCTTTCTCTGATTGAATCCCGTATAATAAAATCTACCGGTTATAAATCAAATGACCTTGTATATATCAATAATACCAGTAATGTACATCTCGATATCATGAGACCTGATATGCTTAGAAGTGGCTTATCCGTATTGCAATACAATCAAAATCGACAACAAATAGATCTTAAACTTTTTGAATTTGGCAAAACATATAAAAGTACCGAAAACAAATGGCCATTCCATGAACATGAATATCTGACATTGTTCTTTTCGGGAACGGTGGAGCCTGAACATTGGAAAATAAAAGAGGTAAAAAAAGAGATTTTATACATTAAAGGATTGATAGAAAAATTAGTTTCACACTGGGGGGTGCAATTGAATGAAACTATTTTAGCTCACCAGGATTTTGACTACGGATTTCAGTTATCTAAAGAAAATGAAGCAATCATTATTTATGGCAAAATTAGTGATGGCCTGTCTAAAGAATTTGATCTGAGAGGAGAAATATTTTTTGCGCAAATAGATTGGGAGAAACTTTGGGGTATGATAAAAAATAAGAAGTCTGTTAAAATTTCAATGCCGTCTAAGTTTCCCAGCGTAAGACGAGATCTTTCAATAGTAGTAAATAAATCAGTAACATGGAATGACATTAGTGCTGTAGTCGGAAGTCAAAAAAATCCTCATTTGAAAAGTTTTGATCTCTTCGATGTATTTGAGCAAGAAGATCGTATTGGAAAAGATAATAAGTCAATGGCTATAAGCTTTATATTCGAGAATGATCAGCAAACATTAAAAGACTCGGATCTTGATAAAGCCATGAAAGAAATAAGGGAAAAATTAAAAGAGAAAGTAGCTGCGGAACTAAGATGAAGTATTAGTTATCGTTTTAAATATTGGAAAATAGATTTCAATGGAATAAGCCCGGTAATAAAAAGAAAGATGGGGAAAATAATACAAGATAAAATCAGCTTATACCAAGGTGATACATTTACCTTATCCAGTAAAAAGACTACTCCAATTCCTATTATAATCATTAATGACAGATCGATGATATACTGCATTTTGAACTGAATCAATTTATATTTCAAAATAAAAATCACTAAAACAATCGTTGTCGATAGTTGAGTCATTACTGCTGCCCATGCTGCTCCCCTTGCACCAAGTCGATTTGTAAACAGGAAGTGCAAAACAATATTGATACCAATACTTATAAGAAACCATTTATTCAATTGATTAAGTTTGCCCAAGGCGGTGATCAATGTGATCATTAAATAATTGATGGTAAGCGGAATCAGATTGATCATAACCAGATCAAGAATTTTTCCATGGTCATCAGGATACAAAAAGTGCATTATAAATTGATGATTGAAAACAATGGGAATAGCAATTAATACGGATAAACCAGTCATTAATTTCCATGATAAATCGAAGAGGCCTTGTGCTTCAACCGGATCAGTAGCAGCTGACCTGCTAAACATAGGCAGTAATAATCCGGCGAATAAAAAACTCATCATATTAGCTGCATCCAAGATTCTATATGCTGCAGCATAATGACCCGATTGTTCTGCACCATCTGCTCTCAGCTGGTCTATCCATACGGGTTCCATTCTGCAGTACAAAACCATAAGAACAAAAACCATGGCATATGGAAAACTGGCAAAGATGATTTGCTTTACTTTAGAGAAATCTATTTCAAAGTTAAATTCAATTTTCTCCAAACTGTTTACTACAAAATAAATCACTAAAATTACACTAATAGCCATGGAAATAGATTGAATCATTAGGAATCTATCCAAAGGCAATGAATGCATCAGAAATGCTGAAATAAACAATACTATGAAAATCAATTTATCAGCAATAGAGAAAAAACTATCCAGGCGATATCTACCAGATCCAGAAATAAATGCTCTTCCAAATAAAATGAATGAAGCCAGGATTTGATTAAATCCAATCCAAATCACCAATGGTTTAAATGAGTGATAATAACCTCCCAGGTATGAAATAGCCACAAAAACAACTAAAAAAAGTATGGCAAGAACAGGCTTGATCCAAATAGCTGTTTTCCAGAATTGATCGTATTTAAATTTATCAGCTGCAATCTCTCTATTTGCATAATTCGTAATGCCCAGGTCCAATAATATCTGTGGTACCATGGATAGTGAAAATATGGTGAAATACAATCCCCAAAGCCCTGTTCCTGCATCATTTTGAACCTTTCTTTCAACAAAAAAAATATAGTAAGGCTTTATCAACAGGTTGGCCAACAGCAAAAAAGTAATATTGACTATCAGCTCTTTTCTTAAATGAGACATAGGTCGCCGGAAAGGTACAAAACCTTGCATTGATCACCTGCCAACAGAATATGCTTGAAAAAAATGCCCGGCAAAGTCTTGACTTTTCTTAAAAATCACCTAATTTTGACCGATCGTTCAGTCATAAAATGTCACCAAGATCTAAAAAACAATTTGAAGAACTTCGGGATGTAAGCAAAAATACAATCGAAGAAACCGCATTAGAACTATTTGGTCATCAAGGGTTTAAAAATACTTCCATTGCACAAATTGCTTTAAAAGCCGGGATCAGTAAAGGCCTTATTTATAATTATTATAGTAGTAAAGCTGATCTACTCAGAGCTTTGATTACAGGGGCTATGAGTAAAGGTGACGATATCTTGGATATGAACTCCTTAGAAAGTTTATCACCAGAAGAAGTATTAAATCAAATAGTTGATGCAGCATATCTACTCATCAAGGAAAACCAAGCCTATTGGAAACTTCTTACCAGCCTGAGTTTTCAAGCTGATGTAATGGAAGAGTTGAGAGAAATCATTCATGCAAAAGCCAGGCAAGGCACTGCATTTATAATCCCTTTCTTTGAAAAATTGGGTTACCCTGATCCCGAAAGTCAGGCATTTTTATTCGGAGCTACTTTAGATGGAATAGGTCTTCATTTCATTACCCTGGGAAAAGATTATCCGCTCGAAAAATCTATTGAGACATTTAAAAAAACATATTGCAAACCATTTCATTCATGAGAAAAATACTTTTATTCCTTTGCCTTATCTCGATAATAACTGAATCTTCTTATTCCCAAACAGCCAAAGAAATTATTGCCAAATCAGAGGCTCAAATGAACGGAGCATCTTCTTATGCTGAAATGAAAATGAAAATAATCAGACCTACCTGGACCCGGGAGATGACCATGAAGAGTTGGGCATTAGGAACTGATTACAGTTTGATTATTGTAACGAGCCCGGCAAGAGACAAAGGCATAGGTTTTTTAAAAAGAAAAAAGGAAATGTGGAATTGGCAACCAAAAATAGATCGAGTGATCAAGATGCCTCCCAGTATGATGATGCAAAGCTGGATGGGATCAGATTTTAGCAACGACGATTTGGTTCAACAGAGTTCTCCGGTAAATGATTTTACCCATGAGATTATAAAAGAAGAATCAATAGATGGAATGCCCTGCTGGAAAATAAAATTAATACCCAAGCCAAATGCAGCCGTGGTTTGGGGAAGTATCATCACCTGGGTTGACAAAAAAAACTATTTACAATTGAAAACTGAATTTTACGATGAGGATGGAGAGTTGGTAAATACTATGTTGGGCAAAAATATTAAAGAGATGGGTGGAAGAATCATACCTACACTTATGGAAGTAATCCCATCAGGAAAACCAAATGAGAAAACTGTAATAGAGCAAATTGCGATGAACTTTAATACAAAATATAATGAAACTTTTTTTAGCATTCAAAACATGAAAAAGCTACAGTAATGATTGGCAAACTGGCATGGCGAAATCTATGGCGAAATAAAAGACGCACCTTCATCACTATAGCTGCCATTGCCCTGGCTGTATTATGGTCCGGAGTATTAACCTCGGTGCAAAGAGGTACATGGAACAATATGATAGACAATATGTCAAAATTCTATCTTGGCTATGCACAAATACATAGTAAAGGCTATTGGAATGAACAAAGTCTTGACCTGGCTTTTGATCCCTCCCTTATACCCGGCAAATTAAATGGTCAGCTATCTCCCAGAATTACGTTGGTTCCGAGGCTGGAAAGCTTTGCTTTGGCTAGCTATGGTTTGCAGACAAAGGGGGTACTGGTAATGGGCATAGATCCAATAATAGAAAATGATCTAACGGGCATGGAAAATAAAATTTCAAAGGGAAATTATTTGACTTCCTCCAGCAATGGAGTCGTTATGGGAGATAAACTAGCAGACAGATTAAATATACAGCTGGGTGATAGTCTTGTGCTAATAAGCCAAGGTTATCATGGTCAAAACGCAGCGGGCAAATACCCGGTATTAGGAATGGTACACTTGAGAAATCCCGATTTGAATAAACAACTAGTAGCTATGCCCCTTTCAGTAGCACAAAACTTCTATGGTACAGATAATTTGATTACCGGGTTTGCAATCAATCTGGATTCTCAAAATGATTTGAAAGCAGCTATGAAAATTCTAACCAACAAACTTGATACTTCGCAATATGAAATAATGGATTATAATGCTTTGATCCCTGAAATATTGGAAGCCGCAAAACTGGATACTGCAAGTGCTAAATTGATTTTATACATCCTTTATTTATTAATTGGATTTGGACTATTTGGGACCATCATCATGATGACCAAAGAACGAAGCTATGAGTTTGGGGTAATGACGGCTATAGGGACTGAAAAGAAAAAATTGGCTTCCATCTTGTGGATTGAATCTCTCTTAATTGGTCTTGTGGGTGCTATTATGGGGATATTAATTTCAATTCCGATAGTATATTATATGCATAACCATCCCATCCGTTTGACTGGCAATATGGCTCAAGCTTATGAACGATTTGGCATGGAACCTGTAATATCTACCGCTTTCAATTTTGCCATTTTTGCGGAGCAAGCATTGGTAATGTTTTTCATTGCTAGCATTCTAAGCGTGTATCCAATTATAAAGACTTATCAATTAAATTCTTTAAAAGCAATGCGAGGATAAACCGGAATCAACATGTGGATAACAATAAAAATAGCCTGGAAAAATATCTGGAGAAACAAGGTGCGAAGCCTGGTGGTGATAGGATCCATAATAGTGGGGGTATGGTCAGTCATTTTCCTGATGAGTTTTTCGCTGGGCATGGGTGATAGCTACGTGAGGAATGCGGTAAAAAATCAATATGCACATATTCAAATACATCATCCTGAATTTATAGAAGATCAGGAAGTAAGATTTACTATCGAACTTAAAGGTCAAATTTCTTCCATACCCAACGTAAAAAATTACTCTGCAAGAATTATTTCAAACGGAATGCTGAGTACTGGCCATGGTGCAAAAGGGGTCTTTATTAAAGGCATTATACCGGACAAAGAAAGTAAGCTCTCAGATCTGGATAAGAAAATTGTTGAGGGCGATTATCTATCAGAAGATGATACCAAAGGTCTATTGGTATCAAAAAAAATGATTGAAAAATTTAAATTGAAGCTAAAATCAAGAGTCGTTCTAACTATACAGGATCAAGTAGGAACGATAAAATATGCCGCATACAGAGTCTCCGGGATCTACTCTACTGGAAATTCAATGGTGGATGAAAGTCAAGTATTTGTAAATGAAAAAGGTCTAAGAAATTTAATTTTAGGCGATACTGTTCCAGTAAATATTTTCCATGAGATAGCTATTGAAGTAAGTAGACCTGACAGTATAGCTCAAGTGGAATCTCTTTTGCAAAGTATTTATCCAATAGATACCATTCAAAACTACAAAGAATTAGCTCCGGATCTAGCTTTGATGGAAACCCAAATTCGGACCAGTGGGTTTATTTTTATTTTCATCTTTATGCTGGCGCTTATTTTCGGCATCATCAATACTATGCTGATGGCTGTACTGGAAAGATATCGGGAATTAGGAATGTTACAGGCTATCGGAATGCCAAAGCTTAAAGTATTTGGGATGGTAGTATGGGAGACCATTTTTATGTGCATGGCAGGTGTTCCTGTTGGCTTTTTTCTCGGTTGGATTTCAGTATATTATTTTCAAGGACGAGGTCTTGATTTGAGCGCATTTGCCAAAGGCAATGAACAGTTCGGTATTGATAGCATCATATATCCAATCACTGATAATGCTCTATTTACTCAGTTGGGCATTGCTGTTGCTATCACTTCTATTCTAGCAGCTATATATCCAGCTATTAAAGCAGTAAACTTAAGACCTGTTGAAGCCATCAGAAAAATATAATTCAATGAAAAATCAAATGAAAAATAAATGAAAGTAATCGAAGTAATAGGAGTCACTAAGACTTATAATCCGGATAAAATTCCAGTGTATGCATTACGGGGAGTAAACCTTGTGGTAGAAGCAGGAGAGTTTACGGCCATCGTAGGGCCATCAGGTAGTGGCAAAACTACTCTTCTAAACATCATTGGAGGTCTTGATAGACCCAGCACAGGAGAAATTATTATTGGAGGAAAAAGACTTAACCAATTATCCGAAAATGAATTAATAAAATTTCGTCAAAAAGAAATTGGTTTTGTGTTCCAATCTTATAATCTCATTCCAGTCCTGACAGTAAAAGAGAACACAGAGTTTGTGATGCTGCTTCAAAATATTCCCAAAGCTCAAAGAGATGCCCGCACACACGAACTTCTGGACTCTGTAGGGTTATCGGATAAATTGAATAAAAGACCATCCGAACTCAGTGGTGGCCAACAGCAAAGAGTTGCAGTTGCAAGAGCTTTAGCTCCTAAACCAAAATTCATACTGGCGGATGAACCCACTGCCAATCTTGATAGTGTAAGTACTTCCAATCTACTGGAAATCATGGAGGCTTTAAATCATAAAGAAAATATCACTTTCGTTTTTTCAACGCATGATCACAGAGTGATAGAAAGAGCTCATAGAGTGGTGGTGCTGGAAGATGGCGTCATCAAAGAAGATAATCGGCAATGAATAAATTAATCGTTATATGCTCTTTGTTTTGTAGTAGTCTTTGTCTTTTGAATGCACAAAGTGGAACCGATAGCCTGGATAGAAAAATAAAAATCAGCGGTTATATCAAGAGTCTTCAGTCAGCTTACATCCTTAATAATAGTCCATTATTCACTGACCAACTCATTCACAATAGAATAAATCTGAAACAAGAGATTATTAAAAATCACACCTGGAATCTGGAATTTCGTAATAGAATTTTTTATGGCCAATTGGTTCAACTTTCGCAATCATCAGGAACTAAATTTTTAAAAACTATTAACACTGATGAGAATAAATGGATAAGACCTTCCTTTGGATTAGAAAGTAAAAAAGGGATTGCCACACTTATCCAACTGGATAGAGCTTATTGGCAATGGTCTCCTGAAAATTGGGAGATAAGGATAGGCCGTCAGCGGGTCAATTGGGGGATGGCTACTATCTGGAATCCGAATGATATATTTAATGCTTATGGGTTTACAGATTTCGATTATGAGGAGCGTCCGGCAGTAGATGGTATCCGGATTAGAAGATTTATCGGATATAGTGGAAGTATAGAGGCAGTGGCTTCCATAGGAAAAAACAGTAGTGATCTAAGTTTTGGGAGTTTGTATAAAACTAATATAGGTACTTACGATATGCAATTTTTGGCAGGTTATACAGATCATCACTACGCCATCGGAGTTGGTACAGCTGGTAATTTGGGACTTTCTGGTTTAAAAATGGAAACCACTATTTTCGTTCCGGAAAATGGTGGAAATGTAGATTTATCCAGCACTGTATCCATAGATTATACCTTTAAAAATGGAGTTTTTATCAGCGGAGGAGGGTTGTACAATAGTCAAGGCAAAACGGAAGGTGATCTAAGTACTTTATTCAATTTTCAACTTTCTGCACGAAACCTGTATCCATATAAATGGGCTATATTATCCTCATTGGGTTTTGATATTACTGCACTTCTAAATGCAAACTTAGTTGCTGTCTATAGCCCCGTACAATCGAATGCTTTATTCATCAATCCCAATCTTACCTATTCTATAGCCGAGGCCTGGGATATTAATTTAATAGGTCAATTGGCTTTCAATACTGCTTCAGGAAAATATACCAGCCCGATCAAAGGATTTTTTTTAAGATTAAAATATAGCTTCTAGCATGATGGGATTGCTTTAATCAATAAAGGCAGATTAATCTGCCTTTATTGATGAGTTATGGAATTGCCTACTAGCAACATCCACCGCAGCATCCACCAGGATCCTGCACCTTTAAACTACTTTTCATGGTTATAAAAAGATTTAGTGAAAAAATATGGTTTAACAACATTTTGCAAATTGATCCTTAAATTTTAAAAATAGGCTTGTAAATTCCTTTTGAAATTTTTCCAGTTCTACCCAATTCACACAATAGCAACTAGAGGCTCCTTCGATACTACCTATTACCAAATCTGCATCGTGTAAAGCTTTGATATGCTGACTCACTGTACTTTGAGCATAAGGCAATCCCTCTACTACTTCCCCGCAGATACACGCTCCATTAGTAGCTAAAAGCCTTAATATCTCTATCCTGGCAGGATGCGAAAGTGCTTTAGCCGTTCGGGCAATCGCCTGGTCTTTTAATGCAAACTGCCCTCTTTTATCCTTGGTCAATGCCATAATTAATATAGTATATCGTAAATATACGATTAATTAGCGAATCATAAAATTTTAACATCCTTAATTTTACCTTCCTAGAAAGCAATATTATTAGTATATCGTAAATATACGATATTAATTTCCCAATTTGAACTATTTCAGACCCATCTAAAAAAACAAAAATTATTGACTATTCCTAAAAACTTGCCACCGACCAGAAAGCCTTTTTAGGTTTTAAATCTTTGTCAAATAATAAAGGATAATCTTTTCTTCCTCTCACCGGAAAATTATCTAACCAACTGTTGCGATCTGATATATTCCAAAAGGTAACTCCGGATATACTTTTATGATATTTTCTAAAAAGATCAAAGCAGGTTTTGTATCGTTCGATCTGAAAATTTTCTCTTTCGGGGGTATATATCGCCAGGCTATCCTCTGGTTTTCTTTCTCTTCGACCATGCTCTTTGGGATATATCGAAATATCCAGCTCCGTGATCTGCACCTGTACTCCCAATTCGGAGAATCGTTTTAAAGTAGATTCCAGCACTTCTTGCGTTGGTTCATAAATAGACCAATGTCCTTGCAACCCTACTCCTGAAATAGGTACCCCCTTTTCTTTTAACTCTTTTACAAGCTTGAATATTTTTTCTCTTTTTACAGGATTTATTTCGTTGTAATCATTATAAAAAAGTATTGCATCCGGGTCTGCTTCGTGGGCCCACTGAAAAGCTTTTTCTATAAACTCTGGACCACAGATAGTATACCAAAGTGAAGTCCTATAAAATTCATCCATTTTATCTGAGATCGCTTCATTCACTACATCCCAGGCATATATTTTGCCTCTAAATCTTCCCACTACCGATGTAATATGATCGTGAAGCCTGTTGAGTAACACTTCTTTGGATACCGTATCACCTGATTCAGTTTTAAATAACCAATTCGGAGTTTGATTGTGCCAGCAAAGTGTATGCCCTCGCATGTACATATGATTTCTTTCGGCGAAAGCCCAAATTGAATCTGCGCCGACCCAATTGTATTCATTTTCCTTCGGATGGATAGGACCCATTTTCATGGCATTTTCGGGAGTCATGCTATTAAATTGCGTTTTGATCAGTGCTGCCTCGTCGGTTTGCAATGATCGGGGCGATACGGCTACGCCTATCTTGAAGTAATCTTTGTATACTTTGGCTAGAGTAATTACTTCTGGATTTTGACTAACGCCTACTGTTACACTCAGCAAGAGAAATATTATGAGTACAATCTTTGACATACTTTTTAAAATTAGATTAATTGAAAATTAATTGATTTTATTGGTTGTTCTATATGGGTAGTAAATTTAGGCTCTTTACTGTATTTAGTGGATAAAACTGCACTAAAAATACTGAATCAAAATTTAAAGTTATCAGATATTCAGGATCTAGGATAGGACTGTGCCAAAATACTGGTCGAGCAGTAAATGTCTAATAGAATACGAATCATTAGTCCGTGAGAATGCAAAGAAAAGGTACATATCCCAAGGCGAGTTTATTTTGGCACGAGCTTTTTTGTTACTTTTTTTGCAGAAAAAAAAGTAAGGCAAATATTAAACAAAATAACTTTTAAAATTTTACCCACTAAATGTGGTAAAGAGCCATTTTATTGAAGCTTGTCCCCTCTTAAATTCCGGAATCTTTTTCTTGCTTCTACAGCAAATGTACTATTTGAAAAATCCAAAAAGAGTTTCTCATACAAGTCTTTTGCTTTATCCTTTTGATTCAATTTAAAATCATAGATTTCTGCAAGCGCAAAAATGGAATTGTCACATCTGATACCCTCCTTATACTTCTCTATAATGGCTTCGTAAATCGGAATGGCTTCGTTCCATTTTTTCAATTCACTGTAGATATGCGCTTTTTCATACAAGACATCATCTGTAATATCATGATTAGGATAAATGATCAGAATAGAGTCCAATTTTTCTAATGCTTCATCATGCTTATTTTGAAAATCCAAAAGCTCAGCTGCAGCAAAATACTCTAATGCCTCTGCAACCGTATCCCCTTTCATATTATCAATAATAAACACCGAAAGATCTATGGCATCATTACTTATATACCTGGAAGTAGCAGCTTTCAGAATGTCAAACTGTTTTTGAGCCCAGGTAAAGTCTCCGTTGAAATAGGAAAGCTTTGCATTTCGATAGCGCGCTTCTTCTCCCAGCTGGTCTTCTTTAAAGGCTTTATCTACTTGAGAGTACAATAGAGTTGCCTCCCAAGGTTCATTTTGTATCAAGTAATAATCTCCCAGATTGAGCTTAGCCTGTGCTAAAGCATTTTTTGGGATATTAGGAAGATGGACTAATTCATCTAATATTTTTACAGCCTTGGGCATGTCATTCAAATAAAGGGCTTCGAGTTCTGCATACTCAATTATTAGCAGGCAGGTATTTCTATTTTTTCCAAATTCATTGATGAAAGTCTCATAGTCTTGCTCTAAATTTTTCAATTCCTCCTGTGTATTTGGATTGGCGGAATTTTTAATTTTTATTCTTTTACATACCAACGTATTTTTCTTAGCCTCAATGTAGAAAGTATTTTGTGGCCCTTTTTCTTTGGTGATAGTTTCATATGCTTTAATAGCTGGATCATATTCCAATGCGTTCTGAGCTATCTGGCCTATCTGAAAAATGCGTTGGCCATTTTCATCCAGCATTTTATCAAGTGCCCTTGCCTGGCGTAATGCACCCAGATAGTCCTTGCTTTGCAGCATAGCCCATTGCATCATTTCTGGATAATGAATGGCCTGTGGAGCGGATTGAATAGCTGCATACAATTGTCGTTGCAATTCGAGGTAGTCATCAGGTTGGAAAGATCGTTGCATGAGTGACTCGATAGTTACTTCCCGTTGGGGATCAGCATCAAGACTGATCAAATAATATTTTATCATTTGAGCCATATCTCCTTTTCTCCGATACATATCGGCTATCAGGTATGGAAACATGTTCTTGTCATTAAATGCCTTCATGCCTTTCTCATAAGCAGATATGGCAAAGTCATACTTCGATAGATTCACAAATGCTCCGGCAAGACTGGTTATTTTACCTCTGTCATTGGGCAGTTTATCGATTGACTTTTTAAACTGCTCCTCGGCCAACTGCGGTTGTCCTTTCTTTTCCAATAAATTCCCATATACGATATAGTTGCCGGCTTCGTCAGGATAAGATTTCAATTGCTTTTTTACTAATATTTCAGCATCATCAATTTTATCCTGATACACCAGGCAGTCAGAAAGTCGATTGAAATAATAGGTATTTGATTTATTCTGATCCAATAATTTGGAGAATAGAATTCCTGCCTTCTCATACTCTCCATCCTGATAATATTGTTCGGCTAATCTCGAATCCTGACTTATCAGAGCAAAATTTAGACTTAAAAATAAAACTATGCCACAAAGCTTATTCATTGATTCTAGGTTCAATTATCGTGTAAAGCCTACAAATATAATGGAATAATAAAGCCTCTTTCAGCCATAGTATATTTTAGATAAATAATAACACTATTACTTCAAAATTAGATTCTCCAGGGATTCCAACCTTATATTTACTGTAATGAAATTGTTCAAAACAATAAAAGTTATGGAATGAAAAAAAACCGACGGGATTTCTTTAAAAAATCGAGTGCACTAACTGCCCTGCCATTTGTTTCCTTTCAAAATGCAACTTCTAATACTATATACAACTTTAGAAAAAAAGTGGGGTGGCCTCTTTCAGAAGGTCCCTATACTCCAAAGCTGGTAAGTGGTTTGCGAATAAATGCAGACGAAAAATCCATGCGAAGGTTAAAGCAAATTGGTCTAAATCATGTGAGTTCTGTAGCACTTCCCGGTGTATGGATAGAATCCGAACTGAAGGGGTATATGGATAACTTTAAAATGCAAAGTTTAAAGCTTATAAACCTCATGTATGTGGTAGGGTCTGATATCATATTGGCTAAATCTAATCGAGATGAAGAAATAGAAAAAATTCAACAATCATTAGTTGTTGCCGGAAAGTGTGGACTCCCAAATGTTGAATATAATTGGTATGTAGATCGGTTGATCGAGGGTTATTTTGAGGTAAAAGGCAGAGGAGGTGCAGGCGTTACAGGATTTGACAATAACAAAGTGAAAAGCCTTCCTGCAAAGCCTGAAATTGGTATTCATAAAGCCGATGAAATCTGGGCAAATCTTACCTATTTTCTCCAGGCCGTAATTCCTGTGGCCGAAAAAGCAGGAGTACGGATGGCTCTCCATCCCAATGACCCGGTGGCCCAACTAAGCCACCAATCAGATCAAATTATGGCCAATCTCGCAGGTTGGAAAAAATTAATCTCGATTGTGGACTCACCTTCCAATGGAATCACATTTGATTGTGGGGTTACTCGTGAAATGGGGGAAGATCCAGTAGAGGTATGTAAGTATTTCGCATCCAGGGATCGCATCAACCACATGCATTTTCGAAATGTAATTTCTGAAATTCCTTATGATAAGTATACTGAAGTCTTTATAGATGAGGGCCAGGTAAACATGTTTGCAGTGATGAAAGAATTGATGAAACATGGATATAATAGAGGCATTTGGGCGGAACATCCGCGTATCCTGGATTATGATCGTGAATATCCTGGTAGCAAAATCAGTGGTGGCCCGGCAGGTGGCGGAGGTGGTGGTGGATATGCTGCTGAATGCTTTAATGCGGGATTTGCCAGAGCGATGATGTATGCTGTGATGAGTAGCTAATAAATTGTATGTTCAAGCATTTTCCAATGTTGCTATATCAAACTTCTTCATTTTCATAAATGCATCTATCACTGATTGCCCTTTTTCTGCCATTAATCGACCAAGTATAGAAGGCACTACTTGCCAGGACACCCCAAATGGATCTACCAGCCATCCACATTGACTTTCTTTGCCACCATTTGATGTAAGCTTTTCCCAATAAAAATCAATTTCCTTTTGATCATCACAGGGTATTACGAGTGAAATAGCTTCATTAAATTTAAAATCGTGAGGCGCTGAACTATCCATAGCTGTAAACCATTGATCATACAATTTAAACTGGGAATGTTTTATATTTCCCTCGGTATCGGATTCCCCTTTTTCGTATTTATTTAGAGCATAAACCGAAGAAGCTGGAAATACATTTGTATAAAAATTGATGGCTTCTTCTGCCTTGCCATTATTTTCTTTAGTGAACATGAGATTAGGAATTATTTTTTGGCCAGCATCACCCACCTTTCCTATCATTAGCTGCCAATTCACTCCAAACTTATCCGAACACCAACCATACTTTTCGCTCCAGGGATATGTATTCAGAGGCATCATCACATTTCCATCTATGGACAATGCATTCCAATAGCGATTTATTTCATGCTCAGAATCACAGGTTACAAAAAACGAAATGGAAGGATTTATTTTAAATATTGGCCCTCCATTTAGTCCCATAAATTTCACACCTTCCAGTTCAAATAGTACTACCATTGGATTTTCTGAGGTAATCATCGATTCATCAAAGACGGAGCAGTAAAACTCAGCAGCATCTTTAGCCTTTTGATCAAACCAAAGACAGGGATAAATTTTATTATTCATTTTTTCATTGCTTTTTTTAGATCCGCTATTTCCTTATTTTCCTTGATTCTGGTTTCAATTATCTGCTTTAATAATGCATTTGGAATAGGCTTGTCAGGCAAAAACTGAACCGTAGAAATTGAAAATTTAAATCCTTTTAATTCTTCTTTGAATTTGGCCAAAGTGGTTGCATTTGCTGTAGTAAAACTACAGTGAACTTTATGTGCAGCGAATCCTACCAACATACCGTCCTGTTTGTACATGGGTATTTGATAACTGATCAGTTCTTCCGCTTGAGGAGCCGTTATTTTGATCAATTTCCGAAGATTTTTTAATACCTTTTGTTTGTCTGCAGATTGAGCTCTAATGTACTCATCTACCGATTGGTAATCTGTCTTAGCCATATGCTATTTAGTATTGAAGTTTATCATCCATTGTACGCCAAATTTATCTATACAACTACCGTAGTACGCTCCCCAAAACATATCATCCATAGGCATAGTCACCTCACCATTATCAGATAATGCATCAAACAATTTTTTTGCTTCTGCTTTTGAATCCGGCTCGATCATAATATGACTGTTATTTCCCATATTAAGTTTAAAACCCATAGATTCTGGTGCATCAGTACCCATCAATAAATGACCCCCGATAATAGGCAATTCTATATGCATGATTAAGTTTTTATCCTCTTCAGCAAGTGGTGGCATATCTTCCTGAGGAGGCATATCACCCATCCTTGAAATACCGTTACCCTCCATATTGAATTCTGTACCAAAAACAGATCTGTAAAAATTGAATGCTTCTTCCGTGTTTCTGGAAAAGTTTAGATAAGTACTTACTCTAGCCATAAATTTTAAAATTTTTAATTTGATTCTTAATATTTTTGTAAACCTGCTAATGCCTTAGGCGATGTCTTGTCAAAATAGGATTCAAATACACCACCTGAGTCCAACTCTTAATGCAATTTAGTTCCTTCATTCACAATTTCAAAAATATAATTTTCTTTTGATCCACCCAAGTCTCAATAGATGGTCCAGGCTTTAGTTCCTAGCTCATCGATCATGTTTTGATAGACTTCTTCCTTTGGCGAATAAATAATTATTTTATAAATTATTTTCTCAACGTTATCCCCCATTTTGGGGAGTCCGATAAATATTTTTACTTTAAATTTGAAATTACAAGAAATTAAAAAAACATGACTTTTAAAAATGCAATCTCCTGGTTTGAAATACCTACTACAGATATCGATAGAGCTGCAGCATTTTATGAAGCAGTATTTGATACTAAGCTTGCACCTATGGATATGCCCAATCTCAAAATGCGTATGTTTCCATTGGAAGACAGGATGGGGGTAGGTGGAGCTTTAACTTTTGCTGAAGGCTTCTATACGCCATCTTCCACCCTCGGACCACTTATTTACTTAAATGGCAATCCGGATGTTCAACTATTTTTAGACAGAATAGAATTTGCCGGCGGCAAAATCGTTGTACCTAAAACACAAATCTCTCCTGAATATGGATATATGGCGGTGTTTTTGGATACCGAGGGAAATAGAATTGCATTGCATTCTATCCCTGAAAGTATGACCCTGTAACCTAAAATACCTTTATTTAAATGATACCTTTTTATAATTATTGAAACGCAATTCTAATTCTTAAAAATGCTTACTGCAATTCATCCCAAACTCCCGATGCGTGACAAATCAGTTACCAGAGATTTTTATATTAACCAATTAGGATTCAAAGACATTGGTAAAGAGGATTATGATGGTTATCTGATGGTAAAAAAAGACGATATCGAAATTCATTTTTTTGAGTTTAAGGATCTGGAACCCAAAGAAAACTATGGTCAGGTTTATATCCGCACTGATAATATTGAAGAATTTTACGAATATGTTCAGAGAATGAATATAAAACACACGAAACTTTCAAGTTTTCCCTGGATGCAGCGAGAGTTCTCAATATATGATCCCGATACTAATTTACTTACCATTGGTCAGTCGGTTTAAGAAATTAATCCATAGATAACAAGGGATTATCTTCGCTCTTCGATTAAATCATTTTATGCAATTTTCAATATCCGGTGACTTCTGCAAAACAGGCACCCACCCTTTTTTTGATGCAGTAAGCTTATTACAATTAATTTTCACGTGGGCAGAATCTGATCTTGATCCTATTTCTCAAATTTCCAGTGTGATGATTGAATCATTTAAATCTGATGTTGGTATAAGGATGGAGTTCCTCGAAATTTTGAAACAATAATTCAGTAATATGGGAAATCAATTTGGAGGAAAAATAACCCGGCAACTTTTGGAAAAATATGCCCAGTCACCCCATTGGGATGGAGAAAAATTTGTCAACCTGGAAGAAACAATAATGGAAATGAATCTTGGGAAAGTACCTGGTTTATTGATGAATAGATATTTTAATAATGTACAAAGAGAGCCATCTTCCGCATTACCCATAATCCCATTTAATGAACAAAATTTTTTGGAAGCTTCCAATAAAATGAAATTTATATGGTATGGACATTCGGTAATGCTAATTCGCATGAACAATAAAACGATCCTGATAGATCCCATGCTCGGCCCTGATGCCTCGCCAGTAGCGCCATTTTCTACAAAACGTTTTTAGTACTAATTCGCTG
Organism: Chitinophagales bacterium; assembly: GCA_038251405.1. Classification (GTDB taxonomy): domain Bacteria; phylum Bacteroidota; class Bacteroidia; order Chitinophagales; family Saprospiraceae; genus JADJLQ01. Next base: position 119,991 of record JBBSBH010000012.1, read on the forward strand.
GATTTGATTTCTGATTTTCCTGAAATAGATGTAGTCCTGTTAACACATGATCACTATGATCATCTTGACTTTGCCAGCTTTCAAAAACTTAAACCAAAAGTGAAGCAATATTTTGTGGCACTTGGACTTGGTCGTCATCTGATGGATTGGGGCATCGATAAAAATGATATTACTGAATTTGATTGGTGGGAAAATAAATTATTTGCAAATATTAATATCACATTTACTCCCAGCAGACATTTCTCAGGAAGAGGACTTCGAGATAGATTTAAATCACTTTGGGGTGGCTGGACATTAAAAACCGAAAATGAAAATATCTATTTCAGCGGAGATGGTGGTTTCGGAAACCATTTTAAGGAAGTGGGAGAAAAGCTCGGACCTTTTGATTTTGGGTTTATGGAATGCGGTCAATACAATGAGCTTTGGCATCTGATGCATATGTATCCTGAGGAAAGTGTGCATGCAGGTATGGAAGCTAAAGTAAAAATGATAATGCCTGTGCATTGGGGAGCCTTTTCATTGGCCATGCATGCCTGGTCAGATCCTGTTGATAGATTTGTAGATGAAGCGATCAAATGTAAAATCAATTATATTGTACCCCGGCTTGGGGATTTAATTGATTTGAATCAAGATGCCTCTAGTATTAAATGGTGGCTGGACTATATTTAATTAATAATCATTCCCTGATCTACTAAATCCGCACCAGTTCCATTCACTTCAGGATAAATTGCTTTTCCAAAATCTAAATATACCCCTGTGGCAGGGTCATTCGATATCAAAATAGACCCATCCATGTCTGCATAATCTACTAAAGGCAGTATCTGGCCAAGTGCAGATATACCTACAGAGGTTTCAGTCATACACCCAATCATTACTTTCAAGTCATTTTCCCGGGCTAGATCTATCATTTGTAAAGCAGGAGTAAGCCCACCACATTTCATAAGCTTTATATTAATACCATGGAATTTCCCTATACATTTAATTACATCATCAGGAGTATGGCACGACTCATCTGCAAATATCGGTAGTGCCGTTTCAGCATAAACTTTAGCCATTAGTTCAAACTGATCCATAGCTAATGGCTGCTCTATAAAATCAATATCCAGATCCTTTAAAAGGAACGAATTTTCAATGGTTTGATGTACTGTCCAACCGGCATTCACATCTACTCGCAAAGGTTTATCCGTATGGGCACGTATAGCCTTCATAATCTCCATATCATACTCCGTACCAAGTTTAATTTTATAAATCGGCCAAGGATTTTCATCAATATGTTGAAGCATAGCAGGAATAGAATCTATACCCACCGTAATACTCGACAATGGATTCTTTGAAGTATCCAGGTTCCAGGAATCAATTAGTTTTTTACCATATAATTTTCCCCAAAGATCATGGTATGCCATGTCCAGGGCACAAAGCACAAATAAGTCTTCTCTGAATCTTTGAAAAAATTGGGGATATTGAATCAATGGATGCTGAAGATCTAATGATTCCAACCAATCCTTATTCTTCAAAATCAATTGGACCATGCGATTAAAATCCTTTCCATAATATAAAATCTCTGTAGCTTCCCCATATCCATGATGATCAGTTTCTATAAGTTCAACGACCAGGCAATTTCTAAAGCTGGAGCTACCATGGGAGGTAGTAAAGACTTTACGGGTTATTAATTTAAAATGATGTAGTACTACCTTCATGGTAAGGTAACCTTGAGCTTAAAAGTAGTAGTATCCATGGTGGCAACCGCACCAAATGGCAAGGTGCATTGGTTGGTAATATGCCCAAATGAAAATCCATACAAAGCAGGAATTTGGAGTCGGCTGATTCGATCCATTATTACTTCTTTGAGCGTAAAAGATGGACCATTATCCTTTTTCTCGCATCCTTCACACACGCCCACCACTATACCCTTTATCTTATTCATGGGTAGGGCCTGAAACAATTGGGTAAGCATTCTATCTATTCTGTACGGTACTTCTTCAATATCTTCAATAAATAAAATAGAATCTTTTTTTAATTTTAAATATTCTGTACCCGCCATGGCAGCAAGCAGGGACAGATTTCCTCCCCAAAGATTGCCCGTTGCAATACCCGGATGAATTATATAACGCTCATATACTGATTTGCCATCAGCAAATAGTTGGTCGTTCTCAGTAGATGTTTCTATTTCTATCTGATTTCCAGATTCCCCAAAAATCACGGATTTCAAATTGGACAACGTATAAGGGGTGAGCTCCGATGATCCTACTGGTGAATGAAAAGTGTGTACCCCTGCTTTCAAATTAATAGCATGATGAAAAGCAGTAATATCACTGTATCCCAGCATTGGTTTTGGATTAGATTTTATCAAATCAAAATCGACATATGGCAACAATCGCGTAGATCCATAACCTCCTCTTATACACCATACAGCTGCTATTTCAGAATTACTATACATATTGTGAAGATCGGCAAGTCGATGTTGATCACTGCCAGCCAAATAACCAGATTGTTCAAGGATATATTTTCCGGATATTGCTTTTAGCCCTAATGTTTCCATATTGGCAATGGCTTTGTCCAACCGCTCTTCATTGATGATACCTGCTGGGCATATAAGTCCAATCTTGTCACCTTTCTTTAAGTATATAGCCCTTTTTCTGAGTTCCACAGGTTTCTTATTTATTATCATCAGGCTCGAGCCAAGAAGTGATTGAGTGAATGATCTACGATCCATATAATTTTAGTTGGATAAATATACAACGAAGTCAGGTTTTGAGATTCTACAGATGCAATAATGACATAACTCCTTCACAGAAAGTAGCAGTAAGATTTCGTCGAGTAATTCAAAGGATTAATCCATATAAGTTTCGGCTCGAATTATACTACACCTACATTTACAATGTTTTTAAGAGTGAGTCTTTTCAAAGCCCTTTGATGATAGAAGTATTATCAAAGGGTTTCTTTTTGCCAGGCCATTACGGCCGCATATTGATTTTCAAAATCAACCCTCATTTGGTCTACTTGATCATCTGAAAGCTTTAGTTCAGCCCTCAATACGTGGAGTAATTCCTCTAAATATTTTTTGATTTTCTCTCGTCCAAAATATAACTGACCACTTCTTCTTATCAGAAAATCACAGATCGTGCATACCATTTCTTGTTTTATGCCATAGAGCAGTCCTCCTATTTCAAGTCTCAGGTTTGGATCTTCAACGATCCCGTTTTGTTTTTCGGCCAAGGCTATTATTTGTTCAGTATTTTTACCATAGCGACAAAATAAGTCATGTAATACCTCTTCTTCTACTTCCAGATGATTCTTCAAAGACAGGCAATAGTCATAAAGTTTCTCATATTCATCTTCAGATTGAAATTCAGATCCTGAAACATTTGAAAGATCGGTAAGTGCCTCTTCGTGCAAAATTGGTCGCGCTTTATCCGCCTGCTTTTTAAATTCATCAATAATGATTTGAACCACCCGCTCAGCCATTTTACGGTAACCCGTAAGCTTACCACCTGCAATAGTGATCAATCCTGAAGGACTAATAAATACTTCATCTTTTCTGGAAAGTTCTTTAAAGTTTTTGCCTGGTTTGAATATCAATGGCCTTAGTCCTGCCCATGTAGAAGATACATCCGATTCTTTTAACACAATTTTTGTAAAAATATTATTTGCACTTTCTATTAAGTATTTGACCTCCTGCAGGGTTGCTTGTGGATGCTCTATATCCCCTTCAAAAGGGGTGTCCGTAGTTCCCACATAGGTATACTGGCCATGTGGAATTGCAAATATCATTCGTTTATCTACACTAGATTCAAAATATACAGGTTGCTTTATTGGTAGTTTATTTTTAGGGAATACAATATGAATGCCTTTGGATAAGATTACTTTTTTAATACCGCGCTGTGTCTTCTCCTGCTGCGCTACAGTATCGGTCCATGGTCCGGTGGCATTGACTATAAAATTTGCAAATATCTCATGTTCAATGCCAGTAATCAGGTCTGTGACTTTTACTCCAGCCACTTTATCATTTTCATATACAAAATCTGTTACCTTCATATAATTCAGTGCGGTAGCATCGCTTTCTATTGCCTTTTTTATAATCTCTAAAGTAAGCCTGCAATCATCCACTTTATACTCATAATAAAGACCAGCACCTTTAAGATTATCTTCCTTAAGCAGGGGTTCGATCCTTATGGTAGTGGTTTTCTTCAAGATCATTTTATGTTCTGCCTTAGCTACTTTAGCCAAACGATCATACATATATAATGCCATGGAAGTAGTCACCGGGCCCATAGCACCACCTTTATAAAATGGTAAAAGCATTTTACATTTTTCCACCAGGTGACGAGCATTATTATACACTATGGCACGCTCTATTCCAGTTTCTTTTACTAGTCCAAATTGTAATTGTTTGAGATATCTAAGCCCACCATGAATAAGTTTAGTAGACCTACTGGAAGTTCCCGCTCCAAAGTCTGTTTTCTCTAAAAGAGCCACTTCAAAGCCCCTATTGGCAGCATCCAATAATATTCCCGCTCCGGTAATACCACCACCAATTACTAATATATCCACTCTTTTACGAGTAAGTTTATCTATATACAGGGACCGATCGGTACTGGAAAATGGAATCATAATTTGCTGGCTCAAATGTAATTAATAGTATGATAAAAAAATATAATATATCATTATTCGCAGGGTTAAATTTTTATTAGCTGGTTGATAATTTTTATTAGCTTGTGTTTTGATTAAAAAATCTTAAAATGGGGAAATATATATTAGCATTAGATCAGGGTACAACGAGTTCGAGAGCGATATTGTTTGATGAAAAAGGGCTAATTCATGGAGTGAGTCAAAAGGAATTTACGCAACTATTTCCTCAGCCGGGTTGGGTAGAGCACGACCCGATGGAAATCTGGAATTCCCAGTTGGAAGTAGCAAGAGAAGTAATCTCAAAGAAAAAAATAAAGGCCGATCAAATTGCTGCCATAGGCATTACCAATCAAAGAGAAACTACCGTAGTTTGGAATAAAATCACCGGGCAACCTGTGTACAATGCTATAGTATGGCAAGATCGCCGCACTGCACCTATATGCGAAAGATTGAAAAAAGATAACCTGGACGAATATGTTTCAGAAAATACAGGTCTTGTGATTGATGCTTATTTCTCAGGTACTAAGATCAATTGGATATTGGACCATGTTCAAGGAGCCCGAAAACTAGCTGAAGAAGGTATGTTATTATTCGGCACCATCGATACGTGGCTCTTATGGAAGCTAACTGACGGAGAAGTACACGCCACAGATTATAGTAATGCATCCCGCACTATGATATATAATATACGCGGACTCAACTGGGACAATACTATGCTCAAAACATTAGATATACCGCACTCCATGTTACCGCAAGTAAAACCCTCCAGCGGACTATTTGGTATTGCAGGCGAATCGCACTTAGGAGAATCAATACCTATAGCCGGTATAGCAGGTGATCAGCAAGCAGCATTATTTGGTCAGGTGTGTTGGTCTCCTGGAATGGCAAAAAATACCTATGGTACTGGATGTTTTATGCTCATGAATACTGGTGATAAATGCATTCAATCACATCATGGGCTGCTGACTACCATTGCCTGGGGCATTGATGGAAAAGTCACCTATGCCCTGGAAGGATCAGTATTCAATGCGGGTTCAGCGATTCAATGGCTTAGAGATGGCCTGGGTATTATTCAATCGTCGAAAGATTCTGAAAGTGCAGCAGCTTCAGTTAATGATACGGGCGGAGTATATGTAGTACCTGCTTTTACAGGCCTTGGTGCGCCATACTGGGACATGTATGCACGAGGTAGCATTTTGGGACTTACCCGTGGCACCACCCGAGCTCATATAGTGAGAGCTACTTTAGAATCTTTGGCTTATCAAACCCGTGATGTACTGGATATCATGTCTACTGAGTCAGGTATAGAATTATCCGATCTCAGAGTAGATGGCGGTGCCTCGGCGAATAATTTTTTAATGCAATTTCAGGCAGATCAATTGCAAGCCAAAGTGGAACGACCAACTATCATAGAGACTACTGCTTTAGGCGCGGCATATTTAGCAGGTTTGGCAGTAGGTTTATGGACAAAGCCTGAGATACAATCTCAATGGCTCAAGGAAGTTACTTTCGAACCCAGGATAGAGGCTGCTGAGGCGAACAGCTTGTATAGCGGGTGGAAAAAAGCTGTTAATAGGAGCTTGGGATGGGCCGAGAAATGAAGGGAACATTAAAATACAAATAGTCTTTCTATCCTTAACCTAAACTTACTCATATTCAACTATGACATCTAACAAAAAAATAGGCCTGGCTACCGCTACATCCCTGGTAGTAGGCAATATGGTGGCATCAGGAATATTCATGTTACCCGCTACCCTGGCAATGTATGGCAGTATAAGCTTATTAGGCTGGGTATTATCGGGAATCGGAGCAATGGCTCTAGCTTTAATCTTTAGCTGGCTGTCTCGAATTATGCCTTTGGCACAGGGTGGTCCTTATGCGTATAGCCACGCAGGCATGGGCGAGTTTGCCGGATTTTGGGTAGCCTGGACTTATTGGATTAGTGTTTGGTGTACTAATGCCGCTCTTGCCATTGCTTGTGTAAGTTATCTCACCACATTCTTTCCTATATTAGGTTCAAGTGCGGTAGCTTCTGTCTTTACCGGATTAGCATTGATTTGGTTTTTGACCTGGTTAAATACCACTGGATTAAAAAATGCCGGCGCCATGCAATTGATTACTACTATTGCCAAAATAATTCCGCTCGCTTTGATTTCCATTGGTGGTCTGTATTATTTGAATGGAGCGCACTTTGAAATTTTTAATCGTACCAGCGATACTTCTATATCCGTACTGGTGAAAGTAACCACACTCACTTTCTTTGCCTTCCTGGGACTGGAGTGTGCCACTATCCCAAAAGACATTGAAAATCCGGAAAAAAATATTCCCAAAGCCACAAAATATGGGACTATCATCAGCACCCTGATATATATACTCGCTACCATAGCCGTCATGGGCATCTTACCCCCAGAAGTATTGTCCAGCTCTAAAGCACCGTTGGCTGATGCAGCCAGTACTATCTGGGGACCGTGGGCAAAATATTTGATTGCTGCAGGAGCGGTGATTTCGACTTTCGGTGCATTAAATGGGTGGATATTGATGCAGGGCCAGGTACCCGCTGCAGCTGCCATAGATAAGTTATTACCTACTATTTTTAGTAAAGAAAATAATAAAGGAACTCCTGTGTTCAGTCTTGTAATTTCAAGTGTCTTAGTATCCTTTTTAATGTATTTTAATTACAATAAATCATTAGCGTCTGCCTATGAGTTTGCCGTATTACTTTCCACTTTAGCAGTTCTAATACCATATCTTTTCTCCATTATCTCCTACATTATATTGGCTTTTAAAAATGTAAATTATCCATTAAAACCAGTACACATTATCACGGCTATACTTGCTTTTGTGTTTTCTGTTTGGGCTGTGGTCGGCTCAGGCGCGGAAATTGTATTTTGGGGATTCATATTTATGTTAGCTGGTCTCCCCATCTTTGCGCTAATGAAAATTCAAGGAAAAGGAAAAGTGTAATTTTAAACCCTGATTCTCTAATCATTATTATGAAAGTAGGTTTACTATTTATTTTAGTTTTACTCGTATCAGCAAATGCTTGTGCACCAAAAATTTATCAAGCCCCTGATTTTGAAAAAAATACAAGAAGACATAAACTGGTAGCCGTTCTCCCTGCCAATGTCAGTCTAAAGCTTCGTCCCAATCAGATGAAAAAAATGACTCAGGAGCAAATTGTGGATGAAGAAATGAAGACAGGTTACGAAATCCAAAATGCAATTTATGGCTGGCTGTTGAGAAGATCGGGTAAGTTTGCCTATACGGTACGTTTTCAGGATGTCACCAAAACAAATAGTATACTTAAAGAAAGTGGAATAGAATATGCAGACATTCCATCTAAAGACAGGGCCAAACTCGCGCAAATTCTTGGCGTAGATGCCATCATTCAAGATCATACATCTATGGAAAAGCCCATGTCGGAAGGAGCAGCTATTGTTTTGGGAGCATTACTAGGGTTTTGGGGTTCTACGAACCAGGTAATGACCAATATAGACATTCACGATGGTGATTCAGGGGATCTACTTTGGAAATTTGATTATCACTTATCAGGAAGTGCCGGATCTACACCAAATCAATTGGTAAATGCGCTTATGAGAAGTGCAGCAAGAAAATTCCCTTACCAAAAAAAGTAAATAATTATTTTAATGAAGGCAAGGCAAACCACACATTCAGAATATGGCAAGATCAAATCTATCCTCATCAAGCCTTGCAAAAATGCTTTTGTTTCGCAAGACAAAATCAATACTGAGTGGAAAGAGTTAAATTTCTTAGAGGCTCCAGACTATATTCTGGGAATGGAGGAATATTTAATATTTGAATCTATTCTCCAAGAAAATATAGACAAAATATACGAACTACCCTTTCATGATGAGGCCAACCTTGATTCCATCTACTGTAGAGATGCTTCCATAGTTACGGATCATGGATTGATACTCTGCAATATGGGTAAAGATTTGCGTAAAAAAGAGCCTAGCCTAATAAAAGAATTTTGCAATACAAATGAAATTTCCATTCTTGGTCAGATTGAAAGCCCTGGCACCCTTGAAGGTGGCGATACTGCCTGGATAGATGAACAAACGTTAGCAGTAGGACATACTTATCGAACAAATAAGTCAGGAATCGGTCAATTAAAGAAACTATTAGCAGCCTTTGAAATAAATGTAATTACGGTAGAGCTTCCCCATTACAGAGGCATGCATGATGTTTTTCATTTAATGTCTATATTCAGTCCTGTCGATCGGGATGTGGCTGTAGTTTATTCTCCATTGATGCCAATAGCTTTTCGAAATGAATTATTGGATAGAGCCTGGCATTTGGTAGAAGTGCCGGAAAACGAGTTTGAAAGTATGGGCTGCAATGTATTGGCAATGAGTCCTCGCAATTGTGTTAATATAGCTGGAAACCCGGTAACGGAAGAAGGCATGATTAAAGCTGGCTGTAAAGTCACTTCCTATGAAGGTAGAAATATCTCTTACCTGGGTGGTGGCGGCCCCACTTGTCTGACCAGGCCTTTGATCCGGGAAATTACAGATACGGGTTTTGGCTAATCATTATTGCACAATCAATTTCTGAGTAGTAATAGCTTCCTTGGCTTTGATTTGCAAAATGTAGATTCCGCTTGTTAGATTATCAGTAGGAAGAGATTCAGAAACCAGAAAATTATTATTCTGTTGAACAATTCTTCCATTTATGTCAAATACTTTTAATTCAACTTTATCAAAATTATCTGGATCTACTCTGGAAAATTTGATGGGTTGCCCTGATACAACCGGATTAGGGAAGGCCTGAATTTTATTGCTTTCTGTTTTAGAAGAATTAATAATTGTGGTAGCAACATTATTTGAATTTAAAAACAGGAAACTTCTATTAACCCTGCCTACTACACCTACTGCCGCAAATAGACTTCCATCGTCATTCAAGGGCACTACATGCGTGAGTACGACAGAAGTGGTAACATCAGGATTAGTAATAGTAAGCGCATCAATAAATTTTGCTTGCACACCATTAAGATCCAGCCTGAGTACAAGCGATGAGACTAGGGAGCCATCAAACGAAAAAGTCTGTTTTCTATATCCCGCAATTAAAAATCCATTTTTTGCAAATTCAATACTATTAATACTCCTATCTGCAAAAGGATCATTAAGGGCAACTGCTGCGAGCTGTCTACCATCTGATTCTCCAAATGTCAATACTGTAGCTACATAATAAGTTGGATCCTGAGGCAATCCTCTTAATCCTATTCCGATATAGATCTTTCCTTGGTGATAATTTATGCCACCTCCAGTGACACCTCCTAATGTATTGGTTCTCAGTTTCCAAATCACCTTTCCAAGAGTATCGAAATGATAAATGGTAGCAGTATCAGTAAATGAATGATACACAAATGTGGCAAAACCCATGGATGTGGCGCAGGCACGTACTGGAAATTCATACAAGCAATCGTCACAGCTATTAATAGTAGTAGTCCACAAGGTGTCCAATTGACGATTAAATGCAGCGATATAAGTATCTTCATAAAATTGATCCCTGCCAGCTGTGGCTATCAACACTACACTATTTTTCATTTTTACTAATGATGGATTTATCAATGTAGGATTTATAGAATCATTTCCACTTACCAATTTTTTACTTATTATGACATTCAATCCTGTATCGACTCTAAAAACTATCACTCGATATAAACTGTCCTTCGAGGCGCACTTACTGCACTCGCCTGCAACAATTACCGAGCCATCATCATCTAATACCATATCTCTGAATCTCACTGCACTGCCCTGTCCGCTGGTAGGAAAGATGCGCATAATTTCTTTCCCTTGATTTGAGACTTTCATCAGGATTCCCTTGCTATTCCATTCACCTGCCCAAATTATATTTCCGCCTGGTAAGACAACTAATTTACTTGCACGACTGATATCTTTATTCAATTCGCCATATATATGTAAAGAATCCTGCTGGCCAAATGCGGGCATACAAATGTGGAAAAATAAAATATAAAAGCAGCGTTTAAAAATCCTCATAGCTAAAAGGTATTTGCTTTGAAGGTAGGTAAAAATTGATCAGTTTATAAGAAAAATCTCCGGATTTAAACTTGAATTATAAAAATTAATTAACTGATATTAAATCAAAAAATTCTAAAGACACTTAGCTAAAAAGTAGCTCCATTTCATGAATAAATATTATTTAGGTTTACAGAATGAAAAGTTATTTTTCCATACTACTTATTAGTTATTGCTTTCATATCTCTGCACAAAATACGAATAGAGTCATCCATCTTTTTCCTCCTGGCACTACCTTATTGGCAAATATTCCATATGCAAATGATACTTTGAAAAAACATCGGCTTGACATTTATATTCCTGCAGATGCGAAAGGGAGTTTACCATTGGTTATATGGTTTCACGGTGGAGCCTGGCGCACGAACGATCAATGCGGTGATATGTCTTACATGAAAAATACGATCTCCGCGATATTAAATCATGGCTTTGCATTGGCTTCTGTTGATTACCGTTTTAGTACTCAATCTGTCTTTCCACAGATAGTGCAAGACTGTAATCAAGGCATCGAGTTTTTATATCAAAATGCGGCTAAATATGGTTTCGATAAAAATAAAATTGCATTGATGGCCTTCTCAGCTGGCGGTCATCTGGCTTGTCTCACGGCTCTTTCACAAAACAATAAGATGATGTCATTTATCGCTTCAGGATGTAAAAAGTCATTTAAGATAAAAGCAGTGCTTGATTTTTATGGCCCATCTGAGCTGATAAGTCACATAAAGCCCGAAGAAGAATCTGATCCCAATAGCCCTATCACAAACCTACTTGGGGCTTCTCCAATTGACAGACCCGACCTTGCAAAAATTGCCAGCCCTGTTACCTATGTAGATAAGGATGACCCGCCATTTCTCATAGTCAATGGCGAAAAAGATGAGTCCGTATCATATCTCCAGTCAAAACTTCTAGGGTCATATCTTACACTCGTCGGCGTAAAAAATGAGGTAGTAATAGTAAAGGACGCTCCACATTATGGAGAACAATTTGATGTCGATCTGGTAAAAAATAAAGTGATTAACTTTTTAGAGGAGAATCTGAAGAAATAAAGTCTGCATCGGAGGGTAAGCTTACCTTTACACTATGTTTGCATTGCCCATATCCAGGCGATATCTATTTGGTAAAAAATCAACCAATGCGATTAATATCATTTCAGGTATTTCAGTTCTTGGTATTGGCATTGGAACGGCGGCACTGATATTAGTAATGTCTGTACTAAATGGATTTGAGCACTTGATCAAAGGATTGATTAATTCATTCAATCCAGACCTTAAAGTTACCCTTGTAGAAGGAAAGACTTTTGAAAACAAATCTGAGGTATATACCAAATTAGTAAAACTGGAAAATGTACTGTCCGTAATTCCTTTCCTGGAAGAAACGGCATTGCTTGAATACAAAGGTGTAAATGATTTTGCCACATTAAAAGGAGTGGATTCTACTTATCTGAAATATTCAGGACTTTCGGACAAAATGGACGAAGGTAAGTTTGAGTTAAAGAATGAATTGGGAAATACGGCAGTAGTGGGTATTGGAATCAGAAACAAACTGGCCATTAGTGTCGACGACCCTTTTGCATACCTTACGGCTTATATGCCAGATCAGGCTGGAAGTACATTTAGACCATTTAAGAAACGCTCATTAAATCCTGTAGGCGTATTTAGTGTTCAACAAGATTATGACAATAAATATGTTTATGTAGACCTGCAATTCATGCAAGATCTGGTTGGAAAAGAAAGACAAATAACGGGCTTTGAAATTCGGCTTAAAAACTATGATCAAAAAAATAGTACTCAAAAGGAAGTTCAAAACATTCTTGGAGGGAACTTTAAAGTGTTGGATAGGTACCAGCAGGATGCTTCATTTTACAAATTGATGAAATTGGAAAAATGGGTTTCATATGCTATATTATCTTTTGTACTGATTTTGGTAGCCTTTAATATAGAAGGTGCTCTTTGGATGATCGTTTTAGATAAGAAAAAAGACATCCTGGTATTGAAAGCAATGGGTATGAAAACGGGTCAGGTGAAAAACATTTTCCTCAGCACAGGAATGTGGATAGTGGGGCTTGGTATTGTGATGGGATTTTGCATGGCTATCGTACTCTACTTTCTACAGCAAAGATTTGGCATTGTACCTATGTCAGAAGGCTTTTTAGTAGACCGATATCCAATTCAATTGCTGTGGTCAGATTTCTTTATTGTAGCAGTAACCGTTGCCGCAATAGGCTTTATTGCATCATTCTTTCCAGCACGCAAAGCTTCTGCAATAAACGAACAAATCAGATATGAATGATGTTGTATTAACAAAAAAAGATCATTGCATTACGCAACAATCTTTTTTCTAGTGACTTGAAATAGTAAAATTTGGGGTTTATAAAATAGGATAGCCACATACTTTGTCAAACCTCACTTTTATTGAATGTAACCAGATTAAAAAAGGTCGCCCTTAAAAGGTATTTTTTTTATTCTTTTTTAAGAAAATATTTGGAGTCAATTATAATATTATGAATATCAGTCAATTATTAAATAATTTTGAAGAGCTAGATAATGTATCGCCGTTGCTTTTCATTGGCCATGGCTCGCCTATGAATGGAATTGAAATTAATGATTTTAGTCAGACCTGGGCTCGACTGGGTAAAGAAATACCTATTCCCAAAGCGGTGCTTTGTATTTCAGCACACTGGCTCACACAAGGAACTGCTATCACTGCTATGCCTTATCCCAGAACTATTCATGATTTTGGAGGATTCCCACAGGAATTGTTTGATGTAAAATATCCAGCTCCTGGAAATCCGGTGCTCGCCGAGCAAACTAAAAACCTAATTCAAAAAACTAATGTGCATTTAGATCATGATTGGGGCCTTGATCACGGTACCTGGAGCGTGACAAGGCATATGTATCCAAACGCAAATATTCCAATATTGCAACTCAGTATTGATTACCACAAGCCGCCGCAGTTTCATTACGAATTAGCTCAGGAATTGAAAATCCTCAGAAAACGAGGAGTACTGATCATTGGAAGTGGTAATATGGTTCATAATCTTGGCATGGTGGCCTGGAATAAACTTTCTGATATATCCTATGGATACGATTGGGCTATTGAGATGAATGAAGTCTTTAAAGACAAAATAAAAAGTGGTGATCACGTAGCTTTGATCGACTATTTCAATTTGAATAAAGCCTCAAAACTTGCGGTGCCTACTCCTGATCATTATTATCCATTATTGTATACTTTAGGCGTGGCCAATACCAAAGAGGAACCACATTTTTTTAATGATGTATTAGTAGGTGGATCATTGACTATGACTGGGGTGAAATTTGGGTAGGTGTGGTTGGTTTTTTCCCGTTTAAATTTATTTTGTAGAACTTCTTCTTATCAAAGCTTATCGGGACGCTGCCCCTTTGGAATGAGATTTTATTTGCTGAGACCAAGCAGCAGAGATGTGTACTATTTGTAACCTAAAGAAATTCAAAACCATAAGTCGTCTATAGCTGAAAAACAGCAGCGCTGCGTGCTCTTTGTAACCTAAAGACCGAGCTAAGCTAGAGGTGCAGCGCACCGTAATATTGAATTTCATCTTCAGCTCGTAAAATACTTCTCATATTGTGGTGCTCTGCACCTTGATACCAGACCGAATTACATATTACAAAGATTTTCGGGGCGCTGCCCCTTTCGGAATGATACTTTATTTGCTGAGACCAGGCAGCAGAGCTGCGTACTATTTTTAACCTAAAGACATTCAAAACCATAAGTCGTCCATACATGAGATTTTCGGGGCGCTGCCCCTTTTCGGAATGATATTTTATTTGCTGAGAATAAGCAGCAGAGCTGTGTGCTTTTTAACCTTAAAACATTCAAAGCTAGAGGTGCAGAGCACCGTAATATTGAACTTCATCTTCAGCTCGTAAAATACTTCTCATATTGCGGTGCTCTGCACCTTGATACCAGACCGAATTACATATTACAAAGATTTTCGGGGCGCTGCCCCTTTCGGAGTTGGCTATTTCAATCATATGAAAAGCAGCAGAGCTGCGTGCTCTTTGTAACCTAAAGACATTCAAAACCATAAGTCGTCTATAGCTAAAAAGCAGCAGCGCTGCGTGTTCTTTGTAACCTAAAGACATTCAAAACCATAAGTCGTCTATAGCTAAAAAGCAGCAGCGCTGCGTGCTCTTTGTAATCTAAAGACCGAGCTAAGCTAGAGGTGCAGCGCACCGTAATATGAAATGACAAAAAATAGAACTAAAAGTTTCATTACTATTCTTAAATTTATATTATGGCCAACACTTATACCCAACTTCACATTCATTTGGTCTTCGTGGTAAAAAATAGAGAAGCTTTAATTTCTTCTGCTTGGCGAAGTGAAATGGAAAAATATATTACCCACATAGTTCAAAACAATAATCATAAGCTACTCGCCATTGGCACTATGCCAGATCATATCCATATTTTCATTGGATATAATGTTAATCAACTTATTCCGATACTGGTAGAAGATATCAAGACTTCTACCAATGCATGGATAAAAACAAAAGAATTCTCCAAATTTAAATTTGATTGGCAAAAAGGATATGGTGCATTTTCTCATTCTCATTCACAAGTGAATACTGTGATTAATTATATATTGAACCAGGAGGAACATCATAAAAAGAAAACTTTTAAGGAAGAGTACCTTGAAATGCTTCATCAAAATGAAGTAATATTTAATGATAATTATTTATTTGATTTCTTATTATAGATCCTAATCAGACTAGTGAATTAAAAGTCTCAAATTCCACTACTTTCTCACACCAGTTAATAACCTTACTTTTGCATTTCAATATTCATGACCATGGGGCGATTTTTAGTTTTGACATTTGTAATATTCTCATTAACCTATTGTAAGTCAGATAAGAAATCAACGGAGACAACACCTCCGGTTCAAGTAGTCAAGTTAAAAGTCCCGGCTTTTATCAAAGATTCAGCATTTTCATACGTGCAAAAGCAAGTTTCGTTTGGCCCCCGTGTACCAGGTACACCACCCCATTCACTCTGTGGTGATTGGATAGTAGAAAAAGCAAAATCATTAGGAGCAAATGTCATCGAACAAAAATTCAGCGGCCAGACATATACTGGTATCAAGTTTGAAGCACGAAATATCATCGCTTCGTACCATCCACAGTACAAAATCCGCATCATCGTTGCGGCTCATTGGGATTCAAGATTTGAAGCAGACCATGATCCAGAAAAAGCTAACCGAAAAAAACCTGTGATGGGTGCTGATGATGGAGCCAGTGGAGTGGGAATTTTATTAGAATTAGCAAGACAATTACAGGCTAATCCAATTCCAAATATGGGAGTAGATCTTATTTTTTTCGATGCAGAAGATCAAGGGGGGGAAGGCAATGATGGGGATGATTGGTGCCTCGGATCACAATATTGGTCAAAGAATAAGCATGTCGGGGGTTATTCAGCAAAATTTGGAATCTTATTGGATATGGTGGGTGCTAAAGTACCTCGATATACAAAAGATGGCACATCAGTAAGTAATGCTGGAACGATATTGGATAAAGTGTGGAATCTTGCTCAAAAGATGGGATATGGTAATAGTTTTGTCAATGAAAGTTCGCCCCCATTAATTGATGACCATTATTTTGTGACTAAGATTTCTGGTATACCTATGATAGATATCATTAATCGGCCGGGAAACGATCACTTCGTGGCGCATTGGCATACAGTAAATGATCAGTTGTCACAAATTGATCCTGAAACACTAAAAGTCACTGGACAGGTCGTCCTCGCTGTAATATATAGGGAAGCAAACGGAGATTTTTAATTTACCCCGATCAATCCAATACAATTTCTGCTAAATCAGGTGCAATGTATCTTGCTCTTGCTTCTCCTGAAATTAATATTGACTTAGTATAATACTTAAATGCAGCATCCCGATTGTTGTATTTCGATTTCAAAAAAGCCTCGCACATTCTTTCATAGGGATTTTCTCTGTGAGCGTTTACAAACAAGCTAAGCCACTTCCACCAAAATACTGTGATGGTCTCATGATATCCATTTTGACCTGTATTTATTCCACCTACTGAAAGATTATAGCTAATAATGCCTGATCGAATTCTACACAACGCATCATAAGCCTCATAATTCATAATAAACCATAAGCCAGTAGTCAAATGAGCTTGATGCGTCCAAAGCGATTTATCTAAAGTATGATTTTTAAACCCCTCCACTATTTCCAAATAAGTCGTAGGGATATATGCAGCATTATTTACTTCCCTTAATCCTAATATTCCTGACATTAAATATTATATGGTTTTCGTTGAGGTCTTGAAAGCATAGCAGTAGCCTCTGGGTCATTGATAAATTCTTCTTTCTCGGGGTTCCATCGAATTTTTCTGTTCAGTTTCATTGCAATATGATGAAGTAAACAGGCAGAGCAGGAACGATGTGCTTCATCTACTGGCGCTATTGGTTTTTTATTGTCCCGGATAGCTTCCAGCCAGTTCCCATGATGTTCTTTACTTACTATAAATTTATATTCATGAGGGCCAATCACCGAAGTAAGTATTTTAGGATCACTTGCATCCAGGGGCTTCATTCCATCATCATTTACAGGATCAGAATCCGTAGCTCTGTAATTTCCCCTGGTTACCCATATCCAGCCTTCTGTACCGACAAATTTTATTCCATTTGGCAATTCATTACTTACGATCATATGAACTCCATTGGCATACATTGCTTCAGTTTTAAAAATTCCATGCACATCCCACAAACCACTTTTTGGAAAATCAGCATGTCCCCAGATTTCTACTGGTCCTGTTTTCTCTGTACCCATTCCCCAATGTGCAATATCGACATGATGTGAGCCCCAGCCCGTGATCATTCCTGCGCCAAATTGCTCACAACGCAACCATCCGGGTCTATCATATCCTACCTGGGGATGTACTCTTTTCTCTGTGTAATACACCTCTGGTGTGCAACCAAGCCAGGCGTCGTATTGCAAATTGAGTGGAATAGGCATTTCGGGCTCTTCTGGTCCAGAAGGATCCCCGGGCAAGCCAACATATACCTCTTTTAACTGACCTATTCTTCCATTTCTTACCAATTCAGCTGCATACCTGAATTGCTGGGAGGACCTTTGTTGGCTCCCTATCTGAAACTTAATCTTTGTCTTTTGAACTTCTTCTACCACTTTTCTTCCCTGGGCTATAGTAAGGGAAGCTGGTTTTTGCATATAAATATGTTTCCCGGCACGAGCTGATTCCACAGCGATCTTAGCATGCCAATGATCAGGCGTACTGATCAATACTGCATCTATATCTCTATTCTTCAGCAGTTCTTGATAATTATTGTATATGGTTACTCCCTCATAAGGTTTGCCGGATTTCTTAGAATAGTAATCATTTATTAGTTTTTTACCATCCATAGCTCTATTGGCATCGAGGTCACATACAGCTATTATTTTGGCATAGTCATATTGCCACACTCCAGGCATATCATGTGTACGCGAAATTCTACCTGCACCAATTGCTCCAATATTTATTCTATTGCTTGGTGCAAATTTGCCAAATACCGATGAAGGAACTATGGTAGGCAAAGCAGCAGCCATAGCAGAATGCTTGATAAATTTTCTACGATTAAGAGTTTGCATTTCTTATTGTTTTAAATGAGATGATAAAGATAAGGAAGAATTTATTTTAATTTCAGGTCTTAAACTTCAAATCATGCATATTACCTCAGATCATGCTCTAAATACATTAAAGTTATCTCAAAAACCATTTTTAGAAATATTCAAGCATGGTACACTTTCGATTGAAATCTACAAGCCTGATAAAATAGACCATCAAAAGCCCCATGATAAAGATGAGGTATATATCATTATTTCAGGCAATGGGAAATTTATCAATGGCGATGAAATAGTTGAGTTTGGCGCAGGTGATTTTTTGTTCGTTCCAGCTGGAGTCCATCATCGATTTATAGAGTTTAGCAATGATTTTTCCACTTGGGTGATCTTTTATGGCCCTATTGCAGGAGAAATTAATTAGCTTTTTACAGCAGCAATTTTTCAAACCATTGACATCTCTTTCAATATAGGGGGAACGCCATCTTAACGAATTTTCGTAAATTAACAGTCTCATCCAACACTATTGAAACAAAGATTTTTAAGGCTAGTAATACCTTTTTTAATACTACAGGGCATTATTGTATTAGGCACCGCAGGGTATATGTATTTAGAGCACTATACTTTTGTACAGGCTCTATATATGACTACGCTGGCAATTACCACAGTAGGATTTGGAGAGGTAGCCCCCCTTTCACAAAATGGTCAAATTTTTACCATTGTATTATTAATTACCAGTTGGTCTACACTCGCATTTGTTCTGGCCAGGATTACGCAATTCGTAGTAACTGGAGAAATAAATAATTATTTTAAAACCCGAAAGCTAATGAATCAAATTTCAAAACAAAACAATCATGTAATTATCTGCGGCTTTGGTCGAAACGGAGAGCAGGCAGCCCATACCCTCAAGTCCCATAATGTACCCTTCGTAGTAATTGAAAAGGACGAAGATAAGTTGAGAAGCTTTCACCAGGAGCATTACGAGCTGCTATACATCATAGGAGATGCTACATTAGACGAAACATTGACAAAGGCCTCCATAAAGAATGCCAGGGCATTGATCACGGCATTACCTACCGATGCAGATAATGTATTTATAGTATTATCAGCCCGATCATTGAAACCGGATATTCAAATCATCAGCAGAGCGAGTGATGCTAGCTCTCTCCCCAAACTTAAAAAAGCAGGAGCGGACAATGTAATACTTCCTGATAAAATAGGAGGAACTCATATGGCCACTTTGGTTTCTAAACCGGATGTAATTGAATTTATTGATTTTGTTAGTGGGGAAGAAGGTGAGAGTATCAATATGGAATCGATATCATTTGATTCACTTCCGAAGGAAATTAAAAATCGCCCTTTGAGAGAAGTGATGGGCTGGAGAAAGACCGGTGTCACCTGCATAGGTGTAAAAAATGCCGAAGGGAAATTTATTATAAATCCGGATGGCGAAACCATTATTAATGAAGGCATGAAAGTAATCGTTCTCGGCGATCACGATCAGATCGAAATCATGAAAAATAATCTTAAAAGTTAATCGCCATTCTTTATAAAATCCCCCTTTTGGGAGGACTAAATACTTCCCTGAATCTTACAGTATTCGACTAACTTTGCCAAAAATCAGGATAGACTCAACACATGTTTAGAAGGTCGCTTTTTGTATTGATTACGTTTCAATTTCTTACCGCATTTTTTCATTCTCTCAGTTTTTTTACTAAACCTACGGCTTCCAACGAAACGGAGGAAAAACTAATCGACTTATTTACTAACTACAAGCAAGACCTTGGAATGGGTATTCATCGCAGTACTTATGATTTATTTACAGGTCTCAGCTTGTGTTTTACACTCATTTTCATATTTGGAGGGCTTATTAATATCTATTTTTTACGATCCAAACTTGATCATTCGCATTGGAGAGGATTATTAAAAATAGAATCCTTCATTTTCGGAGCCGTGTTTTTAGCTATGCTTTTATTTACTTTTTTACTACCCATCGTGTGTACAGCACTAATACTTGCAGCTTGCATCGGGGCATTTATTATTTCTAAAAATCACACCCTTACCACTCCTTAAACTTGTTTGAAAAATTACTTTAAATTAAAATATATGATTAAATACCTGGGTACTGCTTTAGCTTTTAGTTTTTTGATATGGAGTTGTGCGGGTTCAAAATCTATGGCTAAATCAGTGATAAAACCAATGGAATCGGATACCATGGAGGAAACTACTGAAGTCAGAGATCTTGACACGATGGAAGTTACTCCTGACGATAATGAAGCCGAAAATGAAGCGGTATCATCAGAAGCAGGCAACCCGTATCGGAGCTCTTATACCAGACGATGGGATTTACTACATACTTCGCTTATTCTAAATTTTGATTGGCAAAAAGAGCATGTATTGGGTAAAGCTAAGATCAAACTAGTACCCCTGTTTTATGCTCAAGATAGTATAGAATTAGATGCAAAAACATTTGATATACACGCGATTTCCTCTAATGGCCGAGCTTTAAATTATACGTATACAGATGATATTATTACAATCAGATTAGGTAAACCAGTTACAAAAAAAGATACTATTATTCTAGACATTGATTATACTGCAAAACCCAGTGAAAATACTACCAGTGGTAGTGCTGCCATCACGGACGACAATGGCCTTTACTTTATAGATCCACGAAATACCGACCCCTCTTTGCCTACCCAACTTTGGTCTCAGGGTGAAACAGAATATAATAGCAGGTGGTTTCCCACCATCGATAAACCAAACGAAAGAATGACGGATGACATCACACTTACTGTCCCAGATTCTATGCTCACGCTTTCTAATGGGCTCATGACTTCAAGTATTAAAAATAATGACGGTACCCGCACAGACAAGTGGGTGATGGATCAGCCACATGCCCCTTATCTGGTCATGATTGCCGCAGGGCCATTTGCAAAAGTCTCAGAAGAATGGAATGGCATTCCTGTTGATTATTATGTAGACAAAGAATACGCCCCTTATGCCAAAGAGATTTTCAATCATACTCCAGAAATGTTGACCTTCTTTAGTGAAAAACTAGGGGTAAAATATCCATGGAAAAAATTTTCTCAAATCATTGTGAAAAAATACGTGAGCGGAGCGATGGAAAATACCACAGCAGTAGTATTTGGTGATTTTATTCAAAAAACCCATCGTGAACTAATCGATGATCCTAATGATTATATTATTGCACATGAAATGTTTCATCACTGGTTTGGAGATTATGTCACAACAGAATCGTGGAGCAATCTCACATTGAATGAAGGTTTTGCCAACTATAGCGAATACCTGTGGAATGAGTATAAATATGGTAAAAATGAGGCTAATCGGCATCGCGAAGAGGAGTTGGTAGGATATCTATCAACTGTCTCTTTTGGTCAGGCCCATGACCTTATCGATTTTCATTATGCCAATAAAGAGAATATGTTTGACGCGCATAGTTATAATAAAGGTGGTTTGATATTACATATGCTGAGAAACTATGTAGGTGACGATGCCTTTTATGCTTCTTTGAATCTTTATCTAAAAAAGCATGCTTATCAGTCTGTAGAAGTACACGATCTTAGATTGGCTTTTGAAGAAGTGACAGGCGAAGACCTAAATTGGTTTTTCAATCAATGGTTCCTTGATGATGGGCATCCCACTTTATCTTATACGAGCGAATACGATATGCAAAGCAAATCAATCAATTTATCTTTCAAGCAATCTCAAAAGAATGGCTATCCTCACGTATTTATACTACCGATTGATATTGATATTCACAAAGCCGATGGCACTATAGAAAGTCATCGAATATGGATGAACGAAAGAGAACAAGAATTTTCTATTCCAGCTAATAGGAAACCTGCACTTGTGATAGTAGATCCAAACAGGGTATTGCTCACCGAATGGAATGAGCCTGAACTTAGCGCTGCCGAATACAAAACTATGTGGAAGAAAAATGGAAATCTTCAATTAAGATTAAGTGCATTGTCAGCACTCACAGAAGATAAAGACTATGCCTCCGTATGGCAAGAGGCGCTGCAAGATTCTTATTGGTACATAAGAGTGAGGGCATTAGACTATCTGCCTTCCATGAAAGAGTCCTACAAAAATTTGATCAAAAAAATAGCATCCACCGACCCACACTCACAAGTACGGGCTGCAGCAATTAAGGTATTAAGTGAAAAACCAGAAGCAGCAATGGAAGCCTTTTATGAGCAAATAATTAAGTCTGATAGTGCTTATATTTCCATTTCGGAAGCATTGAAAGCTCTCTCTGCCATTAATCCCAATAGGGCATCTGAATTAGCAAAAAATATGAAAGAGGAAAATAATATGGTCATTCAGGAAGGCATTTCAGCAGCCATTGCCGGCACCGATGATCCTTCCAACATAGATTATTTTGAACAAAAACTTTCTGAAAACCCCAGCTTGTCGACCACTTTAATGGACAAATATATCAACCTGGTAATGTCTCAAAATATACCTACTATGTATGATAAAGCCGGATTCCTATTCAAACAGGCTATCCGTTCTGACCTGGACAAGAATAGTAAATTCTTTTTTGTAAAAGGTATATATGAAATTAAAGATGAGATCCTGAATGCAGCTTTAAATCAAGAAGATCTTGTCAAGAAAAAGGAACTGGAATCAAAAGTCACCAGCCTGAAATCATGGATAGCTGAGATAAAATATAAGGAGCAGGATCAGCAAATAAAAAAAATGCTATCCCAATTCAACTAAAATAAAAACACTTATCATTTCCAGATTAACAA
>JBBSBH010000013.1:0-128202 GCA_038251405.1 Chitinophagales bacterium
CAGTATCTTTTTTGTCAGAAATATTTGAAATCCAGGCCTTTGAAATTCCTTCCGTAGCTGCAGCGTAAATACCGTACAGAAAAAAGAGGCCGAAATAAAAATAAAGGTGCAAATTGAATGCCATCCCGGCATATACCATCACAAACAATCCCAGGCCAATAATAAAGATTTTTTTAAGCCCGATTTTATCTGCTAAATGCCCTAATGGATAAGCAAACAAAGCGAAAATGATATTATAAAAAATATACACCTCTATTACCTGGGTATCATTCAATCCCGATTGTTTGATCTTGAGTAATAGAAATACATCGGAACTATTGAATAATGTAAAAATCAATAAGCCAGTGACTAATTTACGATATAGGGCCGGGCTTTGATTCCAATATTTCAGGAATGAAAAAAATGGAGTAGAAACTTTAGGGTTAGCTGCTATTTTTATTTTAGAATCCTTTATAAGCAATGATGCAACAACGGCCAGGATGCCGGGTATAAATGCCAGGAAGAAAAGGGTTTTATATTGCTCTGGATGATAATGTAAGTAGATCAAAGCTAAGGCAGGACCCAGCACAGCACCTGTAGTATCCATTGCTCTGTGAAATCCAAATACGCGGCCTTTAGTTTCTGGAATTGCCTGATCAGACAGTAATGCATCGCGTGCCCCCGTGCGTATGCCTTTGCCTAATCGGTCTATGGTCCTGGCCAAAAAAATCCACAGCGGGTAAATAAAAAATGCCATCATTGGTTTTGAAAGAGCGCTCATGGCATACCCAATCTGAATGAAAGGTGCTCTTTTACCTGCCACATCTGATCGTTTTCCAAAATAACCTTTGCTCAACCCGGCAACTGCCTCTGCCAACCCCTCCAGTATACCAATGAGTACAATGGAAAACCCAATGGACTTGAGGTATATAGGCATGATAGGGTATAACATTTCACTGGCCATATCTGTAAATAGACTGACCCATGATAAAACCCAAACTGTTCGCGTAATAATCTTCAAATTTGATACTATTGAGCGGGTGAAAGTAACCCCTATTTTTTATTTACACTCGTCAAAATATCATTCATCATTTCGATCTGTATTTTTTGAATTTCTAACAATTCTTGCTGCTGATGCATAATGAGGTGATCCAATTTTTCATGCAGTGTCCTGATTTCCAATTCTGATTTCAGATTAATCATATAATCCTTTTTGGATCGTTCTCTATCCTTTTCCTCCTGCCTGTTTTGGCTCATCATAATCACCGGAGCCTGCATAGCAGCAATACAGGAAAGAATCAAATTGAGCAATATGAAGGGATATGGATCGAATCCTTTGTTTGCAAACCAAAGTACATTCACTAAAATCCAGATAACCAAAAATATCCCAAAGGATGAAATAAATGTCCAACTTCCTCCAAATGAAGCTACTTTATCGGCAATTCGCTGCCCCCTGTTGGAACTAACACTATCCTCGAGATCTAATTTGTCAGAGATAATAGTCCTATCGGTAATGGATGTAAGCACGGCTTTCTCCAATTGAGTAAGTTCACCGATTTCCTTTGATAAATAGTTTGCAATGTATTTTTCCCGATAAAAGTTTAACTCTGAAATGGAAAGGCATTTTTCATTGGTAAATTCAGGGTGATCACTTTGAATCAAAGTCAATAGCGATTTTCTAACCGTACTAGCAAGAATTTTATCTGCAATAGGATAAACCTTTCGTGATAAATCGCTGTGAAAATTGGTCATTTCTATTTTTTATAAAGCTAGTCAATTTATAGTTTAAACCACTAAAGATTAAGTTTCTCTAAATCCTCTATTTTAGAAGAGAGCAAATTTTTTTCTTGCATAGAGTGGGTTAGCGATATTGCATTTTGATAGTACGTAATGGCCTGCTGTGGCATCTGCTTTTGAGCATAAATATCTCCCAGTAATGCCGAGTATAAATAATACGACTCCAGGCCTGAAGTATCAGACTTTGCTAAATTTGATAGTGCATCATCTGCCCCCTTCCATTGAAATAATGCTGTTGCTTTATTTAATTGCACAATGGATGAAGGTGCTATTTTCTCCAGCCAGGAATATAAATCAAAGATTCTCTCCCAGTTGGTCTTTTGGAAACTATCTGCCACACAATGTTCATAGGCAATAGCAGATTCTAAATGATAGGTACTTATTTCATACTTTCCGGTTTCATCTGTAGGGATTGATTTATTCATATAATCATTACCCATGGCTATTAAATCTCTATTCCATAAAGATCTGTCCTGATCCCGTAGTAATATGATATTGCCCTTCACATCCAATCGACTTTGGCTTCTTGCAGAGTGAAAACATATTAAAGCCAGTAAGGCAAAGACTTCTGGCAGTTGAGTATGTGGATTCTCTGAAAGTAGTTTACACATCATCATGGCATCTTGAATCAAGTCCTCCCGTATAAGATCAGCGTTCTGAGTAGAATTATAGCCTTCATTAAAAAGTAAATAAATAGAATGAAGTACCGCATCTGTCCTGGACTTTAACTCATTTAAAGAGGGTATTTCCAGTTTTAATTTTTCTTTGCGAAAATATTCCCTGGTACGATATAATCTTTTGGAAATCGTATCTTCTGATGTAAGAAAAGTCTTTGCAATTTCTGCTGTACTGAAACCACAAATAGTTTTTAGGATTAAGGTGATTTGGTTTTCAACGGAGATTCCAGGATGGCAACACGCATACATCATACGTAACATATCATCATTGATCCATTCTTCCTTCCACCATTCTTCCATGGCCGGCGCAAGCGTATATTCTGAAGTAAGCAATTTTCTTTCAGGGTCAGTAAAATCATAAGCCCTGGAATACTTGTTTTTTCTTATTACATCTATTGCCTTATTCTTTGCCACCCTATATAACCATGCTGAAGGGTTATCCGGAATACCTTTTAGTTTCCAATGGTTCATGGCTTCTATAAAAGATTGTTGCACAACATCTTCAGCCATTTCCAGGTTTTCTGCACCAAATATTTTAGTGAGAACGGCTACCATTTTGCCAGATTCTCTTCTGAATAAATGATCTGTAAGCTTATAAATCTGAGCAGAAAAATCCAATATCAGCTAGTTGAGTTTAGCGACCCAATATCATCCTAAAAAAGTGAAATGTCAAACTATTA
Organism: Chitinophagales bacterium; assembly: GCA_038251405.1. Taxonomy (GTDB): domain Bacteria; phylum Bacteroidota; class Bacteroidia; order Chitinophagales; family Saprospiraceae; genus JADJLQ01. Next base: position 3,134 of record JBBSBH010000013.1, read on the forward strand.
TCTCCAGGTATTTTTCAATTCCCATACCATACCCTGTAAAAGATTCGTATCCTCATTGCCAAGAATTTCTGCCCTATCAAATGGAGCTGAGGTAAAAAATATTTCAGTCATGGTGTAAAAGCCATTATCCGCAAATAATTCTATAGAGGAATGGTCTATTAAAATTAAAAAATGAATATTTTCAGATTCAATAAAGGAGGCATCCGTAGAATGAATCCCTGGAAAGTCGTCACTAAAATCAGTATTGCCAGCATGCGAACGATCTATTTCATATTTTAAAGAAATTGGATTATAACTTACCTCCATGTACTCATTCATACTATTTGAAAAACGAATAGTAATTGTATTGGCTATAGGTCTTTTAAATGTCATATCTATTTTAGCCAGAGAAAAACCATTCATAATCCTCAAATTCTGAGTAATTATACCCGGCTTTATATCCAATTTATCCTTTTCAATGGACGCAATTTCTCTTACAGGTAATGACCGCAAAAAATAATCATCACCTACCTTATCTAATCGAAGTTCACGGGGAATCGTACAAGCACTTCGCCATACCTCAGTAGGAACCACTTGTGCATATTGCCAGTTACTCATCCATCCAATAGCTACCACTCTGCCATCATCTGCGGGTATATCAGAATAGGTCACCATCGCATAATTATCTTTTCCATAGTCTAGCCATTTTTGATGAGCAGGATCAGATGTAAAAGTCTTGCCATCAAAATCTCCAACAAAATAACTGGTAGCTGTTCCACCATTGGGTGCACCCTTTTGAATACTGGTAATCAGAATCCACTTTTCTTCATTACTACCTTCCACTTTTACTGGAAATAGATCAGGGCACTCCCATAATCGGGTATCACCGACGATACCAAATTCTCCGGCTCTTTTCCATTCCTTTAAATCAGTAGAATTATAAAAAATAACTTTGTCATAGGCCGCCAATACCATTATCCATTGTTTGGTGACGGCATGCCAAATAACTTTTGGATCCCTAAAATCCCGTATTCCGGGATTAGGAACAACGGGATTATTTTTATACTTATGAAAACTGCGACCATTATCATTGGAATAGGCGATAGATTGATACTGGAATTTATCACTACCAGATTTTTCCAGCACAGGATTATGCTGAGTAAAAATAGCTACCATGGGGTCTTTTCCATCTATTCCAAAACCACTTGTATTGCCATGATCTATAACCACGCTTCCGGAAAATATATAACCCAGTGAATCAGGAAAAAGTGCAATAGGTAAATGACTCCAATGCAATAAGTCTTTACTCACTGCATGCCCCCAATGCATAGGTCCCCAAACATTACTATCAGGGTAAAACTGGTAAAACAAATGATACTCACCATCTTTATAAACTAAACCATTGGGATCATTCATCCAGTGCGCAGGAGGAGAAAAATGATATTGCGGTCGGCATAGCTCAAGGTATTCAGCCGTATCCAAATCAGGAGGGTTAGTTTCCTCTTTACCTTTTTGCTTGCATTGAATCAGCACAATACATACAAGTAATAAGCAAGAACAAATTTTAATTTTAATTTTCACAAATAAGTATTTTAATAAATTTCGCTTTAAGGTCCCAGGGAGGGTAATTAGATTCGAGATGAACTTAGGAACATATAAATTTTACTTCAATACTCCCCTTTGTATATATGATCTCCCCGCCTGTTCAGCGGTCTTTTTACCGGGATTTGATCACCTCCTGTATTCTCTAACCAATCAAATAATTCTTTTCTCAAATCTCTAGCCATCTCCTGGTAATTGGGATCTTTAATTAAGTTATTTACTTCTTCTGGATCAGATTGAAGATCATACAATTCGTTCGTATCCCACACTCCATAATTGTAAATGTATTTGTATCGATCCGTTCGTACAGCAAACATGGTAGGCGTCTGTGGAAAATCATATTCCCAATAATATTCATAGAAAGCCCGATTGCGCCAATCTGTAACATTCGTAGTATTTAATATCCTTAAAAAAGATTTGCCTTGCATTTGAGTTGGCGTTTTTATACCTGCATATTCCAAAATTGTAGGAGCTACATCTATATTTTGAATGATTTGACTTATCTGAGTATTACCTTTTATCATCCCCGGGCATTTTACCAGCAAGGGTACTCGCATAGATTCTTCATAGGCATGCCTTTTATCTATCAGGCCTCTTTCGCCAAAGCTAAATCCATTATCTCCCATATAGATCACCAATGTATTCTTGTCCAGTTTATTTTCAACAAGCCATTGATTTATTTTGCCCACACTCTCATCTACACTTAACAATGTTTCACAATACTTACGGTAAAAAGTATTAAAATCCAGAAGACCATGATACATATAATCAACACCATGCCAGGAGTAGCGCTGTTTCTTTACCCATTCTGTCATGCCCTCTTTATTTGCTACTAATTTTTTCACTTCAGGCGACACAGGTCCCCACATGGGGCTGGAAGGAGTTGCCGTCAAATACATACTAGCCGGATAGTTAATCTCCATATCTGCATACTTACCAACATGTCTTTGAGCGGGTTCAAACATGGCATGCACTGCCTTGTGAGATAGATATAGAAAAAATGGTTTCGTCCTATTTTGCTTATTCATCCACTCGATAGCATACTTAGTAAGCAAGTCAGAAATATGAATACTATCATGATGAATTACTTGTCTGCCATTGATATTTAGGATAGGATTGTAATAAACACCCTGACCTTTAAAGCTCAACCAATAATCAAATCCTGGCTGTGGAGCATCATCTGTATTGCCCATATGCCATTTGCCAAGGAAGGCAGTTTTATATCCCGCTTTTTGCAAATATTGTGGAAAAAAATGAAGCCCCTTAGGAAGCGGAGCTTGATTGTCTACAATGGTATGGGTGTGTGCATACTGACCTGTAAGTATGCTTGCTCTACTGGGAGAGCACAGTGATGTACTCACAAAAGCATTTAATATATGAGCCCCATTCATGGCCATAGCATCCAGGGAAGGTGTTTCCAATCCGGAGAATTTATGTATGAAACCCATAGCGTCATACCGATGGTCATCAGCTAATATGAAAATTATATTTTTGGGTTGAGCTGATAATGTATAAATATTAGAAAGTATTAAAATTAAAAAACAAAGTCGCTTCATACTAATTTATGATATTTGAATATTCATAAAGATAATCATGTTGAAACCAATTTTTGAAAACACTACTTTTTATTCAAAACCACTTTTACAGGATAATGGTCAGAATAATTCACTCTTTTAATTTGTAATTTTAAGCAGATAAATCTATCTTGATGCAATACATGATCGATGTGTAAAAAAGGCAATCTCCCTGCATACGTATAGCCCATACCACTTCCCGCTTCCAGAAATGAATCATGCATACCTTTTTGCAGCAATCGGTATACAAAAGAAGAAGGAGTATCATTAAAGTCGCCAGCGATGATTACCGGGTATGGAGATTTATTTATTCTCTGCGCCAGCTCTTTGGACTGATCAGTTCTTATAAGTAAAGCATCTCTGTACCGGATTAAAACTCCTTTGATTCGTTGCCACGCATTACCGCTTCGGATGGTTTTGGTCTGAATTAAATCTTCTGTTTGGCCACTGATTCTATTCGAAGCTAAATGAATATTGAAAATTCGAATGGTATCTCCTTTCCATACGATGTCTGCCCAGGTGGAACCATTTCCTTTCGCTTTACTTATGATTTCGCCTTGTCTTATCACAGGATATTTTGAAAATATAGGTCTTGGATTATTCAATAGCGTCAAAGTAGTATAATATGTTTTGAGTAAAGAATCCTGGATTAACTTTATAGCAGGTCTTGCATTCCATTCCTGGAAACAATAAATATCGGCATTCATAGATTTATAAAATTTCCATTCTGGCTTTTTATTTTTTGATAAACTCGAACCAATATTATGGGTTACCAAGGCTAGTCCATCAACCGAATTTGGGGAAATTGAGATATTAAAAAAGGACTTCCTGAAAGTGCCGGAAAATAAGACCAATAAAAGCATAACCAACCATGCCTTATGGTTTTTAAGTAATAGTCCAATAGAGGCTACTAATACACCTGAAACATACAAATAAGGAAACAATAAGCTAAAAAAAGAAGCTGGCCAATAAACTTTAGGATCTATAAAACCAGATGCCCACGAAAGCGTTAGCAAAAAAATTAATGCCCATTTGGCTATCTTGAACAACCCTTCAAAAAACTTCTTCAAAACGATAATCATTCCACGCGAATATAAAATGTCATTGCAATGATACTATAAATTTTTACTAGAAAAAATCATTTTTACCGGTCATTTCCAAATATGAAATTTGCCAGATATCCGCCATTTTATACAGGATATCCAAGAAATCGACCAATTATACATTTTTTATAAAAGAAAGTGCCCGATTACTTATTTTTAACAACCAAGCAATCATTATGAGAATACCTTATTTTATAATCAATTACCAAATTTTAATCATTTAAAACCTTTAAAAGATGAAAACACAGACCAAACTAGTGTTACTTGTATGCAGCCTTTGGCTGGTACAATCTTGTACGCATGATGACCTCAATACTTCCTCCACTACTCCGCAAGCTGAAGAAGTAAAAACATGGAAGCCGGAAGATGGTATTCGAAAATTTATTCCTCAGGAGTACCTGGGAAATGTAAGAGTACAAGATTTAGATTTTATTGAGAGATTTCTAAAAAATCCAATGGAAGAAGGATTGTCTTCCAGGTCAAATGAGATTCACATTCCAGCTGGCTCAATCAATGCTTTATCAACAGCATTAACAACTTCCAATAACGGAGATGTAATTATTCTAGACCCTGGTAGCCACACTGAATCTGGAACTATAACTTTGGATAAATCAATTAGTTTAATCGGTTATGGTGCTACCGTGACCTTTTCAGGAACTTCAGTAGATGCATTATCTCATTTTGCTCCTGCCATCCATATAAAAGAGAGAGGATGTATAAGTACTATAAGAGGAATCACTTTTAAAAGCTCAGAAGCACTTCCGGGCATATGTATTTTTTTAGACAACACGAAGGACATTAAAATTTTAAATAATACATTTGAAAATTGGATTATCGGAGTAGCTATGTATACTAGTAATTACAATATTGTTTCAAGTAATACTATAAATGCTAATCCAGGTTGGCAAACAATTCCAGGCTTTAATTCGCAAGGTGTTGCTATTGCTGATGGTCATCACAATATGATAATTGATAACGAAATCAAAGGTGCTCTATTTGGTATTTTTACAGGCGGTAGCTTGGGAATTGATTTCAGAAACCATACTTCAGTATGTGCATGGGGTCAGATATTATGCAAAGTCACCCCAGATGCTATTACAGTAGGAGGGACACTAGTGTCAACCCAAACATCATCAAATAATTGGTTAGTAATGTTTAACAAATCAGATCATAATTTTTTAACTGGCATTATAGTGATAGATGGCGCCTATAAAAACTATGTTTCAAATAATGAGATGAATAATAATGCAGTATATGATATTGAATTAGCTGGCGCAAGTACGAGGTTTGGCTATCCTACTCCTTCGTCTTATGATAATAGAGTGAATGCATATTACAATATGAAAATCAAGGACTGTGGTGATGATAATAAGATCCACGGCGGCAGTTTAGTAAACAACACCCTTGATCCCTGCAATTAATCAGGCAAATTTTTCATAAATAGATTTGGAGCTGCCCCACCAGGCGGCTCTTTTTATTTCGATATACTTAAATCTCGAATTTGAAGTGATTCCAAAAGGTATTATCTTTGAAAAACAAGATCTATATCTTTAGGAATGTACTCCAAAAAAAAATTCTCGCTTTCTTTATTAATTATACTGAGCAGTTTTTTTGAACACTCCCTTGCTGCACAAGATTTTATTGTGAAAGGAGGGCTTAACTATGCTAATATTTCTAAAGCCAAGGTCTCTTCATTTAATTCTACATCTAAGTCTGGCTATTTTGCAGGAATAGGAATCACACCCGGCGTTGGCTTGGTTCGATTCAATTCTGAGCTGCTGTACTCAAAGCAAGGGTATGATTATAAAAATGGCACTACCCGAGGTGCGGTGGACCTGCAATACTTATTATTCCCACAGTCTGTTTCTCTAAATTTTGGGCATATACTACAGATTCATACTGGTTTGCAATTTGGATTTATTAGTAATATCAAGATCGACTCTTCCTCTAACACAGGTCAGGTATTTGACTTGGAAAACATTGCTAAAAATATCAACAAAGTCAATGTGGCCATATTAGGTGGGGTGGAAGTAAGCCCTATCAGAGAATTGTTTTTTGGACTCAGGTATAACCATGGCCTGGGTAATTTTCTGAAGAAAAACTCGGATGATAAACTAGTCTTTGCACCTGATAAAAACCTGAAAAATAACTTGATTCAGATATACGCTGGATTGAAATTTTCACTGGCAAGATACTCGCGGTGAAAAATGATAATCAAATCATCTTCTTTACAATTTCCAATCAATGAATAATTTTAAAATTACCTATTTACTGCTATCGCTTTTAATCATTTCCGGATTGAATGCACAAACAAACGATTACAAAATCATAGCCTATTACACTGGTAATGGCGAAGTCATCAAACAATTTCCTGTAAACAAACTCAGTCATATCATTTATAGTTTTCTTAAAATTCAGAATGATACCCTGACTTTTAAAAATGCAGATCAGGAAAAAACACTTCTACAACTGGTAGAATTAAAAAAAACAAATCCCCATTTGAAGATTATGGTTTCTATTGGTGGCTGGGGCGGATGTGCCCCCTGTTCAGACCTATTTGCATCGACTGACCACAGAGCCAGGTTTGCCAAAACTACCATGGAATTCTTTCAAAAATTTAATGTAGATGGAATAGATCTGGACTGGGAATACCCTACTATAGAAGGGTATCCGGGGCATAAATTTTCGCCCGAGGATAAAAACAATTTTACTGAATTAGTAAAGGCATTACGTAAAGAAATTGGATCAGATCATGTGCTGAGCTTTGCCGCTGGTGGCTTTAACAAATTCCTGGAAGAATCTGTTGACTGGAATGCAATAATGCCTTACCTGGATTTTGTAAACCTCATGACCTACGACCTTACCAGTGGAGCAAGTAAAGTAACTGGGCACCATACCCCTTTACACAACAATAAGGTTCAAAAACAATCTGCCAGTAACTGTATCAACTGGCTAATAAAACACGAAGTACCAGCAGACAAATTGATAATGGGCGCTGCCTTTTATGCGCGTGTATGGGAAAATGTTTCCAATGTAAACCATGGATTGTATCAGCCTGGAAAATTTAAACAGGGAGTACCCTGGAAAAACCATCAAACCTATTTCAGCGAGTCAGAGGGTTTTCATCATTATTTTGATAAGAAATCTAAAGCGCCTTATGCATATAGTGCCAGCAAGCAATTATTTGGCACATTCGATGATTCTAAGTCTATCCAGGAAAAATCCAAGTTCATTAGAAAGAAGCATATGGGCGGTATCATGTTTTGGGAACTCAGCCAGGATAAAGCATCTGGTGGCCTTATAGATGTAATGTATCAGGAACTAAGTAAATAAATCTGCTCTGGAAAAGTGTCACAGACAAAAAAAGGCCACTCCAAAAAAGAATGGCCTCATAACCATGAAAAGCTATAATTTAAAAATTAAGCTTTTTTCTTTTTTTCAGCTTTAGGAGCCTCGGCAGCCTTAGGTGCTTTAGCTACGGGAGCAGGAGCAGCAGCTTTGACAGCTACTTTGTGTGGTCGACTCTTTCCATAAGACCCGATCGTGATTTTGCCCTTTCTTGTTCGTTTGTCGCCTCTTCCCATAAAATATTAAATTAATAAATTTGATTGAAGCTGCAAAAGTACGAAATCTGAGGAATAATTCTGAGGAGATTAAAGCGTGGGGAAGTACGACAAAGCATTAAAGGAGCTGCTTTGCTAAAGCGATTAATTCCCGCTCAATGAATTCGCCGAGTAAAATGCAATCAATTGATCATATCTGGAACCGAATGGGTGGTAATAGACCATGATCTGGTAATCATTTTCCGTTTCATACCAATCTCCATCAATTGGGCTTGAAGTGAAGTGGCCTTGTCTGTCCATTACCACATATGTATAATTGTAATAGCCCTGCTTTACAAAAGCAGATCCCAAATAAGCCAGGGATCCAGCATCATATTTCATTAGATTCTCTTCCTTGCATTCCCAATCACTAAATCCTCCAATCACATAGACCTTGTTTTCGGTAAATTCCGGCGAATTAAGAGTAAAATCTACCCAGGTATATTCAGAAGATAAATCACCCTGGGGCTTATCAGCATTATCAATGATATAATTTCCGTTAGCATCTTTTTCGTTTAAAAATTTAAATTCGTCTCTGATTTTGTCATTATTTAAAGTAACAATGGTCTCATCTCTATTTTCAGTGATCTTTTTGACAAATCTTGATCTAAATCTCAATGATCGGGTATCAAAATATCTAAATTCCTTTCCAGCAGGAAACGTGATCTTATCTATATAATCGAATACCAGGTAATCCGTTTTGTCCCTGTTCTGTACAATATTTTCTAACAAAGTGCCCCATCGGGCATTTTGCATCACACTCAAGCTAATCTCTTGTCGGGAATTGTATATGGGAAAGCCTTTTATATTTACCTCGATATCCAATTCCTGGTTGGTGCGGTATTTTAAACCATCCGTAGGCCTCACAAAAATGGGATGCACTTTCACTTTATTTTCCACTACCATAAACCGCCTGGTAAAAATATATTCACGCTCATCTTTTCTAATATCTTCATAGACATGGATCAGATAGTTGCCCGATATTTTCAACTTGATTTCATTATTGGGAAAATTAAGCTTGTAAAAGGTGTAATCAATATTCCGATTGGTAGAATATGCAAAATCCTTTATTTGTGAACGATTGAATCCCTGCACATAATCTATCTCTTCCAGGGCGTCTTTTTGCCAATTTTTATCCAGATGAAATACTTCGTAACGGTACCTGCGGTTACCACTTCTCAAATCATCAAACTGCAAGGTGAGAGATCCATCGGAGACTAAATCTATTACAGGCATTGAAAGTGGAAGCCCTGACTGAAAGAACTTTACTGAGGCAATGTCTTTATTATAAATAGTATCGTAATTAACCAGTGAAAACATGCCAAAGACCCATTGACTATTTAGGCAAACAAAGACAAGGAAAATTATTTTTTTAATAGAAACATTCATTGAGCTAACAAATATTAACATAAATCTCATTAACTCCAAACCAGACGAAAATTTATTGGGAAATGTTACGGGTTTGGGGAATTTAGAATCTCCTTTTATCGCGTAACATTTAATTTACCAATCCGACTCTGGTAAGTCTTAATTAACTTTTCATCTTCTAGGTTAGTCTTATATAAATCCAAATTAACCTTGGTCGTTTTTTATATACTTACCCAATTAGCTGAAATCAATGATATCGTTCTTCAGGGGAGTCAGTCAATTCCATTTCAGAATGGCCATCGGGTACAAGTTTTATATTTTGAAATGGATACTTCTTATTCTAAAAAATGAATAAGTCGGCTAATAAATATTTGTTTAAAAGCATATAAATATCCCAAAAGTCTTTTGCTGTGAACAAGCAGCAGGGCTGCATGCTCTTTGTAACCCAAAGACCGAGCTAAGTTAGAGGTGCAGAGCACCGTAATATTGTCTTCATCTTCAGCTCATAAAATACTTCTCCTATTGCGGTGCTCTGCACCTTGATACCAGACCGAGCTTTTCCAGAACTCTTATTAATTCTAGATTTGTCAAAACCGGAGTTGGTACTAGACATACATGATCTTGTAATATTCGTTGGCCATGCGTTTACTATCGAACTGGTAACGTACATCTTTCATTCCCTGCTGCACCATTTCTCGCCATTTTCTGGGCTCGTTGTAAAAAGTAGGGAGTACTTTTTTCTCTAAAATTTCAAATAATTGATTCATGTCATAATTGTCCTGTTCAGTGACTTTCATATGGCTATAATCAGCTGGGGGCACTATAAAACTATTGACACCATCTTTAGCAAACTCACAGATCCAACCATCAAATGTGCTAAAGTTAATGGCGCCGGACATGGCAGCAGTCATCCCACTGGTACCACTGGCTTCGCGAGGCACTCTCGGAGTATTCAGCCATACATCGGCGCATTGTTTAAGTCGCTTACTTAGATTGAGTTCGTAGCTGGTAAGTACGGCAAGGTTTTTATATTTTTTACTGAGTTGTACCAGATTGTTAAAAGTACCAATGGCAGCATAATCCATAGGGTAAGGCTTACCCGCCCAAATTATTTGGATGGGAAATTTCTTATTTGTCAATAGCGCCTCAAGTCTGGCCATGTCCCAGGTAAGGATATCCGGTCTTTTATAGCCCGCAAAACGCCTTGCCCACACAATGGTACAGATATCTGCATCATATATTTTGCCACATTGGTCACTCACATTTTCAAAACTTCGCTTTTGCAGATAGCGTTTTCTTTCATCAAATGCTCCCTCATCTTCTTCTTCCATACCTGCATACAATTTTTTGTCTGCCCAGTAATTATAGTTTTGAGCATTGGTAATGGAAGTAATCTCACAAATATTATCGTATTGAGACCACATTTTCCGGCTCACCTCACCATGCAATTTACTCACCCCATTGGCTCTTTTGGCAAATCGCAATGCCGCCAGTGAATGATTAAACAGATCATCATTCATTCCCGTGAGTTCACGCACTTTATCTAGCGGTAGCCCATCGAAATAGCCCATTTGTTCACAAAGGAAAATATCATGTTTCTCATTTCCTGCTTCTTCAGGTGTATGCGTAGTAAAGACTAATTTTTCTTTAACTGCTTTCTTTGAGCCCAGTTTATTGTACAAATAAAATATGGAACTGGCTGCATGGGCTTCGTTTAAATGATAAAAATCCGGATTGTAATTGATTTCATCCAAAAGTTTAGCACCCCCTATTCCTAATAATATAAACTGTGCAATTTTGGTAGCCTGGTTAGCATCATACAGCCTGTGACAAATAGTTTGTGATACATAGTCATTTTCTGGCAGATCAGTTGTCAAAAAGAATACGGGTGCTGTCTTGAAAGTATATGGTGACAGATACAATGCTTTTACCCAAACAGGGGAATTATGTATTGAAATCTGAAACTTGATACCGGTTTCCTCCAGGAAATAATAATTCTTTTCATACCAGTTAGCCTGCATACTCTGATCCTGATTCCTGGCCTGGTCGTAATAACCATACTTCCATAGAATTCCGATTCCTATTAAATTTTGCTTTAACTCATAGGCACTCCGCATATGTGAGCCGGCCAGGAAGCCGAGACCACCACTATAAGTCTTTAAGGCCTGATTGATAGCAAATTCCATGGAGAAATAAGCCACTTTTTTGGTATATTTTTCATCCGGGGTATACGGAAGTACGTAATTATTAAAAGCCATTAGTAAGGTCTGTATTTGGTCGGGCGCAAATATAGGCAAACTGGATTGAGGTATATCTTTCTCCCATTTCCTTAAGCGATCAAAAATATGAATTTGAAAATAACAAAATGAGCTAATTTTATTAAACAGGTTTATAACACATCTATTTGCGAATAAACCCCTATTTTTCGGCCTCTTTTAACATAAATCTTCTACATCTGATGATCAAACACATTCTTATAGTTCCCGGAGATGGCATTGGCCAGGAAGTTACTACCGGTGGTAAAAAAGTCCTGGACAAAATCGCCTCTAAATATGGTCATACCTTCACCTATGATACTGCTCTGATGGGGCATGCTGCCATTGAAGTTACCGGTAACCCCTTACCTGATGAAACTTTAGCTAAAATGCGCAACTCAGATGCTGTATTGTTTGGAGCGGTAGGCCACCCTAAGTATGATAATGACCCTACAGCCAAAGTACGACCAGAGCAGGGACTTTTGAAAATGAGAAAAGAGCTCGGTTTGTATGCAAACCTTAGGCCTATAAAATTATTCGACGATTTACTCAGCTCTTCCAGTATAAAGCCTGAAATTCTCAAAGGTGCTGATATTTTGTTTTTTAGGGAACTGACAGGAGATATCTATTTCGGCGATAAAGGTCGTAAAGACAATGGCGATACAGCATTTGATGTGGCCCAATACAGTCGCTATGAAGTTGAAAGAATAGCTCGAAAAGCTTTTGATGCTGCCATGATTCGCAAGAAAAAACTTTGCTCGGTGGACAAAGCCAATGTGCTGGAAACAAGCAGATTATGGAGAGAAGTCGTGCAAAAAGTAGCTTTAGAATACCCAGAAGTTCAATTAGAGCATCAGTTTGTAGATGCCATGGCTATGTTATTAATTAAAGATCCCCGCCGATACGATGTAGTTGTCACTGCCAATCTATTTGGTGACATCCTCACCGACGAAGCCTCTCAAATTGCCGGATCTATGGGCATGCTGGCTTCTGCGTCCATAGGCGATGGCCCTGGGGTATATGAACCCATTCATGGTTCTGCCCATGATATTACAGGAAAAGGAGTCGCCAATCCGCTGGCCTCCATCCTCTCTGCTGCCTTAATGCTCGAAATCTCATTTGCTATGAAAGAAGAAAGTGATGATGTAGTAAGCGCAGTAGACAAAGTATTGAAAGAAGGATGGCGCACCCGGGACATTGCTGATTCAAATACACCTGTTGACAAAATATTAGGCACTGATGCCATGAGTGCCAAGGTAATTGGGAAATTATAAATATTGGACTTTAAAATTGGAATGATGAATGAATCTTCCGATATTACTGATATTTGAGACTAAAATTTTCTGATTCCCCCCTTCCAGCATGGATATAATAAAACTATTACCAGATTCATTAGCCAATCAAATAGCAGCTGGTGAAGTAATCCAGCGACCTGCATCGGTAGTAAAGGAACTCTTGGAAAACGCAATTGATGCAGGTGCAACGCGAATACAGTTACTAATAAAAGATGCAGGTAAAACCCTTATACAAGTAATTGATAATGGGGCAGGCATGTCTGAGACCGATGCGCGCATGTCGTTTGAAAGACATGCTACTTCTAAGATAAAATTTTCAGAAGACCTGGAGCATATTCGCACTATGGGGTTTCGCGGCGAGGCGTTGGCGTCGATAGCAGCTATAGCTCAATTGGAACTAAAAACTAAACCCCATGATCAGGACCTTGGAACCAGAATATTAATCTCCGGATCAAAACTAGAGAAACAAGAACCCATCCAATATCCCGGGGGAACGAGCTTTTCTGTATCCAATTTATTTTTCAATACACCCGCCCGTAGAAAATTTTTAAAATCCGACCCGGTAGAGTTGAAAAATATCCTCGAAGAATTTGAACACATAGCCCTGGCCTATCCTGAGGTAGAGATGACTTGCCACAATGGAGATACAGAAATCTATATACTATCCAAAGGAAATCTCAAACAACGCATCATGGCAGTGTTTGGTAAATCGATGAATGAGAAAATAGTTGCTATAGAAGAACATACTGATCTCGTTAATATGGGAGGATTTATAGGAAAAATAGAAGCTTGCAAAAAAAAACGCGGTGAGCAATACCTTTTTGTAAATAGAAGATATATCAAAAGCAACTACCTCCATCATGCCATCAAAGCTGCCTATGAGTCGCTGATAGGCGAAGAAGATCATCCATTTTATGTATTGTTTTTAGACCTGGATCCTACCAGAATAGATGTAAATGTGCATCCCAGTAAGCATGAAATAAAGTTTTTAGATGAAAGAATCATATACCAATATCTGCGCGTGGCTACCAGGCATGCACTAGGTCAGTATGTCCCTTTGTCATTAGATTTTGAAAGCGGTGACAAAGGGATAAGTAATCAAATCACCTCTTCTATCTATAATCCCGAAGCCCGAAAAAATTATGGAACTCAGTTTGGTCAACCTACCGCAGAAAAAACCTCTATTCCTAACCAAGACTGGCGAAAGCTATATGAAATATTAAAAGCTCCTGATGAATCTAAAGGTGATTCTATTGCTGCCATTTTGATTAATAGCCAAATCAATAACGAAGATCAGTTAGTGCCTTCTACATTAAATGCCAGTGATAGTGAAAGACAGTATGCATCCAAAGATCCTTATCAAATCCATCTCTCGTATATCATCAGTCCGGTAGCGTCAGGTTTAATGATCGTCGATCAGGAAACTGCTCACCGGCGAATCCTGTACGAGAAATCATTAAAGCAAATGACTGGCCAGGCAGCCCCCAGCCAGCGATCCCTTTTCCCTACCACCATTCAAATGTCAGGCTCAGACCAGATTATTTTAAATCATTTGATACCCGATCTAAAGCAATTGGGTTTTGATCTGGAGCCTTTTGGTACTAATAATTTTATCATTCATGGTAGTCCGGCCGATTGGTCAGCGTCTATCTCTATCCATCATTTTATAGAGGAATTGGTAAAAGAATATGCACATGATGAAAGCAAAAAATCGGATTATAAAACCTACCTCGCCTATCAAATCTCTAAATCTCAAGGCCTCAAACAAGGGCAATCGCTTACTGTAGAAGAAATGAAATTCATCATCGATCAACTATTTGCTTGCGAAGAGCCTGCTTTCGGACCTTCCGGAGGCAGATGTTACACCATCATTGAACTCCAGGAAATAGAGAAGCGAATGAGATAAAGATTTTTATTGCAGAAGTCTTATCCATTATATAAATTATAGATTCCGTATTTTACCCATCCATTTTCATCCATGATAAAAAATCATATACCCAATATTCTTACGCTTTTCAATCTCCTGATGGGATGTTGTGCATTATATTTTATTTTTATCCAGGAATTTAATGTAGTTTTTTGGCTGGTAGCATTGGCAGCTATTGCAGATGTATTGGATGGCCTGGTAGCCCGATGGCTCAAGGTAGATGGTGGCCTGGGAAAGCAACTGGATTCATTAGCTGATGTGGTCACCTTCGGAGTAGTACCGGGGGCCATTTTATTTCAGCTCATTAGGTATGCCCACGAAGCCGAGTATGGCATGAATGGCAGTAGGCTCAGTATTTACCTGGCTTTTATGGGTTTTATTTTCACTTTGGGAGCAGCGCTAAGACTTGCCAGGTTTAATATCGATGAAAGACAAACTACTGAATTCATTGGCTTAGCCACTCCTGGTGCTACGGTGTCTGTATTGGGTCTCATGCTGATTCATAATCAGGGCGAAGGCTGGTGGAATAGTTTTTTTATCAGCGAATATGTATTGATTGGTCTGGCTATTCTCTTATTCCTATTGATGAATTCCCCCATCAGAATGTTCAGTCTAAAATCAGTAAAATCCGGCTGGAAAGGAAATGAGCTGCCTATCGTTTTTATGGCTTTGGCTATTCCTCTGGCAATTATTTTTAAAGGCCCGGCATTGCTGACACTGCCTGTTGTTTATACTTTGATTTCTTTCTTTTTTTATAGTAGTAATTCGATCTTAACAAGATAGTTGACCTGGTAATTGAATTTGCAGAAATTGCATTTGCCCAAATGAAGTAGAAATCGAAGTTTTTGTGATGAAAGTGCAAAATCCAATACATTATGATGAAGAATGTAATAGTACAATAAAAGAATAAACTATGGGAAAACTTAAGCTAAATTCAAATCCCAGGATAGCTGAAATATTTGCCAATTATCCTGATTCTGTACGAGACAAAATGCATTATTTGAGAGGCTTGGTCATAGAAACGGCAGAGGAAACAGAAAGCGTTTCAAAATTGGAAGAAACTTTGAAATGGGGAGAACCAAGTTTTATAACTAATAATGGAAGTACATTAAGGATGGATTGGAAAGAAAAATCTCCCCATCAATACGCGATGTATTTTCAATGTACAAGCCGCTTAGTCGATACTTTTAAAGCTGTATTTGACAATACATTTCAATATGAGGGAAATCGGGCTATCGTATTTCGCATAAACCAGAAAATTCCTGTTTTGGAATTAAAAGCATGTATAAAAGCTGCCCTTACTTACCACCAGGTAAAACATCTGATTACACTGGGGATTTGATACAATTGCCAGAAAACCATAGAGTGGATGACCTCACTGTGATCTCTCAAGAGGCATCCTCTACATTGTTATTTATAAATCCCATTGCAAGATTTGGATATTAATGAATATCTCCCTAAATATCTCTTCTATTTTCATAATGAATGCTCTCGAAATATCATAAACCAATACGAGTGATGGAATAAATTTCCCCTCCCAAGAAAACCATATTTATAGCTACTTCGTTTATCATTTTATTATTGGCAGGTTTGAAGACTGAGGGTGGGCAAATATAAGATTGGCATGATACACCGACAGTTATTTATGCTTGACATGAAAAAATAAAATTGGAGCCCAGCGACCATTTAAAAAAACGGGGCGTATCCGAAAAGCTTTATGAGTAGGAAAATAAAATTTTAAATCATGAAAATTCCGCTGGACTAATTTCTGCAATTGCTCTTTGCTTCCCCCCTGACGAATTTATCCCGGGCAGTGTATTGCTTAGTTCGTGGTGACCTGTTCACCTTGCTTTGCTTTTCGCTTTTACAATTAGCATTTTCGGTGTGGTAGATTTGTTCAGCAAGCATGGAATATGGAAATGGAGGCTGACGATTACAGAAAAAATGCCCAAGAGATTATTGATAGAAAGGATTACTTCAATTTCAAATGCATCAGAATATTTGAAAACATAGCTTATGCTGTTTACAACCTCAAATCTGATATTACTGAGAATGGCAATTTAAAAAACAAGAATTGGAATGAAAGTGTATTTTTTAGAAAAATAAATAGAAAATGGAAAATAGAACTTATACATTCGATGCCAATTGCCGTACAAGAGAAATCAACACTAAAAAGAATTACTCCAATTTACAAGGCAACCTGCTATCAAAAGCATTTGACGCCAATTGGGCAATAAAAAAATCCTAACTTCATAGTCCATTCAATCAAAAAAAAATAAAATGAAGACCAGTTTCACACTCAATGGCAAAAAGGTGCAAGTGGATACCGCAGCAGACGCCACCTTGCTTTGGACCCTACGGGATACTTTGCAAATGACGGGTACCAAATTTGGTTGCGGTGCTTCTCTATGCGGAGCTTGCACCGTACATCTTGATGGTCAGCCGGTGCGTTCCTGCATGACGGCGGTTTCCCTTGTAGCTGGCCGGTCTATAACTACTATTGAAGGGCTTGCAGAAAAAGAACTTCATCCACTGCAACAGGCATGGATCGATGAGCAGGTTCCGCAATGCGGTTATTGCCAGTCTGGACAGATTATGCAGGCTGCTGCATTACTTAAAAGCAATCCTCATCCAAACCGGGAAGAGATCGTAAATTATATGAACGGTGTACTCTGCCGTTGTGGTACTTATTTACGCATTATTAAAGCCATTGAGCAGGCATCTAAATAACCAAACAATGAAAAAGAAACTAAAAATATCTACCTCCACTCTTTCCCGTCGTGATTTTATGACGGAAACAGGCACACTCTCTTTTTTCCTTGTAGCTGGTTCTTTACTTCCAAAATTTGTAACAGCCGGGAAACCCGGAGCAGCAGGGGCTTATCAAAAAATAACGGCATGGGTACAGGTGTCAAAAGATGGCATGATAACTATTTATAATCCTGCGGCTGAAATGGGTCAGGGCTCCATGACCGCACTTGCAGCAATTATTGCTGAAGAAATGGACGCTAACTGGGCCGATGTGCACATCGAAAACGCTCCGGTGATCCCGGAGGTATATGGTCTTCAATGGAGCGGCAAACTGGGCGGCCCTATGATAACCGCTGGCAGCAGAACAATACGTGGCTATTATAAAGGTCTTCGACAGGCTGGTGCCCAGGCACGATATGTATTATTACATAATGCAGCCTCAAAATGGGGTGTTCCAATTTCTGAACTTAAGACGGAACCCAGTGTAGTAGTACATAGCGACAGTGGTAAGAAAATGAGTTATGGTGAGATAGCAGCATTTGCCAAAATACCTGATACGATTCCTGAGATAGCGGAAAAAGACCTGAAGAAGGAAAAAGAGTTCCGGCTCATCGGACAAGTGCTTCCCCGCTTCGACATTCCAGCTAAAGTAAATGGTGAGGCCAAATTTGGAATTGATATACAAGTGCCGGGTATGCTATATGGAGTCATTTCCCGCTCACCCGTAAATGGTACGACTCCTGAATTGCTTAATGAAAAAGAAATAAAGGAAATAGATGGCCTCGTTGATATTGTTATGCTGGGCCATGGTATTGGCGTGATTGCTGAAGCCTTTGAACAGGCGCTTAAGGCAAAAAGAAAGTTGCAGATACGGTGGAGCGTAGGTGCTAAAGCTGATGGTTATAATAGTGAAGAAGGATTTGCAACATACCGCACGCTGGTGAATGACAAAAAGAAAGGCAAAAAGGTTTCTGAAAAAGGCGATGTAACCAGCGCCATGAAATCGGCACATAAAACTTATGATCATGAGTATCTCAATGATTATGTTTGTCACGTACAAATGGAACCATTGAATGCAGTGGTGCACGTAGCTGCCGATGGCAAAAGCGCCGAAGCATGGACAGGATCACAGGCACCTGATATGGATCGGAGCGCCATTGCCAAAGTGCTAAACATTACACCAGAAAACGTAATATTTCATTCCTGTTACCTTGGTGGAGGATTTGGCAGAAGAAACGGTGAATTTTCAGAAGAAGCTGCAATACTTTCTAACAAGGTGAAAAAACCAGTGAAATTAATATGGACCAGAGAGGATGATATACAGTATGGAATGTTCCGCCCCACATGTCTGCAGCGTATGCAGGCAGCAGTTGATGACAAAGGGCAATTGACAGGCTGGCAACATTATATTGCTGGTCCTGATGATCGCTTACTGGCAGGAGGTACTGATATGAACTACTATAACATCCCCAATCAATACGTTGACATGCGGGTTACCGATCACGGTGTTCGCACCACTTATTGGCGTGCTGTGGGACACGGTCCTAATAAATTTGCACAAGAAGCATTTATTGATGAGATAGCTTATGATCTCAAAATTGATCCCTATGAATTTCGCAGAAGAATGATGAAGGACCTTCCCAGGCATTTAGCCATTTTGGAAAAAGCAAAAGAAATATCCAATTGGGGATCTCCGCTACCGGAAGGCCGTTCAAGAGGTATAGCTTTTTCTGAATACGGCGGATCTTATACGTGCGGAGTTGTAGAGATATCGTTGAACCGCGAAAGTGGTCAGATCAGGGTACACAAAGTTTGGTGTGCTTTTGATGCAGGAACAGTTGTTCAACCCGGCAATGCAGTTGCACAAATGGAAGGTGGTATCGTAATGGGAATAAGCAGCGTCCTAAACGAAAGTATTACTTTCAAAAATGGAAAGGTACAGCAATCCAACTACGATGATTATGCGATCCTTAGGATTGCCGATGCACCTGAAAGCATTGAAGTCAGCATAATCCCCTCTTCTTTACCACCTACCAGTATGGGTGAATTAAGTCTGCCGATGATGGGAGGAGCGATCGCCAATGCATTTTTGAAATTAACCGGAAAGGCTTTGCGACATATGCCTTTTACTACCGAAAAAGTTTTGAAAGTGCTGGGCTAAATTGTTTACTCTTTTACAGACAGTAGGATACGTTCATGCCATTCATGAAAACTACTGAAATTAAAATAAATGAGAAAAATAGAAATTATAATCATACTGCTTTTTACAATCATTTTGAGCAATTGCAATAATAATAAATCAGGATCGGGTACTCCAGCTCATACTATTGAACAAAAAGAAATAGCATCAGACACCTTAACAACACACTTAAAACCTTTTAAACCTGATTTACCTACCATCGGACTTCTTATGTATAATGGAGTACTTCAAAGTGAAGTAATATCAACTTCAGATGTGTTTGCAAAACCTACCAAAGACGGAGAACGACTTTTTAATGTCATCACCATTGCCGAAACTAAAAATGCCATCACAACCGAAGAGGGAATTAGAATTTTACCTGATTATACTTTTGAGAATTGCCCAAAATTAACAGCTCTGTTTGTACCAAGTGCTTACGATATGTACACCCAGGTTCATAATGACAAAATTGTGGGTTTTATAAGGGAGAAGAACAAAGAAACGGAATATACAGTGAGCAACTGTGCGGGAGCACAATTAATAGGAGTATCAGGAATTGCTGATGGAAAGGAGATAGTTACCTGGATTGGTGGTGGTGAACAACTCCATAAAGATTATCCGAATTTAAAAGTGCAAAACGACAGGTTGGTAACATTTGTAGAAGATGGTAAATTCAGCTCTTCTAATGGAAATTTGACAAGCTACATAACCGCCCTGAATTTGTTGGAAAAAATGACAAGTCCAGCGCATAGAAAATTTGTTGAATCCTATTTATACTTAGATCGACTTCAAAATTGGAAAGGAAAATAAGTACTAAGCCCATCATCTGCTATCTCCACCAGTACTTTTTAAATAAATCTGTCCTGTTTTGATAAAGTCGCAAATGACTATAATTTAATTTAACTTTTCATTGATTGTCTATTTTGTAATTTGTAAAAATTTAAATGATGTTAAATAAGACATCAGTAATAAAAGATAAGCTATGACCATCAGTAATAAATTAGAGAAATTGGCATCTGAAAAAAATGCACCTTGCGTAAGTATTTCGTTAAATACACATAGAACTCATCCTGAATGTTTACAAGATGTAATCCTTTTGAAGAATTTATTGAAAGAGGCAGAAGACAGAGTTATTGAAGAATTTGGTAAAAGGTCCATATCATCTTTACTGGAAAAAATGACAACGGTCTCAGATGAGATAGATATAAATTATAATTTGGATAGTTTGCATATCTTCCTATCAAATGATACCAAAGAAGTAATAAAATCTGCTTGGCCCATAAGTCAAAATGAAGTTCATATCTCTGAGACTTTTGCTATACGACCTTTGATTAAAATGTATAATAGAAGTGAAGAATATTTACTATTACTTTTATCTCAAAGTGGTGTGCAATTATTTACTTTACTTAATGATGGTATTACTTCAGAAGTTAGAAATGAGGATTTCCCCTTTTCGGAAATTAGCCATTACATTGCCCACTCCAATAATGCAAGAAATACGAATCATTCCGACAGTACCTTACAAGAGTTTCTGAATAAGGTAGATAAAGCTATCCAGAAAGTTCACAATGAAACACAATTGAATTGTGTGGTAATTAGCACTGAACACAATTACAGTGGTTTAATGCAGGTGGCAGATAAATCAAAAGTATATATAGGACATGCCTTGGTTGACAATCACAATGTTACCGACAGTCACCTTGCAAAGCAAGGATGGGACATAGTAAAAGTAATACAAGAGCAACGCCGAAATGACGCAATTAGTGAAATTAATGAAGCGATATCCAAAGGAAATGTTTTGACCGACTTACATGAGATCTATCTGGCTTCAATGGAAGGTCGTGGCGAATTGTTGGCTGTGAATCAAGATTTTGAACAGCCGGTATTAATGTCATCAGATACAACCTTTGAATTGGTGACGGATATTACTAAACCAAAAGTAATAGACGATATAACCAGTAATATTGCATGGGCAGTTCTTTCTAAAAAAGGCCGCGTTGTATTTATAGACCAGGACAAATTAAAAGATCTCGGCAATATTGCATTGAAAACAAGGTACTAGAAGCTACTGTCCTAAAGCATTTTGTTCAAATTTGTTTGTGTCAGGCTGGTTGATATTACTGTTTTCATATTATTCATTTTTGTCATAAATACATTCAAATTTGCAGTATTAAAGTATTGCAGTTTAATTAATTAAGGCATATTTTAATAGTAGGCTATTGAATAGGACATAAATGGAGCTTGATATATACGAAATGGATTTTTCCTTGCTCAGATAAGGCTTCAAACACGAAGGGTCAGACGATCACGACGGATGGTGGTATTGATGCTATAGGGAAAGTTTGCCAGTATGGGGTGAAGCCAGGGCCGAATAATTAATCCCAATTACAATTTGGGTCAATTTATATCATATTCTCACACCTTATTTCAATTGGTAAAAATGAGGTGTAAATAATATAAGATCCAACAGGAAACGGAGATAAGAGGAGGTCTCGTTCAAAAAAAAAGAAGCCGACTTTTTAGCCGGCTTCTTTGAGCAATAGTAAATTATTTTGAGAGCTTAGTCACTATCTCTGTTGTAATCGCCACCGCCGCGATTGTAATCGCTGCTGCCACCGCCGCCGTCACGACCACCGCGGAATCCTCCGCCGCTGCCGCCACGATTGCTGCCGCCATCACGGCCACCACGGAATCCTCCGCCGCTGCCACCACGACTGCCGCCGCCGCCACCACTGCCACCGCTGCCGCCACTTCTGTAGCCACCGCCGTAGCCGCCTTCTCGACGAGGACGGAAACCTCCGCCACCACCACCGCCTGTTCGTGGACCTCTGTCTTCTTTGGGGCGAGCTTCGTTTACACTTAATACTTTCTCCATCCAGTTGTAATTGTTAAGAGCAGCTATGGCATTGTTTGCTTCGTCATCATTGTCCATTTCGACGAATCCAAAGCCACGACTACGACCACTCATGCGATCCATGATGATCTTGGCAGATTTTACAGCTCCGTATTCAGCAAAAAGCGCTTCAAGCTGTTCATCAGTAGCACTGTAACTGATGTTTGCGACATAAATATTCATTCTAAAAAATTTAAATAAAAAAAAGTGATTATTGAATTAATTGATAAAAGTGCGGATTTGTGTTAATTGTATTGACATTAGGAAACTGTGAAAAAAATCCACTCAATAGATGAATACTTATGTAAACTTTATTAACGGGTTTCACTAAACGAAATTCTAATTTATATCAAATGTATACATTTTATTTGATTTGCGTCAAACTGATAATAATTTTTTTACCAGTTCGGCGATGGTTTTACCGTCAGCCTTTCCTGCTAATCCTTTGGAGGCCAAACCCATGATTTTACCCATGTCTTTAATCCCCAAAGCTCCATTTTCTTTGATCAGGTAGTTTATAAAGGATTCCAACTCCTCCACGGACATTTGTTGGGGAAGATATTTTTGAATTATTTCTATTTCTTCTTTTTCTATTGTGGCAAGATCTGGCCTGTTTTGAGTTTCATAAATAGTCAATGATTCTTGTCTTTGCTTCACCAGTTTTTGAAGAATTTTTATTTCCCGATCATTATCTATTTCAGTTCCCGATCCATCTGTTTTGGCCAATAATATCGCTGCTTTTACTGCGCGCACTCCGCGTAACCGGGCCTGATCTTTGGCTTTCATTGCTTCTCTGATATCGGTATTGATTTTTTCTTCTAAAGACATAATTGTTTATCTTGAATAATTAGTAACAATCAAATTTAAAATTAAGTTTAATAAAATGGATTCTCTACTTAAATACGGAGCGATTTACCAATTTTTTAGTAAGTTTCAAAGCTTACTATTACTTACAAAAGCAATTCTGCTTCCATCTGGAGACCAACTTGGGACATTAATGGTGCCCTGACCACCATAAACATAGCCTATTGTACGAGGGATTCCACCGTTAACAGGCATGAGTTTTAGATACACTTTTTGATAAAATGGATGCTGTACAGGATCTATTTCTTTCGGGAAAGCAATAAATAGTATCCATTTACCATCTGGAGAAAAATGCGGAAACCAATCATTTGACTCACCATATGTCACTTGTTCCTGGCCACTTCCGTCGGGTTTCATGCGCCAGATTTTCATGGTACCGGTTCGTACTGAATTGAAGTAGATCCAGCTTCCATCAGGACTCAATTCGGGACCATCATCCAAAGTACTTAAATGGGTTAGAGGAGTTTCTTTCCTGTTTTCAATATTTATTGACCAAATGTCATACTGACCACCACGAAGCCCAGTAAATATCAAATTTTTACCATCCAAGGACCAGCTGTGCAGATAGGAGTTTCCGGAATCCGGTGAAGTAATTTGTATAGGCTGGTCACTTCCTTCTACTGGCATAGTAAAAATGGTCGAAGTCCTTTTATCGCCCAAATGATTACTGATGGCCAGCTGACTTCCATCAAAGGAAAGTACATGATCATTATTATTATTTTTTGCTACTCCTGATTTGAGATCATTTATTTTTCCGTCTATAAGATTGTATTTGTAAAGTAATCCTGCACTGCTATTGTAAATAAGGCTTTTGCCATCTCTTGTCCAGTTAGGCGCCTGAATAGAATTGGAAACACTGTGGATTATTTTTCGATGACCATTAGCAACTTCCATAATCTCCAGGTGTGATCCGATATAATCTCTATATGGCCTGTAATCGGGGTTTACGGGTATCACTATCCGCACATTACTTAACACAGCAGTTTCCAACACATCTTCCATGTGGCTGCATATAAAAAGTCCTGCATATACTTCATCCTTCAGATCAAGTTCTTTGGAGACTGATTTATAGTCTTCTCCATCCGTAGCTGCTGAGAATGTAAATACATTTCCCTTTCTTGAAAATTCAATATTTGTAGGATGATAAACAGATAAAACTACTTGCGAAGTGATAGCAGTGTCCTGAGGGCGATATTGTAATGAACTGAGCACATCCCCATGTATGCAAGCGTCAGCATATTTGGAGTTAGCAGTTAGGTCATCCCTGGCTATAATACCCATTTTACGATGATCGGCAGCACCAGTCCCTACGAATCGAATGGTAGCACTAATAATGAAATCACCTTTGATTTTTTTCCAAAGGAAATGAAATTGATCGGCTTTTGCCCACATATTTGCTCCAGCTCCGGTGATGGTATATGTTTGATCACCAGGATTATAAATAGCAGATCCTTTCATCCTGGGATTGCCTATATCCTGGTGGTGATCAAATTGACCTATAGGACTCCATTGTGAAAATCCCATATAGAAACTTCCTAAAAACAACAGTATAAATATTTTTTTCATAAATTATTCTCTAAATTAGTTGAATACCCGGAAAAGCTAATAAGGCAACATTCTGAATTAAGCAAACACCCTGTATAATTTGTTAATTTATTGAATTAAATTGATAAAACGTAAAAGATGTTGAGCAATTGATGCGAATTTCAAAATTCATTTTACCTGCAAAACCTTGCAACATATTCATCAGCTAGTTTATAGCCCAGGCTCTGAGCCATTTTAAAATCCAGGCATGCTTCAGTACTCCGGCGCTGATTTACTTTAGTGACGGCTCTATTGAAAAAAGCTCTTTCGTGCTTTGCATTTAGCTTTATTACTGTAGAGAAATCCTCTTCAGCTTTTGCATAATTTTTTTGATTAAACCAGGAAAGACCTCTGTCAAAAAAAGCATTGTACTTGCCAGGAGCTACTTGGATAGCTGCATTAAAGTCTTCAATCGCACTGGTAAAATTTCTAAGCTTGTCTTTTACTTCGCCTCTACCCACTAAAGCATAGTATTGATTAGGGTTTAAAAAAATGGCGAAACCAAAATCATCATATGCTGATTTTAATTCTCTTTTTTTTAGGTAAGCATAGCCTCGACCTACCCAACCCTCCACAAAACTGGAATCATGGGATATAGCCTGGCCGAAATCATTTATTGCAGATACCAGGTCGCCGGACTCGTATTTTAATTTTGCCCTATAATACAATGCTTTCAGCGCTTCATCTGAATTGATGATCAAATCAGTTTCAAATATGGATTCAGCATTGAAATTAGTATTGTCACCTCCTGAAGAAGGGAAGAGTGCAAGTAGTTTTTGTCTTTTTTCTAAGATGTCTGGATCACCCAGCAGATTTAGATTCTCTACTATTTTTTTGTACTGATTATAATCAATCAAGGCATTTCTAAAGTCACCCATTTCCACTTTAGCTTCAGCCCGAGTAGCATAGATATAATAAAGATTTGGATCCAGCTCTATGGCTTTATCATATGCATAAATGGCATTTTGAAAGTCCTTGGCTAATAGAAAATCATTCCCCTTATTAAAATAGGTCAATGGATCCTCCTGGCATAAAACAGATACTGAAATGAAACAGGCGACAGTAATAAATAAGTATTTCAACCCTTTTTATTTTTAGATTAGTCATCAAAATTAAAACAAGTCTATGTAATTAACTTTTCTAACAAAATTTTGTTAAGATCTTATTGACGGTAAACGGAACTAAAAAGTAACAATTTAGCTTTTAATTTTATTAACTTTGACTGAATCTAAATAAAATTCCATTTATTTTTAAGCATGAAGGTATTTACCGTTTTTATTCTATTACTATTTTATACACTATTGGGGGCTAATCCGGTCAATTCTCCTATTAAGTTAAGTGTTAAATCCCAGTCGTCAATACATATTTATAAAGGGGCCACGAATGCTGCTAATGATTTCTTCTATATTCCTTTTGATAAAAGGAATATTATTTCAGGAATAGATATGAATGGAAATAAAATTTCGGAATTTAGAGTAGGTGGTGAGGCCAGTGATGTAGTTCTGGATGAAAATACGGTGTATGTCTTAGATGCTAAAGACAAATCTATTTTATCTTTTGACCTCAAGTCTGGCAGATTATTATTTAGCTATAGTGGCAAGGGAGCTGATAAATTAAAAAAGCCTATAGGACTAGGGTTGTTAAGTAATGGCCAACAAGTAGTGTTAGATGCAAGCAAGAATAAATTATTTTATTTTGATTCAAAAGGTAATCTTCTGCAATCAATAACACTGAATGGTATAGTGGATCCCGTCAATTTTCAGATAGATGGGAATGACAATCTATATGTTTTTGACGAAAAATTGGACGCTATAGTCAAATTTTCATCAGATGGGAAGCCATTGGATAATGGCAGATTGTATGTGGACGCAATCAGATTAGATGACAAAAAAGGTAAGATAGATGGATTCCTTATGGACCCACTGGGATATCTTTGGGTAGTAAATACTTCAATGAAGGAGGTCCAGACATTTTCATGGAATGAAAGACCCATCATGATATATAGCGCATCAGCAAAAGATGGATTACAAGTAGATAAATTAGAAGCTATAAGTCTAAATCCTTCAAATTACGAATTACAGGTACTTGCAGATAAAAAACTAAAGTCATTTGATATCAATATTCCGGTTGAGACGCCGCCCAATCTATTTGGCTTTGATATTGATGGCGAAAAATTAATTGTAGCATTTAAAAAGGATTTGCCAAATGCAAGCCATTTTGGTCTGGTAACGGAAGATATTCAAGGCAATGACTCATTAGCCTTTCTATCTAATGGAAAACCTTTTGAGATTATTGAACATAATATAAAAGGTGATCATGCCAGGCGTTACAAACTTATAGCAATGAATCCCTCAACCAAAAGTCAGGCTACTTCAGGGTTTGATAATTTTTTTGGCCAGGGAAATACGCTTAAAAAACTGAATCGTCCTGCAGAAGCTTTTGCTGCCTATCAAAATGCTTTACGATATATGGGAAGGCCTGTGAAAATGGTGCAGTATGTTTCCATTTCTATGATAGATTTGGGCAAAGACCTGATAGCCAGTAATGTTGATATGATTAAAGGCTTGAATGTACTCAAGACTGCGTACAATCTTAATCCGCGCGAACCGGTCATTCAAAAAGGCCTGGCACAGGGATTTAACAGTCTTTTTTGGCGCCTGGCAGCCCAGGAAAGTTATCAGGCTATTATAGATGAATCAGGCAAGGTAGTATCCCAGACATTCCTAAAACCTTATATACTCCAGAACATTGACTCTATTGCCACTGTACTTGAAAAACTTAATACTATTTCTGCTCTTACCAATGCGCGTATGCTAAGAGCTTCCATGGTGGAATGGGCTCCCGAACAAACTTCAGTATGGAAAGGGGTATATCAATTAGATATGAATCTATATAATCTTAAGCTAAAAAGTGACGCACCGGATTATGAATTACAGGCTCTTACCGGGGAAGGAGAACGGCATATCTTGAAAGCAATTGACTTATTGCAGAAAAGTAATAAACCATTTATTCCAGAATACCTTCTGTATTTGCAAACATTAGAATTTGGTAAAAAATATGCCGATCTCGAGAAATATTCACGTGCGGCACTGGAATCTTTTTCAAATAGATTAGATGCTAATCAATCTTTGCAAATAAAAGAATTTCAGGCTATAGGTCTCATGGGTATGGAAAAATATGATGAATCCTTAAAGGCCTATCAATACTTATTATCTCAAAAGCCAAATGAAAATAAATGGAAGCTCAAGTTAGCTGATGTGCTGTATGCCAATAATAATTCGGCTGAGGCACTATCATTGTACAAACAACTGCTGCTAAATGAACGAGAAAATCCGGATTATCTGGCCAAAATAGGATTGACAGAACTAGCTGTCGGCAATTCCGGTGAGGCAAGTATTCAATTGGAAAAAGCTATTAAGCTAGACCCTACAAATAAATCCTTCCTGGGCCCATTAGGAGAAGCATATGAAGCCACAGGCAATAACGTAAAAGCAATAGATCACTATAAACTGGCGGTTAATTTCTTTACTCAAGCCATGAAAAACAGTGGTTCGATGAGCTATAAGCAATCAGCTGAAAAGTTGTACAAATACCAGGAGAAGTTAGCAAATTTATATGCTCGGGTCAACCAATTTGATGATGCCGCAGAGATATACAAAAAGCTTACTTCAATTTTTCCCTCGAATGCTTCATATTGGTATGGTTTAGGCCAATCAGTTTTGTCAAAAGGTTTTGTATATGATGCAGTAAATGCATTTGAAAAAGCGCAAAGCTTTAGTCCGTCCAACTCTGAATATCAAAATGCACTTTCATCAAGTATCGAACTCCGATCAAAGGTATCTAAAAATGAAGATCCACTTTCAATTGCCGAGCTTAGATTAGTAGACATTTATCCATCACTTTATGTAAACTATGGAGAGGTTTCATTACTTCCTGTAGGAAATATTACGCTTACCAATAATACCCAATTACCCATAAGATATAGTCAGATTTCGTTGGAAATTCCTGAAATCATGAAGGAAGCTACTATTCAATCCGGAGGGGTAGTTACAGCTTTTTCAAACAATACCATTAATCTAGCTGCTATTTTCTCTTCCAACATTCTAAACTATAAGCAAGGTCAAAAACTCCAGGCAAAGGTTACTATAAGCTATAATTATAATGGAAGCACCAGAACTGGGTCCATGACCAGGCCAGTCAATATTAATGGTCGAAATAATATCAATTGGGCTGATAAGCGAAGAATTGCATCATTTATTAATATTGGCCCCGGGCCAGTAGCTGATTATGCATCAGCCAGTAATAAATTATTCGAGAATGTAACCAAAGTGCAATTACCTGACAATCTTGCCAAGGCAATGCAATTGTACTCCATGTTACACCTTGAAAAATTGAATTATATCCCAGACCCAGACCTGAGTTACTCCTCGGTATCCTCTAATACTAATCTGATAGATTTTATACAATATCCGGGTGAAACCATGCAAAGGAAAGGTGGCGACTGCGATGATTTGGTGAGCCTCTACTCTTCTGTAATGGAAAATGCAGGTATTTCAACAGCATTCATAGATGTTCCTGGTCATATTTTCCTGGCATTTGATCTGAATATACACCCTGCCGATATTGATCTCTTAGGATTTAGTGCCCGCGATCTTATAGTAAGCCAGGGCAAAGTTTGGGTTCCCGTGGAAACCACCTTATTAGGTACAAATAGTTTTAGTGATGCATGGCAATCAGCCGCTAAACGATACAATTTGGAAATAAATAAAGGAAACTATCCTGATTTGGTACCAATGGCTGATGCCAGAAAAGCCTACAGGCCTTCTCAGTACAACCCAACAAACGATATTTATTCTACCTATAAGCCAGCAGAAGTGATCAAAGATTTTCAGGCAGAATCATATAAAGTGTTTGCCAAACTCAATGAGGGCAGCCTTACTACTTTAAAGAATCAATTTCTGTATGAACCTTATAACGTTTTCATCAAAAATAAATATGCCGTGGTGCTTGCCCAGGCCGGAAGAACCTCAGAAGCAAAACAGATTTTGAAGGATGCCATGTCGTTCGCTCCTTCTAATGCTTCTATTCTTAACAATTTAGGAAATATAGCCGTCCAGGAAGGTAATTTGCAAGAAGCTGTGAATTTATACGAAAAAAGCTATAGCTTTGACAATTCTGACTTTCAAACTGCCATGAACTTGGTGAAAGTAAGTATTAACCTAAATGACAAAATTGCCGCAAAAAAATGGTTGGACATTACTAGTTCACTTGACAGTAGATTTACAGAATACTTTAATAAATTAATAAATCAAATCAAATAGTAATGAAAATCAAATATCTATTTATCATTTTTGCCGCTAGTTTTGGATACTCGATGAGTACTGCAGCTCAATCAAATGTACAGTTAGGTAAAGTGACTTACATGGAAGGCAATTCGCAATTGGTGGCAGGGGCTACTACGATTGCTGTGAAAATAAATACTATCGTGTATGGTAATCAACAAATAAAAACAGCTCCGAAATCTATAGTAGAAATTCAATGGTCAAATGGGGCGAAGACTACTGTGGAACCTTCCAGCGTCTATAATGTGCAAGATCTTTTCAGCCAAAGTTCAGGTCAGGCATTGGCTCAGAGTGAGGGCGTTTTTTCTGGATTTAAGAAAATATTCAGAGAAGCAAGTGAGTCTAAAAGATCCGAAGTAGGTGGTATTAGAAGAGCAAAAGGTGATGTAGACTCTATCACTTCACCTGATAAATTATATTGGAAAGAGGATAAGGAAATTACTTTTGAAGAAGCTTCTACTTTTTATGAAAGAGGCGACTATGTAAAAGCAGTATGGGCATTTAAAACATTTTTAGACCAAAAACCAATGAACGAAATGGCGAAGTACGCTATGTTTGCATTGGGGCATTCTTATTTAAAAATAAACAACCAGACTAAAGCAAAAGAGTTATTTGAGCTGTTTATTTCTAAATACAGTAATGACGATTTACGCTCACAAGCAGAGAGTGTTTTGGCTAAATTTGTAGCTGCCAATTGAATAAGAAACGAAAAGAATTCCTTTTAAGATCCGCCGTTTTAGCTCTAATCAGTTTAGGGCTTACTTTATCGCTAAAGTTTGTAAGTGATCATCTGCCTAGTAATCCACTTAAACGGATTGAAAATTCAGCATATGATCTTGCTTTTAACTACAGAGAGTATAATAAACAACTCAATTTTCTCAAGCCTGAAGATGTAATCATAGTTGATATAGATGATGAAAGCATTAGTGAGTTGGGTAGGGTTCATTCCTGGCCCAGACTATATGATGCAAGAGTAATAAACTATATCTCCAGTGGAGAGCCCTTGGTGATTGGAATGGACTTTTTATATACCGAACCGGATACGCTTCCTTCAATTTATAATGAAATTCTAAAATCAAAGGGATTAGACAAAACAAATCAGGTATTGACTTATCTGAGCACAGATGATTCTCTTGCAGCAGCTATTCAAAATGCCAGGGTTGTTTACCTTAGCATGTTTCGGGACAATTTTGACCCTGGAGAAAAAAAATTGTACGATGACCTAAGATATATTGATCTAAAAAACAGTGGATCTATAGATTTTCCACATACTGCCAAAATGGTTTTACCCATCAAAAAGTTGAGACAATATGCTTTAGGTGTAGGAGATATCTATATGCCTAGCGATAATGATGGTATGCTAAGAAACTATCAACTATTGCAGACTGTAGATACTACTGATGAACAAGTATTAAAAATGATCGCCGCGTTTCCGTTTTATATGTGGGCAGACCTTATTGGGGCTGATTTGGGTAAAGCTAATTTGGATGATAGAAGACTAAATATATTGGACAGTCTTCATGTTCCATTAAATAGTAAAGGAGCATTTAGAATTAATTGGTTAGGATCAAAACAAAAATTCAGGTACATATCTTATTACAAAATATTGCAAAAGACAATCCCTTCTGAATTCTTTAAGGACAAGGTTGTTTTTCTAGGTACCAGTGCAACGGGTATGGAAGACTTAAAGAGTGTACCCAGCAGTGATACCAGAATGCCCGGAGTGGAAGTTCATGCTACAGGATTTATAGATCTTGCCAATCAGGCCTTTGTAAGAGAAATAGGGTTAGTCCAGTTTTTACCCATTCTTATTTTCTTCATTTTATTAGCTACTTTCATCATTAATTATGTAAAACCGCTATATGCATTATTAGCATTGGTAGGTTTGATGCTCCTGGAGTTCATCGCAGTCTTTCCATTATTTAATGGGTTATACACCATGTTTCCTTTGATGCCTTTACTTTTAGGTACACTGATCAGTGGGATGGTATCTATTACCTATGATTATTTTACAGAGCAAAAACAAAAGAAGCAACTTAAGAATGCATTTGGTACATATGTTTCTTCTACAGTAGTCAATAAAATCATTGACGACCCAAAGAGTTTAATGTTGGGTGGTACTAAAAAGGTATTATCTGTATTGTTCTCTGATATCAGAGGATTTACCAAGTATTCCGAGCGAATGGATCCACAACTAGTGGTTGCCATTATTAATAAATACCTTTCTACCATGTCAGAGCCTGTGCTCAATCATGAAGGTACTATTGATAAATTTATCGGGGATGCCATATTTGCGATTTTCGGAGCCCCTCTTGACAATTCTGATCACGCTACAGAAGCTTGCGAGGTAGCCCTTGAAATGATCCTAAAACTAAAAGATGTAAACGATTACCTTGTTGGTGAAGGATATGGCCCTCTTAAGATAGGGATCGGAGTAAATACCGGCGAAATGACTATTGGCAATATTGGGTCAACTAAAAGATTTGATTACACGGCGATTGGGGATTCAGTAAATTTAGGATCCAGGATAGAAGGTCTAACGAAACATTTTAATGTAAATATTCTTGTGTCTGAATTCACCTGGGCTTCGTGTCAGCATGAAAAGTTTTTGTTCAGGGCATTACCTTCGACCAGAGTACAGGGAAAGGAAATTACTGTAGGTATATATGAATTGATGGACTATGCCAACAACAGGGCATATCACGAGCCTGACATTTCACTTTGGGAAGATGCCCATGCTGCTTTCATGCATAATAATCTTATCAAAGCACTTGAATTATTTCAAGATTATTATCAGAAACACCCAAAAGATGTATCCGCAAGCATCTATATTGAAAAATGTATTCAATACTCAGATCATCCGGACGAGTTCAGCAATAGTATAGATATGGACAAAAAGTAAATTTTACGCCTTCTTTGATTTTTCATACTTCCAGTTTCTTCCTTTTCCTTGGGCTATCCACTCAAGTGCTATAGTCATTCGGGAATTCCGGGTAGCTTCCGTTTTGGCTTCACCAAGCCAGGTGATGTATTCTTTCTTATATGAAAATGAACCGGTATTAAAAATTTTCTAAAAATGTATTCAATACTCAGATCATCCGGACGAGTTCAGCAATAGTATAGATATGGACAAAAAGTAAATTTTACGCCTTCTTTGATTTTTCATACTTCCAGTTTCTTCCTTTTCCTTGGACTATCCACTCAAGTGCTATAGTCATTCGGGAATTCCGGGTAGCTTCCGTTTTGGCTTCATCAAGCCAGGTGATGTATTCTTTCTTAAATGAAAATGAACCGGTATTAAAAATTTTCTCAGCTTTTTTATTTTTAGCTAATGCTTTTAAAAAATATTCTGGTATTCCAATTTCATTGGCTTTGACTTTAGGTCTTTCTTTTATCGCCTTTATTCCAGCATCATTCAAAGCGCAGGCTTCTTTCACCATTTTTAAGATTAATTTATCAGGTGGTAAATCCTTTATTGAGGTAATATTGCCAAACTTACCCATGGTATGATTTTCATATAGAGTGATTAATTTAGCTCCGGCTTTCAACAAGCTTCCTTTCCAAAAATTTAAAACACAATGTTTCTTAAAACCTGCCATGGAGCACATCATCTCCCCATTGTAATCAAAATGAGGAAAGCTCCATTTCATCTTTTCTTCAACTTCCGGGCAAGCCTCATGGACTAAAGCTCTTATATGATTCAAAATCGGTTGGGCAAAAATGGCAGATTTGGATATGTATGTGTCAATAGCTGGATTAAGTTTTGTCATGAATTTAAAATTGTTTTTATTTAAATTTAAAGTTTTCCCGGTTTACCAAATTTTTTGGAAGCATCGTCTATTACCAGTACCCAATCCGCTACATTCTTAGGGGGATCAAATCGGTAACTGCCGGTGCTTACTTTAATTTTAATCATTTTAGATCTTCCGTTAGTGACATTATAATAAAATGCATTTTTCTTAGAACCCGATATTTTATCAAGATCTATTGTAACTGGTGTTTGAGCAGGGATATATACCATCATGTAACTTTGATCAGAAGATCCGGTAGCTTCTACTCGGTCCAGGTAAGTACTACCAAGATCAGACTTGATCAACGAATTTTCTCCTACCCGATCAAAATAAGGCCTGCTCAGCATCAGATTTTTAAGATATATTAGTTCGTTGGCAGCTTCACTTTCAAGAGCTTTTCTCCAGGGTATGATAGTATCTCCAATATTCACAGATTTAAATAGAGAAGTATCTAAAAATTGCCAAACCTGGTGATGACCATAAGTTACTCCACATTGCCCAGCAAAAATACCTCTATAGATTCTGGCTCTTACATCATAAGCTTTAAAATAGCCTCTTTTCCTCGTCCATTTTCCATCCCATGGGTTTACAGGATGATCTTCATAACAAGGTTCCATATCCAGCACAGGCTTGAGGGGGGTATAAGCCAGATCTCGTTTGGTCCAATTCCAGGAATCAGCTTCTCGGCTTCCATGACCACTTTGAAATGCATTCATAGAAAGCCAATCTGCCTGTTGCAAATATTGTGAAGTGGCATTGGCTCCTCCACCCGAGGGGTGATAAGCTATAAATGTGGTGGGGCCTAAGACTGATTTTATACCGTTTGCCATAGCTGTCCATATAGGGCGGTCATCATATTCAATGCCATCCTTGGATTTGTATTTACCTGGTCGGTCACCTCCTAAGATCCAAATAATATTCCATTGATTTTCATACCTCTTTGCTAATAATTTTCCATATTGATAAGCATTATTTTCATTGAATAGTATAGGTCCATCCCCCCATAAATGAGCTACTTTATCCCCCCATGTGGGAAGTAAACCAATATATAATTTATATCTGGCAGCAGTTTTTATTATATAATCTACATGATCCCAATAGTCATATTCAAAGTCATTATTGGGGTCAGCACCTGGAGTAATATTTAACTGAGTTGGGTCGTCATTGGTCAATGGAAAATCCCCATATCTGTTGGGAGTGCGAATCCCTTCAAACTCAGCCAATGCAACCGCTTGAAGGATATTGAATCCTTGACTGGCTCTTACTTTAATATAATCTTCCGCCTGCTCACGGGTGAGTCTATGAAATAATTCCCAACCTGTATCTCCCAACCAAAAAAATGGCTTCCCATCTTTAGTTTGCAAATACTGGTGATTTTTACTTACCGAAATCTGGGCCTGCATTCCACTATTAATAAATATCAATACTAGTAGGAATGCTTTTTTTATTGAACAAGATGCTGACATGTATTGACGATTTTAATTTTGAGATGTAATTTAGCGTTCTTAAAAATAATTAAATATGACAAAAAGCAAAGATCAAAAAAAGGAAACGAAGAAAGCGCCTACCAAATCTCTAAAAGAGAAAAGAGCTGATAAAAAGGCAAAGAAGGGGTAAATAGCTTCCATACGATGGAAGAAGTGAGCAATCCAGCTTCTTTCATCGTTTTTTTAATAAACAACAGCTTTTAATTTTAATCCACTGTCTTCGGGCCATCCATACATAATGTTCATATTTTGAACAGCCTGACCACTTGCTCCTTTAAGGAGATTATCCAGCATGGAAATGATCAATAGCTTATCACCATGTTTCTCGAGGTATAGAACGGACTTATTGGTATTAACCACTTGTTTTAAATCTGGGTTCTGATCAACTATTTTTACAAATATTTCATCTTTATAATAGGATGAATATATTCTCATGGCTTCTTCCAGCGTACCTTCAAATGAAGTGTATACCGTTGCAAAAATGCCCCTGGTAAAATTCCCTCGTACAGGTATAAAATGTAACGGCGCTATAAATTCCGGATACAGTTGAACAATGGACTGTAGTATCTCAGGCACATGTTGGTGATTAAAAGGCTTGTACACACTTATATTATTTGTACGCCAACTATAATGCAAAGTATCTGATAAAGCCTGACCTGCGCCGGTACTTCCAGTAATAGCATATACATGAATTTCAGTTGTAAGGAGGTGATTCTTAGCAAGTGGTAATAAAGCATGCTGAATAGCAGTGGCAAAACATCCACAATTTGCAATATGGCGACTTGTCTTTATTTTATCTCTGTTCAATTCAGGTAGTCCATAAACAAAATCATGACTATTGTCTGCAAGCCTAAAATCCATACTTAGATCTATAATCCTGGTTTTTTTGTCCAGTTTAGCTTTTGCCATAAAATCCCTGGCTTTACCATGTCCTGTACAAAGAAATATTAGTTCAGGCTGTCCCTCCAGTTTTGCATTAAAGGTCAAATCGATATCACCTATGAGGTCACGATGAACAGAGGAGACGGGTTTCCCCTCCTGGCTTTCACTCACGACACAGGTGAGCTCTGCAAAGGGATGATTTATCAATATTCGAATAAGTTCACCTCCGGTGTATCCGGCACCACCTATTATAGCTACAGGTATCATATACCGTTCAAAGTTAGGTCAAATAATATGAAGTAAAAAGTCACCTACAAATCGTATTTTATCAAAAAATATATATTTCTATAATTGGATAATAGAAACCGATTGGTACTCAAGCCATCGCTGTAATCTACTCTTCCCTCCAGGCTCGCCTTCCCTATTTTAATACCTCCGCCCAATAAAAAGTATATATCATATCCCAATCGTTGATCCCTTTTTATGGATGGGCTTTCTTTAACAGCTGGCATCCCTGTGACATCTGTAAAATTTATAGTAAGTAAATTTGAAGTGTTAGCTAAAAGGATTGAATTTGAAATTCCTGCAATGAAATAAACTTGTTTAAGCAAATTTGCCTGAGCGATAAGATTCAGCTTGAGATTTATTGTTTCAAATTTTGCAAGACCGGTTGAGGTATTGAAGTTTTCCTCAAACTGAACATTAGTAGTAGTATTTTGGTGTTGCAGCAATGATTCTCCCACAAATAAAAATCTTCTGTATTTATAGTTCTGATACGGGTAAACTGAAACCCCAATAGTAGGAAAATTAGCCGATTTCCAATTAAAATCGTGCCAGGGCTTATCTAATCGTTTGTAACGCATTAAGGTAGAAGTAAATCCTGCGATTACATTCCATCGCCAACGCCATTTGATATCTTTTACAAATCGGGAGCCACCATTACATTTATTCGCATTTACAATTATTGCTGCAAGTTGATTTTCATTGAATGAAAGTCTTTTCAATTTTGGCTTTGTATCATTACAATAAGGAACAGATTGAGTCAGTTGTTTTTTGAAATAATCTGTAAGCAAGAGTCCACGGCTGGTCAGCTGATGGCCTTCTAATTCCTGAATAGATTCATTTTGAGCTATAAAGAACCGATCTGGCTCTTTCATAGAACGGTGCATAAGTAAAGTAATTTTACCCTCTACCAAAACATCCAAAAATGCCGTATCTGAATAATTAATTACCGTATCTTTTTGATGAGTGCTAAGCGGATGAAGCGTTTCTATTTTCTTATTTGATATGATATGAGTTTGTCTTTGGGAATAGGGAGAAACCAAAGAGATGATCTGAGGCTTACTTATTTCACGAGCTTTTCCTTTGAGGGATCTTTTAAATTTTATTTTGGATGTATTATTCTCTAATGTAGACAGTTGCACATATCCCTTCAGGGTATCATCATTTTGAAGGATTATGGTGCTTTTTGTAAAAACGGATTGTGCATTTAAATCACTATTTGAAATAAATAAAATAGTCAGGAATATATGAAATGATTTCATTATTCTTCAAAACTACAGCATATTCAGAAGCAATGTATGGTCAATTGCAGTATGGTATTTCTAGGAAAGGCAAACTGTTGAAATTCCTATTTCTTTATTTCCTTTCCAGTATCAGAGAAAAGCAACGCTTGCGTTTTGATTAATTTTTTGATTTCTATTTCATATTTTAATTTTCCAGATGAGGGCTCTATTTTATATATAGCCTTGATCTTACCGGGATCATAACTCTTATTAAAATTATCTTGTACTTTCTGAGGAAGCTCTTCAAATTCGATAGGAATTTCAGTGGATATCCATTTCCCTTTATCAGAAAATAAAGCAGTGTACCCTTTGTCATCCATGAAGAAATTAGCTACAAAATTATGATCACCTTCTTTACTCCATTTTACCTCAGCGGCATCAGGAAATTTTTTGTCAAATGCATTTAATACTGCTTCAGGGGGCTTGCTTGATAATAACAAAAAAGGAAGGAGGAACAAATATGATTTTACAAAAAGAAATGATTTCATGGAATAATTTTTATCCTAATATTATTAGATTGCAAATGTATGTCAAAATTTCAAACTCGAAATGGGAAGCTTTTAGTATTCTTGTCTTTCAATCTTTTTACATAAACAGAGGTGTCCACTCAAATCTGGAACCATCAAATAGTCCCTTATCAGTCATCTTTAGTGCGGGAATTACAGGTAGTGCCATAAAAGATAAAGTCATAAAAGGAGCTCTGAAGGTTGACTTCAAATCTGTCCTGGCAAAATGATCCAACAAGCTATATTGTTTGGCTACCGATATGCCATCCTGAGTACTCATGATACCGCCAATAGGAAGCTCAAGTCCCAATACAAAAGTGTTCAGTGCTGCTGCAATTCCACCTTTTTGATCGATTATTTTATTAACTACCCTGCAAATGGACTCATCATCTATACCCACCGCAATAATATTGTGAGAATCGTGAGCAACACACGAAGCAATGGCACCCGCTTTTAGGCCAAATCCTTTCACAAATCCAATAGCCGGCTTACCCGGTTGATATCTATTCAGGACTATTATTTTCAAAATATCATTTTTGGGATCAGCTATTACTTTTCCATTCAATATTCTTGCAGGATGAGATAGAGCATTGGTTATCAATTGACCGTCCAAAGCTTCTATTACTGCAATATTTTCAGCCAGCGCTCTAACTTCCAAATCTTCTTGTACTATCTTTCGGCAATTAAATTTATTGATGATGGGTATTGGCTTTGTTTCTATCCATGATTGACCATCTTTAGCTACTAATTTCCCACTTACGTAAACTTCATTCACATGAAATGATTCTAAATCTTCAATTAATACAAAATCGGCGGGATCATTTTCTTGAAGAGTACCCCCGGAAAAATGGTAATGTTTTTTAGGATTGATGCAAGCTATTTGCAATACATCAAACAAATTGTATCCATCTTGCACCGCCCGGGCTACGATTTGATTGATATGTCCT
Organism: Chitinophagales bacterium; assembly: GCA_038251405.1. Classification (GTDB taxonomy): domain Bacteria; phylum Bacteroidota; class Bacteroidia; order Chitinophagales; family Saprospiraceae; genus JADJLQ01. The sequence goes on from JBBSBH010000013.1 coordinate 42,630, forward strand.
TTGATTAAATCATCTGGATGCTTATCATCGGAGCAAAACATGATTTTATCAGGAAATTGGGCTATCAAAGGAGCCAGGGCCGCATAGTTTTTGGCTGCGCTGCCTTCCCGGATAATTACCTTCATTCCGAGATTTATTTTCTCTAAAGCTTCATCATAAGTGAAACACTCGTGATCTGTTTGAATACCGGCGCTAAAATAGTTAATCAAATCTGTTCCTCGCAATCCAGGCGCATGACCATCGACAGGCTTTTTATGTTGCTTAGCAGATGCTATCATTGACATCAATGTCGGATCACGATGAATGACACCGGGATAATTCATTACCTCAGATAAATATCCAATCCTTGGATCTGATAATAATCTGTCCACATCACGCGCATTCAGACGAGCACCTGAAGTTTCAAAATTACTTGCAGGCACGCAGGAAGGAGCTCCAAATAATATATTTAGAGGAAGGTCTTCAGCGTTTTCCATCATAAAATAGATTCCCTCCAAGCCCATTATATTGGCGATTTCATGTGGGTCGGATACAGTAGCTAAGGTGCCAAAGGGGAGTGCTAATTTTGCAAACTCTGATGGTGCAAGCATAGAACTTTCAATATGAATATGAGCATCCACAAAGCCTGGAATAATGAAAGAACCTTTTTTTGACTTTGTTTTTTCAATAGATTGAATGATTCCGCCTTCGAGATAGAGCGTGACTCCGTAAACTTTTTTGAGGGGTATGTCTACTAATTGCCCTGAAATTTTTTCACCCAATTTTTTTCAATTATTTAGTTAAATCTATTAATATTTTGTTTAGTATATGTTATTCTTTTTAAAGTAGTGAATACAATTAAATATATAAATATTTTTAAATCAGTTCTTTATATCTCAATCTGGACAAAACCAGCACATATTATAATGTAACTTTTTAAACCCTAATTCAGTTACATCACTACTAAAAAACATATTATAATCATACCTTTATACCACAAATTAAATATCAAAATCATGAAAAAAACGATATTCATTCTGTTTCTTGCTGTAGGATGGACTTTTGCATCAGCCCAGAAAATTGCTATTGTAGATATCACTCAAGTATTGGAAAATCTTCCTGAATATAAAAAGGCGCAAGAACAGCTTGATCAGATCACAGCCACCTGGAAACAAGAGATAGCTGAATCTCGTGACAAAATAAAGGTGATGTATAATAAATATCAAGCTGAGCAAGTATTGCTTAGCAACGATCAAAGAAAGACTAAAGAAGATGATATAATGGCCAAAGAGAAAGAAGTAATGGAAATGCAAAAAAGTAAATTTGGCCCGGAAGGCTCGCTTTTTATGAAAAGACAGGAATTGGTACAACCCATTCAAGACAAAGTGTACAAAGCAATCCAGGATTATGCTACTACCAAAGGATTGGACCTGATATTGGATAAAGGCAGTTCTGCGGGGGTAATCTTTTCTAATCCTGGGTTGGACAAAACTGGAGATATTCTGAAAAAATTGGGAATACAATAATACCTTTGCGACCCTTAATAAAATAATTCTCTCAAATTTCTATAAAGACATTACAATGAAATCTTTCAAATCGATCTTTACATTATTATTTGTTTTCAGTTCAGGCCTATTTTTAAATGCTCAAAAATTTGGCTTCATGAATAGTGCTGCTATAATGGCAGAAATACCTGAAGTAAAACAGGCAGATTCTAATTTAAAAGCCTACCAGGAGCAACTTTCTAAACAAGGTCAGCAAAAAGTGGAAGCCCTGCAAGCAAAATACCAAGAGCTTGCACGCAAAGAAAAGCAAGGGGAGATTGCCCCAAAAGCATTGCAAGAGCAAGCTGATAAATTGAAGGTGGAAGAAGAAGAAATCACTAAAATGGAGCAAGATATGCAAACCCAAATGGCAACGAAAAGAGAAGGTTTATTGCAGCCCATATTAGATAAAATAAATAAAGCTATCGTAGATATAGCAAAAGAAAATGGCTATTCATATATTTTTGATAGTAGTGCAGGAATGTTACTTTACGCAGATGAGACTACAGATGTAAGCACCTTAGTAAGAGCCAAACTTGGATTATCGGTAGCCAAGGCTGCTCCAACAACACCTACAAATACAGAAGCTAAAAAGCAATAGGAATACGCTATTGCCTTGATTCATAATTTAAAAGTTCTGTCCCGTACAGAGCTTTTTTTTTGTCAATGAACCTCTGTTGGATTAATTTTTTAGGTAGATTCGATATCGGTTATAAGTGAGATCTTTGTGAAAATGCGCATAGCTTTCAATGCTAGATTATTATTACAAAACCAACTGGAAGGAATAGGCTGGCATGGGTACCAGATCATATCAAGAATGATAATAAATCACCCTGAACACACTTTTTTACTTTATTATGACAGAAAGAAAAATATAATTGTTCCCGAAGGGAAGAATGTAATTGTGAAATCATTATTCCCGGTCAGCAGACATCCTTTATTACTTTGGATCTGGACACAGATATCTTTGAGAAATGCTGTACTGAGAGATAAAGTGGATATATATTATTCTCCTGAGCCGATAATGCCTCTTTCTATTCCTATCCCGCGAATAATTACTGTTCATGATATCTCTCCGAAAGTATTGCCTGATTCTATGCCCATTGACCATAGTTTGTACTACCGATATATACTTCGAAGAAATATTCCCAAAGCTATTAAGATATTCGCTGTAAGTGCTTATACTAAAAAGGAAATCGTCTCGCATTATAAAGTCTTACCGGAAAAAATTGAAGTAATCTATAATGCTGCAAGATCAGAATTCAAGCCCATTAGTACAATTGACAAAATTGCTACAAGAGAAAAGTACAGCCAGGGTTTTCCCTATTTTCTATCGTTGAGTTCAATACATCAAAGAAAAAATATCGACAAAGTGGTGCAGTCATTTAATACCTATACAGATAAATATCAAACGGAGCAAAGGCTGATAATAGTAGGCAGAAAAATGGGTCTTTTTGCAGATGTGGAAGAATCGATTTCAAGTAGTAGATTTCAAAATTATATAATTCAATTAGGATATTTACCCGATGCGGAAATCACGAAAATTCTGGCTAGTGCTGATGCGCTGATCAATCTTTCTGAATATGAAGGATTCGGGATGCAATTAGTAGAATCTTTTCAATCAGGAGTACCTGTAATCGCTTCAGAAAAATCATGTTATCCCGAAATTAGCGGTGGTGCAGCTATTTTGGTCAATCCCAGAGATATATTTCAAATAGCTGAACAAATGGCAAAACTATCCACCGATACTCCAAATCTGGTAAAAGCAGGTTTAGAACGGGCTAAAGACTTTAATTGGAATGATTCCGCAAAAAGGGCTTTTATGTTTATTGAAAAAGCATTCCCAATAAATGCAATAAGTAATTGATTTGCTTAAGATCATTATTTTGAAAAGTTAAATAGCTTCTCTATTAACCCTTTGATTATAAGTAAAATAGACAACCTTTTGTACAGTATTATAAAAATAGTACTTTTGCATTCGCTTTTTTAAAAAAAAGAGCTGATATAGTTACATATAATTCTTTATTTACATTTATAATTAATTGAAATCAAATGGCTTTAATCAGTAAGATTCGAAAACAAAGCTGGATTATAGTGGCCTCACTCGCTTTAGCATTAATGGCTTTTTTAATCATGGATGTGGTGACTGGAAAGTCTTCGCTAGGTGGTGGCAGTACCCGATTTAGCATCGGCAAGGTTGATGGTGAGAATATTGACTATAATGATTTTGCCAGAACGGAGCAGATATTGTACAATAGCAGCGCCGTAGATCCTTATGCACGCAGAAATTTTCTTTGGAGTTTTTTTGTAGAAAATGTGATTCTGGAAAAAGCTGCAAACAAACTGGGAATAGGAGTAAGTACTGCTGAAATGGACGAATTGCAATTTGGAAATAATTTAAGCCCAATTATCCAACAACGATTTATTAACCCTAATACAGGAATAGTAGACCGCGACCAACTCAACCAGATAAAGCAAGGCCTTGAAAATAATCAATTGAGGCCAGACCTGGTCACCTATTGGAATGAACAGAAAAAGGAAGTAGTGAAGGAAAGATTACAGTCTAAGTATACCAGTTTGGTCTCCAGCGCGGTATATGTGCCCGTTTGGTTGGCAGAGATGAGAAACAGTGAGTCTAATGAATTGATTAATTTTCAATATGTAAAATTACCTTTTGATTTGATTACAGATAGTATTAAAGTAACAGATAGTGATATAGAAAAATACATCTCCAATCATGTAAACAAATACAAATATCCTGAAGAATCAAGATTTATTGAATATGTGAATTTCCCGGTAGAGCCGACTGAGGAAGACAGTTTGAAAATACACGATGAGTTGGCTGGGCTGGTAGATAGTTTTAAAACTACTAAATTTGATTCTTCCTTTATTCTTATCAATGAAGGCACTTTAGATCCAGCTTATTTTACCAAAGCTCAATTAAGCCCTGAGTATGCTGATCAATTGTATGCCATGTCTAAAGGCCAGGTAACTGGACCATATATAGATGGCAATCTCTATCGATTAGCTAAGTTGATCGATAGAAAATTAATTCCTGATTCTGTAAAAGTGCGACATATCCTACGTACCGTCCAGACAGCAGACCAATTAGCTTCTGCCAATGCTACCATTGATAGTCTAAAGACATTACTGGAAAATGGACAAGCAAAATTTGACTCGTTAGCTATCCGGTTTTCTCAGGATCCAAGTTCTGGATTCATTGGAGGAGATTTGGGTATGGTAGCTCATGATGCCATGGTAAAACCATTCAACGATGCTATATTTTTCCAGGCAGTCCCTCATCATTATGTTACGGTAGCAACCCAATTTGGTATTCATTTGATCGAAGTGACAGAACAGAAATTTTTGAAGGGATCTGAAGATCGAATTAAACTGGCTTATATCTCCAGGCCTATAATACCATCTCAGGAAACTCAAAATAAAATAGAAGATGAAGTAAATACGATCAATAATACCAATCGTACCCTGGATGAATTGAGAAAGACTTTAGCTAATAGAACGGATATAAAATTTGAGAATACGGGCGCAGTAAGAAAAAATGATGCTGTTGCCGGAGATCTGGCTTCAGGAGAAAGTACCAGATCTATAGTAAGATGGGCTTTTGATAACGGTACTAATGTGGGTAATGTTTCTAATGAAGTCTATACCTATGAGGATCCTGTAGAGTTTTATACAAAACAAGTGACTATTGCGGCATTAAAGGCAATCCAACCAAAAGGAATCGCGAAGCCTGAAGCGGTGAGAGAAGATGTTTCTTTACTTATAGAAAATGATCTAAAGGGTCAAAGACTAATTAAAGAAATCAGTAACTCAAATGATATTTATGAAGTAGCAACTAAGTATAAGGTAAAAATAGATACGGCTTCTGGTGTAAACTTTAGCACTAGCTTTCTGCCAGCTATGGGCAATGAACCCAAAGTGATCGCCGCAGCTTTTGGCACTGAAAAAAATGCCACTTCTAAACCAGTCTTAGGTAGTAGCGGGGTATTTATTGTAAAAACAACTACTAGAACACCTTCTATCGGCCAGGCAGATTTGCAGTTTTTTAGAGATCAGGCTAGTGCCGTTTCTAAAAACAATGTGCAATCATTCTTTATGGAATCGCTAAAGAAGAATGCAAACATCAAAGACAACAGATTTACTTTCTTTTAATTTGGAATAAGAAGATATATTAATTTTGAAGCCTGGTTATTAATTTAATCAGGCTTTTTTCTTATAGCCAAAAGACTGATTTTACTTGACGATTTTAGGACAAGGAAGCGGGTTGAAAAAATACATAAGCCCTACTGTGAGCATGCCATATGCATCAGATTCTCTCCGGTCACCTCGCTGTCGACCAGGTTCATATAATTGCGATAAGGATCTATCACTCAGTATAGAACTCAAAGGACCTCTTACGGCCAGTTGATCAGAAGCAGGATATACCGTGCTTACATCATCCAGGTAGTCAGTAAAAAGAGTTCGCGCACTTATTTCCATATTCAAACTCCAGGAAGGGCTGAGATCATATTTGAAGCCCATACCGTATAGGATTGCCGACTGAAATAATGAATATTCTTTTCCTAAAGCCTGACCTTCTGTACCTAGCGGCTGCAAGCGAACAGCACTTCCATTATATTTTGTGCGGGGATCAAAATGAAAACCACTAGCTCCCAGAAATAAATAGGGTGTACTAAATCTTTCTTTATCACCATGTTTATATGGGAAAAAATTAAACTCTATTTGTCCACCCAGCTCGAATAGGTTGGTAAAAAAACTAAGATTTCGATCACGTTCAAATGCATTGGATGATTTAAAATCATCACCGGCTAATCGCATGGCAGATGCCTTAGCCATGACAGCAATGCGTTGATTAAAGTTATATCTCAGGGCAAGACTTCCTGCAAGGCCGGGTTTGTCTATTTGATAAGTGGTGTTCAGGTCGCCGAAATAATGTGCTGTACCAAGCCATGGGCCCGCTTCGAAACCTCGCATAGGTTGGCTAAATGCAGAAAAGCATAGAAGAAAAAAATAACACACTATTTGAAGTCTTATCATAAAGGGGCAAATGTACTAATAGCCTATAAAACGAAAAGAACAATCAATCATGTATTCAAATATGGTGCCCGCTAATGCTAATGTTTTCTTAAAGCATGATACGGTCAAATTTAGAATATATTCCGATTTAGTTATATTCAACCTCAATAAATGGGAAAATGAAAAATACTAATAGGAGGAAATTTATAAGAAATTTAGGTGGTTCTGTCACCGCTTTTGGACTAAGCAATGTTGTAAGAAGCCAGGAAAGTAGCACTCGAAGAACATTAAATTCGATGGTGAGAACAACGGCCAATGATATGATCAATATAGGGCTGATAGGAAGTGGTATTATTGGCCATTTTGATACTGATGCAGCCTTAAAAGTAGATGGAGTAAGACTAACTGCTGTATGCGACTTGTACTATGGCAGGCTGGATCGGGCCAAAGAAAAATATGGGGCTGATATAGTTACCACTAAGGATTATCGCGAATTATTAAATAGAAAGGATATCGATGCTATTTTGATATGTACCCCGGATCATTGGCATCAAAGGATCGCCATAGATGCCATGAATGCGGATAAACATGTTTATTGTGAAAAGCCTATGGTACAAAAAATAGAAGAAGGATGGGCTTTGATAAATACTCAAAAAAAAACAAAAAAAGTCTTTCAGGTTGGCTCTCAAAGGGCAAGCAGTGCAGCAATCCATGAAGTAAAAAAGCTTTTCGATCAGGGCACTATTGGTGAATTGACTTTTATTGAAGCATACTGTGACCGTACCGATGCTCGTGGTGCCTGGCAATATTCTATACCCACGGATGCTTCTCCATCGACGATTGATTGGGATCGATTTTTGGGTCATGCACCAAAAGTAAGCTTTGATCCAGTACGATTTTTTAGATGGAGAAACTATAAAGACTATGGCACAGGAGCAGCCGGTGACCTAATCGTACACTTACTTACGGGTATTCATACCATTACTGGATCTTTTGGCCCTGAAAAAATATATTCTGTTGCAGAACTAAATTATTGGAAAGATGGTCGTGATGCATTTGATGTTGTAAATGCCATCATGTCTTATCCTAAAACAAGTAAATTGCCTAGCTACCAGGTGATGACCAGGGTTAACTTATGTGAAGGTAGTGGTGCTGGTGGATTTGGTATTAAAATGATAGGAACAGATGGAGTAATTGATATCGGATGGAATGATTTTAAAGTAAAAACCGTAAAACGCAAGTCTTCTCCGGGCTATGGAGGTTATGATTCTTTTGATAGTTTTTCTGAAAAACAAAAAGAAGATTTTAAAAAATGGTATACCGATAAATATGGTTTGGATACTGACGGTGGGTATGATCTGATAGCACCTACTGAGTATAATGCACCTAAGGGCTATGATGATCGACTAGATCATATGATCACCTTCTTTAATGCTATTCGCACAGGTAGTCCCATTTTAGAAGATGCCTCTTTTGGACTGCGTGCTGCAGCGCCGTCCCTTTCTTGCAATTTAAGTGCTCAACAAAAGAAAGAAATTAAATGGGATCCTATCAGCATGAAGTTAGTGAACTAATAAAATGCTCCAAAATATAAAGTGTATCAGGTAGTAGAAATCAATGTGTAATTCTTATCAGGATATAAACCTGAAAAAACTCCCTACTTTCGCCATATGGAACAAGAAGAGCAAATCTCAGATGCGGTATCGGTGATTTGGCAAAAGAGAAAAGCAATATTCATCTGGTCTGCCCTGGCTATTTTCATTGCGGCTCCTTTGTCTTTTTTACTAAAAGACTATTATAGGGCAAATACTATTTTTTATCCGGCCAGCTTAGATCTTTCAAAACCCGACCAGCTATTCGGAAATAATACGAGGGAAATGGAATTTTATGGGAGTGGACAAGACCTTGATCGATTACTCACGATCTGTACCAGTAATCAGTTAAAGGATAATCTTATAGGTGAGTTTGATTTATATCAGCACTACAAAATTGACTCTTCAAGCCAGTATGCCAAGCATAAGATTAGAAAAAAACTAGATAAATTACTTCATGTCACTAAGACTAAATATGATGCGGTAGACCTCAGTATTGAAGATATCGACAAAGAATTAGCTACAAATATGACAAATAGGGCCAGGGAAATAGTGAATAGTCTATCACATGATCTGGTGGTAAAACGACTCCAGGATGTAGCGGCTGTTTATCAAAAAAGTATAGAAGAAAAATCTGCCTATGCAAAAAATTTGATTGATAGTCTATACCATCTCAGAAAGATATATCCCATTTATAATATTAAAGCTCAAACGGAGACAATGTCTAATTTGGTCTCAGAAATCAACAATGCATACGTAGGTGAGCAGGCAAGGTATGAGGCCTTGAAAAGGAGCAGTGCACCTCGAGATACGCTTATGTATTTATTAGCCCGATTAAAAGGTCTTGAAAATCAATTAAAATCTTTAAATAGTAATAGTGGATCTTCTTTTAATTTGACTACTTTCAATGAAGGGGTGAGTAAAATTTCATCTTTAGAATCTTCTATTGAAAGAATACAGGCTCAGATAAATGAAGACAAAATAAAGTATCAAAATACTTTTAATACTATTGACTCCGATGCAAAAGCTATCATTACAGTAAGTGCCGCTGAGATTCCTGATTATAAATCCAGGCCTGCGCGAAGTGTATTAATACTAGCTGCAGGAGTATTGACCGCTTTTTCAATGGCTTTGTATTATTTATTAGTGCATTATAGGCGCAAGTAATATTCTTATGCTTTTAGCCTCTTCTATTTCCAAATCATATCGTGACTTAATATTCCCTATTTTAGTATTAGTCTCGGTAATAGTAGGTATTTGTACAGCTGAATTATTATGGTTAGCGCTTCCACTAGGGCTATTATTTATTTGGTTAAGTATTGAACGAGTACATTGGATTTACTTTATTTTATTGGCTGTCATTCCTTTCAGTACTGAAATGGAACTTACTGGCGGATTTTCTACGGACTTCCCGGATGAGCCCTTAATGTGGTGGCTTTTTCTATTGGGTGTATTATTAGTTATATCGCGTTGGCAATTAGTAAAGCCCATATTGAAAGAACCCATTACCTGGATACTGGCATTACATTTTTGTTGGATTTTTGTCACCTGTCTGGGCAGTGAAAGTTTTTTTATTTCCTTAAAATACTGGATAGCTAAGTCCTGGTATTTGATGGTCTTTTATATACTTCCATTTATTCTTTTAAAGAATGAAAATCGATGGAAACTATTTGCATGGGTTTCATTGGCGGCAGCTTCCTGTACCGTATTCATCATTGAAGCAAGACATAGTAGTAGTGGATTTGCATTTACTGAAATAAATAAAGTCGTGCGGCCTTTTTATCGCAATCATGTAAATTATGCATGTCTTTTGGTTTGTATTTTTCCATATCTGTATCCTTTAATTAAAAGTTCTAAAACTAAAATAGATTTTCAAAAAGCCAGGCCTCGGGGGTTTTTGAAAGCTCTACTTTATATAATTGCTCTTGTGCTATTAATTGGAATCACTTTTGCATATACCAGAGCCGCCTATGTTTCACTAGTAAGCATTGCCGGGACCTATTTTATTATTCGCTTCAAATTGGTAAACGTTACTTCCATCCTGGTAATTATCATAGTTACAAGTTCTATTATTTATTACAACACGAATAACCACTTTCTGAACTTAGCACCAGAATATAATCAAGCTATTACGCATACTGATTTTGGAAATTTGTTGGAGGCCACGCCCCAGGGAAAAGATATATCTACTATGGAGCGTTTGTACCGATGGGTAGCTGGTTTCAGAATGATCGGGGAGAAATATATTACCGGATTTGGCCCAAATAACTTTTATAATTCTTATCATTCCTATACACTGAATCAATTCACTACTTACGTAAGTGAAAACAAAGAGAGAAGCACCATACATAATTATTACCTGATGACAGCCGTAGAACAAGGCATTCCCGGTTTGATGATTTTTTTAACCCTCATCTATTTTTATTTTAAAACGATGGAAAGTTTATGGTTTAAAGTAAGGAAAGAATACAAGCCCTGGCTTTTGGCTTCATTGTGGTCCTTTGGATCTATATTATTGATTTTAATTTTTAATGACATGGTTGAAACGGATAAGGTAGGTTCGTATTTTTTTATTAATATTGCTATATTGGTAAAAATAAATCAGCTAAGTAAAGCTGATGAGTGAATAAATATAACCTTCTGATCCATGCCTATAGAACGAGTATTTGAATTCTTTGATTATCAGGCGCAACATTATCCACAGGAAAAATCAATTGGTGCCAAAGTAGATGGAAACTGGCAGTTTTATAGTACGCAACAGATCATTGACTATGCCAGGCAATTGGCAACAAGTCTTACAGAATCAGGTTTTAAATCTGGGGATAATATCGCTATTATTTCATATAAAAACCAACCAGAGTGGGTAATTGCAGACCTTGCTATTCAATATGCCGGAATGGTTTCAGTGCCTTTATATCCTACCATATCACCATCAGAGTATGAATATATCATGCAGGAGGCGGAGTGCAAAGCCGCTTTTCTGGGTAGTGGTGATTTAGAGCAAAAAGTTAATGATGCCAGGAAATCATTAACCCAACTAAGCAAATTGATTGGTCTTGACAAAGGGGTTGGAGAAGTTTACTGGAAAGATATGCTAAGACCGGAAAACAAAGAATGGATAGACTCCAATATTGCAAAGATCACTCCTAAAGATCTGGTGACTATTATTTATACCAGCGGCACTACAGGCAGGCCTAAAGGTGTAATGCTGTCACACCTTAATTTGGCTAGTTGTATCCGGCAGGTAAAAGACCTATTGCCAGTTGGTCCCGGAGAACGAGTACTGAGCTTTCTGCCTGTATGTCATATTTTTGAGCGGGCTGCTATGTATGCATTTGTATTTTTAGGATTAAATGTATACCAAACCGGCACTGATAATTTAGGTGGCGAGAACGGGGATCTAAAATCGGTAAGCCCTCATTTTTTCACTTGTGTACCGCGACTTTTAGAAAAAGTATACGAAAAAATTTATAACAAAGGCTTAGAGCAAAAAGGTATAAAGAAAAAGCTTTTTTTCTGGGCTCTAGGCCTCACCGATTCATACGAATTTGATCAAAAACCTGGTGGGTTAAATGCTTTCAAATGGGCTATTGCTGACAAATTGATTTTTTCTAAATGGCGTGCTGCATTAGGAGGCCAGGTAAAAGGAGTGGTCACAGGTAGTGCTCCATGCCCTGTAAAAATCATAAAAGTGTTTTCTGCAGCAGGCATTCCTATTCGGGAAGCATATGGACTTACTGAAGCGTCACCAGGGATAAGTTTTAATCATTTTACTCGTGGAAAGGCGATTATTGGCACAGTAGGACCATTGCTGCCTCAAATGGAAATAAGACTCGATAACGCTGAAGGTATTTACAAGGAAGGTGAGGGCGAAATACTTGCTGCTGGGGATAATATCATGGTAGGGTACTATAAACAACCTAAGCTGACAGCTGAGGCACTGGAAGAAATTGATGGAAAGATTTGGCTCAAGACTGGAGATGTGGGCACATTTGTTACGGGGTCTGATGGAACAAAGTTTTTAAAAATAACGGATAGAAAAAAAGAACTTTTCAAGACTTCAGGTGGAAAATATGTGGCTCCCGCTCCTATTGAGAATAAAGTAAAAGAAGATTTCCTGGTGGATAATATTATGTTGGTAGGAGATCAATACAAATTTGTAAGTGCCTTGATAGTACCTGCCGAAGAACCCTTGAAAAACTGGTGCGCTGAACAAAAAATACCTTATACTAATCTGACTGAGATGATCTCGAATCCAGCCGTAATTAATTTATTTCAATCCGTAATTAATAAATACAATCCTCTCTTCGGTCATATAGAGCAAATCAAAAAATTTGAATTGGTGCCTGAAGAATGGCAGATTACTAAACCCGATGGCTCAGAAGGTGAGCTTACACCAACATTAAAACTTAAGCGAAGAATGATAAAATCGAAGTACAAAGATTTGATCGATCATATCTATAGCGATAAAGTTTAAATGGATATCCAGGTTAGCTCCAGAGCCTATCATAGCTTCTCAACTCATTCCACTGAGGGGTCGGAGCAAAAAAGTTGGGATCTTCCGAATGTAAATGCTTTTTGATCTCTTCCTCATTAAGTTCCACACCAAGTCCCGGGGCATCTAAAGGTACATTTGCAAATCCTTTGGTGATCATCGGTTGCTTACCCACCATTTTTACCAGGTTGGGCCACCATGGATTATCCGCACATTGGTTGGGTATTTCCAGAGCTAATGCATTTTGAGTAGCGGCAGCCATATGCACATTGGCCATAAAACAAATAGGTGTGCCCGCGAAATGTAAGATCATAGCTGTATCTTTTTCTTCAGCATAGTCTCCAATTTTCTTGGTCTCTAAGATTCCACCGGAAGATCCCATATCGGGTTGTACCATATCCACTGCCCTATGATCACATAGTTTTTGAAATTCTTCTTTAAGGTAAATATCTTCACCAGTTACCGTAGGGGTATTGATGGCGTCTGTAATCATTTTTAATTGATCAGTAAGATCCCATGGAAGAAAATCTTCTAATGCCGCCAGGCTGAATTTTTCCAGGGCATTGCCTACCCGAATGCAGGTATTCACATCAAAATGGCCCTGATGATCTCCTGAAAGGGGAATGTCGTAGCCTACTATATCCCTGATGGCCCCCACATAATTCTGTAATTCCGCTAACCCTTTGTCAGTGATCTGAACATTAGTAAATGCATGGCGGGTATTTTGATAATGGAGATAATTTTGTGCCCGGGATGATTGCACTTTATCATTAAATCCCGGCGTAAACTTGGTATTGACTGTTGTACCTGGGATTTTACTTATTTTTTCTATTCCGGGATGCATTTTGAGCCAGGTATAGCCTTGATCCACCATCCGATGCTTTACATCTGCTTTAAACTCAGTCATGTCTATTTCAGCTAATGGCTTTTCACCAGAGTTAGGAATATATGAGTACAATCTTATCTGATCCCGATATCGCCCTCCGAGCAACGCCCATACTGGCAAATGGTATGCTTTACCCGCCAAATCCCAAAGCGCCATTTCTACACCACAGACACCACCACCCATTCTACCATGACCACCGAATTGCTTTATTATTTTAAAAATCATTTCCACATTACATGGATTGAGCCCCAGGATTCTGCTTTTGAGATAAAGTGCAAACCGGGCATCACCACCATCGCGCACTTCGCCCAGTCCATAGATTCCCTGGTTGGTATCGATCCGTAGCATCACATTTCGGGCATTGGTAGCTCCATTACCATTCGTTATAGTAGTATATCTCATATCGGTGATTTTGAGATCAGAGGGTATACTCATTCGAGATGCTTTCGCAGTGGTCATAGCTACTGTTTCTTCCATTTTAATGTTCATCATCCCTGCCAGCGATATTCCTCCGAAAGCTGATTTTTTTAGAAAATTCCGACGATCATCCATTGTTGATGCATGGATACTTTTCTTTACAACTAAGGACTCTTTTTCCTTTTGGACAATTTGTTTTATGATACTTTTCATATACACGTTATTTTAAAAAATTGAAGTTAGTGTATTGAATCTATAAGTTTAAAGATTGGGTGAAGATTTTCTAATATTAGTAACTCCAATACGCATATTGGATAAAATAAAACCAGGTATGATCTAAAGAGATAAAAATGCGGCATTAAAATTGCTATTTTACGCCAAAATCAATCATTCTTGTTTGATTTGTAAATCCATGAAAGCCCTTTTCATATTACTGATTTGTTTTACCATCACCTCTAAAACCTATTCACAATTACAAGGGCAGCAACTTATTGATTCTCTGATAGTGGAATTATCTCATTCAAAAGCTGATACCAATAAAGTAAAACTGCTAAATGAAATATGTTTCGACTACAGTGCGATCAATCCCACTGAAGGGATCTCTTATGGCACTCAGAGTCTTGAACTTGCAAAGACTTTAGATTATAAAGTAGGCCTCATTCACGCACACAATCGAATAGGTATCAACTACAGAGGAACGGCTAATTATCCCAAAGCATTGGAGCATTATTTTTTGGGTTTGCGATTGGCAGAAGAAATTAATAGTAAAAACCTGATTGCTATTATTACGGGCAACATTGGAACCATTTATTGGAATCTTTCCGATTATAAAGATGCATTGGAATACTATAGTAAGGCTCTTGCCATAAATCAAGAACTGGGTATCAAAAAAAGTGAAGCTGCTAATTTGAATAATATAGGCGAAGTGTATCGATTTCAATCTCAATACAGTAAAGCGCTGGAGTACTATGCAATGGCTCTCAAGATCAACGAAGACCTAAATCGAAAGCAAAATGTAGCGATGAATATTGGGAATATGGGCAGCGTATATTTATACCAGTCTGAATTTACCAAAGCGAGAGAGTATTTGGAAAAAGGGAATGAGCTTTACAAAGAAGTGGGCAATAATTCTGGCCTGGTGGAAGGTTATAGTTCGTTGGGTTTACTTTATTTACAAATTACAAAGGAAGAAAATCTATCCTCACTAAAAGATATCGGTGGTGGAAATAAATTATATGCGCTACATAAAGCAAAAGTTTATACAGATAGTGCCATCGTGATAGCTAAAGAAATTGGTCAATTAAAATATCTGTTTGAAGCCTACCAAACTATGAGTGAGATTTACTCAAAATTGGGCGACTACACTGCAGCCCTGGAAAGTCACAAATTATATGCAACCATTAAAGACTCTGTATTTAATGTTGAGAAAAACAATAAGCTTACTCAAACTCAGATGCAATATGAGTTTGACAAAAAGGAGGCTGCTTCGAACTCTGAACAAGAGAAAAAGGACATTCAACAAAGAATCATCCGAAACTCGATCACAGCGGGCCTGATTGGGTCATTACTATTTTTATTCTTTATGATCAGGCAACGGAATAATATCAGAAAAGAAAAATTGAGAAGTGATGAATTATTATTGAATATACTGCCTCATGAAACTGCGGAAGAACTAAAAAAGACGGGCACTACAAAAGCAAAATATTTTGGTACTGTCACCGTACTTTTTACGGATATCATAGACTTTACCGCGCTAAGTGAAAAGCTGGGTGCTCAGGATCTGGTTAATCAAATTAATTATTGCTATAGTGCATTTGATGAGATTATCACCAGACACAATGTAGAAAAAATAAAAACCATCGGAGATAGCTATATGTGTGCAGCTGGTCTCCCTGTAGAAACTACAACCCATGCTGCTGATATAGTGAATGTAGCCATAGAAATAAGAGACTTTATGCAAAGGGAAACCGCAAAGCGTAAAGCCGAAGGAAAGACTTTTTTTGAAGTAAGAATAGGATGTAATTCTGGTCCGGTGGTAGCTGGAATAGTGGGAATTAAAAAATTCGCCTATGATATTTGGGGAGATACTGTAAACATTGCTTCAAGAATGGAGACAACGGGTGAAGCTGGGAAAATAAATATCAGTGGTAGCACCTACGCATTAGTAAAAGATAAATTCAAGTGTGAATACAGAGGGAAAATAGATGCTAAAAATAAGGGCATGATAGATATGTATTTTGCGGATAGAGCATAGTTTATTTGTTGCAAAACCACCAGGGTTTATAAAAGGAACCGACATTGGACTATAAGAATCAATGGTAATATTTAGTAAAGAAATAACACTACACTTTACTGGCACGGTGCCTCAGAAAATGATCTGCAAGCACCAAAGCAGCCATAGCTTCTACGATGGGCACTGCTCGGGGAACCACACATGGATCATGTCTCCCCTTTCCGGTAACCATGACAGATTCACCAGATGTATCTACTGATTCTTGTTTAGAAACTATAGTAGCCACTGGTTTAAATGCCACCCTGAAATATATATCCATACCATTAGAAATACCACCCTGGATACCTCCGGAATGATTGCTACGGGTTTTTATCTGGTCACCATCTTTATAAAAAATGTCATTATGCTGAGAGCCTCGCATGGCTATTCCATTAAAACCAGAACCAATTTCAAATCCTTTACAGGCATTAATGCTCAACATGGCATGACCTAGTTCTGCATGTAGTTTATCAAAGGCAGGTTCGCCCAATCCGGGAGGACAGCCCTTTATCAGACAAGTAACTGCTCCTCCAATAGTATCTCCATCTTTACGAACCTCCTTAATGAGATCAATCATTTTATGGGCCATTGTTTCATCCGGGCACCGAACCACATTGGATTCTATGGCAGAAATATCAAGATTTTCAAAATCAGGAGTATAAACCAAATCACCTACCTGGCTTACAAATCCGTGGATATGTACATCATGGTGGTGTAAAAAAAGCTTCGCAATAGCACCAGCAGCTACCCGTGCTGCGGTCTCCCTGGCTGATGATCTGCCTCCACCTCGATGATCCCGATGACCCCATTTTGTTTGATAGGTAAAATCGGCATGTGACGGCCTGAATTTGTCCTTTATGTGATCGTAATCTGCAGCATGTTGATCCACATTTTTAAGCATCATACTGATAGGAGCACCTGTAGTTCGATTTTCAAAGACACCAGATAGAATTTCTATCTCATCGGCTTCTTTTCTCTGGGTGACGATATTGGATTGGCCGGGTCTTCTGCGATCCATTTCTTTCTGAATAAATTCAGGTTGAATTAGCAAACCTGCAGGGCATCCATCTATGATTACACCCACTGCTTTACCATGTGATTCGCCAAAAGTACTTATTCTGAATATTTCCCCAAATTGATTGCCAGCCACGAATATTGTTTTTGCAAAAATAATCAAATAGTATTAGGACTGCCTGCTTGCCTCAGATTTTACTCATTGACTCTAAAGCAAAATCAATAGTTTCATTCAATGTTCTATATTGAATTCCAAGTAACTCTAAAGACTTTTTGTTGTTGAATTGATGCGATGTATATAATGATTTGATGATATCTGGTGTGATAGTGGATTTAATTCCAAATACCTTCAGGAATGATAAAACCCGTGCCAGTGCCATTGCAATAAAATAGGGTAAAGAAATAGCAGGAGATTTTTTACCCAGTTTTTGTGAAGCAATATCCATTACTGATTTAAAACTAGCGTTATGCCCATTAATGATGATTCGTTCATGAAATATATTCTTGTTAATGCTTTCATGAACCGCTTCAGCAAGATCACGAACATCCACCCACCCTGAAGCACCAGATGGAAATAAAGGCAAACCTTGCCTTACCACTCTAAATATTTCCATAGAATGATGGCTTTCTTCCCATGGCCCTAATACTACCGAAGGCGATAATATGCATACCTCCAAACCTTCTATACTTCCTCGCCATACTTCCAGTTCAGCCTGGTACTTTGATTGGGCATAAACATTGTAGTAAGACTTTAAATACCACTCTGTTTGCTCATCAAGAAGGTGTTGCTCAGGATTGCCACCCAATGCGGATATAGAGCTAATATGAATAAACCTTTTTATATTTTTTTCAATAGCAATATTTATAAGGTTGGCCGTGCCTTCTACATTTATTTTAAATAAAGATCCCTTTTCAGTATTACCGATAGATACTTTTCCGGCAGCATGCACTATGAAGTCCTGACCTTTACAAGCTTCTTCAAGAGATTCATAATCGTTTATATCTCCTTTTACGAAAATTATTTTATCAGAAAGTGATTTCAATTTTTTCCAGCCTTTGTTTTCATTTCGAAATAAAACAGTCAATTGATGACCGGCTTTCAGTAATCTTTGTGCAATGTAATAACCTACAAAACCCGTGGCACCTGTAATTAAAATTTTCATACCAGGCTTTGTTTTGTATACAAAGCGCCATTGATGGAATCTATTTCAGCACCAGTAACTGATGCAAAAAGATTGGGAATCCGTAGATACCTGCAAAGACCCGCGAAGGCAATGAAAGCGGCTTCTTTGTATTGAATAATACTTGTCGAAGGTAGAACTACTTGTATTTTGGGTAAATAATCCTGGATACGTTTTATTAAATACCTGTTCAACGCTCCGCCTCCGGTAGCAAATAATCTTTTTCCATGATCATCCAATCCAATGGAATTAATGCTTCTTGAAATTTCATTTGCAATAAATTCTACTGCAGAGAATAATTTGTCCTGAGGGTTAGCTTTCCATTGGATGGCGGGTAATACATGATGAGTTTGTGACCAGGTATTATCTAATGATTTTGGATATTTTTTGCTGAGATATTCATCTTGCTGTAGCTGAGATAAAAGTTCCTTAATTAGTTTGCCCTTAGATGCTTCTATTCCATCGCGATCAAATTCCAGGCCTATCTCCTGGGCTATACCATTTAATAGCTGATTGCAAGTTACTATATCGAAAGCGACCTCACCATGAGGGCTATCTGCAGAAATATTGGCTATACCACCAAGGTTAAGATAATAATCATATCCAGGATATAAATATCTGTCACCTAAAGGGGCTATCGGAGCACCTTGCCCGCCAAAGGCAATATCCATAGACCGTAGATGAGTAACTGTATCAATATTCGTTTTGGACACCAGGGCCGATCCATCACCGATTTGCGTAGTAGATTTTAATTCTGGAAAATGAAATATGGTATGCCCGTGAGAGGATATTAAATCTATATAATCAATACGGTAAGATTGTAGAAAACTATTTATCGATTCGCCAAAAGTATGTCCTAAATCAGCGTCTGCCAGTACTAATTCTTTTGCACTGGCAGTTGGTAAGTTCTTTAATCTAATTATCCATTCGTCTGAGTATGGAATCGTTTTCGCATCTATTAATTTCCATGAAGTAAGTTGCCCATGATCTATATCGAAAGAGCAATGTGCAATATCTATACCATCCAGAGATGATCCCGACATCAATCCAAGGACATGGTATTTCTTCAAAATCGGTTTACTGTTTTAAAGACTGAGTATACTCCGCGACCGATTTGATCTCATCTGCTGTAAGAATATCTTTAAATGGGGTCATTTGTCCTTTACCATTGGTTACTTGATTGATTCTTTCTTCTAATGTGATAATGGATATAGATAAATCTTTTGAACCATTAAGACCTAATCTTCCATCGGCACCATGACAGAGAATACAATAAGTCTCAAATGTTTTTTTGCCAGCCGCATTTACCGGGGCCGCAGCAGGTGTAGTAGGTGTAGCTGCAGTTGCGGATTGATCTGCAGCTGCATCTGCTTTTTTGCCACCACATGCCATATATATCAATGAAATGATCAGTAATAAAGTAAAGTATAATTTTGAATTTTTCATCACTTATTTTAATTTGAGTACGCAAATGTAGCAGAATCAGTATAATTCTCAGCTATACAATCTTTACAATATTTTTACATTCAGGTAATATTGCCTTAATATTTGACCTTTACATTTGTATCATTAAAAATTAAGCGCCCCACAGGGGTTTTCGAAATCAATTTTCCCTTTAGTTCAAGTATGGTTATGAAATGTGGCTGAAGGGTATTTTTCTTTTTACCCTTTCTGAAAAATATTTTCATTGAGAAATTTTATTATTTTGAGGGTTTAAATTTTTACTTGAATATGAATGTTTATCTCGCTGAATTAATTGGTACTGCCTTGTTAGTACTTATGGGTACCGGAGTAGTCGCAAATGTGATTTTAAAAAAGACACTTGGTCACCAGGCGGGCTGGTTAGCTATAAATTTTGGTTGGGCCATAGCAGTATTTATTGGAGTTTTTGTGACGGCTCATTCCAGTGGTGCGCACCTCAATCCTGCTGTGACAATGGCTATGGCGGTTCTTAATAAAATTACCTGGGGAAAGGCGTTGGGATATATGGCAGCTCAATTAGTGGGAGCCATGGTAGGTGCTTTTCTTGCTTATATAGCGTATAAAGATCATTATGCTGCTACAGATGATGGCAATACCATATTGGGAACTTTTAGTACCGGGCCTGTATTGTCAAATCCAATTAGTAATCTTTTGACAGAGGCTATAGGTACCTTTGTTTTAGTTTTTGCAGTTTTACATATGACAGACCCAGATTACAAACTAGGTGCTTTAGATGCGCTTCCTGTTGCATTAGTTGTACTTGGCATTGGGCTGAGTTTAGGAGGTCCTACAGGATATGCCATTAACCCGGCTCGTGATTTGGGACCAAGAATAGTGCATTATTTGTTGCCTATTGCTAATAAAAGAGATAGTAACTGGTCATACAGTTGGATACCCATAATAGGCCCAATAGCCGGTGGAGTGATTGCTGCAGTAGTATACCAACTGGTAGGATAAACTTATTTCTTGCCGGAAGTATCGGCTTCCATTTTGGCTTCCTGTGCATTTAATCTTTTAAGCACTTCCCTGGTAATATCATCGGCAGGGTTGCTTATTAATATTTGACCACCCTTTACATAACTAAATATATAGGGATATCCTTTTTCTTTCTTAATATCCTCTAAAGTAGCCATCAATACTTTTTGCAGCCTATCGTTGATAGCGGTGCCTTCGTCCATTATTTCTTTGGCAAGCTTATCTCTTTCGGCCATAAGAGCCTGTTGACGGCCTCCCAATCTTTGCTCTTGCTCTTGAATTTCTTTTGGAGTGAGCAGGCCACTTTGAATTTTTTGTTGAATAGAGGCTACTTCGTTTTCCAAAGCCCTACCTCTGGAACCAAGTTTAGAGTCAATATCCAGTTGTTTTCTATCTAACGCATCCTTCTCTTTTCTAAACTGGGTGAAATTTTCTAAAATTGAATCTGCATTTACATAAACTAATCGAAGAGGCGCAGCATCAGATGAAGGCATAACCGCATCTAACCCGCTTTGGGGAGAGGATTTATCATATACTTTAAAATATAGATTACCAACAGCTAATGCTAAAATTCCGCATAATATCCAGGGAAGTGACTTCATGTATTGTATTTTTACTTTTTGTTGAAGCGTAAAAATAATAAATTAATGTGGTGAAAGAATCAAAGCTTTTAACATATACTGACAGAGGCCTTTATTGCCCGGTGGCTGATGTGTATATTGACCCGCATAAACCAGTAAAAAAAGCCCTTATCACACACGGACACAGCGACCATGCCCTTAGTGGGCACAGATACTATTTATGCACTGCACTTACAGCGGCAATAATTAAATTCCGATTGGGCAGTTTTATCCAAACTCAAGTGGTCAGTTGGGGTGAGATTCTTAATATAAATGGTGTGAGTTTCAGTTTTCATCCAGCGGGACATATTCCGGGGTCAGCTCAGATAAAAATGGAATATCACGGTGAAATAATAGTAATCACAGGTGATTATAAGACGGAAGAAGACCAGGTAAGTGGGAAGTATGAGCTGATTAAATGCAAAACGCTTGTCACAGAAACCACTTTTGCCTTACCCATCTATCAATGGCAACCTCAGCAAAGGATAATTAAAGAAATACTGGATTGGTATCAGCACAATCTCAAATATGGAAAATCATCAGTTGTATTGGGTTATGCATTAGGAAAATCGCAACGAATCATTCAAAGTATTCCTGAAGAAATACCTGTTTTTACCCATGCCGCCGTAGAGAATACAAACAAAGTATTGCGGCAAGCAGGGCTAAACTTACGCAAGACCTATCAGGTAAGTAGTAAATATCGAAAGAAAGATATTCAATTGGGAATTACGGTAGCGCCTTCTGCAGTTTTAAACACACCCTGGATCAGAAGTCTGGATCGACCCACCACTGCATTTGCCTCAGGATGGATGGCCTTGAGTAAAAACAGAAAAGCCCAGGCAGGGGAGACCGGTTTTGCACTTTCAGATCATGTGGATTGGAATGCGTTGAATTCGGTAGTAGATAATTGTGATGCAGAAAATATTTGGCTCATGCATGGATTTACTGATGACTACGAAAAATACTTAGCGCCAAAAGGTTATCATATAAAAAATATTGGATCTCATTTTTCTTCCAATAGAAGTTCTAACCCGGAAATAGAAGAAGAGGAAGATTGATGTATGAATGAATTTGCCAAATTATATAAATCAATTCTTACAAGTTCCGACCAGCAATACAAAGCTGAATTGATCAGGGAATATCTGACTTCCATACCTGATGAAGAAAAATTAATTGCTATAGAACTGCTTTCTGAAAATAAATGGCCGGCCTTGATTTCGTCCAAAGCTTTGGTTCAATTAACCGAAGAACATACGCGCATTCCTGACTGGCTGATGCAATCTTGTTATGCTCAGACAAAAGATTGGGTAGAAACCTGCTCACTCATATTGCAAAATCCCCATCGAAATGATAACTACCTAAATCTGGAAACATGGCAAAATGATATTTTATCAAAATTGGTCGAAATAAGAAAATCAAAGCCCCAAATAAATTCTTTCTTAATTGAATATTGGAATCAATTACCAGCCAATGATCTATGGATATTTAATAAAATAATAACAGGTACACTCAAGCCTATGTTGAATCATAAAATGATGGCGGAGATATTATCAGGTATTTGGCAAATACCATCGGATCTTTTGAATTTACGACTGTGTCTGTATAAAAATACTAAAGACACCCTGGAGAAATTATTAAACCCGGAATGGTCAGCCCTTGAAAAGGAGGTTGAGCCAGTAATATTTTTCGAACCAGCAGCGTGGACAGATGACTTGCTTTTGGAGAATGCAGCGCATTATTTAGTAGATGAGTTTATTCACGGGAGGAGAATGCAAGTATTAAAAACTGCTGATCAAGCTTTATTGTATGACAAAGAGCTGACCTGGCAAGCGAGTTCAGATTCAAAACATAAAGAATGGATAGAAACTTTACCATATAACAGTCATATTGAATTTATTGAAAGCGAACACCAAATAATGGTTACCGATATTTATAAATGGAAAAAATTGGTTTCTGATAACCTTACCTGGCAAGAAAAAAAAATAATCATCCAAAATTGGTCTGAAGAAAATGACCTTACTTTGAACTATTCCCAGCCCATAGAGCTAATAGATTGGGCAGAACTGCAGGATATCAAGAATGAAGCCGGATGGATAATTAAACATAAAACTATCGCCAATAATTGGTTCAGAATTAAACCAAAGCCTTACGAATTGTGGACTGTACTATTATATGCAGAAACAGATCGACAGGGATCAATGGATTTCAAGATGACTTTAGCTATTAAAAATGAAGAAAATTCGCTGGTGCCTGTTGCAAAAATAGACTCATCCTGTCTGTCTCCGACCGATAGCACTGCTCTGTTTTATTGGATTCAGAATAATACTATTCAGAAATTTGGACCAGTAAAAACAGTGCGATCAAATCAATTTTTCAAAATTTCTTTTGATAGATTGCAAATCAATAAAAAGGTTAAGGCTGGCTTTAAACTTATCAATGTCAAAATCATACATTGGATAAAAGTTAGTAATATGAAAGTGAGCGTATCTGGCACCGATGAATTGAAGGCGCTTTTATAGTTAGTATGCATTTGTTTTTATTATATTTGACTTACCCCTATGTATTCGAAATTTTATCGCACATCATTATGGAAAGAATATGAAAAAATTATATCTCGTTGGATTCCTTTTAATTGCTTTTTTTGCATACGGTTATACCCAATCATGCAATTTAAATTGTGGGAATAACTTAAATGTTTCATTGCAACCAAATGGTTGTACATTAAATTTAGTGGCGGAGGATCTTTTAAACAACCCTTCTCCCATTTCTGCTTCCTGTGGTGGTTATAAATTGGCTATTCAATATCCTTTTGGCACCAATACTTTTTCTCCAGCTGTAAAATTGGATGCCTCCCATCAGGGTTATCAGGTGACCTATAGAGTATATGACACGGTTGCTAACAACTATTGCTGGGGTACGTTTAAAGTAAATTATTGTAATCCGTGTGCGATCCCTACACCACCAGTCTTAGATTCAATAAGAGTCTCCAATGGACCGTACCCTACAGGTGTAGCGATTACCATCAAAGTGTATGCTCATGATGACAAGGCTATTCAAAAGGTTGAATTTTATAACTGGGGAGATTTAATAGCTACTGATTATAGCGCTCCTTATCAAACTGTCTTCAATACCAAAAGCACTATAGCCACGGAGAATCACTTTTGGGCCATTGTGTATGATGAATGTGGTGATAAAGACACCTCTGAGATGATCATTATTACCACAAAATTCCCAACATGCTACGACGGAATTAAAAACGGCGATGAGACAGGTGTAGATTGTGGAGGTAGCACATGCGCCCCATGTCATTCCAGTCCGCCAGGCTTGTTATTACCTGATCTTATTCCTATAAATGTATGGCCTGTGCCATCCACTTTAAATACTAATTCCTGGTATCCATTTGATGGTAAAGTTTTGAATCAAGGGAATGCCTCATCACCTGCTACAAAACTTACTGTAGTACTTTCTACAGATAATGTATTCTCAGCAAATGATATCTCTCTGGGGACAGTGCCTATTTCGGCATTGGGAGTAAATGGCATGACTCCTTTTAACTTGAATCTTTATATTCCAAATATATATCCCGGATCTTATTATTTGATCGCATGTGTAGATCCATGGTATGATATTTTGGAATCTAATCATGCTAATAATTGCTATGTTCAATATCTGAATGTTGGAAGTACTCCACCTCCTCCACCACATCATTATGACCCGGATCTGACTACTTCTTATTTGCAGTTGAGCCGAGACCATATTTACCAGGGTGATGATTTTGATGTGGCTTTTATGGTTAATAACATTGGTTCAGGCAGCAGCGGTAGTAATAATGCAGCCATATTTCTCTCTTCAAATTCTACCTGGGACAATGGTGATCTACCCTTAAAGGAATTTACCGTTCCTCCACTTTCACCAGGGGAAAATATATTATTGCAATCGACTATTCACCAGCCCATACCCGCTGGCAATTATTATATCATCGTATGTGCGGATCATAAATACAAAGTAAATGAAAGCAATGAATACAATAATTGTTCCAGCATAGCTTTGAGTGTATCTGACAGCTATCATCATGCTGATCCTGATCTCTCGGTAAGCTACCTTTCTTTAAATAAAAACCCAGTGCCTGCGGGAGATCCTTTTGGAATAGCATTTATGGTAAACAATTTGGGAGACGCTGCCAGTCCTTCAAATTATACAAGCATATACCTATCAAATAATAGCACTTATGATAATGCAGATACCAAGTTAACTTCATTGTATCTTCCAGGGATTCCTGCGCATCAGAATGTGCTGGCTGAAACAGGGCTCCTGGCTACCATGGCTCCAGGAAATTATTATCTGGTGGTGTGCGCTGATGATCATCAACAAGTGATCGAATCTAATGAAACCAATAATTGTTCGTCCATTGCCATTAGAATTTCACCGAAGGAAATTCCAAGATGTGATTTAGTGATTGAGCATTTTAATGTACCAGGAAGTTGGAATTTGCATCAGATGCAATCTATCCATGTACGTGTGCGCAACGCCGGATTGATAGCCAGTAGTGCAAGTACTTTGGGAAGTATACATATTGCAAAGGATTCTGCTGGTACCGGACTCGCAGAAATCGCGAACCTTTATATCCCGGCATTACATGTAAATGAATACGTTGACACCCTGATCAATTTTACTCCCAATGAATCTGCCTGGGAAGGAATTATGTATGTCAGTTTAAATATTGACCCCACTAATAAAATTGAAGAATCCAATGAGTCTAATAACTATTTACTTCAGCAAACATCAATCACTATACCCTATTTGGATCTTAAAAATATTACAGCTATTTCATTCTCAAAATCTATAGTTAGAGGTGATACTTTCGAAATTCCGTTTGCCATGACTAATCTGGGTGCCATAGCTTCAGATACAGTAGTGACGGAATACTACCTCTCTTACAAACCTTTGATAAAATTTAGCGATGCTATTCGGGTAAAACTGGATACCATCAATGAATCCATACAACAGGGTGATACTTTAAAAAAACGTGTAAGAATTAAATTGCCGACTTATGTCACAGCAGGCTCTTATTATTTAAATATTTGTATTGACTATTATAATAAGCTTAAAGAAAAAACAAAAACTAATAATTGTCAGACGATTCGTTTCCTGGTATCTAATCCACCTGACCCCATTATTTCTACCAATGGATCTGAAATAAATGGGCTACTATCTTCGAGAAGTAAATTCAATTTGGCTGATGTGGTGGTTTATCCCAACCCTGCAACTGACAAAGTAATCTTTAGTGCTGACTGGGGTTTGATTACTGAAAGTCAAGTTTCTGTGTTCGATATGAGTGGAAAGGAATTATTTGTCAATAAAATGAATGATAGCACTTTGAATTTGGACAAGCTTGCCGCCGGTATTTATATTTTGCGTTTGCAGGTAGGTAAGGATCGAAGAGTATTCAGAATAGTCAAGGAATGAGTAATGATTTTAGGCATTAATTGATTTTATTTCTCTTTGCCATTTCCCTTATTAGTGGGTATATCTTACTTCTGTCCACACTGTACAAATAGATCAACCCAATCACACTAAACAAGCCTGCGATATAAAACATTATGGGCAAACGATCTACATGATCACCCACAAATGAACCAGATATCAGGGCGCCACCCCCTATTGCAATCTCTAATGCAATATACATAGTAGCCAATGCTCTGCCTCTTTTGTTTTGATCACCCAAATCAATCGTCCAGGCACTGATAGCTGGAAAAAATATGCCCATACCAAATCCAAATATGATAGACCCAATATAAAATGGCCCCGGGCTGCTAGCATGCGAGAATAATATCATGGATACTACGATCAAAAAAATGGATGCTTTGATTACAGGAACACGACCTACTCTGTCGGCAATTTTACCTGCAAAAAATCGTGTACCAATACTCGCCAAAGTAAATAATGTAAAATATACCCCCCTATTAGCAACATGCAGTCTGTCGCTTAGGTCAGGAGCAAGAGTAAGCAATACACCATATGAAAAATAGCAACATATCATTACTATAGCCGCTGGCATAGCTAGTGGATCGAATATATCCTTTTTACCTACTTTCAAATGAGCAAATTTAAATTTCACTTTGGAATCCAATGACTCGGGCAATTTTAACAAAACCAGAATAGACACAAATGCAAGGGCAGAAGACAAATAAAACATTTGATTTATTCCATAATGAGTGACTAACCAACTTCCAAATGGAGGGGTAGCTGATGATCCAATGCTAGAACAAATACCCAATACGCCCATTGCTTCAGCTCTTCTATGGGAAGGTACTATATCAGCTACATAGGCAGCTGAAGCTGTAGGTTTAAAGCCTGTACTAAATCCATGAAAAAATCTGATCCAAAGAAATCCGGCTATAGTGTGGATCACCGGGTACAATACACCACATACCACACAGGCTATCACACCAATATACATTACTGGTATTCGACCAATCGTATCGGTAAGTTTACCACTAAATGGCCGCGAGATACCAGCTGTCAGAGTAAATAAAGCGATGATCAGGCCTATGTATTGGGCGCCTCCCATTGATCTTAGATAATTGGGTAGTTCAGGTAGCATCATATTAAATGAGCCAGCAAACATGATATGCGAGACACACAATAAAATAAATGGCGTTGAATAAAGCTTTTGGGGAGCGGCTGAAAGCTGCATGGCGCAAATTTAAGAATTATTCCTGGGCTAAGAATAGGGCTATTTACTCCAATTTTTCATTACCCAGCCATATAGCATCCAGCACGGCATTTCCATTAGATACGAATACACCTGCATATACATGTATGGTAGAATCCACTAAGGCCTGGTTGTACTTTTGAGAAATTATCAAAGCTTTATTTTCATTAATGTAATACTTAGAAAATGGATATTGAATGTATACCTGGGATATAGTTTGACCTTTTTCATTTAGATAATGATACACTTTAGTGATGCTGCATTTGATGGCTTTTTGAGTCAATGGAGTTTCTGTCCCAGGTTGAATACTTAAATACGCACAATTATTAGAATTATCACAAGTATAATTTATCCAGACATCCTGCGATTCACTGAACAATAAGCTATCAGGAGACTCTATAAATGAAGGATCGACATTAATATTTAAATAAGTTCCTCTAAACGGATCTATAGGATCTACCTGATGACATGGAATTTTTAAATAGACACCATCTTTCCTGGTAGTTTCAGCCTTATTTATCCATTGCGAAAGAGTGTACAGTTGGAAAACAATCAAAGCTATAAAAAGGATTACCAAAATGGATTTTCTGGTCATGATTTTTTCCTTTTTAATAATGAAGAATTGAGGTAAAAACATAAGATGCCCAACGCGATAAAAATCACTCCACGCCAAACAAAGGAAATATCTGTTTCAAAAAACCGGCATATAATCCAAATAGCTAAAATGACTAGGCCTAAATTTAATTTTCCCAATTTTTCTTCTTTTATTCCTCTGTAAATGGTGAGGCCACTTCCCGTAAGTATTAAAATATTAGCTGCTAATCTACTCAGATTTAGTGCTTCGCTTCCTAATACAGTCAATAGAATTAAGATAAATATCATCCATTTAAAATCAAGTAAATCACTAAACTGAAGGCTTTTTTTACGAAAGGAATCAATCAATGCCAATAGGAACAACCCCATGAAAGTCAAACTAATTACAAGGCCAGATCCATTAAAACAATCTCCAAAACCATGATCCACGGAGCTCCAAAATCCTTTGAACGAATATACAAATGCAAGAACCCATACACCTATAAATGCATATACATAATATGCCTGCACCCATAGTTTTTCCTTTAATATATCCAAATTTCGAAACCAATTAAATATAAAAAACAATCCTAAAAAATGTATTACCCTCATTCGGTTACAGCTATAAGGGGCTAAGGAAAATGTAAAAATTATTAATACAAAAGGAATGAGCCAATGATGCCAGGACCAGGCCAATTGAAGTTTGGGCTTCCTGATTTCTAAGAAATAAGGAATGCTCCCACTTACAATAAAAAGAAGGGACCAAAGCGTATGAGGAAGATTTATCTTTCCCGTTGTTGCAGTCAAGAACCATGTAATACCACCCCAAATCAATAGCGAGCAAAATCCTGCTTTGAAAATGTATATCAATGGAATAGATAATATCAGCCACCATTTCAAGAAATCACTAAGTTGGCTTTCGATATTGTAAATCTGGCTTATCAAAGCCATTGCTATCCCAATTCCAAATAAGATCGCAACCGCCGAGATTTCATTCCAAAGATTTTCATTAGGTCTTTTCAGCAAAGTGTATACCCCCAAAGCATACCCTATGAATAATGGAATAAAGGCTACTATTAGTTTGATTAGCTTAGGTATTTGATCCCAATTATATCCAATAATTAGTATAAGACCCAGACTGACCAGGACAACCCCGGCAATACTAATAATATAGGTAAGCCTGGAAGATTGCTCATCGCCTTTTTTAAACAAATAGTATTGATGGATAGCTTCGGCAGTAGGTTGATTTAAAATTCCTGCATGTACTAGTTCTTCGAGGTCGATTTTCATTTTTTAGATCTTCCAAATTACATTTAAATCTGAATTATTTATTATTATTGTGTTTCATTTTTTTGACGGATTGATAAGTAGGCTTAGATCTATATTTTACTATTATTTTTAGATCTGTTATGCAAGAAAATTTTGTAGCCACCTCGGAAGGTTTTGATATTGATTCCCCATCTTATAGTGCAATAAATGCGAGCTGGAAACTGCATGAGCCGGAATTGTCTAAGCTATATTTTGAATTATATATGGATCACCCGCACCAAGCTGATGCATTCTTAAAATTGAAGCATATAATATTAAACGCCTGTGTTCAAAGGCCTTCAGCTCTTAAAGAAAAAGATGATCAAAAAGCAATACATGATAAATGGTTTTTGACCAACGAGTTAGTTGGTATGAGCCTATATGTAGATCGCTTCTGTGGAAACCTAAACGGCTTAAAAGACCACCTGGAATATTTGCATAATCTGGGTATTAATTTTTTACATTTAATGCCGTTATTTAAAAGCCCGCCATTGGAAAGTGATGGGGGCTATGCCGTCTCTGATTTTCGAATGGTAGATGAAAAGTTTGGTAACCTGAAAGATTTAAAAAATCTGATCTCAGAATTACAAAATAGAGATTTTTACCTGATGTTGGATATAGTGCTCAATCATACCTCTCATCATCATGAATGGGCTATGAGGGCTAAGGCCGGTGATCCTTATTATCAGGATTATTTTTATATGTATGATGATCAGGAAATTCCGAATCAGTTTGAAAAAACTATGCCTGAAATATTTCCCGAAAGCTCTCCTGGAAACTTTACTTATATACCTGAATGTAAAAAGTGGGTGATGACCGTGTTTCACCAATACCAATGGGATCTCAATTTTTCAAATCCCTATGTTTTGGTAGAAATGATAGATGCTATTTTCTTTTATGCCAATCTCGGCGTAGATATTTTAAGGCTAGATGCACCTGCTTTTATTTGGAAACAAGTAGATACTACCTCTCAAAACCTTCCACAGGTACATGTATTATTGCGCATTATAAAACATTGTATTGAGCTAGCTACTCCTGGAATGGCCATTTTAGGTGAGGCTATAGTAGCACCAGTAGAGATAATGAAATATTTTGGTGAGGGTGATTATTTGGGCCGCGAATGCGATATTGCCTATAATGCAACGATGATGGCCCTGCAATGGGATGCATTGGCAACGACAAAGACCAAAGTGATGCAATCTGGGTATTTCTCGATTATGAACAAACCATTAGGCAGTTCCTGGATTAATTATACCCGATGTCATGATGATATTGGCCTTGGATTTTCTGACGATAATATCAAAGCCGGAGGATTTGAGCCGTTTACCCATAGGTCTTTTCTACAAAAATATTATACCGGAGAATTTCCCGGATCGAGAGCAAGTGGGGCATTATTTTCAGTGAATCCCAAGACTCATGATGCCCGAATCAGCGGATCATTAGCCTCCCTCTGTGGCTTAGAGAAAGTAATAGCTTCAGACAATAGGGTGGAAGTAAATCAAGCTATTAGTAAAATCATTTTGATGCAAGCCCAGACATTTTTCATTGGGGGTATTCCCATGTTGTTTTATGGAGATGAAGCAGGATATACGAATGATTATTCTTTTTTAGAGGACCCCGGAAAATCGTATGATAATCGATGGATGCATCGTCCTGTCATTCATTGGGAGAAAAATCAAAAAACGAAGGAAGCAAATACTATTGAAAGTAAAATATTCGAAGCTACGAGGCGATTGATCTCGATTAGAAAAAAATATCCGGTAATAGCAGATCATAATAATTTCCATTGGTTACGACAGGAGAATTTTCATTTGTGCTCTTTTGTTCGGGCAAATAATCATTCTACTTTTTTTGTAATTTTGAATTACGATACTAATCCAGTATATGTGAGTTGGTATTTGTTTAAGGAATTTGCCCAGGCAGGCCAGGAGATTTGGGATGAATGGAATCAAGAAATTTTGACCATTGGGGATGACGAAGAACATTTATTCATTCCACCACATGGAATAATTTTAGGAGTACTTAAATAGTCCAAATACTACCATTTTTTTAATCATATTTGTCTTACTTTAAACAGCAATATGATTACAACTTTATCGAATTTTGATGTTTGGTTTATCACGGGTAGCCAACATTTATATGGAATTGAAACCTTAGAGAAAGTAAATAAGCATTCCAGGCAAATAGCACATTATCTAAATGAACAAACTTCCATCCCCGTAAATATCATTTTTAAACCAGTAGTAACTACTCCTGAAGAGATTACAGCCATCATGCGAGAAGCAGCCCACGATACAAATTGTATAGGCCTGATATGTTGGATGCATACTTTTTCTCCAGCCAAGATGTGGATCAATGGATTAAAGCTTTTGCAAAAACCATTAGCTCACCTGCATACTCAATTTAATGAAGAAATTCCATGGGCTTCTATAGATATGGATTTTATGAATCTAAATCAATCTGCTCATGGCGATCGTGAATTCGGTTATATTCTTACCCGGTTGAAAAAGTACCGAAAAATAATAGTTGGTCATTGGAAAGAGGAAGCGGTGGTTGAAAAAATTAATAAATGGTCCAGAGCAGCTGCAGCTTGGGCAGATAGTCAGACTATGAAGGTAGCTCGCATTGGCGATAATATGCGGCAAGTAGCCGTAACAGAAGGAAATAAAGTATCGGCGCAAATAAAATTTGGGTACGAGGTGAATGGATATGGTGTTGGTGACTTGGCTAACTATATAAATGATGTCACTGAAAACGAAGTTATTCATACTATTAAGGCTTATGAAGAAGAATATGAAATGATGCCTTCTTTACTTCATGGTGGTAAAGAGAGAGAATCACTTATAGAAGCAGCCACGATAGAAGTGGGGCTAAGGCATTTTTTACTGGATGGAGGATTTACCGCATTTACTGATACATTCGAAGACCTGCATGGAATATCTCAGCTACCTGGAATAGCTGTACAAAGATTAATGGCTGAAGGATTTGGATTTGCTGCGGAGGGAGATTGGAAGACAGCAGCCCTGGTAAGATCAATGAAGGTGATGGCCCTGGGAATGGAAGGTGGTAATAGTTTTATGGAAGATTATACCTACCATTTTCATAGTAATGGTGATTATGTATTAGGGGCACATATGTTGGAAATATGCCCCTCCATTACCAAAGAAAAGATTAGTTGTGAGGTGCACCCTCTTGGCATAGGTGGCAAGGGTGATCCTGTGCGCTTAGTATTTACCGGAACATCGGGTGATGCTCTAAATGCCTCCATGATAGATCTTGGTGATAGTTTCAGGCTAGTACTTAACAAAGTGGAAGTAATAGTTCCGGAATATCAAATGCCGAAATTGCCGGTAGCCAGAGTTCTTTGGAAACCACTTCCAGATTTTAGAGCTGCTGCTGAAGCATGGATAAAAGCAGGGGGCGCACATCATAGCTGCTTTAGTCAAAATCTTACTATCTCAGATTTGGAAGAATATGCCGCTATTGCCGGGATAGAGGTGGTAAGCATTTATTAAATCCAAGTATAATTAACCCAATTTTTGCAGCTTAAGCAAAAATTGCCAACGGTCGATGAAATAGTTGAATTGAAAACCAACTATTTATCGAGGTTAACCCTGAGTTTTGAAAATGTAATTATTTCTTACCATTTAAAATCAATATAAATAATTCATTTTCAACACCTCAGATTTTGCATAGAAATTCTAATGCAAAATTTCGGTTTAAGAAATCAAGTCAGATGTCACTTCAAAGTTTAGATCTATCTTTATAGTTCAGTGCAAGACAAATATCTATACCTGCTGGTAGATCTGGCATCATTTATAGTACCGTTTATATTTTCATTTGAAAAAAAATGGGTTCATTTTATAGGAAAATGGAAGTGTATCACAATGGGGTTACTATTCATGTCTACTTTTTTTCTAATCTGGGATATTTACTTTACCTACCTGGGTGTATGGGGGTTTAATGAACAATATCTTACAGGAATTGGATGGGCAGGGCTGCCAATTGAAGAGTATTTATTTTTCCTATTGATTGGATTCTGTTGCCTGTTTTTGTATGAATCTATGAATTATTGGATAAAAATAAAAACGCCTGAAAAACGCTTTGGATATTTATTCATAGCCGTTGCAAGTCTAAATCTTATTTTGGCTTTCCTCAATATTCATAAAGCATATACGTTTTCTGCTTTGGGATTAAATGGTTTAGTTATTTTCATTATTTATTGGTTAGCCAGATGGTTTCCCTGGAAGAAATTTTTTGTAGGTTATATCATTTCATTTATTCCTTTTACTATTGTTAATGGAATACTTACAGGAGGCTTTACACCAGCACCAGTAGTATGGTACAACGAGGCT
Organism: Chitinophagales bacterium; assembly: GCA_038251405.1. Lineage (GTDB taxonomy): Bacteria > Bacteroidota > Bacteroidia > Chitinophagales > Saprospiraceae > JADJLQ01. The sequence goes on from JBBSBH010000013.1 coordinate 77,075, forward strand.
GAAATCCTGGGTTACCGGATATTTAGTATCCCCATAGAAGATAGCCAATACATGATGCTGATGATGACATTGAGCATTGTGATGTACGAGTGGTGTAAAAGAAGGACTTTGAAGGAAAGAATTTTGATGTAGTTTTACTCCTCTATTTTTGATGTTTTTGATGAAATCTATATTACGAGTTGGATGGTTTTTAATAGGAATTCTTATTTCATCCTTTACTATCGCTCAGACCGATACCTCACTTTCAATTTCAATATTACCTGGTATAGAAATAAGCGCTTATTCTTCAAGAAGCGATTTGATTAGGATCCCAGCTTCTTTGCAGATTATTCAAGATACTTTGCATACCGATCCATCTTATTTTTCCCTTGCAAGAATATTCAATAAAGCTCCTGGTGTCAGATTGGAAGAGCGATCACCTGGTAGTTATAGATTGAGTATCCGGGGGTCTACGCTCCGGTCACCTTTTGGCGTGAGAAACGTAAAGGTTTATCTCGATGGATTTAATCTCACTGATGGTGGTGGCAATACCTATCTGCAATTAATCAGCCCTGACATGATTTCTAAGTCAGAGATCATAAAAGGTCCGGCTTCCAGCATGTATGGTGCTGGTGTAGGGGGGGCGATTTTGCTTTCTAGTGAATGTAGAAGTAATGAAGCAAGTTTCGGTATTGGAAATTTAGGACAATGGAGTGAGTCCCTACACTTGAATAACAGAATCAATAAGTCAAGCTTTTCCATTTTTCAAAACCATCAAGAGGCTAATGGCTATCGCGATCAATCTGCCTTGAGACGAGATTTGGTCTATTTTAAGCAAAATTTCTCATTTAAAAAATCTCACCTGGACTTAATGGAATTATATAGTGATTTATATTATCAATCTCCCGGGGGACTAAACCCAGCCCAATATATAAAGGATAAAACTCAAGCCAGGCCTAGAGCAGGCAGCCTGCCAGGATCTGTAGAGGCTAAGGCCGCAATTTATAATAAGACAGCCATGGTAGGGGCATCCTATGAGTATGAGATCAATAATCACTGGAGTTTTAATCCCCGATTGAATGTATGGTATACCGATTTTCGAAATCCTTTTATTACTAACTATGAAGTCAGGTATGAGGGCAATGTAGCATGGCGCCCCACATTACAATATCATATAGAAAAATCAAATTATTCCCTAGCCTGGACTACTGGGTGGGAGTATAGTTACCAAAACAATATCACACGTAATTTTGGGAATAAAAAGGGAGTAATAGATACTTTACAAACCGATGCGCTTATCAAAAGCAAACAAAATAACGTATTCAGTCAATTGCAATGGAACCGGGGATCTTGGCAAATACTGGCAGGTCTGAGTGTAAATGATCAGCATTTAAAGTATAGAAGAGTATCCGCCTCAACCTATACCAATAAGGAAAGTAGTGCCGTACTAATGCCTCGAATCTCTGCATCTTATACCGTAGCAGCAAGCCAAAGTGTATTTGTGTCTGCTGCGAGAGGAAACTCACCGCCTACATTAGCTGAAGTGCGGCCCTCATCTGGCCTGTATAATCAGGAGCTATTACCTGAAAAAGGATGGAATTTTGAAATGGGGTATAAAGTGTATTTAAAACATTTGGATTTCACTATCAACGCATATTCACTAAAATTGAAAGACGCCATTGTAAGAAGAAATGATGCAGCTGGAGTGGAATATTTTGTGAATGCAGGTGGAGCAAATATGAGTGGCCTGGAAGCATGGATACAATATCATAGAGAAAAGATGGAAATCTATTTTTCAACTGCTTATCAGCCATATAGATTTGCTGAATACAAACAGCTGGCTAATGATTTTGATGGAAATAAAGTGACAGGAGTACCCCAACATACGTTCTCGCTCAATGGCATATGGCATATCTTTTCCAGGATTGATGTATCAGCCAATTGGTACCAGCAATCTACACTTCCGCTCAACGATGCAAATACTTTTAATCTTGGGGCCTACAGTTTACTGGGAGGCAGCATTTCACTTAAACCGATTTCAAAACTTTCTATTCATCTAAATGGTCAGATGGTCTTGAGTGGAGATTATGTACCAGGCCCTGATATCAATGCATTTGGAAATAGATTTTATAATGCTGGTGCCCCTACTATTATTAGTGGTGTGATAAGGTGGAAATGGTAAAAAATGTCGCCATATTTGTTACTTCTTTATACATAATACTTCTTATCGATGAAACTCAGTATAATCTTTTTAATCTTCAGTATAGTATTAATAAGTAATTCAACTTTCGGACAGACTTCAAAAGTAAAATTCAAAAAAGACGAGGTCAATAAAAAAGTTGATGTATTTATAAATGATAAATTTTTTACTGCTTTTATTTATCCGGATAATATGGAAAAGCAGGTATTGTATCCGATTCTTACAAGTTCTGGAAAGACTATTACCCGTGGATATCCCCTGAATCCCCGTCCCTTTGAGCGCATAGATCATCCCCATCATGTAGGCCTGTGGTTTAATTTTGGAAATGTAAATGGCCTTGACTTTTGGAATAATTCATTTGCCATCAAACCTGAAAACAAATCGAAATATGGTACCATAATATTTGACAAAATCATTTCTGCAAATGAAAAAACGGGCAAACTAATCACTGCCTCGACTTGGGTAGATCATGCTGATAATGCATTATTGAAAGAAGAATCCACATTTACTTTCGATGAAAAAAAGGGGGTTCGCAGCATTGAACGTACGACCAAATTGACTGCATTAATGATAGTAAATTTTAAAGAAAACAAAGAAGGTTTGATTGGTTTGAGACTTGACCGCTCTTTTGAAGCACCATCTCAAAAACCTGAGATTTATTTGGATTCTAACGGAACTGAGACTTCTGTACAAGTGATGAATAATGATGGAGTAAATGGAGAATACAGAAATGCAGAAGGATTAAAAGGCGATGCTGTTTGGGGGAAGAGAAGTCCCTGGGTAGCACTACGTACAGTCAAAGATGATGAAATACTTACACTTGTAATTTTAGATCAAAAAAAGAATATAAATTACCCTGCATGGTCTCACGCCAGAGGGTATGGACTGTTTGCTACTAATAATTTAGCAGGTAGGGCAGTTGACAAAAATGCTCCGGAAGTAAACATAACTATAAAAAAGGGAGAATCCATTACCTTCAAACACAAACTAATTATTGGCAATGAAATGACTGATAATATGATCGAACAAATGGCAGCTGAATGGTCTGAAACAAATTGATTTTTTAAAAACAAAATCACTTATTCATCAAAGCCATTTCCAATGCTTTAGTGGTTGTGTAATACTTGCTGATCATATTGGGTACTTCCCAGGCTGGCATATCATTATTTTTTAAATAACTTAAGTATTTTTCCATTACTCTGCCAAAATGTGCCTCGTGCCCCTCGGCTAAGTTTTCAGGTACTAGTATTTTCCACCTTCCATCTTTATACTCGGCAGTTAAACCGGGCCATTCTTTTGCGAGAGTTAGTAATTGCTGATTTATTGCATCACCTATTGATGCATTATTCCCGTCACTCACAGTTGGTGTGATATACAATGTGGGCTTGAAGTTTTCTTCTTTCGTTTGTTGAATGAGTAAATTAGTCTTCGTACCCTGCATTAATGATCGGTGAGTATCACCACTACCCTCTGGTGCCTGGTAATTCCAGATGACTGATGTCTTAATGTGTTTGCCATTAAGCGTGTAATTAATCTCGCCATTACTGTACACACTTAATATCGTATCAGACTCTACATGCTCCTTCATATAATCAGGAAATCCATTTAACTGTGTAATAGTATTAAATTGAGCTAATGACATTTTAGTAGGCCATCTTTTAGCTACATTGATTTTGATATTTTGGGTATCGATGATTTGATCTGGAAAACATTCCCATTGAGCTAAATCTACCAAATGAGTTTGCACATCTACGAGGCCTTCGCCTTGTTGTTTAGTATCCATAAACCAGGCTGGACGCACTAAAACATTCCCGGAAACAAATTTGTAAAAATGGTGAACACTTTCCTTGGTCACCGCGGGATTCCCGGGAGTACCATCAATCAGCTTCCCAAAAACTTCCTCATTTTGTGAAAATGCTTTTTGCAATTGAGTAGTGATTTCATACCGCTCTGTCATGATATCGTACAATTGTACATTTTTTTGTTTTGCTAATTCAAAAGCTCGTTTAAGTTTATCGAAATCACTGTATTGGATGATCATGGGTTTATCAGCGAAAACATGTAACCCGGCTGCCAGGGAAGAATAGATATAATCAGCTTTTATTTTATTATTCCCTGAAAGCACCAATACATTTCCCTTTTTTTCGGCAATCATTTTATCAAAAAAATCAGTACCCGTATAAACTATTTCATTCCAATGCGTAGGATTATCAGCCCTGGTATTATAATTTTTTATCCGCTCCAAATGGAGGTCAAGATCAGCACCTGCATTAGAATATACATATACATTACTATCCACATCGGGATACATTGATTTTTGTACTAAGGCCGCATGAAAATGTCCCGGATCTAATGTGATCAAAGTTATAGGGGGTTTTGCATTTTTGTTTTCCGGAGCCATACAATGTAGAAAAGATATGCTTATAAATAAGATAAAGAAACTAAATCTGGTCATACAAAAACTTTTAATTGGGAAATTACGACAAAATTACGGTTGAACCGCTGAACCTGCATTCTTAAACTATAAATAAATGCTCTAAAGCCTTAATCAATAATCGCTTATTTTTGCTGGGCTATGCAGATCACAGAGGACTTGCTGTATTATATTTGGAAATTCCGCTATTATGATTTTAATCAACTGGCAACCACCTCAAAGGAGACTATTGAAATAGTAGATCCCGGAAACCGGAATCCTCATTCAGGCCCTGATTTTTTATTGGCTAAAATTAAAATTAATAATCAACTATGGGTAGGTAATGTTGAAATTCATGTAAATGCCAGTGATTGGGGTTTGCATCAACACGAGTCTGATCGAGCTTACAATAATGTGATTTTGCACGTAGTCTGGAATCAGGATAAAGAGGTCAAAAATAACGCTGGATTGGTGTTACCCAGTTTGGAGTTGAAATCCAGGGTGAATCCAAACTTAATAGCCACTTACAGTTACTTAATGGAAAATCAATCTTGGGTTCCGTGCGAGAAATCTATTGGAAATACAAGTGACATCACCAGGCATAGTTGGTTGCAAAGATTGATGGCTGAAAGATTAGAACATAAATCAAAGCGTATTTTGTTGGATTTGGAATCCAATAATGGAGATTGGGAATCAGTTTGTTATCAAAAACTCGCCCGGGCACTAGGGGGCAAAGTAAACAATGATCCCATGGAAATGCTTAGTCGCATTACGCCACTAAACATTATTCAAAAACATAGGGACTATCTACTTCAGATCGAAGCACTCCTCTATGGGCAATCTGGACTATTAGATACACTTGAATCTGATGATGAATATCCACAAAAACTCAGGCGAGAATTTCAATTCCTTCAAAAAAAGTACGATTTAAAAGCATTGAATCCAGTGCAATGGAAGTTTTTACGAATGCGACCGGCCAATTTTCCAACCATCCGCATTGCTCAATTAGCCCGCATATTGTATCAAACGGATCACTTGTTTTCCAAATTTTTATCTGCTAAAAATACGAAAGAGATTGTCCATATGTTAGATGTAACTGTGTCTCATTATTGGAAAAATCATTATTCCTTTAAATCAGAAAGCAGTGCCAGAGAAAAACATTTGGGCAAGGATACTATTTCGACAATTATCATCAATACGGTAGCACCTTTACTATTTGCATACGGAATTTCTATTGATAATGAACAGTACAAGGAAAAAGCTGTTGATTTCCTTTCCGAACTTAAACCTGAGAAAAATAGTATCATCTCCGGCTGGACAAATATAGGATGGATGGCCAATACTGCTATGGATAGTCAGGCATTGATTGAGCTGAAAAATAATTTTTGTGATCAAAAAAGATGCATTGCATGTAGTATAGGGCATCAACTATTAAAATCAAAACTGTGATAAGGGAAATCGTAATAAAATTACTATTAGCACCATTTTCATTACTTTATGGTGGTGCAATCAGTGTAAGAAATTTTTTGTACAAAAAGGAAATTCTTAGATCTGTTAGGTTTGATATTCCCGTAATTAGTATTGGTAATATTAGCATAGGCGGTACCGGGAAGACTCCCCATATTGATTTTATGGTAGATTGGTTGAAAGCCTATCTGCCTTTGGCGATTTTAAGCCGAGGCTACAAAAGGGAGACCACTGGGTTTCTAATTGGGCAGCAATCTCCAAATGTAAAGTCTATAGGTGATGAACCGTTTCAGTTAATGATGAAACATCCGGAAATACCCGTAGCCGTTTCAGAAAACCGTGAAATAGGCATCCCCCTTTTGCTGAAATCATTTCCTGGTACCCGACTTGTATTATTAGATGATGCTTTCCAGCATTTGAGCGTAAAGCCATATTTAAATATTTTATTGACCGGTTTTGACAATCGTTTTACCAAAGACTATATACTTCCTGCCGGTCGATTGAGGGAATGGCGCTCCAGCTATAAGCGAGCTGATATTATCATAGTGACCAAATGTCCGCGCGATCTTACTTCAGGTAAAATTGATGAAATTCACCATGAAATCAAACCTCTTAAGAACCAATTCTTGTTTTTTACAGACTACAGGTATAAAATGCCTTATTATATTTTTTCTCCTGTGCAAAAACTGGAATGGAATCCCGAAATGTTTGTTTTGCTTGTTTCCGGGATTGCCAATACGGATTACCTGGAACATTATGTGAGTCAGCGGGTACATCACGTTCACAATCACTCTTTTGCTGATCACCACTGGTATAGTAATTACGACCTGGGGCAAATAAAGAGACAGTTTGATGAATTGCCCGGAACTAATAAAGTGATCATTACTACTGAAAAAGATGCAGCCCGCTTGCAAATACATAGAGATTATATCATTGAGAATAAATTACCGATGTTTGTACTACCGGTGGAGGTACATTTTTTATTAAATGAAGAAGAACGATTTAAAGATATTATTGCACAAAAATTATTGGAGTTTAAAACTTAGCTGCTTACTGGGTTTTCTTTTCTTTTATTCTATAATGTCCGCGCAGAGTTCCGTCATTCCTATTGGCTCTGATCAGGAATATTATATAGACCGGTTGTGCATTCAATACGGAAGCCCACCTTATTTTCAAAGAAATATAAAACCATTTTTTAGAAAAGATATTATTGATTTATTGCAATACTGGGATAGCCTGGGAGTCTTACAGGAAAAGGAAGCCAGTTTTATTAAATATATGTGTGATGAAAATAATGAATGGACCTGGAAACTCCATCAGGTAACAGACACATTGTCCAAGTCATTCGTAGATAGTAATTTTTATTATCTCGCCCAAAAGGAAACCAGGCCTACTTCCATTATTTATACTACATCCGAAAGACCCATTCTAAAATATTTCTACCAATCACCGGCACATTTTTTTGAAGTAAACAAAAAAGATTTTTACCTCCGGCTCAATCCCATGTTAAATTTACAGGGTGGGCGGGAGTTGACTGGTAGTGAAAATATAATAGCCAATCAAAGAGGGCTAGATTTGAGAGTAGGGATCGATGATAAAATTTATGTGCAGACCAATATCGTAGAGAATCAATTATCGTATCCGGCATTCTTTAGAAATAAAATCTCAAAATTTAATGCCATCCCGGGAGTAGGATTTTTTAAGGTTTTAACCAGGAGCTCTACTTACAAGCCCATCGGGTACGATTATTTTTTGAGCAATGCACAGCTGGGTATAAAAATTAGTAACCATGTTCAGTTGCAAATTGGTCACGGAACTAATTTTATCGGTGATGGTATTCGTTCTGAGTTTTTATCTGACTATGCCAATGATTATTTTTTTCTAAAATTAAATACCCGTATATGGAAATTTCATTATCAGAATATTTTTGCAGAATTGGCTGCAAATAGTTATTCCTCCGCATCTCCACAGGGCAATCAATTGACTCCTAAAAAATATATGGCAACCCATACTTTACAGTTACAGGCATTGCCCAGGTGGAATATCGGATTATTTGAAACCGTGTTATTTCATAGAAAGGATCATTTTGAATTTCAGTATTTAAATCCAGTCATCATATATCGATCGGTGGAAGGCTCTATTGGAAGCCCGGATAATGTAATGCTGGGTATTAATAGCCGATATGATGTAAATAAATCTGTTTCGATGTATGGTCAACTTTTAATCGATGAATTTCAGGCAAGTGAAGTCTTTAAAGGCAATGGGTATTGGGGCAATAAATTTGGATTCCAGGCTGGAGTGAAATATTTAAATGTATTAGGCATCGACCGCCTTGATGCTCAATTGGAATTAAATACTGCCAGGCCATTTACCTACTCCCATTTTGATAGCATTGCCAATTATTCTAATCAATCTACTCCATTGGCACATCCACTGGGAGCCAACTATAAAGAAATTCTTTTAAAGCTGAGATATCAACCAACGGTGAAATGGACTGCTAACGCATATGCTCTGCTCTACAAATGGGGGGATGATCCTTCAACGAATGTAAACTATGGGAGCAATATTTTTAAATCCTACACTACCCGGGTAAGTGATTTTGGGAACAAGACGACACAGGGCATCCTTCGCAATATCGTATATATAGGGGCGACATTTTCTTATCAATTATTCCACAATTATTTCTTTGATGTCAACGCCTATTACAGAAAAGATAAAAATTTTCCTGCTGATAATACAAAATATATAGGAGCGGGCTTTCGGGTGAATATGTGGCGTAAAGACATGAATCTTTTATAGCTGGTATATGCGTGAAAAAATCAAGACATTATCAGAATTGTACGATATACTACCTGAAAACGAGTTGGTAATTACTGATATCCTCAGGCAAATCATTATCGAAAACCTTCCTCCATATGGTAAAGAAAAAATATCATATCAGGTTCCATTTTTCTATGGTAATAAGGGAATATCTATAATCTGGCCAGCTGCTATACCCAGGGGAGGCATAAAAGAAGGTGTATTACTTGGCTTTTGGTATGGTAATAAATTACAGAGCTTGCAGAATTATCTCATCAAAGGAACCAATAAGCAGATCTTTTACAAAGTCATTAAACATACCGAAGAGATAGATGAAAAAATTATCAAAGCGCTCTTGAGTGATGCTCTTCAAATAGATAAATCATGGGTAGGTTAAATATTTTCAAGTTAGTACTGTTTTCCAGTTTGATGCTATTGCAAACTAAATCTATTAGCCAAAACCTGGATATCAATATTCTCAAAAATATAAATGTTAATCGTAATAAATCGTTTGATCCCACTTTTAAATTCATTACTAATTCTTTAGGTCCAATCAGTGCAATTGGCCCTCTTTCTGTCTTGGCAACAGGATTTTTATCACATGACAAAGCTTTAAAGAACAAAGGTGTTTTTATGGTTGAATCAATTATTGCATCCACTATTATTACCGACGCATTGAAGTATACCGTTAAGCGGAAACGACCCTTCGAAACATATACTTTTATAGACAAACAGGCAAAAGCAGGAAGTCCTTCATTTCCTTCAGGTCATACTTCTGCATCATTTAATTTGGCTACTTCATTGACCATTAGTTTTCCCAAATGGTATGTAATCGCACCTTCATTTGCATATGCCAGTGCAGTGGGATATTCGAGAATGCATCTTGGTGTACATTATCCCAGTGATGTGATTGCCGGAGCTATTATTGGCAGCGGTAGCGCTTGGCTTTGTCATTATATCAATCAACGATATTTTAATAGAAAAAAGTAGGTCTTAAAAAGGAGATTATTAGAACTGTTTTTTTGATGTCAAATCAGCTTAGACTTTCATTAGGGCGTATTTTCAGCGACACCTAAAATTTTCAACTACAGTTTTTCCCAATTTGAATTTTATGAGAAAAGAAAGCATACCATTAAGTATTGGATGCTGAATCCCGGGGTAGTCCTAGAGAAACTAATGCTCGATTTAGGGGGATTAAAACCCTGCTATATTTGATCACCTGCCCAATGACATAGGCAGATAATAGTTCTTCGCCGTTTTAATGGGTAAAATCGCATTAATAATTCTGAATCATAATTTAAAATTACCAGGTATTCAAGATCTAGGATAGGACTGTACCAAAATACTCCCTCCTGAATGACCTAGTCGGGCAGGGGCCGAGCACTCATATGCCCTAAATTGAAAAACAAATCACCCGTCCGTGATAATGCCCGGAAGTATGACAAGCCCAGGGCGAGTTTATTGAGGCACGAGCTTTTTTGATTACTTTTTTTGCGGAAAAAAAAGTAATACCATAGGATCTGATAACCAACTTCCAAAATTTCAATATACCGATCTCGGCACTCACTCAGGTGCATCAATACTGGTCGAGCACTCATATGCCCAAAATTGAAATACAAATCACCAGTCCGTGATAATGCCCGGAAGCATGACAAGCCCAGGGCGAGTTTATTGAGGCACGAGCTTTTTTGATTACTTTTTTTGCGGAAAAAAAAGTAATACCACAGTATTTAGTAACTAACTTCCCATATTCCATTCTCGGCACTTACCCAGATATCTCAATACTGGTCGAGCACTCTTATGCCCATACTGAAAATATACGATAATGCCTGGAAATAAGATAAGCCCCAGGGCGAGTTTATTTTGGTTATAACTGTCAAAATAAGAAAAGTAAAGCGCGAGCTTTTTTGTTACTTTTTTTGCCTGTCCTGTGGGCGGAAAAAAAAGTAAGACGAATAATTTTAAAATTTACCCACCAAATGTGTTAAAGAGCCCAGATTATTCTATTGAAACAATACTAACAAACTAGAAATAGCCGTAAGCCAAAGAATTACTTTTCTGAAAGTTTGATCACTTAATCTTTTTACCAGTTTTACCCCAATGAAGAAACCCAATACAATAGCAGGCAGTAAAAGGAGATCCAGTTTTAAAGTATCCGAGGTAACTGTATGCCAGGACCAAATATGAAATGGTAGTTTGATAAGGTTTAAAATAAAAAACATCCAGGCCGCTGTGCCAATGAAATGATCCTTGAATACCCGCATACTGATAAAATAAACATTGGAAAATCCACCTGCTAGATTTCCAATCATGGATGTAAACCCGGTAGCCAGGCCCATACTGGAGGCAAATAACCAGTGCGAGGGTACCTTTCCCAATGGTTTCCTTTCCCACCAAAACAAGGCAGCTAAAGAAATCAAAATGATTCCAGCCATCAATCTTTTAAACACGATCGCGTCTATATGCTTTCCATACCAGGCTGCAAGTATTACTCCCAATACTATCCAGGGCATCAACTTTACCAGGTGTGACCATTGTGCATGTCTTTTGTAATAGTATACAGCTAATACATCCGCCATGATAAGCATGGGCAATACCATTCCTGTAGAGGGTCTGCTGCCAAATATCCAGGCCCATATGGTAACTGCAATAATGGATATCGAACCAATACCTGCTTTAGATAATCCTATAACGAATGCTGCCAGGAATATCAAACACCATTGTATTATATTGATATCAAATCCTGAAAAAACAAAAGCTTGAAATTTCATTGAAGGCTAAAGATGAAACCTTTTTTGAGAATCATCTAGCCTCAGGTAGAAATATTGAAAATGAAAGAAGTAAAAATGAAAGGTAGCTGAAACAGCAAGTATAGCATTTCTAAGAATGACATCAGTAATGGAAAAGATTAAAAAATAAGGCCGGCGGCTAAGTATCGTACTTGCAAATTACCCGAATCTTTATCGGGCCTGCCGGCCTTTCTCCCATTGCTTAAACATATAATAGAAAAATGCTTCAATTGGATCCCTGATTAATGTAATTAACTATAAATAAATATTCCTTAAAAAACTTAACAGGGATGTAAAGGATCAGATCAGATCAGCTAAATAGTGATTGCTTAAGTTTTGGAATTAAGTTGATTGGTGAAGCAGGAGTCTTCTATCTGTACAAAGACGAAGTGTGACTGCCTCACTTAATTTAATAACTTACAACTAAACTTTTTATCAAAAACGAATGAACGCATAAATACTAAAAATAAAGAAGCTGCTGGTTGATCATTTCAAAAAATTAGGTTATAAATGGTGTCTCTTAAAAAAGGCAAAAATATCGTTGTTCATCTTTACTTTGGTATCATAGCTAATTTCTGAATATAGATTATGATGGATGTCATGAAGTCTATAGTGAATTACTTCTTTTTTTAGAGCTAATGGACTGATATCAATACCTCCCCATGTGCCAGCTTTCTGTTTTATAGAGCACCAGCTGGTTTTATAAATAAATTGCGCACCTACGGTGATGGTTTGGTTTTTAGGTGTAATAGGGCATAAGTTGTTTTCCACCGCCCATATGCTATCAGCTTGTCGCGCTGAATTAAAAGTAAGTCCAATTCCCGCAGAGTATCCACCAATATATGGAACCGTGCCATCTAAATCTCCGTGTACATGCATGATAGGCAATACAGGTACGAAGGCCAGACTATATCCTTCCCACGTAGAGGCAGCTAGTGTAGTGATAGCCGCTAGCCAATCCACTGACCTTGCAAGATGTAGGCTAAGACCACCACCATTAGAAGTACCCATAGCATAGATACGCAAGGCATCGATATGATATTCAAGCATCATTTTTTCTTTGATCTGGTTTACAAAGCATACATCTGTTATGGGAGCATCTGGCATAGGATCTCCTACATACCAGTAATCATCATTATATGCCCTTGGGTAGACTCCTATAAATTTATTTAAATCAATCCATTCACCAATCCTATCTTTCCATGCACAGGCTTTATCGGTCCCGGACCCATGACCATGAAATGCAAATAATAATGGATATGTAGAGTCAGGGTGAAAACCTAATGGAAGTTGTATGTAAAAAGCTCTAGTCAGACCACAGGAAATCACATTTTTTGAGATTAATTCCGCATCATCACATGCTGCCATGGATGATCTTGATTCTAAGGTCAAAGCTGAATTTACTGAAAGTCCTGGATATATAAAATCATTAGTGCATTGGGAAAAGGAAATTGCAACAACTACCAAACTGGCTAATAAAAAATTACTACTCATGATAAAAAATTATGGTTAAAGATTAATAAATACTTACCCGTGCTTGTATTTCATATTTTAATCTGAGTAATTGTAAAACACTATTGACAATTTTGGATTATCTATGATGAATCACTGGCAATGGATAGACATTATTCTATACGACCATTCATCTAAAAACGTTAGTGCGTATGAGGAATAAATAAATCGAGTTTAAGAATATTGATATCAGTCAACAAAAACAGGTAAAAAAGCAATGCTATTAATTGCGACCGTAAACAATGAATTGATTTATGAAAATTACAATGCCTTCTTTATTAAAAATGCATTATCTGACAAACAAAAAAGAGAGTCTTTGCCATATAGCAGTATATAGAAAATATGGCAACATTGTCTTTAAGAATGGGGTATACATGATCCCAATCTTATCCTGAAACGCACGGGTATTGGAATTCGGACCTCCAGGTGACAGACTCTGCTTCTTTTTCAAAAGCAATATGTAAAAAATTTACTCGTGCATGGCATGCATTATTTTTTGATAAACTGGAATGCAAAAAAACAAAATCTATAAAAAGGATTGTCAGTGGTAATATCATATCAGCGAAAAAAGAAGCGACCTGATTGAAAAAGTATAGTGAGAGACTAATGCCTCCGCAAAATACATTCCGTCGTATTTTTATTAGCATTCCTCCATAAAAATCATTGAGGGAGGTATTATTTATTTAATTTGAGCATTATTATAAAAACTTTATACAAGTGCAATTAACTATACGTAATCTTTCCAAAACCTATTCAAATGGTGTCCAGGCTTTGCGTGATATCGATCTTGATATTCCCACGGGCATGTACGGTTTGCTTGGCCCCAATGGTGCAGGTAAAAGTACGCTCATGCGCACGCTTGCTACGCTCCAGGATGCCGATAGCGGTACTATTACACTGGGAGAAATAGATGTGCTGCGAGATCGTGATGCGGTGCGTCATGTCCTTGGCTATTTGCCCCAGGAGTTTGGAGTATATCAGCGTATATCTGCCATTGATTTACTAGATCACTTTGCAGTGTTGAAAGGGATTCCAACTAATCAGCGGAAGGCAGTAGTAGAGGCACTGCTGCAAAGGACTAATTTGTGGGATCATCGCAAAAAGGCCGTATCCTCTTATTCAGGCGGAATGCGGCAACGATTTGGTATTGCACAGGCACTGCTCGGTGACCCCCAACTCATTATTGTAGACGAACCCACCGCAGGTTTAGATCCTGGGGAGCGAAACCGATTTCATAATTTATTATCCAGCATCGGTGAGCATGTCATCGTTATACTTTCTACTCATATAGTAGATGATGTAAAAGAATTGTGTCCCAATATGGCGATCATCAATGAAGGGAAAGTTTTGTATGCGGGTACACCAGACGATGCGCTACATGCCATGGAAGGTAAAGTTTGGAAAAAAACAGTAGCTAAGACGGAAGTAGATGATTATCAAAGCCGTTTTGGTAATGCTATTATTTCATCTAAGTTGGTTGCGGGAAAACCCATTTTACATATTTATAGTACAGAAAACCCTAATGATGGTTTTTCACCAGTGAATCCTGATTTAGAAGATGTTTTCTTTTCTAAAATCGTAGGATTATAATCTCTGACTCATAGCGATCAAACCCAATATCATGTTTTCTACCTTCTTCAAATTTGAACTTAAAAGCTGGCTGCGAGCTCCCATGCCGTGGATCTTCTTAATTGTCTTTGCTCTTTTGTGTTTTTTTGCAACCATTTCAAATGATGTAAACATTGGGGGTAGCTTTGGCAACATTAAAAAAAATGCACCTTACGTAATAGAAGCCTGGTACAGCGTCTTTTCCATCTTCGGTCTTTTGTTGGCTACAGCGTTTATGAATTCTGCATCGCTAAGAGATTTTGAGCGCAATACTAGCCAAATCGTTTTTTCTAAACCTATTGGCAAAATGGGATATTATTTTGGTCATTATTTTGGAGCACTATTGGCTTCTTTGATTCCGATGTTAGGTGTTGCCTTGGGTGTTTGGATAGGTACCGCGTTGAACAGTGTTTTCCATTGGATAGATATAGATCGATTTATTTCCTCAGGTTTGACAGGGCATATAGAGGGTTTTCTTGTTTTTATTATTCCCAATGCACTATTGATAGGTGGTATCGTATATGCAGTGGCGATGAATACCCGCAGTATCATGTACTCATTTATCACAGCTATAGCTATTATGGTGGGCTATATCATTGCTGGATCTATGCTTCGCAATCTGGACAATCAGTTTTTGGCATCTATGCTGGACCCATTTGGTATGAGGGCTTTTGGTATTCAGACAAAATATTGGACGGTAGACCAAAAGAATACCTCTGCATTAGGATTGACCGGCACAATATTGCTCAACAGGATCGTGTGGGTGATGGTAGGTCTGTTAGGTTTATTCATTGGGTATTTAAAATTTAATTTTTCTGAAAGAAGCGTAAAAACAAATCGGTTATTTTCCTTTTTCAAAAAGAATAAAATCGCTGGAAATGCAAATAGTGAAGTTGGTAGCTCGCCGATAAGTTTCAGTGGAGATATCTTGCATGTAACCCCAGAGAACAACTGGCAAATGACATTGAAACAATTATGGAGCCAGGTCAATACAGAATGGAAATTTGTAGTAAAGAGTACACCTTTTATTTTATTAGCCATATTGGGTCTGTTTAATGCCTGGGGTAGCTTATATTATGCAGATAATGGATACGACACACACGAACTGCCAGTGACTTATTCTATGATTGAAGCCATTAGAGGTAGCTTTTACTTGTTTACCATGATCGTTATGGTATATTTCTCAGGAGCAGTAGTTTGGAAAGAGCGCAATGCGGGCATGTCAGAGATCATTGATGCATTACCTGCAAAAAACTGGACAGCCTTTGTAGGAAAGTATATCGCTGTTTTGGGGTCCATGGTGATTTTGCAATTGGTCATTATCGCCCTGGCAGTGGGCATCCAATTATCAAAAGGGTTTCAAGATATTAATCCAGGACTCTATTTTCACGAGTTATTGGTGATGGATATGTTGAGTTTTGCTTTTATCCTGGCGCTATCGTTTTTTATACAGGCTTTATCGCCTAATATGTATTTAGGCTTTTTTATTGTGATTGTTTTTCTGGCTGCATCTGGTTTTGGTTTACAGGCTTTGGATTGGGTGAGTAATATGGTAAAATTTGGCAGCCTGCCTAATTATACTTTATCTGATTTTTATGGATATAAGCCTTATAAAAGCACGCTTTCCTGGTTTAGTGGTTATTGGATCTTGTTTAGTTCATTATTAGGGTTAGTAGCTATCCTGTTTTGGGCAAGAGGTCGAGAATCAGGTGCAAGAGGTCGATTCAAAATGGCTGCTTTGGAATGGAAAAATTATAAAAATATAAGTTATGTATCGTCCATCGCATGGGCGGCAATAGCCGGTTGGGTTTTTTACAATACTAAAGTTGAAAATAAAATAGTTAGCCCTAAGCAAATGGAGCGTCGACAGGTCAGCTATGAAAATACGTATAAAAAATATCAGGGAATGACGCAACCTCGTGTATACGATGTAAAGTTTGACATCACCCTGAACCCTGAAAAACGCACGCTTTTAGCAAAGGGCATATATAAAACCCGCAACATAAGGGCCGCAAGCGTAGATACCCTTTTTGTGAACTGCCCTCGAAATGTACAGTTTGCTATCACGGGATCTCGTTTAAAATTGGTAAAAGAAGATAGGGATTTGAAAGTGAAACTATTCAAAGTAGAGCCTGCTTTAGTCCAGGGTGATAGTATGGAACTTGATTTTACCGCTTCTTTTGAGCCCACGGGTTTTCAAAATGAATTGAAATTTAATCGACTTGTACAGAATGGTACTTTTTTTGACAATTCAGAAATAGCACCAGTGATGGGCTATGAAGCTGGTAATGAATTGACAGATAAAAATGATCGTAAAAAATATGGGCTTGCAGAAAGAACTCGTTTGCCTACGCTCAATAGATTGGATACACTCACGAGAATGGATGCTTATATTGGCAATGGAGGTGACTTTGTAAATGTAGAAACCATCTTCCGCACTTCTCCAAAGCAAATCGTGATCGCTCCTGGTTCCTTGATAAAAGAATGGGATGAAAATGGCGTGCATTGCTTTGAATTTAAACTGGACCATAAGTCGTTTAATTTTTATTCCTTTTTAAGTGCCGAGTATGAAGTGTCCCGTAAAAAATGGAATAATATAGATATGGAAGTTTATTATCACAAAGGACATGAGCACAATGTGCCCCGAATGCAAGATGCCATGCAAAAAGCATTGGAGTATTATACTGAAAATTTTGGCCCTTATTTTCACAAACAATGCAGAATCATAGAATTTCCGAGATTTTCAGATTTTGCACAAGCTTTTCCAGGCTCTATGCCTTACTCTGAAGGTATAGGTTTTATTCAGGATTTCAAACAGAAAGAGGACGATATAGATATGGTTACCTATGTGGCATCTCATGAAATAGCCCATCAATGGTGGGGCCATCAGGAGTGTGCTGCTAATATGCAGGGAGGAGAAATGCTCGTAGAGACATTTGCTCAATATTCTGCAATGATGATAATGGAGCATACTAATGGTCGCGATGCGATGCGTAAATTTTTGAAGTATGAAATGGATAATTACTTGCGTGGTAGAAGCGGTGAGCGATTGAAAGAATTGCCTTTAGCGAGATGTGAAAATCAATCGTATATCCATTATAACAAAGGCTCCGTAGCGATGTATGCTTTGAAAGAAACAATAGGTGAGGATAAAGTCAATTTGGCATTGCGTAATTTTCTAAATAAATACCGATATGCAGACAGCCCCTATCCGGTCAGTCTCGATGCTATCGATGAATTTTATGCTCAAACCCCGGATAGTCTTAAGTATATTATCAAAGATTGGTTTGAAGACATCACCCTATTTGAAAATAAATGCAATACAGTCTCTATGAAAGAACTACCTGATGGCAAATATGAGGTTACTATTGACATTTCCGTCAGAAAAATGAAAGCCGATGAAAATGGTAAAAACACAGAAGTTGCTTTGAATGATTTTATAGAGATTGGTGCTTTTGCCAAACCAGATAAAAATAAAAAATATGGTAAACTACTCTATCGCGAAAAAGTAAAAGTAAATCAAGCGAATAATAAATTCACCTTTATGGTCAGTGAAAAACCTGAAAAAGCCGGGGTAGATCCATTTAGTCTATTAGTAGACCTGGGACCGGAGGATAATATGAAAGAATTTAAATAGGTAGTAAGTAAGTAGGAAACTTCACATTAAAAACCACAATCCAATCATTATTGATAACTTAGTAAGTTTAAGTAACTACTATTAGAAAAGTTAAAAACTCATATTAAGAAAATATTTAATATATCTTTGAGATAATACGTTTATACATGTTGCATTTAATATTATGGTGGTGGTTTTTTTCAATAATACCCGGTGGAGCAAGTAAATTACCAGAATATAGGAAACCATTGGAAATAGTGAATACTCCAGACAATGAAGTCTTTGCGATGTTTAGCACGCCTTTAAAGCGATCACTTACGCTTTCTGGTACATTCGGTGAATTACGTCCCAATCATTTTCATGCAGGATTGGATATCAGATCACTTAATCGGAAAGTAGGCGAACCTGTTTATTCTGCAGGAAGTGGATATATTTCGCGGATAAAAATTTCTGCATATGGGTATGGGAGAGCTATTTATATTCAACATCCCAATGGGCACTCAACCGTGTATGGTCACCTGGATCATTTCACTCCTGAAATAGATAATTATATAAATCAGGAGCATTACAAGCGCGAGCGATTTGAATTAGATTTGAGTCTGGCTCCGTCAACATTTAAAGTCAGTCAAGGACAGCTCATTGCATATATGGGCTCATCCGGAAGTTCTACAGGACCGCATTTGCATTTTGAGATTAGAAATTCAATGAATGAGCATGTTTTAAATCCCCTGGAGTATGGCATTCCATTAAGTGATAATATACCTCCGACTATTTATTCTATTAAATTTTATGGAAATATTTCAGGAAACGATGTATCACTAATGACTTTGCCCGTAAAGATTGATGTCAATGGAAGTTTTAGCCTTAATAATGATACCATTTCTCTAAACACAAGCATAGCTGGTGTGGCTATCAAAACATATGACAAAGCCTTTAATAGCAGTCAAAGGTTAGGAGTATACGGGATTACATTAAAAGCAGATGATGCCATGCTCTTTAATTTCAATATGAAAGATTTTTCATTTGATGAAATGCGCTATTCGAATGCGCATAGAGATTATGAAGAGCAGGTAAAATCTAGTCAAACATATCATAGATTATATCGTCTGGCTGGTAATAAGTTGCTGATTTATAATGAATCTAAAGATGAAGGTTGGATCAATCTTTCCAACGATAAAATTAAAAAGATAAATATTGATGTGATAGATTTCGCTGGAAATAAGTCAAGCATTCAGTTTTTCTTGAAGCAAGCTTCGGGTCCACCTCCGGCAATTCCTTATAGTGACAAACTTATCACCTATAATCAAACCTTTAGTTTAGAGGAAAATGGACTACGGATTAATATTCCTGCCAATAGATTATATTGTAATACTTATTTTAATTACCTATCGCTACCGGACAATGAATATTATTCTCCCATTTATAAAATAAATGACCTCACCACTCCTTTGCATCGATCGTATTCATTAGCTATTCGGGCAAATAACCTCCCTTCCTACTTGAGGAAAAAAGCATCGATAGGGATGATCAATGGAGGTACCATTTCAAATCAAGGCGGCAAATGGAACGAAGATTGGTTAGAAACAAAAGTTACTTCATTTGGAAATTATACCATCATAGTAGACACGATTGCACCTACCATTAAACCAATAATGTTTAAAAACGATATGTCTAAAAGGGATTACATGAGTTTTAAAATAGCAGACAATTTTTCTACAGGAGGAGAAGCTGACGAATTGACTTATAATGCCTGGGTGGACGGAAAATGGATTTTGATGGAATTGGATTCAAAAACGGATAACATTACTCATTATTTTGACAACCATATCCCTCCGGGTAATCATACGCTCAGCATCAAAGTGACTGATGACAAAGGTAATAGTAAGCTATTTACACAATCATTTGTAAGATAATATATGTTAAAAGCAGGCGATACCATTCCGGAATTTCATTCCATACTTCAAAATGGTAATACCATCTCTTCTAATGATTTCGAAGGTAAGAAAATCGCACTCTATTTCTATCCTCAGGATAATACACCCACCTGTACAGAAGAGGCTTGCAATCTTAGGGATAACTATCACGAACTTGTTAAAAGAGGATTTAGAGTGATAGGGGTAAGCCCCGACTCACTTAAAAAGCATACTAATTTTATCAAAAAATTTAATCTGCCCTTCGATTTAATTTCTGACCCAGATCTAAAACTAATTAGACTTTTTGGGGTTTGGGGACCTAAAAAATTATTTGGAAGAGTATATGATGGTGTATTACGGACGACATTTATCATTGAAGATCGTAAGATAGTGCGCGTCATAGATGCAGTGGTTTCAAAATCTCATGCCACACAAATAGTAGAGGAAGATCATTGACGACTAAGCAAGAATAATCCCTTATCCATCTTACTTCGCTCATGATTTTTCCGTTATCTTTATCACCATGTCCGGTAGGGTTTTATTTTTCATATTACTTATGTCATCCGTGTCCCTCTTTTCTCAAAGTGGCATAGAAACAGAATTTGGGCAAAATAGGATACAATATCACGACGATTTTGATGATTGGTATCAGTATGAAACCCAAAATTTTGTTACTTATTGGTATGGCAAGGCAAGAAATGTAGGCCAGATATCCCTTTCCCTTGCTGAGTATGATTTTAAATCTATAGAAAATATACTAGAGCATAAACTAAATGATAAAATAGAAATCATTTGCTATACCGATGTGAGTGATTTTAAACAATCCAATATAGGTGTAAGCGATGTGGTCATCAGCGAGAACAATCGTACCCTGGTAAGTGGAAATAAGATGTTTGTTTACTTTGATGGTGACCACAACCACCTGCGTAAACAAATCAGGGAAGGAATAGCAGAGATATACCTCAATGCGATGATTTATGGAAGCGGACTGTCCAGCCTTGTTCAAAAGAATGTAAAATTAAAAATTCCAGATTGGTTTAAAGAAGGATTAGTAGCATACCTGGGAGAGGAATGGAATGTAGAAACAGATAATACTTTTCGTGACCTTTTGCAATTGACTCCGGATAAAAAGAAGTTTGAAGCAATTGCCAAGCGAAACCCCAGATTGGCCGGTCATGCATTTTGGAATTACCTTACCCGGGAGTATGGCAAATCTAATGTGTCCAATATACTTTATCTCACCCGTATCAATAGAAATATCAAATCCTCTTTCTTATATATTTTAGGAATTCCATTTGACCAAATTTCAAATTCATGCCTTGAATTTTTTAGAAATAATTACAAAGAAGACAGAAAGTCTTTTAGATCCTTTAATGCTCAACAAGCAATACCGGTAAAGAACAAGAAAAAGCTTCCGATATCTGAAGTTCGGGTTTCCACGGATGGGAAAAGCGTGGCTTATGCAGTAAACAACAAGGGCAAGTACAAGCTTTTTGTCCAGCGACTCAATGGTGAATCTAAACCGCATAAACTAGTAAAAGCAGGAGTCAGAAATAATACCCAGGAGACGGATTACTCTATACCCGTGTTTTCATGGCACCCCAATGGAAATGAATTAGTTTTGGTAACAGAAAAAAGAGACATATGGTGGTTGTACCAATTTAACTTAAATAATAAAAGACCCATAAAAGCTAAGCTTGCTCCAGAATATCAAAGAGTGTACAGTGTCGATTACATGGATGATAAAACCTTGCTGTTAAATGCTTCCACCGATGCTCTTTCAGATCTTTATATGTACTTGCCCGTCACCCGCGAGAGTAGAAGAATTACACAAGATTTTTATGATGATTTAGATGCCTCCTATGTAAAATTAATGGGGCAACAAGGGATTCTGTTTAAATCAAATCGGGCGTTAGACACTTTATTTACTATGCCGGTAGATAGCCTATTGCCCATACAGCCATTTAATGTCTATTTTCTTCCATTTAGCCCAAATCAGGAAAGCCCAATCAAAAAACTAACCCGATTAACTTCAAATTTATATTTTGATATTGATCAACCAAGTGTTTCCGGTTCTAATCAAATTAGTTTTCTTTCAGATGAACAGGGATCAAAACAAAGAAAGACTATAAACATTTCTGATGATGGTAATACCAGTGCCGGATCATCTTCACATTACGATCATGATTTCAAAGCTTATCATGCGGCTGATGGCAAGGGTGTAGGTGTGATTAATACGGGAAAGAAAGTTTATTTAATCCGAGATGTGATTTCAAGACCAGATACCATAGAGAGAGGTTTGAGCAGTTATCGAAAAAATCAAGTTAAGGAAAATAAATTACCTAATACGTTCAATATTGAATACACATCAGTACAAATTCCTCCAAAACAGGCAAATGACATTCCGTCAAGTGATTTGTTTCAGACTGAATTTCCTGATTTTTTTAGTAATGAAGAAATAAAGTCTAATACTAATAGTACCGATAATAGCAAAGCTATTCTACCCAATGAAATAAATAGTTCGACCTCATTGGTTTCGGTCTTTAACCCTCAGAAAGCGCAAATACCAGAAAGATTTCAATTTACCAGAATGATCGCCTCAAGGTTAAAATTCAAAATTGACGAAGTGGTGAGCACCGTTGATAATAGTCTTTTGTTTGGAGGATTGAATAGTTATGCTGGTCAAAAAAAAGGGTTCGAATATCCTCCAGCCGGTTTTTTATTGAAAGGAAAAATCAAGGATTTATTTGAAGATTATTCTTTTGAGGGTGGTGTACGAGTGCCTACCAATTTTAATGGAACTGAATATTTCTTATCCTTTGAAAACAATAAACGCAGAATCGATAAGAAATATTCCATTTACAGGCAGACCCGATTTGCAACGGATGAAGTAAGTACTGTGTTTGCACAACGGTTTAGAAATCGCACCATGATAGGGGTGGCCCAATTTAAATACCCATTTGATACGTATCAAAGTGTACGGATATTAGGAACTATTCGATTTGACAGATCGGTCTTGCTGGCTACCGCTCCCGTGAATTTGAATGAAACACCTGTAACCAATCAAAGAATAGGACTACGGGCAGAATATGTATATGATAATACCACGCCTATTGATATAAATCGATTTGTAGGTACACGGGCTAAAGTTTATACTGAAGTGGTTAAAAAAATGCAAATCGAAGTAGTAGATAAATGGAAACTGGATCTCGCAAAAGGATTTATGACTGTTATGGGGTTCGATGCAAGACAATATATTGGTTTGGATAGGAAAACAATTTTAGCACTGCGATTGGCTGGAGCTACTTCCTTTGGGTCAGAGCGAATATTATTTTTCCTGGGAGGCGTAGATAATTGGCTGGCCCCTCAATATGATGATGATACGCCTATTCCCGGTGATAAAAACTACGCTTATTATGCATTAGGAGCACATTTGAGGGGGTTTAAACAAAATATTAGAAATGGCTCTAGCTATTTATTGTTCAATTCAGAATTGCGTATACCTTTTGTACAATACTTTCTCAACAAAGAGGTTCGGTCTACTTTTCTGCGAACATTGCAAATTGTCGGATTTGTAGATGCTGGAACGGCATGGTTTGGTCGTACTCCATTTGATCAAAAAAGCCCTTTAAACACTACTTCTGTAGCTAATCCAAAAGTAAAAATAGATCTTATATATGCACGTGATCCGTTAGTGGTCGGGTTTGGCACTGGTCTGAGAATGTCACTAATGGGTTATCAGGTAAGAGTAGATTACGGTTGGGGAGTGGAGACACGGGAAATTTTAAAACCTAAATTATATTTTTCACTTGGCTCTGACTTTTAATGGTTAACTAAAAACATTTTATATATATTTATCATCTGTGAATAGTTTTATAGTAAATGTAGATTTGTTTTACCTCGATGAGCTCTTTTGGGATTTACTCCCAGCGCATCGTAAAGTAGTAAATGACTTACTTATAGAGGGTGTCATAGAAATGTATGCCATCAGTGAAGATCGCTCCAGAGGATGGATCGTATTCAATGCCAAAAATGAAAAAACAGTTAAAAACTTAATGGAAAGTTTCCCCATAAGAAACTATTTTCAATATGAAATAGTATCCTTATTTATTCTCAATAATTCAGTGAGCCTTTGGCCAAAGGTGCATTTGAATTAATGCACTTTCACTGCACAGTATAAGATTTATGAATAAATTAAAAGCTTTTTTATTGATCTCCATTTTTGTTCAGGCCGCTTGCAATAATAGTACAATAAAAATAGCAAAAGCAAAAGTCACATTATTTAATAGCCTGGATTTATCCAATTGGGATGTGTACATAGGCCCCGGCTTAGATGCTGATGGAAAGCATAGAGCCGATGTACCCGCCTTGGGGCTGAATCCAGGGGAACAAAATACGTTCACTGTGGTGGACTCGGATGGCGCTAAAGCTATAAGAATATCAGGAGAAAGATTCGGTGGTATATCCACCAGGGAAGAATATAAAAACTATCATTTTCAATGCAAGTTTAAGTGGGGTACTTTAAAATGGGTACCTAAAGAAAAATCAAAAATGGATAGTGGTATATTGTATCATGCCGTTGGACCACATGGTGTAGACGGGGGGTTTTGGATGCGCTCACAGGAATTTCAGGTGCAGGAACATGATTGCGGTGATTATTGGGGGCTGGATCGTGCTTCGTTTGATATTGTGGCGACCAGGCAATCCAATGGAGATTATAAATACGACCCATTCGGTAAGAAAATGACTTTTAATGTAGATAATGCAATCGGTCGGCATTGTGTCCGGTCAACAGACTATGACAAACCAACGGGTGAATGGAATACATTAGACTTATATTGTGTAGGTGGCACTGCTGTACATATGATCAACGGTAAAGTAAATATGGTACTTACTAATAGCAGACATATAAAAGATGGGGTAGAGACCCCGTTGACTAAAGGAAAAATCCAAATTCAATCAGAAGGCGCAGAGATATTTTACAAGGATTTGACTATTCAATCCATTCATGAGATTCCATCTAATGTATTGAAAAATTAATATGAACTGCTTTTAATTAATTTTCCATAGAATAAATTTATATAATGGTAACAAGAAGAAAATTTATTACCGATTTGACTTATTCTTCTGCATTCTTATGGAGTGGAGGAATAAGGGTACTGCATCATTCAGAGATAGAATTACTTCGTAAAAAGTCAATTTTAAGATTTGCATTGATCTCTGATGGACATTACGGACAACCCAATACATTATCGGATGAATTTTTTGACAAGATTACTCAATCTTTAAATTTATTTCACAAAGAGAATCCTCTTCATCATTGTTTTGTAAATGGAGATATTATTCATGATGATGGATCACTCCTTCAGGTGACAAAGCTAAAATTGGATAAGTTAGCTATGCCTTACTATGTTACCAAAGGAAATCATGACAAAGTCAGCGATGCCTATTGGGAGCAAACATGGAAAATGCCTGTAAACATTGACTTTAAAATTAAGAAAAATTCATTTCTGTTGATGACTACCTCCAATGAAAAAGGCGAATACCTGTCGCCAGATTTAGCCTGGCTGGAACAAAGACTGGAATTCCATAAAAAGCAAAAAAATGTATTCCTGGTATTACATATCCCTCAAGCTAAATGGACACCAAATGCAATAGATACCCCGGCTTTTTTTACCCTATTAGACAAATATCCTAATATCAGAGCAGGCTTTCACGGTCACGAACACGATCAGGATGGTGTGAAAATGCACAAGCATATTCCTTTCCTGTTCGATTCCCATTTTGGGGGTAACTGGGGTACAGAATACAAAGGCTTTCGCGTAGTAGAATTGCTGAAAGACAATTCCTTGCTTACTTATATTATGAATCCTACCACCCGAATAAAGGATTTAGTCTACAAATAAATCAGGCTTTTTTAATAATTCCTCCCGGAGCACAATGGTCTCTCAAATATTGGGTAAATAAGTGACTCATATGTTCTTTTACACCTCCACCTTCATTGGCAGCTCCATGTGTCCTGTTGGGATACGGCATCACCTGAAATAGCTTATTGTATTTGACTAATTCATTGATCAATAACTCTCCGTTTTGATAATGCACATTATCATCGCCGGTGCCATGAATGTATAATAGATTTCCCTGAAGATTTTTAGCATAGGTAAGGGGAGAGCCATCTATAAAATCCTGTTTATTTTCCTGAGGAAGGCCCATATATCTTTCCTGGTAAATATTGTCGTAAGTCAATTGATTTACGACGGCAGCACCAGCAATCCCTGTTTTATATATTTCAGGGTATTGAAATAATAGATTTAAAGTAGCAGAGCCACCTCCACTCCAGCCCCACACGGCTATTCTATCTGCATCTATAAAAGGCCATTTCAAAATTTCCTTTGTAGCCATGGCCTGATCCCGAATATTGATCTGACCTATTTTCCGGTATATAGCTTTGCGCCATTCTTTTCCTTTGGGAGCAGGAGTACCCCTGCCATCGATCGACATGTAAATGTATCCATCATCGGCCAGGTTGCCATTATACCTCGCAAGTTCTCCTGTGCCATATACATCTTTCACGGTAGCACTTGCGGGCTCTGAGTAAACATAAAATAGTACAGGATATTGCTTGGTAGAGTCAAAATGAGTAGGCTTCACCATCCATCCGTCCATAGTAACACCATCTCCTGTGGTGACCTGGAAAAATTGCGGAGGATTAGATTTTAGCTTTGCTGACTTTAATTGCTTAGCAATACTTCGATCTGGATTTAATGATTCATTGTCTGGAAACGCAACCCATTCCCGCATAGGGGGAGTGGCGCTATTTGAAAATACATGTGTAGCAAATTTGGCAGTAGAGGAAAAACTATAATAATGTGTGCCTTTCTGATCGGCAGCATTTAGCAGTTCTGGGATAGATGATGATCCATCCAATTTCGTTCTGTATAGATATTGCTGGCATGCATTTTTAGGTGATGCATAGAAATATATAAATCCATTTGCTTCGTCCGTACCTACATGGGATATCACATCATAGTTGCCTTTCGTAAGATCTTTTTCTGTGCCGTCTCTGTTGATTTTGTACAAATGCCTCCAGCCGGATTGCTCACTTTGCCAAATAAATGATTTTTTATCTGCAAGCCATTGCCAGGGGGTGATATCAGATCCCACGCTGGCGCCTTCCCTCAGGTCTACCCATACTGTATCTTTCTCTTCCCAAATGGTTTTTGTATTTCCTGATTTGACATCAGCTACTATTATTTTACAATCCGTTTGTTTTCGATTGAGTTGTACCAGAATTAACTCATTGGAGCTTCCGGCCCAATCCATCCGGGGTATATAATTATTAGCGGGATCGCCATCTACTTTCATCCAGGTGGTCTTGCCTTTTATTATATCCACTACCCCGACTTTGCAGGAAGATGGCTTTTCACCTACTTTGGGATATTCAATGGGAATGATCTGGGAGTAAATACTATCTGTATTATTGATGAGATAAAAATCCCTGATTTGATTAGCATCTATTTGCCAATATGCAATGCTTTTACTATCGGGGCTCCATCTGAATCCGTCCCTACAGTTAAATTCTTCTTCATAAGCCCAATCAAATGTGCCATTGATCAATTTCCTGGTTCCATTCGTAGAAGTCAATGCTTTGACTTTGGCAGTGTTTAATTCTTCCAGATAAATATTTCGTTCACTTACATAAGCTGCCTTTGTTCCATCCGGGGAGATCTTGGCAAACATTAAGCTGGCGGCAGATCTTGTTTTACCTATTTGTTTCAGCGTTTTTAATTTGAAATCATACACCCAATAATCACCCCTGGTCTCCAGTCTCCACACTTTTTGAGCATTAGTAAAAATGAGCATTTTGGATTCATCGTCGGAGTATTGAAAGGACTTGATTTTCAAAGGGTGAGTTTGTCCGGCCGGGGTAAGTTGATCCGTAGTGATGAGTATAGTCTTTTCATTCCCGGGAAGTTGATTTTTTATTATAGCGCCATCTTCTACTTGTAGCAGGGCCGTACCATCTTTGGACCATTTTTGCTGGGTAAACGAAATTGAGATTGAACAAAATAAAATCCAAAAAAGTAGGGTTATTTTTTTAATCATATTAAATGAAGTTGAAGTCTGGCCTCAAAAATAGCGATTCCAATTATTAGAAATCAATTTAATTCAAAGATGGGATTGAATTAATGCTGTTAATTGTATATAAATTTAACATGCCTTTATTTTTTGCGGGGAATTGACCCTGGTAAGTACAGCTCATTTTATCTTTTACCAGGTTATAGGTTTGCTCTGACAGGCTTACTTGTTGTTGAGGCCCAATCTGCTCGATCCTTGCAGCAGTATTCACATCATCTCCCCAAATATCAAATGCAAATCTTTTATTGCCAATAATGCCTGCAATAACCGAACCGGAATGGATACCTATCCTTATTTCCATAGGGTGAATATGGGTAGATGATTTTGTTTTTTGATTTGATTGAATATCTTTTACAAACTGGAGAATTTCTATTCCAGCATTTACAGCATTATAGGCATGATTTTCACTTGCATTAGGAAGGCCACTAACCGCCATGTATGAATCTCCAATTGTTTTTATTTTTTCCAGGCAATTTTTTTCAATGATTTTATCGAAGCCAATGAAGTATTCATGCAATGTATCAATCAAATCTTCCGGACTTATAGTTTGACAATATTTAGAAAATCCGACAAAATCTGTAAATAGAATAGATACATTTTTGTACAGTTTGGCATCTGATCTACCATTTGATTTTAAGTCATTGGCAATTTCTTGAGGAAGGACATTCCTGAGTAAATCATCTGATTTAATTCGCTCTTTTTCTATTTCGATAAATTGGTTATTTATTAGTATTGTTTGTTCCTGTAGGATATTATTTTTCGATTCAATCTCCATGTTCTTGACTATCAGATTTTGTTTCGATTTTGAAAGGGAATGTTGATAAATAAGACTCAATAAAAAATAAGTACTTATAAGGCCCAATAAACTGAATAAGTAAAACAAATCATGATATTTAAGATCATAGCCAACTGGTAAGTCAATGGCATTTGATAAAACCAGATGGTAAATCAAAATGCTTGCAATTACCAGGAGTAACCAGGAAATAGCGTACGAGGCCCTGCTGAACAGCAAGGAAACAATGGGTACCAAACTTATCCATGGCAATACAGGCGAATACAAGCCGCCAGAGAAATAGCACAAACTGATCACACCTGCAAATCCTATTGCCGAAATATAATTACCTATAAAATCTAATGGAAATTTGTTTCTATACCATATAAATGCTGAAAAGAACAAAACAATTAATATCAGCTGAATATATATTCCCTGCCGGAACTGAATGTAACAACTTACAATACCGTAAAAAAACATAAAGCCTATAGTAAGCCAGTTACCGCGACAAATAACCGTGGCCTGGCTTTCATCCTTTGGTGGATAAACCTTGTGGCATATTGTTTCAAACACGGCAGGAAGTTGCATCAAGTTTGTTTTTATAATGAACCAAATATCAGGTTGAAAATATATTTAAACACCCACGCTATCAAGCAGATGATTGCCCATAAAAACGCTGCTACATATAGCCACCAGGGGTAGTTATGCGAATAGGGAAGCCCTTTATTGTATCTTTTTTTATCATACCACTTATAGGGAAGAAGCATTTTCCAGGATCTTAATTTCCACACCTTGGTGTATGGAATATGGGTACCGGATGCATCGATGATACAATTTACAGCTCTGCGTGCAGATTCATTAGCAGCTTCCATAGTAGCAAGATTAGTATTGGTTCGCACATAATCTCCGGCTAAGAATAAATTTTTTACCGTACTCCAGGATTTAGGCATATAGGCCCATCCATTCACCACATTTACTAGTAATGGTTCTTCATTATTAATCGTGCCCCCTATAAATTTTATGCTACTTCCTATGTGATACCCAATGACTACTGCACTCATATTTACAGGTAGTATGGGAACTCCGCCCACTATGAGGCTTGTCTGCATTTGTTCATAAACGAAACTGATCAATTGCGGTTCTGTACTATTTTTTGCTGCTATGCCTTTGTACAATGCATCCCAATCGGAAATATCCACTGAAATCACTCCTTTTATAATCCCTCCGGTAGCGACATCAATATCATAGTTTGACCAATATTGTACCTGGGATATGCAGGTTACTGCCCATTCACTGTTGATATGGATGACATGCCCTTGACTAATAGGAATGTCGACATTTAGGAAAAATTGAATCCCATTCATCCAATTTACGTTGGGCACCAGGTTAGCTGTAAAACTTAGTGTAGGATCAATACCTCTCAAGGATGCATTCAAGAGAACATTCGCTTTCTCTACCGGGACTGCTAATAAATAATAATCTGCATTTAATGAGGTAATTATATTGGTGGACAGATCTTTTGCTGTAATGTTGGTGACCTGGTCTCCAACATTATTAATGCTCATCACCTCATGGTTTTTGTGAAAAATCACTCCTTTGGAAATTAAATAATTGTACCATGGTATTAGAAATGTATCATTCGTCGGCCCATTTAATACTCTATCAGCAGGAATGGTAGGATCAGCCAATCCAAACAATAATTGAAGAAAAATAGAACCACCTACTCTGGTACTCATTGTTTTAGCTCTAGCGGCCACCATTGATCTTGTGAGTCCGTCTGCTAATAAGTTTTGGTAAGTAGGGCTGAACCTATCGGCTTCTATAAAATACCACCAACCAGTTTGCTCATATTCATCATTGAATCGAGTATCACTACTTGTAATTAGTTGAAATATTTTTTGTTTAAAAAAATCAGCTTCAGTACTGGAAAGTCCGGTACTGGCTACACCACCTGATAGTGTTTGAAATATAATGTTTACATCAAATGCTGTAAAAGGAAAATGCGCTAGCACTTTTAAAGGATCCTGAGCATTTCTTGCAAATAATATGGCATCGGTCTTTACTAAGTTTTTATAAACATTATTAGCCCCAAACGGGATTCGTTTCATAGTATCAGTAATATGGCGGTAAAACCCAGGAAAAAATCTAAAACCATGCTCTCCAGGTAAATTTGATAATCCGCCTGCAGTTGCTCCTTCAGAGCGAGCTTTGCCGCCAATATATACTGGTTGCTTTTCAATGATTTCTACATTAAAGCCACGATCGATGAGTTCGTGAGCGGCTGACATTCCAGCGATGCCAGCACCCATAATGATTACTTTTTGCGCCATTTTAGGTTAAATTGTAATAATTACATGTAATGAATACAAACTTTGTTACTAAAATTATTCCAAATAATATGTAATTAACATTTAATAAGCCGAGTGGATACCTGATTAAACCCAATTTTTGCAGCTGAAGCAAAAATTGCCAACGGTCGATGAAATAGTTGAATTGAAAACCAACTATTTATCAAAGTTAACCTCCTATGAGTCTGATACGACTATTGGAGTCATCAGACCTGAGTTTTGAAAATGTAATTATTTCTTACCATTTTAAATCAATATAAATAATTCATTTTCAACACCTCAGTTTTTGCATAGAAATTCTAATGCAAAATTCCAGTTAAAAAAATAGTTAATCTGTCAAACTATTTGATTTTATGAATAGAAAGAATAAGAAAAAAATAAATACTAGTGGTATCAGGCTTACCCATGCGGCGGAAGTATAATTTTTCTTTTTGTATAAAATCCAGGAAATAATTTGAGTGATAAGTATGGAAACCGGGATCAGGATACTTGTCCAAAAAATAGTCCAGGTGCGGGATGTTTCGCCAGAATCAAATAACATAGGCGACACGATGGCAGCTGCTGCAGCAGGAAAAAAGGCGATTATAAAAAAGATATTGATGACTAATGAAATTTTTTTCATACTAATTTATGAATTGGCATTTTGATAAAAAAAAAGGCCAATCCAGGGATTGACCTTTTTAAATATGAGTTTAATCCAATTTTATTTTTTATCCTGTTTTGCAAACACTTTTTTCAACAAATCTGAAGTTCTCAGACTAATATCCTTTCTGATTCCAATTTCCTCTTTGGCAATCATAGAGAATAATCCTTTCAGTGCTTCCGAAGCCACATAGTCATCTAGTTTTGGATTCGTTTTCTTTACAAAAGGTAATCTATTATAAGCTGTGACAGCAGCCTCCCAATAATCAGCAGCATGTACTTCATTCAAAGCATTCAACACAATAGGTTGAAATTCTGAATATAATGCATTGTAAGTAGCTCCTTTGAGGTAAAAAGTAGCGGATGTGTCAGCCCCCATCAATATATTAGTAGCATCTCTAAAATTCATTTCTTTTATGGCTTTTACAAATATTGGCTTTGCTTTTTGAGCAGCTAGCTCTGCAGCACGATTTACTCTTAATTCAAGATTTTGCTCCAGGTCATTAAATCCGGGCACTATCTGCAATTTATTGATCACTGATTTAGCTTCCTCTGGTAAAAGTATTTTATAAGGACTTTTATAGTATCCATCCAGTTGACTCAATAAATCAGCCCCTTTACCTATTCCATTATTCAAAGCCTCTTTTAGGCCATTGGCAATTTCGTCCTGGCCTAGACCTCCTATCGATGGTAATTTTAGCTTTGAAAATTGTGCACAGGAAGTCATACTAATAGAAAGTAAAAGAAATACGAAATATTTTTTCATTTGATTGAGTTTTGAAAGAATCAACGCCCCGGAGTGGGATTTAGTTAGTTATAAAAACATTAAGATTAAAAATGAGGAGCTAAATTACACATTTACTTCTACGAAGAATCGATTTATTTGAATGGGAAGCAAGGGTTGTGGCTTGCTGATTCTCACAGTGACAGCATGTAATAAGTTTGATTTTTCCTTTATGGCAATCGCAATGCGATGTGCCACGTGTTCCAGTAACTTGGAGGTTATTGCCATTTCTCTTTCACAAATGGAGATCACGTGCATATAATTGAAAGTGTCTCTGATTTTATCACTTTCCCCTGATTCTTTAAGTTCTAATGTGAGATAGACATCTATGGTAAACTCTTTTCCAAGTTTTTGTTCCATTTCGAAATATCCGTGGTGAGCAAATATTTTAATGCCTTCAATTCCAATTCTATCTGTATTCATAGAAGTTTTAAAGATCTGAATTCTTTGCCAATAATGGAGATCTAAGGAAAATATTATTGAGAAGAAAAAAGAATAAATTAAGTCTTTAGTCTTCTATTTTTAAGCATTAAAAAGCCTAAAACCGAAATGCAGATTACCAATCCAAGAAATTCGCGCATATTTTCAATATAGGGAGTTTCAGCTTTCATAGCCCCTGCAATATTGGGTTCACCATGCCGCACCCAGTCGATGGCATCCGGTACATAGGTGGCTGCCCAGAAAAGGGTAACTGCCAAAGCAGATGCTGCCAGCCAAAATATGTATCTGTTTTTAAAAGCTAAAAAGCAAATGAATGCAATGAGCAGGTAGTATGGCCCCCAAATATATGGATCAGGGTCATTGTATTGGACTGCCGCAAAACTGATAAACATGAAGCAGAGAAAAAGATAAAAATATTTCATAATCTTAAAATTCTATGGTATAGGAAAGATTGGGTAATACACCCAGTTGATATTGAAAATTAATGGCTTGTTTGATAGTATCGAAATAGGAATAGGAAAAATTTTGTTGGTTAGTAAGATTTTGAATATCTAAAGCTAAAAGCGTATTCATATGTTGATAAAATTTGCGGCGATATATCCTAAGATCTAACCTGAAAATATCCGGCCTTTTAATACTATATGCCAGGCTTGGATTAGAATTGTCTACAGGAGAATCTTTTAAAGCACCACTATAATGTATACCTGCGAACAGACCTATTATTTTTTTTGACCTGGCTTTATTACCAGACCATTCTCTACCTATATTATTATGAAATAAAAATCTTTGATCAAAGCGGGTAGTGCCATTAATATCCTGGTTAATAAAATAATCTGATGTAAAAACAGATACATTATGCTGATGACTCCATTTACCCATAGTCCCACTGTAAGAAGTCTCTATACCATAGACATTTCCTTTAGAGCTTTGAAAATAATAAGGTAGGAATCCCTCAGGCTCATTCATAAAAGATTGATTAAATCTATTGGTGGGAATATCAAAATGGTGCTGATAAAAAGCAGCAGTGCTCCAGGTATGTTTATTGAAGATTACATCGTAATTAATCTGTCCTTGCCAGGATTTCATGAGTCTGTAATCCAAAGATTTGAAATAAGTAATGGGAGAAGGCAATTGAGAATATTTACCAAGACTTAAAAGAATACTTTTGTTGGATTGCATTTGATATCTTAGTTCAACCCTTGGTTCAATAGAAACATCAGATTTGGAAATCATTCCATGTAAACCTGCCTGGACAGACCATTTTCCCGATTCTATTAAAAGATTAGTATAGGGCTGACTGGTGAGATATTTGATATCCCCTCTTGCTTCCAGATTAGGGCTTACTACGTTATAGCTGGTTTTATCTCTATTCACTTGTAGTTGAAATCCGGTAGTCCATACTTTGTTATTACCATATACTGAAATCCACCGGGGGTGTATACTCCATTTGCCTTGAAAGTTTTTCGATTCAAATCCCGGATCATTGAAGTCAATCAACTCATTGAATCTTTTATTGTTCAGATTGGAATAAATAATATCAGTTTGAAATCTATTTCGTTTGTTTAACCTGGATTCAAGAGACATCCCCGCTATTAGTTGTCCACCATTAAATCTGATATTATATCTTTCTTTATCGATGGTGCGCAGGGTACTATCCTGCTTGCCCGTATAGTCATTCACATTATTCCCGGTAAACACAAAAAACGAAAGATCCCGATTAGCAGAAGGGAAAGAAAGGTTGGCCATAAAATCCTGGTAGTTTATGTTTTCATCCCCGAATTTTGCACCGAAATCTGCTAATAGACCGACTGTAGAATATCTATACCGAGTAATAAAAGATGCTCCCTTTTTAGAAAGTGGCCCTTGTAAGCCGATCTCCAATCCAAGCAGACTAATTTGAGCTTCAGTTTTTAATTCATCGGTATTTCCTTTTCTTAAGTTCAAATCTAAAGCACCTGCCAGCGCATTACCCAGGGTAGCATCATATGGCCCCTTGTGCAGATAGGTATTGTCCAATACTGTAGCGCTGATCATATTTACACCTCCTCCACTGGTACTAGCCTGATCATTAAATGTACCAGCATTACTCAGGTGATTTGGATTTACTATTTCAGTTCCATTGATCATCCATTTTGTGAAAGCTGGATTATTACCTCTAACTACCAGATGATTGGCGCCATCATTCATACTGGTTACTCCTGCCTGATTGGTAAAAAGTCTTGCTGGATCAAAGAATCCTGCAGGTAATTTTTCTGTCTCTTCACGAGTAACTACTAGAATATTGGACAGTGGATTTACATAGGCTCCCGATTTTCTTTCAGATACTACTAGTTCGGGTAAGTCTGTTGTATTGAGATGAAGCTCAAAGATCAATTCTCCTTTGGTACGACCAATTAAATAGCCAGTGATGTTTTCGGTCTGATATCTATTTAGTGAAATATGGATATTAAATCTTCCAGGTTCGATATTCTGAATGCTAAATTTACCCAGTGAATCTGATGCAGATTCCCAGGTCTTATTGGCTTCATTTGTAAAAATCAATTTTGCTCCGGATAATGCCTGCAGACTAAAAGCTTCTCTGATTACACCATTGATACTGACCGAAGTTTGAGTAAATAGTTTACCCGAAAACAGGATCATCAGAAAACATATTCTTAAAGTCATTCCTGTAAAATTAACCCTTTAGAGCCTAACTCCGAATGAATATTCATCAGATTAACCCAAATAGTATAAAATTACAATTTGGTTGGGTGAAATATGACTTTTTGCTGGGGTGGATTTTTTTACTTTCAAGAAAATGAATGAGCAGAAAGAAATCCAGAGAGAATTACCCAATCAGTGATACCAATGTCTTTTCAATAGGATTTATTACTATAGAATCGTCGTTACCAACGATAAGCTATTCCGATGGCATGCACGGATCCAGCCAGGTGATAATTAGCCAATCCATAGTCTATTACCAGCTTCGACATTTGGATACCTACGCCCCCACCAAACCCTGAAAACCCACGATAAGATTGGTCTTTAAGCTCCTGGTGTCGCTGGTGATTGTAACTTAACCTTAATCTTAAAGGGGCGTTTTTCCCTAGAAATATTTCCGTATTTAAAATAAAATGTCTAAAAATATTATCCAGGTCTTTAGAAAAGGCCGAAGGCCCCGGTAATGGTTCCCCCAGAACATTAATTGTAGATTCTTCATCAATGCTCCTCAAATTCCATTTTTGCAAATGATGCACAGTCAAAGAAAATTGAAATGGTACATGCTCCAGTCTTTGAGTATATCCCACACGGATATCGAAGGGCAAATTTTCTTTCAAATTTTGATAAGGACTCCATTGAGTACCTATATTATTTACAGTTAAACCTAAACTTTTATTCTCCTTAAGTTTGTAAAATGCACCCAGATCGATACCCAGGCCACTACTTTGGTAAGATTCGATATTGGAAAACACCAATTTCAGATTGATACCGATAAATAAAGGATCAAAAAGCTTTTTTGATGCTCCTAAAGAGATTAGATTTTCTGATGATGAAAAAGAGTTTGTTTTATTGCCGTATTCATCAGCACCCTGGATATCGCCATGTCGCAATGACTGTAATCCGCCAATGAGCGTAATATTTTGTTTTGATAAATGATAGGTTCCACTCAGTGTAGAGTAAGAAGAACCAGTATAATAAAAACTTTGATTGAATGCAATTTGATGGGTGCTGTAAGACTTTGCTATGGATGGATTCAGTTGTGCTAATACCACATCACTATCCTGGACACTGATCATTTTTCCACCGAGTGCTAAAGTGCGTGCGGAAGGAGCTAAATCCAGTATTTGAAATACGGACCGTCCTCCTGTCTGACCTTTAACCACCTGGGAAAATACCAAAAATGTAAGAACTACATATACAACTCGCATTCAGGTCAAAAGTACTAGCTTTATTATTACAGAAATTAGTCGCGGTAGTTTAAAGCAGGTTTTCGCTCTCCTAATAATGCTTCGTATTTATAATTGCCTCTTACCATTTTGAATTCTGCTTTGGCCTGAGCTACCAGATCTGGCCTGGTAAATAAGTCAATTCCCATCAAAGCCATGGTCTTTGCTGCTACCATCATCCCCTTGGTGCCGATTTCAGTTCCACCACATGCTACGGCTTGCCAGCTATGCGCAGGTGTACCGGGCACCCAGGTGGCAGCGCGCATGCCCACAGTGGGCACTGCATAGCTTACATCGCCTACATCCGTAGACCCTCCCCCTGCATTCATTTCAATCAATAGACTTTTTACACTATCAGCTTGCATAATATTGGGAACACTATAATTAAAACTGGTTTGCAATTTTTTAGCAAATTCTATTTCAGCAGGGGTATATTTTACACCGCCCACTTTTTCCAGGTCTGCCTGCATTGCTTCAGCCAAAGATTTATTCAATAATAGGTCGTGTGTTCCACCAATAATTTCATAGTCTACGGTAGTCTCCGTACCCATGGCAGCACCATTGGCTGCTTTCACCACTCTATCAAATATCATTTTTACCTGATCTCTCTGAGGATGTCTTACATAGTAGTAAACCTCTGCAAAATCAGGGACTACATTCGGCGCTTTACCACCATCCGTAATCACGTAGTGAATGCGTGTCTCCTGGGGCACATGCTCCCGCATCATATTTACCATATTATCCATAGCTTCCACACCATCAAGAGCAGATCTTCCTTTCTCTGGGGCACCTGCGGCATGAGCTGATAGGCCTCTGAACCGAAACTTGGCAGATTTATTAGCCAAAGCACTGGTCATGGTAATGCTGTTAGCATCCCCCGGATGCCAATGTACCACTATGTCTACATCATTGAATAGGCCGGCCCGCACCATGTATACTTTACCGCTACCTCCTTCTTCCGCCGGGCAACCGAAAACTTTTATTGTTCCAGTCAATTTCTTTTCAGCCATTAACTTTTTTATCTCAATTCCCGCTGCCAAAGAAGCAGTGCCAAATAAATGATGCCCACAAGCGTGTCCGGATGTACGACCTTCTGCCGGAGATTTTTCGGGTACTGCTTGCTGGCTGAGACCGGGCAGTGCATCAAATTCTCCAAGTATTCCAATTACAGGTGATCCTGTTCCATAGGTAGCTACAAAAGCCGTAGGTATTTCTGCCACACCAGCTTGCACGGTGAAGCCATTTTCTTTTAGCAGAGATTGCAACAAAGCACTGCTTTTTTGTTCTTTATAGCCCAGCTCTGAATATTCCCAAATCTGAAATGCAGTCTTTTTATAGGTTTCGTATTGCCCCTGGATATCAGTGATAGCTTGTGTTTTGATACTTTCAGCTTTATACTGCGCCTTCATAGTAACACATGAAAACAGGAGAATAAAAAATGGTAAAATGATATGCTTCATAATTTGTTTTGATTTAAAACCAAGATATGTTTTTAATTTTAAAAAATGAAAGTATAAAATGTGAATTCCTAAAAACGATTTCAACAAATGAATATGATCTGACTTATTATCTGCGCTACAATTTCCACACTGCTGTATGTTAAATCAGCACGCGTCTTTTTTCCATATAGAGAATTATTTAATTTGTCCAGGAATCTTTTATACATTTACTATTCAAAACATAATCATTATATTTTATGATTAAAGAATTCAGAGATTTCATCAATAAAGGTAATGTACTGGATCTGGCTGTTGCCGTGATACTGGGTGCCGCCTTTGGAAAAATTGTTGGTTCCCTGGTTGAAGACATATTGATGCCAGTGATTGGTGCCATATTCAAAGTGAATATCCCTGGATGGGGCTTTACTATTAAAGAAGCGGTGATGGGAGCTGATGGAAAGGTAGCTGAGCCAGCCATAGTATTTGGAATTGGAAAATTCTTACAGTCCATTATTGATTTTCTGTTCATTGCTTTTCCAGTTTTCCTGATTGTAAAAGCTGCTAATAAATCTAAAGCAGCAGCACCACCTGCGGGGCCTAGTCCTTCAGAAATCCTATTAGGAGAAATCAGAGATCTTTTGAAAAAATAAAATAAGTACGAGCTCAAAATAAGAAACTCACAAGGCAAGTATTTTTTGAAGAAGCCATCGCTCAATTGAACGCATGGCTTTTTTCATTTTCATAAAGTTCAAATCTCTATCTCCACACGCACGGGTCTTTGATCAGCGGCATGCTTATATTTTTCATAGATCTCTCTTCCATCGTCCATTATATGGTGAATAGCGCCATTTCTTTTATTTTTTAAAAACATTTGTGTGAAATGAAATCGTTCTACCTATGTGTTTGTGCATTGTTTTCTTTGTCGGCTTTTAGTCAGAATATTGAATCTAAATCATACCTGGGTCGTTCTGAGGGAAAATTGCTCAATGGTGATGGATCTCCGGTAAAAAATCTTTTTCTGGATTTGATTAAACTTTCACCCCATAAAAAGTCCAAAAAAATCCCGGTGAATATGGGTGAATATCTGATTATTGCTAAAACCGGAAATTCAAACATTCAAACTAAACATCTAAATGTAAGCCTTAGTCCAGGAAGCATTGCCATAATCACCAAAGGAGACAAATTCAGATTAGAAAATAGATCGGAAAAGGATAATTTTTACTATCTCATGCATTGCGAAGCAAAGGATCAAAATGCCGGATCAGTTACTGCTCATTCTTTTTGTAAAGTTTTGGGAAAATATTTCGTTCTATGCGCATGACAAAGGAGGGGTAAGAAGTTTTTTTAATCAACGCACCAGTCAAACTCAGCGATTTGAGATGCATGTGACCACACTCAATCCGGGTCTCGAAAGTCACGATCCACATACGCACAAAGCTGAAGAAATAATCCTCATCGTAGAGGGCAACACCGGAATGTTGATAGGAACTGGTCAATACAAAGCGGGCGCAGGGGATTTATATTACCTCGGATCCAATGTACTGCATGGCATCAAAAATATAGGGACTGTACCCACTACTTATTTTGCCTATCAATGGGAGTAAAAAAGATTGCAGTTTTTAGTTATCAAAATATTAACGAAGTTAAAGAGTCAATCTTTTCCACGAAGTTCGCATGTTCTAAGCGAAATGAAATCAAATTTTTACATTTTGGTCCTTTTTTTATTCCCTCTTATATCTATAGGGCAAAAAGATAGTATAGACAAAGAATTAAGAACTGTAGTACAGGGCCAGGTCGTAAAATTAATGATTAATGGAACAGATACCCTGTTCATTGCAGACCTCCAGGATGTACATATTTCATCCCCGCGTACTTTTAAAGATTATGATGAATACCGCCTGTATATGCGGTACAAACGCTACGCTGCAGATGTATATCCATATGCCAAGCAGGCTATAGATGTATATCGCAAGATCAGAGAAGAAACAGAAGACCTGAGTCGTCACAAAAAACGCAAATTCGTTAAGACGCTGAATAAGGAAAATGAATATACCCAGGACTATAAAGAGACCTTCAAAAACATGACACGCACGCAGGGCAAAGTATTGATCAAGATGATCGAACGCGAACTGGATGTGCCATTTTATGATTTGATCAAAGATGTTAAAGGAGGGTTTACGGCCATGTACTGGAGCACCCTCAGTGGTTTCTACGGCTATCACCTGAAAGACAAGTATCAGAAAGGGGAAGATCCCATCTTAGATGCCGTGCTCCAGGATTTCAATATTACGCAGCGGTTGAAATAAGGGCTATTACCTGTTTGTCCTTACCGCCAAATTCCTGTATTTTTACAGGCATCGTTAATACTATGTCACCAGATTCAATCACCGATACCAAATGGACTTATTCCAAAATGCTCAAAGAGCTGCCTGCTGAGTCGAGATATGAATTGCGAAATAATGAACTCATCGATATGTCCTCACCAAGTGAAATACACCAACAGATAGTATTCAGATTAACCCTAATCATTGGATCTTTTATAGTAAATAATAAATTGGGGAAGTTTTATACTTCACCCTTAGATGTAATATTCGATGAAGGTACTGTAATGCAACCCGATTTGATATTTGTAGCTCAGGATCATAAGTCTATCATCAAAGAAAAAGGAATCTTTGGGGCTCCTGATGTATTGATTGAAATAGTTTCTAAGAGCTCCATTCAAAGAGATTATATAGACAAAAAACAAGACTACGAAAGATTTGGTGTACAAGAATATTGGATTGTAGATCCCATGTATCAAACAGCATCAGTATATACATTAGTAAATAATAAGTACAGTTTATTCAGCACTGCTGATGGGGAAGAAACTTTTGACTTAAGGTCTGGAGTATTAGAGGATTTAGTGGTTAATTGGAAGGATGTTTTTGGAGAGGGGTAAAATCCAGATTTTATTTCCGTACAAGCATAAACCATCTACACTTAATCTCAATGGCTAGTTAATTAATAATTTTTTAGTTTCCACATCATTTCCTAGAATCAATGTAATAAAATATACGCCTGGCCTCATTTTAGGTTCATTAAATTTAAATTTATTACCATTTAACTTGTGTTGCATTATTTTTTTGCCATCCAGGGAGTAAATAATAAACTCACCGCCCGACAATTTTGGATCATTTAATTTAATATTGAACTCTCCCGAAGTAGGGTTAGGATAAATAGACCAGGATTCTTTATTTTGAAAATTATAGTCTGTCTTGAAATTCGACACACAACTTGCCTGAAAGCATGGCCCACAATAATTTGGTTTTCCCTTTTTGACAACTCCCTTTACTCCGTTTTTGCTTATACAATTTGTTTTTCCACCACCTGATCCCTCCATTACGCAAACGAACACTTTATTATTTGAACAAATCCAGGAAGATGGTAATAAAGAAAAATCAGGGGGGAATGCACAGTCTGGTTTTCCGTCATGATTTCGATCTATAGTATCTATACCTCCTGGGCAAAGATCACACTCATCGCCTACTCCGTCGCAGTCAGAGTCAATTTGCAAAGGATTATACACGCCAGGACAATTATCTATTTCATCACATATTCCATCGTTATCAGCATCACCACTAATACAAGGATTGCAAATAGCATCATGTCCATCACAATTTTCATCTACACCATTACAGGGAATGTCTACAGCATTTGGATTAATAAGTGGATCTATATCGTCACAGTCTGTTGTTGGTAATACTGTCAACGTGTATCCTTCTCCAGGATTATTACAAGACAAAATTACTCCACTTCTGCAATCACAAGCGAAACCATCCTGATCCTGATCCAAATACCAGGTAAGCAATTCATGGGTAATTAACCCTTCTTCCGTACACTCCTGACATTCCGTTAAAACCAAATCTTCGTCAATCAATCCATCACAGTCATTATCAATTTTATCACAATTGCCATCGTACGCACCGGGAAAAACTGTATTATTATCATCATTACAATCACCCAATGGAAGTACGGAAAGCGTATATCCAATTCCAGGAGATTCACAAGCATTAATAATAGCTATTGCATACCCATCATGATCTGCATCTAGATACCATAAGAGATCATCAGCTACTCCGCATCCACAGGTTCCTGGGGAGGTTTTATTGGGGTTATTTGGGCAATCATCCAGACAATCATTTATTCCATCATTATCAGAATCATTAAAGTCTATAGGAGCAGAAGATATTACCCAATCAGGTCTGTATACAAATTCATCGGGGCCAGAGCCTCCTAATATTCCATTATTGCCATTCCCCGATTTATCATAAGTAATTTTTCCAGTTCCCTCATCAAAATTCCACAAACCAGTCAACCCTGTTTCATTTCCAATGAGCCTTAAATTCATTTGAGATAATAATTGAGCTTGTGTCTTTGCAAAATTGAATGTTCGGAACTCATCTAATGCAATATATAATGAAGTTTGATTAGTGCACATGGTCCATCCTATAGTACTTGGAATGTCAGGGTTTGCATCTGTGGTAGTTTGATCTAGAATTCCATTGGTGTAGATACTGTAATCGTTTCCACTTCTGACTACACCAATATGCGTCCATGTATTGAAAGGAATAAAAGCTGTACTTCCGAGTACATGGTAAATTCTGAAATCAGCCGGACCGTTATAGTATAACTTTAAATAATGCCCGTGCAATTCAAAATTGTATTTTTCCCTGGCAAATGGATCGGAATCTGGCCTACTATAAAAAACGCCATTAGGAGAGCCATAACCATATCCAAAATCCTTAAGATACACCCAAAATTCTACCGTCACATTTCCTGGTGCGTTTAAAGGAAATTGATTTTGAAATAACACAAAATCATTATAACCATTGAAATCTAATGCGTAATTAGAACATGAAGTTTGTGCATTTATTTGAAAACTGAACAATGAATAAACAACAATAAGTAAAATGGTTGAAATTGTATTAATGGTTTTCATAATAAGGATTTGTTATGGTGAAAATATGTCTTATGCTAGATGAATTTTATAATATTGTATATCTGGTAGGTATGAACATATATTTGGTATAATCTGGATTATAATTGTCCATTTCACTCTCCATGAATTATATAATGCCTTGCTTAATCATCTCAAGAAACTCCATTTTCTTATTTCTACTAATGGGCAACTGCACTCCATTGGATAATATAATTACTCCTCCGTCCCCCTTTTCAAATCTTTTGATATGATCCAGGTTTACTAATATTTGATGGTGATTTCTATAAAACCTAAGCTGACTTAACTTTTTTTCCAATTCCTTTAATGGCATAGCAACCAGAAAACTACTCCTATCAATAAAATGAACAAATGAATAGTTTTTATCAGAGTAAAAATGACTGATATCATCGAAACGCACAAAATTGAAACCATTATTTATCGGCAATGAAATTTTAGCATTTTTGGCTAGAACTAACTGCTTTGAATGTGCATTATTCAATAATTGATTTTTCATCATCAGGCGCATTGATACTATATAGAGTAGATTCAACACTAATTCTTACATGCTTTTGCATTGTTTTTATTGATAGGTTACTTAAAAATTGAACTTTTGATTAAATTTGGAGCATAACCCTATCAAAATGAATCATTTAGTAAAGCTGATCCTGGTTTGTATTTTATTTGGAACTACTCAAAAGCTCAATGC
This sequence comes from Chitinophagales bacterium, assembly GCA_038251405.1. Lineage (GTDB taxonomy): Bacteria > Bacteroidota > Bacteroidia > Chitinophagales > Saprospiraceae > JADJLQ01. The sequence continues at coordinate 121,546 of JBBSBH010000013.1, forward strand.
CGCATCTTTAAATTCAGCATTTTTTTCAGACTCCACTACTAGAGAATACTTTTTAAATCATATTAGAAATGCACTTGATCAAAGAGATAATTCAAAATCAGAGGTTTATCTTGATAGCGCAAGAGTTTACTGTGCCGCCACTGATGGTAGTATTTCCAATTTCTATTTTGAGATACTCCGCTTGTCAGCATGGTTTGAGGTATTAAAGAAACGATATCAATTAGCCCATCAATATATGGATTCCAGCATTGAGGTTACCAAGCAGTTGTATGGAGTTGATAACAGAAGAGTAGGTGAATCGTATGTTGAAAAGGGTTTACTTTTTATAGGCTCTGGAGAAATGGATTCTAGTTTGCATTATCAGGAATTAGGATATCATATAATGATGGAGGGGAATCCAAAATTCACTCAAAACATCGAAGCAACGGTTGTAAACTTATCCCTGGTTTATCGGGGATTAGGAAATTATGCCGAAGCTATAAAGATTTTGAATGAGGGTCTACAATTATGCATAACTACCTATGGTGAGGACCATGCTCGAACGGCTTTTATGTATATAAGGAATGGTGTCAACTTTAATAATGTAAATAAATTTGAATCTGCCATCTCCATGTTTGAACATGCTGCTCAAATAAATCAAAAATTATTTAATAAAAATAATGAGGATATAGCCATATGTTATACTAATATCGGCGTGAGTTATATGAACTTACAGGATTACAGCAAAGCAATAGAATATACAAAAAAAGCATTAGAAATAAGAAAAATATTATATGGAGAAGAAAATATAAGACTCGCTAACGGATATAATAATTTAGGAGAAATTTTTTTTATTCAAAAACAATACGAACTTTCAATAGATTATTATCTAAAAACGTATCATTTAAGAAAGACATTTTTGCAACCGTACGATATGGCCCTTCGTAAAGTATTATTAAACATTGGGTTGGTTTATAAGGCAAAAAATGAATTAGATACTGCTTTGAGTTATATGGATAAAGCACTTCAGATCAATTTAATGAACTTGGCCATTTATAAAGATCAACTTCCATCAACATATTTAAATATAGCTGCTGTCTTAAAACTCAAAGGAGACTATGAATCAGCAATGAAATTAGTCGATAGTGGATTAGTGATATTAAATTATAAAGAGGTGAATGATTTAGCCATATGTGGTCATAAAGAGGCTTTGTATAGCCTGTTATTTTTGAAAGCTGAATTATTTAATTCATTTTATTTAAAAAGGGGAGAGATTGAAAATTTGTCAATAGCTGCGGATTTATATAGTCAAGCCAGGATAGCACTCCAATATTTTGAAAAATATGCAGAGTCTGACCAGACAATCAATTTAAATTCTTCTATGCATGACATCAATGCAGGCGCTATCCTTAATAATGGACAATTATATATTATTACTAAAGACAAAAAAATAATTGAAAGAAATTTTTTGCTAAGTGAAGAATCTAAAAGCAAGCTACTGTATGAAGCAGTTATTTCTTCTAAAGCTACCAAATTCGCAAATATTCCTGATTCAGCATTAAATAGGATTGCTACATTAAAAAGCGAAATAAACGATTTAGCCAAAAATATTGATCTTAAAGCAAATAAAGTAGGTGCAATAATAGATTCGAGTATTGCACAAAGCAGAAAAGTGCTTGTATCGAAGCGACTAGTACTTGATAAATTTGTTGAAAAAATTGAGATTGAATTCCCCGCTTATTTGAAATTGAAAAATTCAAATAAAGCATTAGATGTACCTTTTATACAAAGTAATCTACTATTTCAGGATCAAACAATCTTAGAGTATTTTATGACTGAAAACGTAGTACATATTTTTTTAATATCCAAAGATACATTTACGGAGATACCCATCCCTATAAATAAATTATCAGGCCTATCTGATTTAATATACAGATATACTTCTTCATTTACAAAAAATTCAAATTTTAATATTCTGAACAAGGTTGATGCAGCTAATTTTGTAACCCTGTCTGATTCCCTATATAATATTTTAATTAAGCCTGTAGAGCATTTATTATCAGATGAAGTCATCATTATCCCTGATGAGGATCTGAATTACCTTCCGTTTGAAACGCTCTTAAGTGAAAGACCGACTGTATCAACAAGATTTTATCAGCATAAATATTTTGGAGCAGAACACAAAATAAGTTATTCATTTTCTATAAAACTTTTGGATGAAGCTATGTACCAGAATAATTCTTCAGGATCAGCAAATCTCATTGCCATGGCTCCTTTTTTCAGTACTTCAAAAGAAAGCATGATAAGCAATGAAGATGATATAAAGATGCGGGATACACTTATTAACCTTCCGGCATCTGGCAAAGAAGTTAAAAGCATAGCTTCCTTTTTTAATGGCCATACATACACTGGAACTAACGCAATAAAGGAAATATTTTTAAATGAAGCTCCCGCTTATGACATCATTCATCTGAGTACCCATGCCAATGCAAACGGAAAACTTGGTGAGTACGGTTGGCTTGCTTTTGCAGATACTGCCAATGACCAGAACTTCGAAAAGCTATATGTAAGAGATATTTACAATATGCAATTAAAGGCAAAATTAGTAACACTATCAGCGTGTGAGTCGGGTATAGGTAATCTGAAGTCTGGAGAGGGCCTGATTTCATTAGCCAGGAGTTTTACATATGCCGGAGCTAGTAGTTTAGTCACATCACTATGGAAAGTTGAGGATAAGAGTGCTCAGGAAATAATGGTTTCCTTTTACCATTATCTAAAACTAGGACTTCCAAAAAATAAAGCACTATGGGAAGCAAAATTAGATTTTAGGAAAAGCCATCGAAATGATATGTACGCTCACCCATTTTATTGGGCAGGATTTGTATTGCATGGAGATCCTTCAAAACTTTAATTTGAAATGACCTTTTTAAGCTCAAAAGCTTTATCATAGTAACTGTGCTGTTTGTCAGAAAGTATTTTTTCTAATAGCTGATGGAAAGTCTTTTCAGACCTGTTTTTTTGTGCCAATTGGGTCATTAATATATTCCATTCGAGTGGATCCGGTGCCAGCTCACTTAATGCAAGTACCTGCTGAAATGCAGCATAGGCTTCGATATACTCATGTAATCTGAAATGTGCCAATCCCAACAAAAGTGTCGCATTTGATTTCAAGGAATCATTGATCATTAATTCATTAGCTTTTTGTATTGCCTTTCGATAAGATCCTTGTCTATAATCTGAAATCGCTTTATTCAATAAGTTATTTTGTTTTTCAGTCTCACTGCGCAGGTTTATTTCCTGAAGAGGATCAAATATTTTTGAATCCGCCATAGCAATTAATTCTTTATCCGAAAATTTAGGGTTTGAAGAAATCCCTTGCTCCATAGTATTTTCATTGGGTTTCAAAGTGTCATCTAATAATAATTTATCCTGTACTTCAGGAAAGCTATCTATGGCTTCAATAGTACTGCCAGTCCCCGGAGTATTAATTGGAGATGAGCTTATCCAATACCATGCGATCAATCCCAATAGAGCGATGGGGATAAAAATAAAGTACCATTTTAAACCCTTCTTATTTGATTCTTCTTTATCAATGTCAACCTGAATAATCTCAATTTTTTTTCTGAATTCAAGTCTTTCTTTATCTGAGAATGTCTCTTTGGAGTATCGATATATTTTTACCTCTTCAGCCCATTCAGCATCATTTGTCATCCTTTTTTCAAAAGATAATAGATCGTCTCCATGGAGCTTACCTTTTATCCAGGCTTCTATTATCGGTATATCCTTTTGTTCCATCACCATCTACAGATATTCATTATATAATTTATCAGCTTTCACCAGTCGTATTAATTTTTTGGTACATTCAAACTTTCTTACAGAAGCAACATTTTCGCTGGCCCAGTTGAAATTCTTTGCTACATCCTGCATAGTTGCATCCTCATTTGACCAGCAAAATTCCAATAAATCCTTACAGCCTTCCTTCAATAATTTTAATTTGCCTTTAAAAAAATTCATTCGTTCCATTTCAATTAATTCTTGTTCAAAACCAAATTCTTGTACCATTTCCACCTCCTTTATTAGATTTAAATTTCCTCTTTTTCTTTTGATTTGTGCAAAATATCTTGTGGCTATGGTATGCACATAAGCCATTAGGGATTTAGATATATCCAATTTGGAGTTTCTATCCAGGGTGAACAATATTTCCAGCACAGATGATTGTACTTCGAGGATATCTTCCATCGTTCCATTACCAGTATAAACGATTTTGGCTATTATTTTTTTTGTAACCACAAGTAAGGACTTTAGAATGATGGGATCACCAGATCGAATGGCACTGAGGTATTCCTGATCGGTATATTTTACTTTGGCGGCCATTATTTTTACCAAAGATATAATATGTAAAAATATTTAATCAACTGGATTCACCAAGAAAGTTTAAGGAATTTCAATTTTACAGGCTAATTCTCAATTTGATGGGCTAGAGCTTACCCTTGGGTTATTTAATAGGAATGGGAGGAACGGGTTTTTAACGCCTCCCCCAATATCATTAGCCCATAGTAGAACTGTAGTTCAAGCTATATAATAAAACTTAATAATATGCTCCGAGCCTGCCTACCGGACAGGTAGGCCTACAGCTCTTTTATTAGTACTCGACTTGACAATGGATTAAAATCCATTGCTCATAAATTTTTCGAGCCAACAGCTCTGACATTTTCGCAATTAAAATTCCTAGCCCATCAAAATAGGAATTAGCCATTTTACAACCAGGAATAGTATAGAAATCTGTAATTTGAGTGCAGATACAACCAAATTAAGCAAGTCACACCCAATCTTTCAATTTTTCCATAAATTTCTTTTTTCCATCTCTTGATACAGGTAATTCATCTCCGGTGGAAATTCTTATACAACCTCCATCGCCGCGTTCATACCTCACTATATGATTTGCATTTACAAGATACTGATGATGTATTCGTATAAAGTTATGTCTCGATAATAGTGCTTCCATTTGTTTTAGATTTCGACTTACCACAAATTTATTTTTTTCTAGGAATACCCAGGTGAGATTACCATCGGAATGACAGTAGAGTATGGTGTCTAATGATACAAAGTCTACACCTGAGCGGTTGGGGATGGGGATGCGCTTTGCGGTAATTGAAGTAGAAAACTTGTAGTGCACTAATGGATGATTAATTGAATCACCTAGGTTAGTAATTTTTGTGATTGGATTTGGAACTATCATTTTAGGCACGGGGTTATTAAATTTAGCTCTAATTTATTTATAAGTATCTAAGATAAATTATGAAAAAAGGACAACTAGTTTTCAAAAATAGACAAGTGTAATTGTTAACCAAATTCATTAAAAATCTCCTATATTATTGTATAAACAAAATCAAATTCTTATGAAAACAAACATTAAATCGACCTTGATCATTGCTTTTGCAATGCTTACTATTATTGGTGTGGCTTTAGGCCAAAAGAATCCAATTGGGGGTGCTAATCTAGTTGGCGGCAGTCAATTTGTTAGCGGGGGAAACTTCATTGGCGGTGGAGGCGGTAACTTTGTTGGAGGAGGAGGTAACTTCGTTGATGGCGGACACTTCACTGGTGGCGGACACTTCACTGTTGGAGGAGGGAACTCATTCGTGAGCGGCGGTCATTAAGTTATTACCTTTAGAAATTATGGGCCAGAATCACTGGCCTTTTTTATTTTTTATATATTTAGTAAATGTCTTTCCAAATTCTTTTTTAAACCAAGTGCTGAGAACTGGACCATCCATCTTTATAGCTTCAGCATACTGCTTGGCCTGATCAAAAGTATTTTTACTAAGCAATTCTATTATTAAGTCTTTCCTTACCTTATTCTTTATTTGATTGTAAGATGAATTCAATTCTGCCAGATCTCGGGATAAAGTTCTAGGAGATTTATTTAGTTCCTTAGCAAGATCTACTACTGTCACTACATTTTTCTTTTTTATTAATGCATCCATCAATATCTTATAAACTTTATCAATAAATGGAGGTCTGCGCAATTCTTCACATCGTTTCTTTGCATTGTTAAGTCTACGATCATATTCTTCTTGATTATAAAATTTATTCGGAACATCTAAATTTTCTTTTTTATAAACGACCGCATTCTTATCATGGCCTGTAGATATCTGAATATCTGGTAATTCGGTCTTTACCAATTTCAATACTTCAGGTTGTAAGCTCGACTCAAACTCAAATCGAGTTGGAAGTACATGTGAAAAATCCTTAGTGATTTTATAGATGGATAACATATTTTGCTCCGCGACAATAGTGTAGGACAATAGATCGTATTCTTTATGTTCATTAATTCCTTTATGGTAAAAATAAAATTCATCTTGGGTTTCAACAGCCTCATATTTAATCATTTTACCTATTATGGAGCTAAACTCACAAAAATGAATACCTGCTTGCTTAAAAGTAGGGCTATGGGTAATAAGTTCATTTAACCCATATTGCAGCTATCCAGATTTAAAGTACTGAAAATGAGAAGCTTCATTTTTAAATATAGCTGAGTGGGGTACTACGGATTTTTTACAGCTAAAAGGTTTCAATTTATAGTTTAGGCTTGTGTAGATTGATTTTACATCTGGTATAGGTTCGCTTGGTTTTCGGACAGAGATTGTTTGACCTAAGTGATTTTGCATTTTGGTA